>NZ_FRFF01000141.1 GCF_900143625.1 Nocardiopsis sp. JB363
GGCGTAGAGGTGTTTGTTGTTGGCCTTGACGGTGAAGACGTAGTGGGCGCCCCCGCCCCGAATGGTGGTGGCGGTGTCGGTCTGGGTGTGCATCGCGTCGAGGGTGACGACCGCTCCGTCGATGTCCAGGAGACCGAGCAGGTCCCGCACGGCGGGAATCTCGTTGCTTTTGGCGTCCACACCGACCTGCCCCAGGGTGGTGGTGCCGCACAGGGCCGCTACCAGGTGCGGGCCCGTTCGGTGCCGGTGCGGGCACCGCGCAGGGTCTTGCCGTCCAAGGAGATGACCCGCAGCCCATTGACCACGGTCAAGCGGGTGGCGGCCCAAGCGCCCAGCACCTGATCGAGCAGGTCGGCGTCCAGGCGAGCGAAGGTACGGCGGAAGGTCGCCTCGTCAGCTGCTCCTCGCACCATTCCCAGGGCGGTGAGTGTGTCGGTGGTGGTCTGGGCGGCCCACTGACCTATCGCGGTGAACCCTTTGGCTCCGGCCAGGACCGCGCAGACGGCCACGGCGGTCAGCGCGGCCAGGGTGTGGCGTCGTCCGCGGGGTTTGCGTGGGTCCGGCACACGCGCCAGGACATGGAGGAGGTGGTCCTGGCGAGAGACGGGTTCGACGATGAGCTCGCCGGGGTGAGACGATGGCATAAGCGGGCGTGTTCCTCGGACCGATGGCAGCGTGAAGAACTTCCATCCAACCGGGCCGGACACGTCCGCTTCTGCTTGTTCGCTCTACGAAGAAGCAGGTCACAGACCCACCACCCGACTTTGCCGGAGCCCTGCCTGTTGAACAGCCGGGCATGGTGCGCGGCCACGTTCCGCACGTAGTTCAGACTGGCGAGCCAGCTGACCATGATCTTCTTGGTCGGCGCTCCGAATTCCATGGCGATCGCTTCGGCGTCCTGCTGAAGCATCCCCCGATAAAGGACGGAGATCTGTCCCAGCTCCAGGATCTCGGTAAGTGCCCAGACCGGCATTCGATCGTCGTACTTGTCTCGGAAGTGCGCGACGAACAGTTCGTCGGACTTGGCCCGCCGCTCTTCCACCCGTCGCAACCACTTTGTGTGCGAACTAGGTACGGTCTTCCCGGTTTCGGGGTCGGTACTCGTCTTGGTGAAAGCCTCGGTGAAACTGGCGGAGTCTTCGTGCGCAAAGGCGGAGGTGCAACCGAGCACGTATCCGATCTACATCCGCAGGGCAACTTCAATGCGTTCGATGCCGTCCAGAACGAGCATGCGCAATCGCCGGTCAAAGTTGATGACCGACTCGACATCATGCAGGGCTGTGCCCGCCCTGTAGTCGCTGAGCACGCGAGTGCGGACGCGACCCTCGTCGTCCTTGTATTGCTCGGAATTCCGGAACGGGTAGAGATATCCGGTAAGTCGGTAGTAGCCCGTCGACTTGAGTAGTGCTACCGCATGCTCGCGGTCACCTACGTCAACTCCCCGACTCGCCAGCTGCTCAAGCGCCAGCCAAGGCTTCGTGTACTCCACCGTGAGCTTTCCCTGAACGTGAGGCACCTTATGCAAGAAAATCAGCCCGCGCCTTGCGGCAACGGGCTGATCATGATGTTTCCGATGATAGCACTGGTGCAGGTCAGAGTCCACGTTGTCGTCTGAAGCGAGCAGAGCGATCCCCGGGCACCGACATACTCGGCCGGATCGGTCTTACCCGCTAGTGGTGGATCATCGTCAGCCGTCGGCAAGGGGGTGGACGGTGCGACAGCCGGTACTCCTTGAACTCTACGCCGCACTGGCGTAGCAGAGGTCTGGTATTCGTCAGCCCTGAAGCCAGGGCGCGGTGCCCGTGGAGATCAGCGAAGGGAACCCGCGCTGACGTGGGCTCCCTCGCTTGCCTACGATCGCGCGGTGCGCAGCAGGGCGATCCACTCCGTTCCAGAAAACGCCAGGTGGCCGCGCTCAGGGTGCTTGGAGTCGCGGACCACGGCGCCCCCGGGAAGGTCGGCGACGGCGACACAGTTGCTTCGGTCGCTGTAACTGGAGGTACGGAAGTTGAGTGTGCCGAGGGTGGAGTTGATGTTCACAGGCGCTCTTTCAGGGGATTTTGGCTGCGCTGCTAATCCTTGACCGTAGCGCTCAAGAGCGCGGCCCATTCCGAGGAAGGGAACGCAAGGTGCCCGATCTCTCTGTTCTGTGTATCCCGAACAGCAGCGCCGCTGGGGAACTCGGCGACTTCGACGCACTCCTGCGCGGTGGTGCTGTAGCTGCTCTTGTGGAAGGTCAGAGGGTGGGTGAGGTGCACGTCGGGTGAGTCCTAGTCGATGAGTCGGGTCAGGTGGTGGGACGACTCTGCCGGGGACAGAGCTGTGCCCTGGAGGTGGTCTAGGACATCGCGGTAGTCCGCGATTTGGTCCGGAGTCTCCAGATAAAGACCATCGTGCCTGGTCTCCAGGTACACGATTGGTCGGTCTGCAGGGTTGGGGAAGTCCAGGAGGACGAATGGGCCACCGGTCCCCGCATGCAACCCGGTAGCGAAGGGCAGTACCTGCACGGTGATGTTCGACTGCTCCGTCGCAGCCAACAAGTGCCGGATCTGCCTTTTCATCACCGCAGGCTCTGACGCTGAGGCAGGCCGGGCGAGGGTTGCCTCGTCAATGATCGCCCACAGGCGGGGAGGGGTCTCTCGCTTGAGGATCTGCTGGCGTCGTTCTCTTGCTGCCACGACCCGGTCAATGTCATCCGACGCTGTGAGAGCTGCTCGGGCAGAAGCAGCTGTGTACTCGGGTGTCTGAAGCAACCCAGGGATGGCGCCGACTTGATAGGTCGCGATGGACGAGGCTTCGGCCTCGAACCCGAAGTACGCCCCCGCGAAGTCTGAGTACCTGGTCCACCAGCCCTTGACACGGGATTGCCGTGTCAGTTCGAAGAGGGCCTCACGACGCTTGGTGTCAGTCACGTTGTAGACGTCGAGCAGGAGAGCGATGTCGGTCACGTAGGGCCGGAGTCGCTTGCCTGTCTCGATGTTGGCGATTTTCGCCCTGCTCCATTCGAGCTTCTGGGCTGCCTGCTCCAGGGTGAACCCCGATGCCGTACGCAACTGTTTCAGCTCCTCAGAGAGCCTACGGCGGCGGATGGTCGGGCTGAAGTCGCCAGTGGGGTCGGGCATGCGTCGATGGTATTGCCGAGGGCGCCTTGGGGCCAATGTCCGTTTCACTTTCTCGTCTTCACTTGATCCAGTTCACTAGTTGGGCTTGAAAAACGGTGAATCACCGTTTTAAATAGAGTCTACCTAACCCGATCGGGTCACACACCCGGCACCTTGAGCGCCAGGAGCCGCGCCATGTCGCGTTACCTGAACCTGTCCGATCCGGCGTACGTGCGTCACCGCGTCGCCGATCCGAACCACCGTCGTCGCCTCCGCAAGGCCGGCCGGGTGCGTATCTACGCCTCGTCTCCCCGAACCTCTTCCGGCGGTCACCAGCCGGGCTCGCCTCGCCCGCCACTGATCCCGGCTCCCCGCCGGCCGCTGGACACTGTCCCCCTGGACGTTCTTCGCGACGTGCTCACCGGACTCCAGCGGCTGGAGGTAGCGATCTGATGCTCGACGCCCACACCGCAAACCTGTTCGCCACCGTCGAAGACGCCCTGCGCCCGCCGCCGCACCTGACCCCCGGGCAGCTCGGTGACTGGTACTCCCACACCCTGCGCAACCGGCTTCCGCTCATCGGCGACGCGCTGCGCATCGCCCACCAGGAAGGGGATGCCGAGCTGGCCACGCAGCTGATCGACCAGGCCATCGCCGACCACCCCACGCCCGGCCGCGTCGACGCGGCCGGCCCCCGGATGGTCGTTCCGCGTCCGGCACGGGCTCAGGACTCAACGGACGGCGAACTGCCCATCCCCGAGCGGGTCCTGTGCACCCTGATCTACCGGCACTGGGACCTGACCATCGAGGGCCGGCCGCCCCACGAGCGCTACGTGGCTCGCCGCCCGCTCACTTGGGCCGGTGAGGGCGATCGCTTCGAGCGCATCACCGCTCCCACCCGTACCGAACTCCTGCGCCGGCTCGCCCACCGCCACCTGGGCGCCACTCGGATTGACCCCGAGCCGCCGGACGCCGCCTGAGGACCCCAAGAAAAAGCTCTGGCGGGTGCGCAAACACCCCCAGAGCAGGCCGACAACCAACCCGGATTCAACGAAAGAAAGCTGCCGACATGGCCATTGTGTCGCATGACCGGACTCAGAGTCACACCTTCGCCACATCCCCGGCCCCCTTCCGCGACGGGCCGGGCACACCGGCAGCGGCAGACCACAGGGTGCGTTCCGTACTGGCCGCGCCTCGGGGACAGCGGTTCTCCCGGCCTGGCTCCTCCCGCCCGACCACCTCGCGCCGGGGCCCCTTTGAACCCGTGTACACCCCGCCGGAAACGGATCAAGCCCGACGGGAGCGGTTGCTGCGACAGATGCGGGGCAACCCCCGAGTCGCCTACATGCTCGAACACGGCGAACTTCCACACTGGATGATCGTGGCGCGTGAACGGCGGGAACAGGCCGAGAGGGAAGCTCGCGAGAGCAGGAAGACAACGGCCGCCGACGAAGCGTTCCTCGCCGACCTCCCCGGCATGGCCCCCGCCAAGCCCCGGGGCCGGCATCGGGCCCCGCGCCGGAAGCGAAACCTGTCCACCCTGGCCTTCGGCGTGGCCTTGCACTCGGGGCTGACGGCCGTGATGGCGATGGGCCAGGCGGTCGTTATCGCGGGCGGCTTCCCGATCTGACCACCGGCGCGAGAACCCTGACCGGCGGCATTCCGAACGGTGGCATCGCGAACGTGTTCGCGGTGCCACCGGGTCCGGCCCGACCCGACGACGTCACCGACTACGCGGAATGCTCCACGGGAACCTCGGCGTGGTCGGTGAAGCGGTTCCGGTAGGACGTGGGCGTGGTCGCGTAGCGCGCGGTGAAGTTCTGCCGGAAGGTGACGGCGCTGGCGAACCCGCACGCGGCGGCGATCTGGGCGATGGGTCGGTCGGTCGTCTCCAACAACCGGCGCGCTTCGTCGAGGCGTCGGCTGAGGATCCAGCGGGCCGGGCTCATGCCCGTGGTCTCGCGGAAGCGGCGCGAGAAGTTGCGAGGACTCATGCTCGCGCGCCCAGCCAGCGCCTCCACAGTCAAAGACCGGTCCAGGTTCTCCAACGCCCACGCCATCGTCTCGCCGATCGCCCCCTCCTCGGGATCGTCGAGGACCGGCCGATCGATGTACTGGGCCTGGTCGCCCTCACGATGGGGCGCGATGACGAGGTGCCGGGCGACCGTCGCGGCGACCTCCGAACCGAGTCGGGCGCGGACGATGTGCAGGCAGGCGTCGAGCGCGGAGGCCGTGCCCGCCGAGGTGAGTACGTCCCCGTGATCCAGGTACAACGCGTTCGGGCTCACCTGGACGGCGGGATGTCGCACGGCCAGTTCCTCGGCGGCGGACCAGTGGGTCGCCGCGGTGCGTCCGTCGAGGATCCCGCTCCCCACCACCGGAAAGGAACCCAGGCACAACCCGGCGATCCCCGCTCCCCGCGCGTGCGCGGCGCGGATCAGGTCCCTCAACCCGGGTTCGGGTTCCGGGAGGTGGACCGGCCAGGAGGGAAAGACGAGCAGGTCGGCGTGCTCGGAGACAGAGGGACCGTGCAGGTCGCCCATGGTGACGCCCTCCTCGGTGCGGACAGGGGACCCGTCGTCGCTCCAGACCGTCGTGGTCCAGCCCGAGTCCGGGTATCGGCGGGACAGCTCGCCGAACACGAGCAGCGGCGCGGCGAGGTGGAAGGTGGTGATCCCGTCGAAGACGCGAACGGCGATCCGCATGTGTTGTCCTGATTCCATCGAAGGTGTGCTTATCTGCCACTCACGCTACCCGGTCGTGAACGGAGAGGATCGGAATCGGTGGCGTTCCCCGCCACGAACCGAACGTGAAGGAGAGCACCATGTCCGCTCCGCGCCGAGCCCTCGTCCTCGTCGACGTCCAGCAGGAGTACTTCGACGGTCCGCTGAACATCGAGTACCCGCCCCGGGAAGAGTCCCTCGCCCGGATCCTCCAGAGCCTGGACGTGGCGAAGCAGGCCGAGTTGCCGGTGGTCGTGGTCCGGCACCAGTACCCCGAGGGCGCCCCGGCGTTCGTCGCCGGCACCCCCGGATACGAACTCCAGCCCGAGGTGAAGGCCCGCACCGGTGACGCGGCCAAGCACATCACCAAGAACCTCTCCAGCGTCTTCGCCGGCACCGACCTGGCGGACTGGCTGCGTGCGAACGACATCGACACCCTCACCCTGGTCGGCTACATGACCAACAACTGCGTCCTCGGCAGCGCCGCCGACGCCGAACGTCTCGGGTTCACGATCGAGGTCCTCTCCGACGCGACCGGCGCCATCCACATGGCCAACGAGGCCGGGGCGGTCAGCGCCCGGCAGGTGCACGAGACCCTCATGGTCCTGCTGCACTCGAACTGGGCCGCGGTCGCCGACACCGAGGCGTGGGCCGGGGCCGTCTCCGGTGGGCAGGAGCTCCCCAAGAGCGACCTCGTCACCACCGCCGCGAAGGGCCGCGCCGACCACTGATCCACGCCGCGACGAAGGGGGGCGGGTGCGGGCTCGGGGCCCGCGCCCGCCCCCTCCCCTTCGGTTCGGGTCAGGGCGTCTCCTCGCGTATGGCGGAGGCCGCCTCACGAAGTGAGCCGGTGACCAGCTCGTGGAGTTCGGTGCTCTCCCACGGGGTGAGGGCCAACACCGATCGACCCAGCCACGTGGGGTCCTCGACCCGTACGACGCCGACACCGGCGGGTACCGAGGGCGCGAGCATCTCCGGTAGTAGACAGATCCCGAGCCCCGCGGAGACCAGGCCGAGACGGGCGGTCCAGCTGCGGGCACGGCATCGGACGACGGGATCCGCGAGCGTCGGCCAGGCGCCGAAACGCGGTTCCTCGCGCGACCCCCGCCCGACGATCCACGGCTCGTTCGCGATCTCCGCCAAGGGCACGCGGGCCGTGCCGTGGAGTCGGTGCCCGGTCGGTATGCCCACACACAGTTCGCCGGTTTCCAAAGGGGTGGTCCGCAGGCCTTCCAAGGCGGCCTGAGGCAGGCCCTGCCCCATGGCGACGACCGCGACGTCGAGGCGTCCAGCGGAGACCTGTTGAACGAGGGCCGGGGACGACGCCTCGGCCAAGGTGAAGGCCACCCTCGGATGCTGTTCCGTCAGACGGGCCAGGGCCCGGGGGAACAGGGCGGCGTTCGCGGCCGGGAAGCCTCCCACCCGTACCCGCAGTTCCCGGTCGGAGGCGGGTTCTTCGATGCTCTGTTCGAGGTGTTCGAGTCGGGTGAGGGTCTCGGTGGCGAATCGGGCGACCACGGTGCCCGCACGGGTCAGGGACACACCGCGCGGGTGGCGGACGAAGAGCGCCTTTCCCACGGCGACCTCCGCCGCGGCCACCTGGCGTGAGACCGCCGGTTGGGAGTACCCGAGGGCCCGGGCGGCCTCGCTCAGGGACTTGTGCGTGGCCACGGCGCGCACGACGCGCAGCGCGCTCATTGAGATGTCGGGCATGGTCCCAGCCTAGCCATGCGGAAAGGTTATGGATATTGGCAAAGACCTGCATATTGATTAGGGACTAGGTCCGTGGCGGGGAGGTGTTGGAACCATCGACGGTCGAAAAACCAGAGACAGGAAACCCGCCATGAGTGAATTCATCTCGCCCGACGACACCAGGTACGACGCCCGCTCTCGGGCGTTGATCCGCATCGGTCGCGAGGCCATCGCGGTGGCCGACGACGAGAAGCTCGACCGCTACTTCGCCGAGGACTTCGTCTTCCACGGCCCGGACGGCGACATGGGGTACCCGGAGCTCAGGTCGTTCTTCGCGGCGATGCGGGGCGCCTTCGAGGGTTTCGCCTGTGAGCGCAGGGAACTCGTCGCCGAAGGTGCGTTCATCGCCGCCCGCACATCGATGTCGGGCGTGTTCACCGCCCGCTTCGACGCTTCGCCCATCGGACCCATCGAGCCGACCGGAAAACCGATGCGGCTCGAACTGATCAACTTCTTCCGCTACGACGAGGACGGTCTGCTGGCCGAGGAATGGGTGCAGTACGACAATCTCGGTTTCCTGCGTGGGCTCGGCGTCGATCCGATCGGCTGACTCCGACAGCGTCGAGTGACCCGGCGGGCGGGACGACCCTGTCGTCGGTCGTCTCCCTCGAAGTGGTGCGGCTCCGGGGCGAGCACACGCTCCGGAGCCGGGGCGGACACCGAACGTCTCAGGCCACCAGGCCTTGGCGGTAGGCGTAGACGACCGCCTGCACACGATCACGAAGGTTCAGCTTGGTGAGGATCCGTGACACGAAGGTCTTCACCGTCTCCTGGCTCAGAGTGAGCGCGGAGGCGACCTCCCGGTTGGACAGACCCTCCGCGATCAGGCGCAGCACCTCCAGCTCGCGGGGGGTCAACGGGGTGTCCTTCTGATCCCGATCGACCGGTCGGACCCGGGCGGCGTAGGTACCCACGAGCTGCCGGGTCACTTCGGGGTCCAGCAGCGCCGCGCCGGTGGACACGGTCCGGATCCCGTGCAGCAGTTGGGCCGGCGGCGCGTCCTTGAGCAGGAACCCGCTGGCCCCCGCGCGCAACGCCTCGTACACGTACTCGTCCAGGTTGAACGTGGTCACCACGAGCACCTTGGTCGGCTCGGCCACCCCGACCCCGGCCAACAGACGGGTGGCCTCGATGCCGTCGAGCACCGGCATGCGCACGTCCATCACGACCACGTCCGGCTTCGACCGGGCACAGAGGTCGACCGCCTCCTTGCCGTTACCGCACTCGGCGACCACCTCCATGTCCGGCTGGGCGTCGATGACGGTGGTCAGACCGGTGCGGATCAGCATCTGGTCGTCGCAGACCAGGACCCGGATGGTCTCGCTCACGAGCGGCCTCCCACGGGCACGCGCGCCTGCACGGCGAAGCCGCCGCCGTCACGTTCACCCGCGCTGAAGTCACCGCCCAGCACCTCGACGCGTTCGCGCAGGCCGTTCAGACCCCGTCCGCTCCCACCCGTGGACGAGACCTGAGTCCCGGATCCGTCCGTGTCGATCCGCACCGTGATGTCCTTCTTTCCGTGGCGCACCCGAACCGAGGTGGGGGTGCCGTGGGCGTACTTGAGTGCGTTGGTCAGGGCCTCCTGCACGACCCTGAAGGCCACGAAGTCGGCGCTGCCCGACGGCTCGGACGGGGCGCCCTCCTCCGTGAACGCCACGGGCTGCCCCGCCTCGCGGGTGTGCTCCACGAGCTCCGACAGAACACCGGTATGCGGCATGCGGGTCTCGGATCCGTGGTCGGCGCCCTGATCGGTGCCGTGGTCGGGGTCGATCAGTTCGAGCAGACGCCGCAGGTCGGAGGTGGCTCGACGTCCCGTGTCGGTGACCGAGGCCAGTGCCTGGTCGAGGCGGTCGGGCGCTGCCGTCAGGTACCGCGCGGCCTCCGTCTGCACCACCATGGCCGTCACGTGGTGGGTGACCACGTCGTGCAGCTCGCGGGCGATGCGGGCCCGCTCGGCGACCAAGACGTCCTGGGCGACCCGGCGACGGCGCTCGGCCTCGGCGATCCGGGTGGAGCGCACCCACGAACCGATGCCCCACACCAGGGCCACCGCCAGGTAGAACACCACGAACTCGCTCACCGGCTCACCGGTGCCGATCTGGTACAGCACGACCGCCAGCGGCAGGTACGCCAGGGAGAACAGCAGCGCGGTGAGGCGCCGCTGCCGCTCCAGGTGCACCCCGGCACTCAGCACGGCGATGGCCAGGCCGGTACCGGCGACCGTGTGGTAGCCGAGGAGCTGGTCGACGGCGAAGCCGACCGCGATCAGCGCCAGACAGAGTGTGGGCCACCGCCGACGAAGGGCGAGCGGGAAGCTCTGTAGGGCGATCACCACGACGGCGATGGTGTCCAAGGGCCGGTCCGGCACCCCTCCGACCTGCGTGCCGTAGTTGAAGAACATCGGCATGAACGAGGGGACGAAGAGGAGGAGGACCAGGGGGAGGTCCCGGAGGGTGACGTCGAGCCGGCGCCACAGCTCGGGGACGCGCAGAAGAGCGCTCATCCGGCGAGTGTAGCGGCGGCCGCGCGATCGGAACGACGCATGGGCACCAGGTTCCGGCGCCGACGAGCGACCCACAGGTACACCACCGTCGCGAGCACGAGGAAGACCAGCGAGTACAGGCTCGCCTCCGGCCCGAAGCCGCCGCCGGTGACCAGCAGCGGGCCCGAGGTGGTGGCGTCCAACAGGCCCGCGGGGGTGCCGTTGCCGGAGACCTCGGTGCTGAAGATCGCCGAGGCCGCGAAGTTCCAGCCGAAGTGGATGCCGATGGGCAGCCACAGGCTGCGGGTGGCCACGTACGCGACGGCGAGCAGGCCGCCGGCCCCGACCGTGATGATGGCGATGCCCAGCAGGCTCGCGTTCGGGTTGGGCAGGTGCCAAAGGCCGAACAACACCGAGGACACCACCACCGCGATCCACGTTCCGGCGCCCCTCTCGATGAACCGGAACAGGACGCCGCGGAACAGCACCTCCTCGGTCACCGCGGCGGCGGCCATGAAGCCGAACAAGCCCACCGCGCCGGTCAGCGAACCCATGCCGTCGACCTTGTAGTAGCCCAGGAAGGCGATGTTGACGATGACGCACGCGAACAGCAGGACACCGACCAGCGTCCCCCCGCCGAGGCCGGCGAAGACACCCTCGCGGGTCACGTCCGTGACGGTTCCACCCTCGGTCAGGCGGACCACCCACCAGTAGAGGGCCAGCGTGAGCACTGCCGTCAGCAGGCCCAGACCGAGAGTGAGCCATGGGTCGCCCTCGACCAGCATGACGGCCTGACCACCGACGACACCGGCCACCATGACGGCCAGGAGCTGTAGGAACAGCTTCATGTTCTTCCCCTTCACCGAGTCCACGGACGGATCACCGCGGCTGTGGGGAAAACGCTACGGATTCGGGCCTTCGGGGTCGTCACCACGCGGTGGACACCTGTGTGTGGCTCGGATGGGGGACAGACGGTCGGTGGGTGCCGCGCGCATCGGGGAACCGGGTGTGAAGAGCCTGATCGAAAGGGAACGGTGCCCACCGGGGGATGGTGGGCACCGTGGGATGGACGAGAGTGACACCGAACGGGGTGATGTCCTCTACGCCCGCGACGCGGGACGGATCTAGTGCGAGATGTCGTCCGGGCCTCGGCCGGGGCCGTGGTAGAACTCGTGGCTCGGCTCGTCGTCGGGTACCGCCGGGTAGGTGGGGTCGTTCTCGCCGGCGGCGCGAGCGGCGGCGATGGGGATGTCGAGCGCCCCCATGGTCTGGGTGACCCGGTTGCGCAGGTCGGGAAGCATGGCGTACAGCACGTCGCCGGGGCAGGCCGTGGCGTTGAAGTCCCGGTGGCCGACGATCGCGCTCGGGTTGAGCCCGTAGGCGCCGCACAGCCAGGCCAGGGTCTCCACCAGCGAGTCGGTCAGGGCCTGGGTCGGGCTCGCGCTCGTGTAGGTGCCCTCGTTCTCGATGCCGATGGTCGTGCTGTTGTAGTTGCCCACGTGGGAGCCGACGACGTGCTGACCGGCGTTGATGGCCTCCGGGGTGCGGTCGCGACCCTCCATGACGTACCCGCCGCGGCTGATGGTGAGCTGCTGGCCGGTGTCGATCCAGCCGTTGGAGTCCATGTGGTAGTTCTGAATCGACTTGGACAGGTTCAGTCCGTGGTCGAGCGAGTAGTCGGTGCTGTTGGGCGTGGCGGTGTGGTGGACCACGATGTGGCTCGGCCCGTTGGCCAGCACCTGGATGGGCGAGCGGGGCGCGCGGGCGTTCCAGGCGCCGCGCCAGTAGAGCTCCGGGGCGGCGGCCTGGATGGGGTTGCTCGTCTGGGCGGAGGCGGCGGTGGCGCCCAGGGTTCCGAGGGAACCACCGAGGAGGGCCGCGCCGGAGGTGAAGACGGCCCCGCGCAGGAGGTTGCGCCTGTTCAGGCCCGATCGGGGGATGTTGGTCATGGGGGGTCCTTCGCGATTGGCGTTAATTACTTACCAGTTCATAAAAGAACATGGAGAAGCTTGACGCGCAAAGGGTCGAGTAGTGAATTCCGGTGACCGATTCCGGTCAGAGAATTCACCGGTTACCCCCATGGTCGAAACCTGTTGGATGTTGTAAGGGCGGCTCGAAAAACCCGCCGTGATCTGGCTGAACCCTCTACTCTCCTGTGGCCAGTGGTGCTGATGTGATCACCGGTTGTCGAAGAATGGTGCGCCGCTTTTCCGGGGCCATCCGACGGAAGTCGCTCAGGTAGATCTCGTGGTGTCTGCCCGCCATGCGAAAGCCTTGTTCGGGCACGAACTCGTGGTGCATGCGACGCAGGACATCGGCCTCGTCATCGAAGGAACCGACGTGCAGGGTCTGGACGCAGCGGCCCTCGGAGAGGGTCTCCAGCCGGACGTCGTCGAGGCGAGCCGGTGGGGTCCTGGCTCCCGCCTGGGCGACGGCGGTGGTGAAGGCGGCCGAATCGAGCCAGTCCGGAACCATGATCATCAGGGTCCAGCTCCACCGTGACTTGTCCCGTTCGGTGGTGAACGCGTCCATGTCCTCCGCCCACCACAGGCCCTCCAGAGGCGGGACGACGTAGTCGCGTTCGAGGTCGCGCTTGCTCGCGAACTTCAGTTTGTAGGCCACCGGGTAGAGCGCCTCGATCGCCTCGGCGAAGGCCGGGGAGGTGTTCGGGTCACCGTGGCCGTCGACCATGAGGTAGCGCAGGTCGGGCAGGTCGAGGACCCCGAACCGGTCCCGCCGTGCACGGTAGCCGTCGAACGTCTTCTTGAAGTCGATCTTGTTCGTCATCGCGCACCCGGACCCGGTCGGTGAGCCACTGTCTTCGGCAAGGGTACGGCGGGGCCACGACATTCGACCGGGTCCGTGGCCATCCACCGAACGGTGGATGCCGCGGGTCCGCCGTATCGGCGCCGAACAGGGGCCGCGCGGGCGATCCGCGGGAAGGCCGCGACGACCAGGCTTGTGGGCATGGCAGTCATCGAAGTCGACGAACTCTGCAAGAAGTACGACGGCCGGGCGGTCCTGGACCGGGTCTCCTTCTCCGTGGAGGAGGGCGAGGTGTTCGGGATCCTCGGCCCCAACGGCGCGGGCAAGACCACCGCCGTGGAGTGCCTGGAAGGCCTGCGCCGCCCCGACTCCGGGACGGTCCGGGTACTCGGGTCCGACCCGCTCGAACAGGGCCGGGGGCTGCGGGAACGCATCGGGGTGCAGCTACAGCACACCCGACTCCCCGAGACCATCAAGGTGTGGGAGGCACTGGACCTGTACGCCTCCTTCTACTCCGGCCCCCGGGACTGGCGGGAACTGCTGGAGCGGTGGGGACTCGTGGACCAACGGAACACACGCTTCGGCAAGCTCTCCGGCGGGCAGAAACAGCGGCTGTTCATCGCCCTGGCGTTGGTCGGGGACCCGGAAGTCGCGTTCCTCGACGAACTCACCACCGGACTCGACCCCCAGGCCCGCCGCACCACCTGGGAACTGGTCAAACGGGTCCGCGCCGAAGGGGTGACGGTCGTGCTCGTCAGCCACTTCATGGACGAGGTGGAGGAGCTGTGCGACCGGGTGGCGGTCTTCGACCGCGGCGACATCGTCGCCCTCGACACCCCGGCGGGGCTGATCGACGGGGTCGACCCCGAGTACCGGATGGGGTTCCGGCTGATGGACGTCGGCGCTTCGGGGACGTCGAGGACTTCGCGGACCTCGGAACCGGAAGCCCTGCTCGGAAACCTGCCGGGGGTGGCCACGGTCTCCCGCACCGGCGACCGGGTCGAACTGGTGGGCCGAGGCGACTTCGCCACCGAGGTCACCGCCGCCCTGGCCCGCGAACACGTACTCGTCGCCGACCTGCGCGTCGACAGCCGCAGCCTCGACGACGCCTTCGTCGCCCTGACCGGCCATTCCTTTCAGGCCGCGGAGAACGGGGCCGGATCATGAGGACGCTCACCAAGCTCACCCACGTCGAGACCAAGCTGCTGGTACGCGAGCCCGGGGCCGTGTTCAGCCTGCTCATCCCCCTGTTCATCCTGTTGGCCTTCGGCGGGTCCATCACCGAGGGGGACACCGTCCTGCTGCCGATGGCGATCACCATGGCGATCGCCCTGGTGGGCGTGTACCTGTTGCCCACCACCCTGGCCACCTACCGCGAACACGGGATCCTGCGCCGACTCTCCGTCACCCCGGTGCGCCCGGGGAACCTGCTCGTGGTGCAGATCCTGTTGCAGTTCGTCCTGACGGTGCTGGCGGTCGTACTCCTCCTGGTGGTCGGCACGGGGTTCCTCGGGGCGGGCGTTCCCTCGGCCGCCGCCTTCCCCGTCGCGTTCGCCCTGGGCGTCGCGTCGACCTTCGCCATCGGTCTGCTCCTCGCGGCGCTCGCCCCGAACGGGCGGTCGGCCAACGGGTTCGGCGTGCTGCTCTTCTTCCCCATGTCCTACCTCGGCGGGCTCATGCAGCCCCCCGAGTACATGCCCGACCTGTTGGCGGCCGTCGGTCGGTTCACCCCGCTGGGCGCGATGCGCGAGAGCTTCCACTCCGTCTGGTCCGGTGGGATCCTCGAACCGCTGCCCCTGATCACCATGGCGGCGTACGCGGTGGTCCTCAGCGCCCTCGCGGCCAGGTACTTCCGCTGGGAGTGAGCATGGAGAACACGTCGGAGCGCGAACTCGACCTGCGGGAACGTCGGGTGGGGCGGCTCATCGCCGTCACCCCGTTCGCCCTGCTGGCCGCCTCCACGGTGTTGGCGTTCGCCACCGGAGACGTGCCCTGGCCGAACGTGCGGACGCTCGCCCTCGTGGCGCTCACCGCCGTGCTGTTGTGGACGGTGAGCGGACGCCGGCAGGGGTGGATCGACCGACCGGGTGTGGCGATCGCCTTCATCGTCGCGCTGGTCGTGATGATCGCGATACTCGGCACGATCAGCGGATGGTTCGCGGGTTTCTTCGGCTTCACCGGCTACGTGTACTCCTGGCGACTCCTCAAGGGCGGATGGCGGTACCTGGGGGTGACCGCCACCGCCCTGGCCACCGTCAACGGGTACCTGGGGGGACCCGGGGACCTCGCCCCGGGGTCGCTCCTCCTGCGCCTGTCGTTCGTGGTCACCATCGTCGTGATGGTCGTGGTGTTCAGCCACCTGGGCGAGGTCACCGCGGATCGCAGCGCCGAACGGGAACAGATGGTGCGGCGGCTGCGCGAGACCATCCGGGAGAACGAGGGGCTGCACGCCCAACTGCTGGTCCAGGCGCGTGAGGCCGGCGTGCTCGACGAACGCCGGCGCATCGCCCGCGAGATCCACGACACCCTGGCCCAAGGGTTCGTCGGGATCATCACCCAGCTTCAGGCCGCCGAACGGTCCGGCGCCGGAGGGGAGTGGCGGCCCCGCGTCGACAACTCCCTGCGGCTGGCCCGCGAGAACCTGACGGAGGCGCGCAGGTCCGTGGACGCGCTCGGCCCGGCGCCGCTGGAATCGGCGGCGCTGCCCGAGGCCCTGTCCGACCTCACCTCCCGCTGGGCGCGTCTGCACGGGGTGCGCGCGGACTTCACGGCGACCGGCGAGGTTCGGCCCTTGCGCGACGAGGTGGCGGCCGCCCTGCTCCGCACGGTGCAGGAGGCCCTGGCCAACGTGGCCAAGCACGCCGGCGCCGAACGGGTGGGGGTGACCTTGTCGTACATGGAGGATGTTGTCGCCTTGGACGTGCGCGACGACGGTGTGGGCTTCGATCCCGCGCGAGGCCCGTCGCCGCGCCCGAACGGTGCCTCCGACGGCGACTCCGACGGCGCACGCGGCGGGTTCGGGCTGACGTCCATGCGGCAGCGGGTGGCCGGTCTGTCCGGGATCCTGGAGATCGAGTCCGCATCCGGGGCCGGGACGGCGATCTCCGTGGTCGTCCCGGCCGCTTTCGAGGGAGATCCCTGGTGACCGACCAGCCCATCCGCCTTCTCATCACCGACGATCACCCCGTGGTCCGCGACGGCATTCGCGGGATGTTCGCCGGTGACCCGGGGTTCGAGGTGGTCGGGGAGGCCTCCGACGGGGCACGAGCGGTCGAACTGGCCCGATCGTTGGAACCCGACGTGATCCTCATGGACCTGCGCATGCCCGGGACGGGCGGGGTGGCGGCGATCCGGGAGCTGGCCCGACTGGGCGTCCCGTCCCGTGTGCTGGTGCTGACCACCTACGCCACCGACAGCGACGTCGGCCCCGCGATCGAGGCCGGGGCCACGGGCTACCTCCTCAAGGACGCGCTGCCCGAGGAACTGACGCGCGCCGTCCGCCTGGCCGCGCGCGGGGAGACGGTGCTCTCCCCGTCGGTGGCGACCCGGCTGGTCGGCCGGGTCCGCGCACCGACGGTGTCCCTGAGCGACCGGGAACTGGAGATCCTCCGACTCATCGCCGCCGGCTCCACCAACCGGGAGGCGGCGGCCCGTCTGTTCGTCAGCGAGGCCACCGTCAAGACGCACGTGCTGCACATCTACGCCAAGCTCGGGGTCAACGATCGCGCGGCGGCGGTCGCCGCCGGTTTCCGTCGCGGACTGCTGGACGTGTCCGACGACTGACCACCCCGGCGTCTGACGATCGGTGACCGACCACGCGGGATCGTACGGTCACCGCTCCCTCTCCGGCTGAGCCCCGGCTCACAGGGAGAGGACGACGGGCGGGGAGGCGTGTTCCACCAGGTCACGGAAGTGTCCTCGGACGAACCCGGCGAACTCCGGGACGACCGGGTGTTCCCGGTGGGTGGGCCAGGCCAGACTGACCTCCACCCGTACCGCGTCCGCCAAGGGCAGGTAGGCGACCCCGGGATGGGTGTGGCCGTAGGTGGTGGCCGCCGCGGTGACGCCGACCGCTCGGCCCAGGGCGATCAGGGTGAGCCACTCGTCGGTGTTGGTGACGGTGACCGCGCGTGGCGGATTCTGGTCCCACAGGTCGAGGGTGGCGGTCGGGGAGGCGGCGCACAGGGCGACGTCCTGTGTCCCAAGTTCGGCCAGGGAGACGGCGGAACGGTCGGCGAGCGGCCCGTCGGCCGCCACCGCGGCCACGAGGGACTCGGTGAACAGGTGCGCGGTGGTCGTGTCCGCGGCGGCGAACTCCTCGGGCAGGACCCGGCGGACGACGGCGGCGTCCAGGGATCCGTCGAGGAGGCCGATCTCGGGGTCGTCCGGACGACTGATCTCGACCGGGACGTCGGAGCGTTCACGCCAGGCCCGGAGCAGGGGGACGGTGTGCCGGCCCAACCCCGCCCAGGCCCAGCCCAGGCGTAGCGGGCCGACGTCGGTGGGGTGGACCCTGGTGAGCGCGTGGTCGAGTCGGGCGAGGAGTTCGACGGCGTCGTCGCGGAGCCGGGAGCCCGCCTCGGTCAGCCGTAGGGCCCGGGTGGTGCGCTCGACGAGTTCGGCGTCGACGAGTTCCTCGAAGCGGGCCAGGGTCCGGGACAGGGTGGGTTGGGTGACGCCGAGGTCGGCGGCGGCGTCGGTGATCGTGCCGTGCTCACCGATGGCGACCAGGGCTCGGAGGTGGCGGAACTCAACACTCATGCGTCCAGCGTATGAATGGGTGGTACGAGGTATTTCCCGCCGCCGAGGCCGGGCGTCTAGCGTCATGGCCATGAGGATCTTGCTGGTGGGAGCGACGGGAAGGCTCGGCGCGGTGGTGGGTCGCACGCTGACCGAGCGAGGACACGATCTGGTGACGGTGGGGCGCGGCGGCGGTGACGTGCGCTGTGACATCACCGACCCGGAGGCGCTGGACGCGCTGTGGGCCCGAGTGGGGAGCGTCGACGCGGTGGTGAGCGCCGCCGGGGACGTCGCCTACGCCCCCTTCGAGGAGCTGGAGCGGGCGGCGTACGTGCGTTCCTTCGAGGGGAAGGTGCTCGCCCAGATCGATCTGGTGCGCACCGGTCTCGCGCACGTGGCCCCCAACGGCTCGTTCACGCTGATCACGGGTGTGCTGTCCCGCGATCCGATCGCCACCGGCGCCGCGGCGGCGATGGCCAACGGGGCCGTGGAAGCGTTCGTGCGGGCGGCCGCCAGGGAGATCGCGCCGCGCCGGATCAACGTGGTCAGTCCGTCGGTGTTCACCGAAAGCCTGGTGGAGTACGGCTCGCTCTTTCCCGGGTACGAGTCGGTCGATCTGGCCGACGTCGCCAGGGCCTACGTCAAGTCGGTCGAGGGGGCCGCGACGGGCGAGGTGATCGAACTTCCCTGATCGGCGGTGTCGTGTACGTTCGAGCGACGCGTGTTCGACGGAGCGCGCTCCGTGTGCGGGTCCGGTCCGAAAACGGGCCGGGCCCTCATGTGCGGGGTGAAAAAGTACACGTTGAGAATGTTTGCGCGGCCTGAAAAAATCAGCCGTATGCAAGGAGGGCCGATGGGGCTGCGCGAGCGAAAGAAGCAGGCCACGAGGCGTGCCCTCCAGGGCGCCGCGGTCCGGCTCACCCTGGAGCGTGGCCTGGAGAAGGTGACGGTCGAGGAGATCGCGGCCGAGGCCGACGTCTCCGCCCGCACCTTCTTCAACTACTTCGCCACCAAAGAGGACGCCCTCATCGGCGATGCCCCCCTCACCCCGGACGAGGCGGATCATGAGGTGTTCGTCGCCGGCGGTCCCACGGGCGACTTCGCCGAGGACCTCGTCCACCTCCTCGTCAACTCCCTGGCCGGGCCGGGTGACCTCGCGGCCCACCGCGCCGAGGCGGTGCAGCGCAAGGAACTCCTGGACCGGGAGCCCCAACTGCTGCCCGTCTTCCTGAGCCGCCTGCACAGCGCCGAACAGGGGCTGGCCACCGCGATCGGCCAACGCTCCGGGGCCCCCGAGGACGACTTCCGCTCCGAGGTGGTCGCCGGCGCGGCGATGTCCGTCATCCGGCACACCCTGAAGAGGGTCCCCTACGGGGACGAAGCGGACATCGAGGCGGTACGCGACCTGCTCCGGCGGGCCTTCGTGAACCTGGGCGAGGCCTACGGCCCGACCGACTGACCCGGTCCTCTCCTGTGGCTGTGGCCCATGTCTCCGGAACGTCTTTGCGTCCCGTTTCGTCCCATTAAAGAGGGGTTTCAGCCCCGGTGAGGACGCTCCCCCAGAGGACCGGGGGTGGAAGTCAGGGGACGCCCAGGGCTGTCCCGGATGGGAAACGTCGCAGGGAACGGGCAGGCTTGAACCATGAGCGAGAACTTCGGGAGCAAGCGGCTCCAACGCAGTGAATCCGACCGTTTCCTGACCGGCGTCTGTGGCGGTATCGCGGACTACACGGGTATCGATTCCACCCTGATCCGCGTCCTCTTCGCCGTTTTCACCCTGCTCGGCTTCAGCGGTGTGATCATCTACATCGTGGCCTGGCTGATCATGCCGTCGCAGAGCGAGCAGCGTTCGCTGATGGAGCAGATCGTCCGCAACTTCCAGGGAAAGGAGAGTGAGCGCTGATGATGTGGACCTTGAGGGCGCACCCGGACTGGCACCGGAGGGACCACCGGCACCCGGGGGAGGAGCACGAGCCCGAGGAGACGCGAGAGCACACCTCGGACCACGGTCCGAGCGAGCAGTGAGCCGCGACGCGGGGGACGAGGACGGAGGCGGGCACACCCGCCTCCCCGCCCCCGGGCGGTACACGCCCGCACCCTAAGGCGAGCGTTCCGTCTCGGTCTCCTCCATGCGGGCGATCGTCTGACCGGCCATCCGGGACCAACGGATCGCCAGGACCGCGGCGCTCAACACGCCGAGCACACCGGCCCAGGCGATGACCGGACCGGTGCCGAAGGACTCCACGAAGTAACTGGCGACCAGGATGCCGATGCCCTGGACCACCTGAAGGCCGGAGGCGGCGAGCCCGAACGCCTGTGCGCGCCCCTCCTGCGGCACGCACAGCACGAAGGCGGCGTTGGCGACGAATTGGTAGGAACCCGCCGCGCCGCACGCGGCCAAGGCGACCACCAACAGCCACAGGGGCGCCTCGAAGAACCACAGCAACAGCGGCACCGACGTCAGCACGGCGAGTGGACCCAGCAGCCTCATCCGTGTCGGTGGGGGAACCAGACGGGTGAGGATCAGGCCGCCGAACAGAGCGCCGATCGACGAGCCCGCCATGATGAACCCGGTCGCCGTCGCGCCGGCGCCCGCCTCGTCGGCCATGGGCGTGGCCAGACCGTAGGGGATGCCGTACAGACCGGCGAGCCAGGCGAGCAGGACGAGGGTGCGCAGCTTCGCGTCGGTGAAGACCAGCTTCGCGCCGTCTCGGAACATCACCAGCAGGCCGGGCCGCTTGGGCGCGCCCGCGGTGTCGTCGGAGACCCCCTCCCGGTCGGGCACCGGGCGGGCCCGGACGCCGAACAGCACGATCAGGGCGGACAGCGCGAACAGTAGGCCGGTGCCCATCACGGTGATGTTGGGGCCGATGAACGACACGATCACGCCGCCCGCGATGAGGCCGAGGAGCATGCCGAGCTGCGCGGTCAACTGGATGATCGTGGTGCTGGCGACGTAGCGCTCGCCCTGGATGATCTGGGTGAGGAGCGCGGCACGTGCGGCCGCGAAGGGGATCCCCGGCAACACCACGAAGAACATCAGCGCCCAGATCGCCCAGACCGGCATGCCCGGGACGCCGATGAGGACGATGACCCCCGCCCTGAGGACGTCGCAGGCGATCATCACCCGGCGGCGAGGCAGGATGTCGGCGAGCCCGGAGAGCAGTGGGCCGCCGATCAGCGGTGGCAGGAAGTTCAGCGCGAGGGTGATTCCCGCGGCGAAGGCGGACGCGGTCACGTGGTAGACCAGCAGCGCGGTGGCGATGTTCAACAGGTTGGTACCGACCACGGACAGGGCGTGGGCGAGCCACATGGAACGGAACTCACCGATGGCCATGACGTCGCGGTAACTGCTCCGCCAGTCGTTTTCCCGGGCCTTCTGAGCCGTCGAGGATTCGTGGTCCTCGTTGTCGGGGGCATCGTCGATGCTCGGATTGCCCACGGGGCACTCCCTACTGTTACAGGGTTGAAATCACGCTGTGTCGTGTCCCAATGACCAACGGTTCCGGATGCTGGACGGACTGGCAAGCCGTTTCGGGAAATTCGTATCTGATTCGTTGCTCCGGGTAATGCCCCCGAATGGGATTCGGCGATGTGCCGGCGAGTCTATGCGCGGATTGTTTTCCCAGGTGGCGCTATATGAAGCGGAGTGGGTCCGGGTGGTCTGGAACGCCCAGTGGGAGGCGTGGGGATTTTCCCTCGGGTTTTTCCATCGACGGGGCGTGGTTCCACTGGAACGGCGTCCCCAGGCTGTTTTCCTCCGACGAAGGGATGAATTCAGCGCCCGGGGATCGCGCTCCGTGATCGACCGACGGCCGGATCCGAACGGCTCCGACCACTCATGCGCTTCGATCACCCCCAACCGAGTTGGGTCAGGCGGGCGTCGTCGATGCCGAAGTGATGCGCGATCTCGTGGACCACGGTCACCAACACCTCGTGGACCACCTCGTCCGGTGTCTCGCAGAGCGCGCAGATGTTGCGTCGGAAGATGAAGATCTGATCCGGTAGCACCCCGAAGTAGGAATCGCCCCGCTCGGTGAGCGGAATCCCCTCGTACAACCCGAGCAGCCCCTCCGGAGACTCGTCCTCGACCGTGATGACCACGTTGTCCATCAGTCGGGAGAGCTCCGGCGGGATCTGGTCCAGGGCGTCGGCCACCAGTTCTTCGAAGTCCCTGCGTGTCAGTTCAACCACACTCGTCATTGTGGTGCCTGCGAGGAGCCGCGAGGAAGAGACATAACACTCTGGTCGGGAGGAAACATTGGGAACGGTCCGCGGCGACGGCATGATGGGGGGTGTGTTGTCACAGATCCGCGCATACGACCTCCGTGGTGCCCTCGACCGCTCACGTGCGAGCCTCGGACGTTCACGTGCGGCCTTCGCGCGATGGCGCACCGGGCGTCTGTGGCGCTGGGGCTGCGTCATCGTGGCGGGCCTCCTCGGCGGCTGGATCGGCCTGGCGCTGGGCGGACAGGTGGTCACCCCCATCGGCCCCGCCGACGTCACGTTCTCGCTGAGCCCTCAGTGGCACGGGGAGACGGTGGTGAACGTCGCCCCCCTCGGACAGTTGGCCTTCGACACCCACGCCGCCCCGCTGCGGATCGAGGCGGCCATCACCGAGATCCGCAGCTCCGCGGCCCAGGAGATGTTCACCGACCCGGAGGCCATCGACCGGATGGCCGCGGGCATCGGCGCCGACGTCACCAGCGGCGTGACCACCCTGGTGCTGCGCTCGCTCCTCGCGGCGGCCCTCGGCGCGGCCCTGATGGGGCTGCTGCTGTTCCGCAACGCCTGGCGCGCCCTGGCGAGCGCCGCGACCTCCGTGCTCGTCCTGGCGGCGGCCGGCGGGGTGGCGGCCCTGACGTTCAACCCCAGCGCCATCGTCCAGCCGCGCTTCACGGGTCTCCTCGGCGAGGCCCCGGCGGTGGTCGGCAGCGTCGACGACGTCGTCGGACAGTTCACCGAGTACCAGGAGCAGCTGGCGGGGCTCGTCGGCAACGTGGCGATGATCTACCAGGCCACCTCCTCGCTACCGGTCTACGACGAGGACGAGTCGGTCATCCGGGTGCTGCACGTGTCCGACATCCAGCTCAACCCCGCGTCGTGGAGCATCATCGGCACCCTGCGGGAGCAGTACGGGGTGGACGTGATCGTGGACTCCGGTGACCTCACCGAACGCGGGAGCGCGGCGGAGGACGTCTTCGCCGACGAGATCGGGAAGCTGGACGTGCCCTACGTGTGGGTGCGCGGACAGCACGACTCGGCGGGCACCCAGCGGGCGGTGGAGGCCCAGCCCAACGCGGTGGTCCTGGACGGGGACGTCGAGGAGGTCGGCGGGCTCACCTTCTTCGGCTCCGGCGACCCCAGGTTCGTGCCGGACGCCACCCGGCTCAACCCCGACGAGGCGGACGTGAGGGAACTCGGCGAGAAGCAGGCGGCCTCCGTCGAGGGTGGTGACACCGACGTCGACGTCGCGCTCCTGCACTCCCGCACCCAGGCACGCCCGTTCGACGGGGTGGTCCCCCTCGCGCTGGCCGGTAACGAACACATGCGGTCCACCGAGCTCACCCAGGAGGGCACCAGGTTCCTCGTCCAGGGTTCCACGGGCGGCGCCGGACTGAGCGGGCTCGATCACGGCACGGATCGGCCGACCCCCTACCAAGCCTCGGTGCTGTACTTCGACGCCGAGACCGGTCGCCTTCAGGCGCGTGACGACATCGACCTCGGTGGCGTCGGCCTCACGTCCGCACAGGTCGAGCGGCACATCGAGGAGGACCCCGACCGGACCGTCGGTGAGGAGCCAGAGGAAGGGGAGGAAGCGGAGGTCACACCCTGACTCGGAAGCCCCGAGCGGTGCGGGTTCGGAGCGGCCCGGACTTCCACTTTGGAGTTGGTGGGAAATTCCCCTATGCTTGGGACGTCTACACGGGCCCCCATCGTCTAGCGGCCCAGGACGCCGCCCTTTCAAGGCGGTAGCACGGGTTCGAATCCCGTTGGGGGTACGAAGCGGTCAGACCACTGTCGGACATCTGGCAGAATGGAAACCGCAGCGAGGCACCGGGCCCGATCAGCCTGGTGTGACAACTGAACAAGGTCCTGTGGAGCAGTTTGGAGTGCTCGCCACCCTGTCAAGGTGGAGGCCGCGGGTTCAAATCCCGTCAGGACCGCAAGCGTCGCCGTTCGGCGCCGCGGCTAGGTAGCTCAGTCGGTACGAGCGTCCGCCTGAAAAGCGGAAGGTCGGCGGTTCGACCCCGCCCCTAGCCACACGTCAGGACCAGCATCAAAGCCCGGAAGCCCTTTGGCTCCGGGCTTTTTTGGCGTTGAGTGAGGGTGCTGCCCCGGGGCTCCTCCGTGTTGGGGCCCGAGGTCGTGCAACCGTCCTAGGTCGCGAACGTCAGCGTTCTAGTACGCTGGCTGTGTTCGCCACCAAGGAGCAGGCCGTGTCCCCTCGGGTTCAACGCACCGACCCGCCCTACTTGCAGGTCGCCAAGCACATCAGGGCCGAGATCGAGTCCGGCGCCCTCCCCGACGGGGAGAAGATCGACTCGGTGCGCACCATCAGCGCCAAGTGGAAGATCTCCCTGGCGACCGCGACGAAGGTCGTCGGGGTGCTCAAGGCCGAGGGCCTGGTGCGCAGCGAACCCGGTAGGGGCAGCATCGTCACCCGCGACCAGGCGGCGGCCAGTGCCCGGGATCGAGTGGTGCACAGCCTCCAGGGCCGGATCTACGCGGACCACGAGCGGGCCGAGATTCGTGTGGCCGAGCTGGTGCCGGCCCCTGAGGCGATCGCGGACGCCCTGGGCGTTCCAGCGGGGACCGACGTCATCCGGCGCCAGAGGGTCGCCTTCCGAGACGACGTGCCCTCTTCGGTCAGCACGTCCTGGTTCAAGGGCGAGCTGGCGGCCACGTCTCCACTGTTGCTGGAAACGGAGCGGTTGCCCCAGGGAACCCCGAAGTACGTGGCGGAGACGGCGGGGGTCGCCCCCGCCGCCGGCAAGGACCAACTCCGCGCCGACATCGCCTCGGAAGAGGACTCCGCGGCGCTGAACATTCCTCTGGGCTCCCCGGTGCTGCGCAAACAGAACTGGGTGCTCGACGCCGAGGGCGACGTGATCGAGTTCGGCCGATCCGTCTCCGTCGCCCGACGCTGGGCCACCTACGACTACGAGATCTCCAGGTAGGAGCGACATGGAACTGCTGCACTCGGGCAAGGTGCGCGACGTCTACGCCGACGATGATGACCTCATCCTGGTGGCCTCGGACCGCGTGAGCGTCTACGACGTCGTGCTGCCCACCCCCGTCCCCGACAAGGGCAAGATCCTCACACAGCTCTCGCTGTGGTGGTTCGAACAGCTCGCCGACGTGGTGCCCAACCACGTCATCTCCGCCACCGACGTGCCCGAGGAGTGGGCCGGGCGCGCCGTGCGCTGCCGGAAGCTCACGATGTTGCCGGTGGAGTGGATCGCCCGCGGCTACCTCGCGGGGCTCGGGCTCAAGGAGTACGAGAAGCAGGGCACCGTCTCCGGGATCAAGCTCCCCGAGGGGTTGGTGGAGGCATCGAAGCTCCCCGAACCGATCTTCACCCCCACCACCAAGGCGACCGAGGGGCACGACGAGTTCATCACCTTCGCGGACGTCGTCGAGGAGATCGGTCAGGAGACAGCGGACCGTCTGCGCACGGTGACCCTGGACGTGTACAAGCGCGGCGCTGAGATCGCCGCTGAGCGCGGCGTCATCATCGCCGACACCAAGCTGGAGTTCGGCCGCGCGGCGGACGGCACGCTCGTTCTCGCCGACGAGGTGCTGACGTCCGATTCGTCGCGCTTTTGGCCCGCGGACGACTGGGAGCCGGGCAGGCCCCAGCACGCGTTCGACAAGCAGTTCGTGCGGGACTGGTCCAGCACCGTCACCGACTGGGACCGGACCCCGCCCGGCCCGGAGATCCCGGACGAGATCGTGGAAGCGACCCGAGCCCGGTACATCGAGGTCTACGAGCGGATCACCGGCAAGCGCTGGGAAGCGTGACGTCGGAAAGTCACATCCGGGAACCAAACGGCGCGAAGAGGGGTCTCCCAGTCGAAGATCCTTGACCTCGGGAGGTCCCATGGCGAAGCAAGAAGGCCCCGGCGAACTCCGGGAACTCCGGAAGCGGCTGGACCGGATGGAACGGCTGACGTGGGCGCGCGAAGCGGACGAACGGAGATTCCGTCTGGGCACGGTCGCCATGGCGGTCGGTGCCGTGGCGCTGTTCGTTTCGCTCGCACTGCCGTGGCTGCGCGGCCCGCGAAAGGACGGGTCCGGGTTCGACATCGCCCCGACCCTGGGCTCCGAGGACCTCCCCTTGCGGTTGGAGCCCCGGGGTCTGATGACCGGATGGGAGATGTTCGGGGCCGCCATCACCGACACGAGGGCGATCCTCGCCGTCTTCGTCGCGGTCCTGCTGATCCTGGCGCTGACCCTGTATGCGCTGATCTCGGACGACCGTCGCTTCCACATCGCCGTACAGGTCTGCGCGTTCCCCGCACCGTTCCTGCTGCCGATGGTCTGGCCGACCGACCCCGAGAGCTCCGTCGTCGTGGGACCGGGCGCGATCGTGGCCTTCCTGGCCTGCCTGATGGTCGGAGCCGGTGCGACCCTCGCCAAACCGGACGACTGACACCCCTCAGGTCCAGGTGACGCCGTGCCAGCTGACGTGGTGGTCGGTGTGGTCGGAGTCCTTCGTGCACCAGTAGGTGGTGCCGTCGCGCAGCAGGAACCGATCGCACGCGATGCCCACGGCGCGGTCCTCGGCGAGTCGGCGTAGGACGGGCTGGTCGTCGTCGAACCCGTCGACGTGGGCCAGACCGTCCAGCAGCAGCTCCTGCCGGGACAGGTAGGGCGACTCCGGGAGGGGGAGCCGGATGACCATGGCGGTGGCGTTGTCGCCGCTCTCCGCCTCGCGGGCGGCGTCCACCAACACCTGGGCGAGGACGTCCGGGGTGTGCGCGTGGTCGGTGACCAGTTCGGCCAACAGGAGTTCGTCCACGTAGTCGTGGACCCCGTCGGTGGTGAACAGCACCAGTTCGGCCGGGGGAGCGGTGGTGGTGCCGATGTCGGTCGGGATCGCGGTGGCGACCGAGGTGGTGAGCGCGTGGTCGCCGGCCCGTGCCAGGTCGTCCGGCACCCACCGGTCCCGCAGGCTCTGTCCGAAGGTGTGGTCGTGGGTGTGCCGACGCAACCCGTCGCCGGGCGACCAGGTCCAGAGCCGGCAGTCGCCGACCCAGGCGACGTCGATGGGGTCGTCGGGGGCGTCCTGGCGCGCGTGCACCATGACGCAGTCGGCTCCGGGATGAGCGCTGGAGATCGCGCGGGTGGCGGCGAGTACGGCGTCCATGGCCTCTCCACCGGTCTCTATGGCGGTGACGGCGGCGAGTACGGCGGCCTCACGAGTGCGAGGGTGTTTGCCGAATCCGTCGGCCAGGGACGCTCGCCATCCTCCGGAGGCGTCGGCTACCTGATGCGCGTACGCGTCCTGTTGGTGTTCCCGCGGCCCCTGGTCGGAGTCGGCGGCGATGACAGGTGTGTGCATTCGCGCTCCTCTCCCGGTGGTGGGGTTGGGGGAGATGCTCACCAGGGGTGGTTTGGTTCGCGGGTTTCGGACACGAGATCGTGGACGAACCATGGTGATGCCTCCGGGATCCATCCCATGCCGTGTTCCGACGAGTCGAGGAGACCCTTCCGTGCGATCGAACGGTCAGGACCAGCCGAGCGAGACCGAACGTCTGCGCGCTCGCGTCAACCGGCTGGAGATGCGCCTGAAGAGGCTGAACGACGACGCACCGTCGGACCAGATGACGGCGACCGCGTTCCTCGGTGGCACCGTCGCCCTGTTCCTGTCGCCGGCCCTGCCCTGGATCCGTGAGGGAGGGGGGTTCCATGTCCACAGTGAAGGTGGAGTGGGCGCGCTGGATCCGAACGGTTACGCGACCGGCTGGGACGTGCTCTGGGGAGCGCTCGATGAGGGGCACGGGTTCTTCTTCCTGACCCTCACCCTGCTCTTGGTCCAGATCGGGTTCGCGGTGGGCTGTCAGCTCAAGCAGAACGGCTTCCGGCTCGTGACGTTGATGGTGTTGTGCGCCCTGGTCCCGGCACTGACCTTCGTGTCCTGGTTCTGGACGGGGGTCCCGGAGGAGGACGTGACGGCGGCGTCCGGGGTGTTCGTCATGCTGACGGCCAGCGCCCTACTCGGCTGGGCGGCCTACCGTTCCTGGCACGAGGACCACGTGGTCTCACGGTCCTCTCACCACTCGTGACGTGTGCTTTGTCGGGTAGTGTCCGTTGGCGTGAACCACGCGACCGCCGCTGACGGAACCCGTATTGGATACGACGTCCACGGAGCGGGTGAGCCGCTGCTGCTCATCCACGGACAGTCCCTCGACCGCACCATGTGGGAGGGGGTGTACGTCGACCTGGCCGAGAGCCACCGGGTGATCCGGATGGACATGCGCGGTACCGGCGACAGCGACGTTCCCCTCGACATCCCCTACAGCATGGAACTGCTGGCCCATGACGCCTTGGCCGTCCTGGACGAGGAGGGCGTGGAACGCGCCCACGTGTACGGCTTCTCCATGGGCGGCAAGATCGCCCAGACACTCGCCGCGATGGCCCCCGATCGGATCGGCGCCCTGATCCTGGGCGCGACCGCGCCGGGCGGGAGCAACGAGGTC
Organism: Nocardiopsis sp. JB363; assembly: GCF_900143625.1. Classification (GTDB taxonomy): domain Bacteria; phylum Actinomycetota; class Actinomycetes; order Streptosporangiales; family Streptosporangiaceae; genus Nocardiopsis. Next base: position 28,271 of record NZ_FRFF01000141.1, read on the forward strand.
GAGCGCCCGCACCACACGTCGGTCGCCCTGCGCAAGGCGAACACCGAGGAGGGGCGCGACCTGATCGCGCACCTGTTCTATTCACCCTCGTGGGCCGAGGCGAACCCCGAGACGGTGGCCAGGATCGTGCCGCGCAACCCGCTGCGCGCCCAGCGCCGCCACTACACGGCGAGCGTGAAGCACGACGGTTGGGAGCTGCTGCCGCGTATCCAGGCGCCCACACTGGTCGTGCACGGTGAGGACGACGAGCTCGCCCCGGTGGCCAACGCCGAACTGCTCGCCGAACGCGTCCCGAACGCCCGGCTGCTGCTTCTGCCTGAGGCCCGGCACGGCTACCTGCACGAGGCGGCGCCCAAGGCGACCGAGTCCGTCCGTGACTTCCTCGCCGAACACCCGCTGCACCGGCTCAGGTGAGCGAACGGATCAGGGCGACGGCGCGGGGGAGGGCGGCGATCTCCTCGGCGCTCAGGTTGGGGTCCTGCCGGCGCAGGGCCACGACCTCCTCCAGTAGGCGTGCGGGGTCGTCCGGGGCGCCGGCGACGTAGGGCGACAGGCACGCCCCGGCCAGGCCCGCCAACGGGTCGAACGCGGTCAGGGACACCATCGCGAGCAGGAGCGCGGTCAGCGCCCGGTCCAGCCCCGGGTCGCCCTCGCGGGCGTTGGTCCAGTCGATCACCATCGGGCCCCGCTCGGTGAGCACCACGTTGTCGGGGTGCAGGTCCATGTGCAGGACACGGCCCGAACCACCGGGGAACGGAAGCTCGTGCAGGCGCCCGTGCAGTTCCACGAGCGTCGCGGACGCCTCCTCCGGGGAGAGGTCCCCGGCCAGGCACGCCGAGAGCATCGTGGGGCCGTGCAGGCGCTCCATCTCCAGATCCGGCCCCTCGGCGCGGTATACGGCCGGTACGGGGAATCCGCGTTCCGCCACGTGCCGCATCACGGCCGCCTCCGCGGCGGTGTCGAGGTCGTACCGGTAGCGGCGCAGCACACGCCGGTCGTCGATCGCGAACACGTCGGCGTCGCGTCCGGACGCCAGAAGAAGGGGAGTGGCGCCGGACAAGGGGGCTCCTGGGGGTCAGGCG
>NZ_FRFF01000108.1 GCF_900143625.1 Nocardiopsis sp. JB363
GATCTTGCTACCAGAAGCGAAAAAGGCGCCTTTTTCGCTTCTGGTAGCAAGATCACCGCAGTTCAGAGGCGGAAAGGTGGTGGGGGCCCGCTCACCGACGTGGGGTGTTGACGATACGAGCGCCCTCGCCGTCCTTGGGGTTGGACTGGCCCCACAGCACGAACCCCAGGCTCACCACGAGCAGCGCCACCACTCCGAGGCCGTACCCGGTGCCGATGAGCCCCTGGCCGATGATCAGCCCGGTGTAGCCGACGGTGACCAGCAGGCCCAGCACGCCGAGGAGGATTCCGATCCAGGCGCGGTCGGTGAACCGGCGCTGATGGCCGCGGACCACCTCCACCATCGCGGCGACCGCTTCCCGGGAGGCGTCGTCGGGTTCGGTCACCCGCACGCGGGAGTCGTGGCCGAGGATCACGGTGACGCGGGTTCGCCCTCGCCGCCCGGAGAGGAAGAGTGCGCGCGGCTTGGATTCCTCGGACCGCTCCCGGAGTTCGGCGAAGGCCTCGGCGACCTGCACGACCTCGCGCCCGACCTCGTTTCCGCCGTCGGTGAGGCCGATCGTCAGGTCGCCCGCGCAGGCGTCGCGGACGAGTTCGGCGAGCACCACGAGTTCGTCCCGGCGCAGGGCCGGATGCCCGAGGTCGGTGGACTCGACCCGCTCGGCCCGGGGCTGTCGTTCAAGGGACATTCCCCCATTATCCGTCGGGTCAGGGGGTGCGTTGAGCGGTGCGGGTCAGGGCTTCGGCGACGACGGAGTCGGGGTTGGTCAGGGCGATGGGCCTGCCGGTGTAGGTGTCGGCGAGGTACGCGCCGCCGATCGGGGAACCGGTGATCTGGTCGATCTCGCCGAGCTGTCGACGGTGGTCGAAGGCGTCGCCCTTGTGGTCCAGGTGCAGCATGGACGTCATCCACCAGGAGAAGTGCTGGGCCTGCCACACGCGGTCGGCGACGGTGCGGCCGTAGACGTCCAGCAGCTCCGTCGAACCCTGGTGGAAGTAGCGTTCGAGGGCCTGGCAGAGGACGGCGACGTCGGCGACGGCGAGGTTCATGCCCTTCGCCCCGGTCGGGGGGACCGTGTGCGCGGCGTCGCCGGCGAGGAACAGGCGCCCGTGGCTCATGGGGTCGATGACGTAGCTGCGCATGGGGATGACCCCGCGCTGGGTGATGGGCCCTTCCTTGAGTTCGAAGCCGTTGCCGTTGACCCGGGTGCGCAGCTCGTCCCAGATGCGTTCGTCGCTCCAGGTGGAGGCGTCCTCGCCGGGGTCGCACTGGAAGTACATGCGCTGCAGGGTGGGCGTGCGCGAGCTGATGAGCGCGAACCCGTGCTCGGAGTGGGAGTAGATCAGTTCGTCGGAGCTGGGCGGGGCTTCGGTGAGGATGCCGAACCAGCCGTGCGGGTAGGCGTGGAAGTAGTCGGTGCGCACGTCCTTCGGGATGGCGCGCCTGCACACCCCCTGGGATCCGTCACAGCCGGCGATGACGGCGCTGGAGAGCTCGACGCGGGTGCCGTCGGGTTCGGTGAAGCGCACCTTGGGGTCGTCGGTGGTGATGCCCTGGACTTCGACGTCGTGGACGCCGAACCGCAGGTCTCCCCCGGCGGCGATCCGTGCCCCGATGAGGTCCTTGAGGACCTCGTGCTGGGGGTAGAGGTAGACGGATCGTCCGGTGAGCGCGGCGAAGTCGATGCGCCGGGACTCCTTGCGGCTGCGCAGGTAGGTGCCCTCGTGGCGTTGTCCCTCGTCGAGGAGGCGATCACCCACGCCCGTGGAGGTCATGAGGTCGGCGGTCCCCTGTTCCAGGATCCCCGCCCGGATGGTCGCCTCGATGGTCTCGCGGTCGCGCACGTCGATGACGACGGAGTCGATGCCGGAGAGGGAGAGCAGGTGGGACAGCATCAGCCCGGCGGGTCCCGCACCGATGATGGCGACCTGGGTCCGTTGGCTCTGGTTCGTCGCGTTCATGGGTGGGCTCGGCTCTCCGTGGCGTAGGGGGCGTGCTCCGGAGCAGGGACGGATCCACTTGTTCGCATTCAGCACGCGTGTGCGTTATGCGTACGATACGGGCGAGGCGGCTTCTTGTCCATGGTCCCCCGATCGGGACGTTCCCCCCGCACCTGGAACGCGAAGCGCCCGGGGGTTCGACCCCCGGGCGCGTGACGAAGTGGTCAGTCGACGAAGTGATCAGCGTCGCTGCCTCCGGCCGCCGTCGACGTGGTCCTCCACGCGCGGCCCGCCCTGCGGCGGCGCCTGGGTTCCGGCGTGCTCGGACTCGGCGCCGGACCGCCCGGACGTGGCTCCCGCCTGCCCGGGACCGTCGGGGTTGGCCCGATAGAAGGCCTCCTGGGCCTCCTGCTCGCGTTCCCACACCACGAAGCGTTCGCTCTCGCCCAGGGCCATCGTGGTCAGCCACACCGCGACGGCGACGTCATCGACCAGACCCAGCACGGAGAACAGCAGTTCGGGGATGAAATCGATCGGCGAGACCACGTACACGACGAGCGCCAGCATGGTGAACAGCTTGCCGCCGCCGAGCTCGGGGTAGCGGCCGCGCAGCTTGGCCCCGATCATGCGCGGGACCGCGCGAACGCGCTGCCACACGGAGACCTTGCCGTCGGTGTTCTGGATGACCTGCCAGGCGGCCGCTCCGGCCGCGGCCCGGTTGACGTTGCGCATCGTTCGCTCTCCTCAGGGGGCAAGTGACTTCTCAAGATATGACGCGAGATCACCCTCAATCGTTCCCGAGGAGCGCCCGCGCAACCGAGAAGAGACGTAGATGACATCGCCGCACGGTGACGGATGGGGGCGGTGGGGCCACTGTGACTGCTTTTGCGCAGCTGAGAGGACTTTCGTTCGGAGTTGTCCACAGCATTGACGGGGACACTGGTGGTCCTGAACCGGAAAAGGCATCCTTGTGGAGGCGGCACACCCTTTGTCGCTCCGCCCGACAGATCGAGAACAGGAAAACCAGAAAACCGGACTAATCACCGCAAACCACTCAGCGCGGAGTAGTCGCATACGGCCAACGGCTCCCGCCCCCGTCCTGGAGAGGCCACAGCATGCCTTCGCAGCAGGTCGTCCCCACCGACCGGCGTCGCAGCCCCACGATCCGCACCGCCGCCGGTACCCGCAAGGCACCCGAAAAGCGCCTACCGGTGCGCACCCCGCCGCACGGTAACGAATACCGGCCCTCCCACCCCGAGCCACCCATTCGTTACGATGCGTCCGAGTGGCACCCGCTCACGTGGGCCGCCGCCGCACCTTTCGAATTCGTCGAACGCGCAGAACCGATGGAGCTTTCCCAGTGTCCAATGCCCAGCCCAGGTCGGCGACGACCGTAGCCCTGTTGGCGGATATCCCCAGCACGGGACACGTGGGTGAGGCCGGGGCCCACCGGTTCCCGCTCAGAGGCGACACCGTCGGCGCGCGCAGCTCCGCCTTCGTCGCCTTCGCCATCGAACAGGTCCGGTCCGGCCGCAAGGTCGTCGCCCTCTACCCCGCCTGGCAGGCAACGGACGCCGAACGGGCGGTGAACTTCGCCCGCGGTGCCCTGCGCACCGACCGGATCGCCGGTATCGGCGTCGACCTGTCCCCACTCGCCCTGTCCCTGGTGGCCGACCAGCTCGCCTACCTGGCCCCCTACCTTCCACCGGGCATGGTCGCCGCTCTCAGCGGCGAGCTGCCCAAGCACGTGCTCGCCGGCGCCTGGCTGCGCACCGTCTCCGGCCTGTCCACCCTGCCGACCAGCATGCGCCAGCACGTGGGATCCTATGCGCCGTCGGTGTCCTTCCTGGCGTTCTGCGCGCCCACCGCGCAGGTGGGTCGGCTGCGTCCCGCCGAACTCGCCTCCGGGTTGCCGTTCCGGCCCGTCCAACCCGTGCAGCTGCTGAGCTCCACCCCGGATCCCGCCATCACCAGGGTGTTCGACGACAACCTTCCGCGGGCCATCCAACCGGTGGCCACCCGCAGCCTGCCCGCGCAACCCCTGGGCAGCGCCTACTGGGGCACTGGCAAGTACGTCGAGTTCGTGGCGCTGAGCGCTCATCCACAGGCCCTGGCCTACGCGGCCGGGTCCATCCGGACCTCCGCCTGCGCCTGGTGCGGCGAGCCCATGGCCGCACGCCCCTGCCCGTTCTGCTCGGCCAACTCCGCCGGGCACCCCTCCTACACGCCTCCTCCCTCACCGGTGCGTCCCCCGACCCCGGGACCACCCCGCAACACCCCGATGAGTCCACCACCGACTCCATCGGCGGGCCCGCCACCGGGCCCGCACCCGCCACGGACCGGCGCTCCGGTGCCGGGTCCACCACCCAACGGAGAGGCCCACCAGCGCTCCCCCGAGCCCTCTCGGTCCCCGACCCCTCAGCCCTCGACCGCCCCCGCGGAGGACCCGCCGCACCGCCGATTGGACCCGAGATCCTACTCACGGTGACGCTCCCTCCCGGCCGGGTCCCCTCGTCGCTCTCGACGGCGGGGCCCACGACGACACTGGAAACGGATAGCACCCCTCTATGAACCCCCGTCAGCGACGTGGCGTCCTGCTCATGGTCGTGGCCGCGGTCGGCGCAGTGGCCGTGTTCGCGTCAGTCTTCACCTACCTCAACAACCAGCAGGAACGCCTGGGCCAGTTCGCCACGGTCCTGCGCCTGGTCGACGACGTGGAGGCCTACCAGCCGATCACCCAGGACCAGGTCGAGTCGGTCGAGGTCCCCAGCATGTACTTCGACCCGGAGGTGTTCATCGCCGACCTGTCGGAGGTGGAGACCCCCGCCGACCAGCAATTGGTCGCCTCCTCCCACCTGGAGAGCGGTGTTCTCCTCCAGCAGGGCATGGTGCAGCCACAGCCGACCCTGACCGAGGGCGAACGTGAGATCGCCATCATGGTCAACGCCGAGACCGGTGTGGCCGGCAAGGTGCGGCGCGGCTCCGTCGTGGACATCTACGGCACCTTCCAGGCACGCGACCACGGTGAGGCCTGCGCCACCCGTGTCATCACCGAGGTCGAGGTCCTCGACATCGGTGAGCTGCGCAGTCAGGAGACCGATTCGGGGGTGACCGGTGTGGTTCCGGTGACCTTCCGGTTGGACCCGGACAGCGCCCTACAGCTCGCCTACGCCGAAGAGTTCTCCACCAAGCTGCGGTTGGCCCTGGTCAGCGCGGACGGTGGCGGCTCCACCGGCGACGAACAGTTCTGTAGCGGGGACTTCGACGACCTGATCGACCAGACCGACGAGCGGCGCATGCCGCATGGGGGGTAGACAGCGGTGAACTTCCGCGTTCTGGCGGGGATGCCCACATCCGAGACCGAGATGGTGCTCGCCGCGCGCTTCGAGGAACTGGGCACGTGCGACCTGGTGGCGATCCGCAACACCGGCACGACGCTGCTCGACGGGGCCGGTGAGTTCCCCGAGCTCGACGTCGTCCTCATCCACGAGGACATGGGGCCCGCGCCGGTTCTGGAGACCGTGCGGGACCTGTCCCACCGCCATCCCCAGCTGGCGATCCTGTTGGTGTCCTCGGCCATGGATCCGAGCACCTTCACCGGGGCCATGGAGGCGGGCGCCCGCGGGGTGCTGTCCGCGGACGCCGGGTTGGGCGAGTTGGAGACCCGGATCGCCAAGGCCGCCGAGTGGTCGCGCACGCTGCGCCGGCACCTGGAGTCCGCCTCCCACGAACTACCGGCTTCGGGGGTTCGCGGCCGGATAGTGACGGTCAGCGGCGCCAAGGGCGGGGTGGGCACCACCACCTGCGCGGTGCACCTGGCGATGGCGGCCGCCAGGCGCGACCGGGTCGTGTGCCTGGTCGACCTCGACCTGCAGGCCGGTGACCTGCCCGCCTTCCTCAACCTCCAGCACCGTCGGTCCATCACCGACCTGGTGGAGAGCGCCGACGACATCAGCCCCGGCATGCTCGCCGAGACCCTGTACGTGGACCCGCGCGGCCCGCACGTGCTGCTCGCCCCCGAGCACGGTGAACGCGGCGAGGACGTCAACGCCCGCGCCACCCGTCGAATCCTCGCCGCTCTGCGCTCACGCTACGAACTGGTGATCGTGGACTGCGGGTCCACCATGAACGAGGCCACCGCGATGGCGGTGGAACTGGCCGACAGCGCCGTGGTGACGGTGACCCCGGACGTGCCGGCGATGCGCGGGGCCCAGCGGCTGATGGCGATGTGGGAGCGGCTACAGATCCGCACCCTCGACAACGTGTATTCCCTGGTCACCCGGCACAGTCGCAAGAACGAGATCCAACCGGACTTCCTCCAGCAACTGCTGGGCACCAAGGTGCTGCGCACCCCGGTCCCGGCCGCCTACCGAGCGTTGGAGCCGGGCGAGAACAACGGCGACCCCACCAAAGTGACCGACGAGGGGCTGCGCAAGGCCTTCGCTCGGCTCGCCGCGGAACTGGACCTGTTCACCCCGCCCACGGGGCCGGGCGGCAGCAGCAAGGGCGGTTTCACCCCCTCCGGCGGGGCGACCCCGGCGCCGGGCTCCCTGTTGGACGGAGGGCCCTCCACCCGGGACGTGTCCGGGTTCCTCAACGCCAGCGATCACCACGTGTTCAACGGGCACGTGGTGTCCGGGGCGAGGGGGCCGGGCAGGCCCGGTGGGTCCGGCGGTTGGGATCCGGGGTCGGCGGGGCGGGGGTTCGGTGGCTGAGCGACGAAGCGGCGCCCGCCGGCGCCGCGACGGCCGGGGAGTCCGGGGCGTCCGCGACGATCGGGGCCACCGGACCGAACAGGGTCACCAGGCTGACCGGGGCGTCCGCGACGATCGGGGCGCGATCATCGTGGAGTTCGCCGCCATGGTGCCCTTCATGATGCTGGCGCTGGCCCTGGTGTGGCAGGTGCTGCTCATCGGCCTCACCTCCATGTACGCCTCGCATGGCGCGGCCGAGGCCGCCCGGCAGGCCGCAGTCACCCCCGACGACATGGAGCGCATCGACGAGGAGGCCCGCAAGCGCGTGCTCGCGCCGTGGGACGCCCCCGACGTGCTCAGCACCTCCGTCGTCGACCGCGACGGGGAACGCTACGCCCGAGTGACCGTGGCGATGCCGGTGTTCCTGCCCGGCACGTCCGGGCCCTGGGACATCACGGGCGAGGCGAAGATCGTCACCGAGGTCGCCCCACTCGACGGTGTCGACGAGCCACCACCCGGCGCGGAGCCGTCCGACGCGGAGGGGGGCGACGCGTGAGACGCACCTTCTCCCCCACCCGGCTCCTGACCGGCGGCCGACCACGGCGGGACGCCGACCGTGGCGGCCCCATCCTGGAGTTCGCCGCGGTCCTACCGATCCTGCTGCTCACCGTGGTGGTCGCCTTCGAGGCCTTCATCGCGTTCGTGGCCATCGAACGGCTGGAGTCCGCGGCCCGCGCCGGGGCCCGGGAGGGCACCGAGGAGGCCGCCCAGCAGGCCCTGCCCGACTGGTTGGACGAGGCGACCGTCACCAGCGGCACCAATGACAGTGACGGGTTCTACGTCGAGGTCTCGCACTCGCTGCCGATCGTGTTCTCGGTGGACCTGAACGTGACACTGACCCGTCGGGTGGACATGCCGAACCTGTGAGGCGCGGCGCGTCCACCAAGGGAGGAAACGAGGAACATGGGGCTGAAGGACCGCCTGGAAGAGGACCGATCCACCGAGGATCGGGCCGACCGGAGCAGCGTGACGCACTGGCGGCGGCGACTCCTGGCCGAGATCAACCTGGAGGACCTGTCCCGGCTGACCCTGGCCCAGCGCCGGGTCCGTCTGGAGAAGGTCGTCGGGCACATCCTGTCCCGCGAGGGACCGGTGCTGTCGGACCGGGAACGTTCGATCCTCACCCGACGGGTCGTGGACGAGGCGCTCGGTCTCGGTGTGCTCGAACCCCTGCTCGCCGACGAGACCATCACCGAGATCATGGTGAACGGCCCCGACAACGTGTTCGTGGAACGCGCGGGCCGGATGGAGCGCATCGACGCGACCTTCAACAGCGAGGAACAGCTCTACCAGACCATCGACCGCATCGTGTCGCTGGTGAACCGGCGCGTGGACGAGTCCTCTCCGATGGTCGACGCCCGCCTGCCCAGCGGCGAACGCGTCAACGTCATCATCCCGCCACTGTCGCTGTCGGGCCCGGTGCTGACCATTCGGCGCTTCCCCAAGCCCTACCCCATCGAGGAACTGGTGCGCATGGGCAGCCTGGACCAGGCCACGGGGGTGCTGCTGTCGGCGATGGTGCGAGCCCGGTTCAACATCGTGGTCTCCGGCGGTACCGGCACCGGTAAGACCACCTTCCTCAACGCCCTGTCGGCGTTCGTGCCCAGCAGCGAACGCATCGTCACCATCGAGGACTCCGCCGAACTCCAGCTGATGCAGGAGCACGTGGTGCGGTTGGAGTCACGGCCCGCCAACATCGAGGGGCGCGGCGAGATCGCCATCCGCGACCTGGTGCGCAACGCGCTGCGCATGCGCCCGGACCGCATCATCGTCGGTGAGGTCCGCGGGCCCGAGACCATCGACATGCTCCAGGCCATGAACACCGGCCACGACGGCTCGCTGGTGACGGTGCACTCCAACTCGGCGGAGGACGCCATCCACCGGATCCAGACCCTGGCCACCCTGGGCGACGGCCGGGTCCCCTACAACGCGTTGCGCGACCAGATCAACAACGCGGTGGACGCGATCGTGCACCTGGGCCGGTGGCCCGACGGGTCGCGTCGGGTCGCCGAGGTGGCCGTGGTGTCCTCGCGCCGCAGTGAGGAGTTCCGCTTGGTCCCGCTATTGGAGTTCGCGTCGAGACCCACCGGGGCGGACCGCGACGTGAACGGCGAGTTCCGCCACCACCCCCTGCCACGCCACGTCGCCGGTCGGATCTACCACGTCGGCGAGAGCATCCCCTCGGTGTTCGGCGTGGTCTCCGACGACACCGGCGGAGGGCGCCGGTGACCACTGCCCCCTGCACCCCCCGATCCCCGGCGTCGAAGCCGGGACCGACCCGATGGGAGCCAGCGTGACCTGGCAGTTCGCAGCGATCCTCGGCGGGGTCGCTCTGGTTCTGGCCGTGTTGCTGTGGGCCGTCTGGGAGTTCGTGGCCAGCTCCGAACAGCGCCGCCTCATCGCGGCCCGCAGCGCCTTGGCCCAGGCCGATTACGACGCCTCCACCCCATTGGCGCGGCTGGACGTCGCCCTGCACCGCACCCAGTGGGGTGCCCGGCTCAGCCGCCGCCTGGCCCGTTCGGGCACGGAGATACGGCTGTCCACCTTCCTGGTCTCGTTGGTGTGCGGGGCGTTGCTCGCCGTGGTGGTGGTCTGGCAGATCCTCGCGCCCATGTTCGGGCTGCTGGCCGCCGTCGGGGTGGCGTTCCTGTTCTTCTCCTACCTGAGCCGGGCCGAGGCCAAGCGCCGCGAGGAGTTCACCGGTCAACTGCCCGACCTGGCCCGGGTCCTGGGCAACGCCACATCGGCCGGACTGGCGTTGCCCACCGCGGTGGCCATCGCCGCCGACGAACTCGACGGTCCCGCCGGCGAGGAGCTCGGACGCATGGCCGAGTCGATGAAGCTGGGCGCGAGCTTCGAGGAGTCCGTCGCCGAACTGCGCGAACGCATGCCCTCCCGCGAGCTCGGCGTGCTGCTGTCCACCCTGATCGTGGCGTCCAGATCGGGTGGTTCGCTGGTCAGCGCGCTGCGCAACATCTCGACCACCCTGGAGAACCGCAAGGAGACCCGGCGCGAGGTGCGCACCATCCTGTCCGAGACCACCAGCACCGTGTGGGCCTTGGGGGCCATGTCGGTGGGCGCCCTGTTCCTGCTCAACATGATCCAGCCCGGCATCATGCGCACCATGACCTCCCAACCGGCCGGGATCGGGCTGCTGTTGGTCGTGGCGACCCTGTTCGTCATCGGATTCGTGGCGGTGTCCCGGATCACCAAGTTCAAGATGTAGCCCCGGCCCCCGAAGGAACACCATGAACCTGCTCCCCCTGCTGGTGGCACTGGCCGCGGCGCTGATCGTGGTCCTCGGCTGTTACGGCCTGCACCTGAGCCTGTCCAAGACGCGCGTTCCGGTGGACGAGCCGACCGCCCGTCCCACGATCAAGAGCGACGAGACGTTCTTCCTGCACCGGATCACCGAGGCGATCGGCCGCCCCTTCACCGGGACGATCCTGGCGTCGCTCACCGACAAGCGCCGCAGGTCCGTCCACGAGCGGATCGAGGCCTCCGGCCGGGTCGACGGGCTGACCGTGGAACGGTACGTCCAGCGCAAGGCCGGCGAGGTCACGCTCTACGGCAGCCTGTCGGTACTGCTGTTCCTGTCCGACAACGCCCTGTTCGGCCTGGTGATGCTGGCGTTCGTGGGCCTCACCGACCTGAGCATGTACGTCAAGGCCCAGGAACGGGCCGACCAGGTGCAGTCACAGCTGCCGGACTTCCTGGACGTGCTCGCGGTGACGGTGAGCGCGGGCATGTCGTTCCGCGCCGCCGTGGGCCGGGTCGCCGACTCCATGCCCGGTGTGCTCGCCGGCGAGTTCGTCATCGCGCTGCGCCAGATGGAACTGGGCACCTCCCGGCGGGAGGCGTTCGACGCCCTGCGTCGCCGCAACCGCAACGAGTCCCTCAGCAAGTTCGTGACCGCCATCCAGCAGGCCGAGGAACTGGGCGCCCCGCTCAGCGACACCCTGGTCAACATCAGCCAGGACATGCGTCGCGCGGACGCCCAGTACATGCGCCGCAAGGCTCAGCAGCTCAACCCCCGCGTGACGGTGGTGACCGCCACGACGCTGTTGCCGGGGCTGCTCATCCTCATCGTCGGCTCGATGATCCTCGGCAGCGACATCGACTTCGGTCTCCTCCTCGGCGGCTGACCCGCCGGGCGGTCACTCCGTCAGGCGGTCACTCCGTCGGGGTGGGCGGGGGGAAGGGGATCTGGGACAGGACCGGGATCAGGCTCTTCTCCTCGAAGTCCAGGTGGGCGTGCAGTTCCCTGGACATCCGGTCGAGTTCGGCGCGGAAACGGTCGGGGTCGGCGGTGGCCAGGTCCTCCAACAACCGTTCCAGCTCGCCTCGGATCCGGTCCACGACCCGGTGTTCGGCGATCAACCGCTCGATGGGTTCGCGCAGGTGCGGGTAGCCCTGAGCGAGACCGGGGAAGATGCCGTCCTCGCCGCTGTGGTGGAAGTGCAGCGACTCGCAGAACGCCAGGCAGTGCTGGCGGATCTGTAGGTTCAGCCCCACCGGGGTACCGCTGCCGGCGTGTTCGGCCAGGTACGTCTCGGCCTCGTCGCGAACCCGGTCGAGTTGGCCGCGCAACCACCCGTGCACCTCGAACAGCTTTTCGGCGAGGTTGGTGACCTCGCCGGCGCCCTCCAGGTCGGCGGGTTGGAGCTCCACCACCGGCAGCCGACGCTCGGACCGCAGCTCGTAGTCACCGAACCCCGGTTCGCGGCGAACGATCTCCTCGAACAAGCGGTCCCGTTCGGCGCCCTCTGCGGGCACGGCGACCGCTTCGAAGCGCTCGGTGCCCAGCTCCACGACCACCATCGGGTGGGCGAGCAGGTTGCGGTACCAGTCGGGGTCGCGTGGCGCCCCTCCCGCCGAGCCCACGACCAGCAGCCGGTCGTCGATCCTCAGGTACCCGAGCGGGTTGACGTATTCGCGACCCGATCGAGCCCCGGTGGTGGTGAGCAGCAGCAGGTCGCCGCCCTCGAACATGCCACCGACGTGGCCGCCGTTGGCGCGGAACTCCTCCACCACCGGCACGTTGAAGGGGCTCACCCCGGGTTCGGGGCGGGCATGCGGATGAGGCTGAGCGGTCTGGTCGGTTTGGTCGGTCATGAAAGTACCTCCTGGGTGAGTGGAGGCGGCCGACCCCGAGCACACGAGGTGTCCCCTTCAAGGGCGTGTTCCGTGGATGCTGCCCGTCGAGCGGCAGGGTGAGTATTCGCGGAACACGTCCTAGGGCGCTGTCCGGCATGGTGCCGCCCGGGCGACGTGGACAGGCCTGGCGGGGCAAGGCGAGGAAGGCGCGCGGACGCGCCGAAACGAGTGGTGTTCGGGGAGGCCGCCGGTCAAGGTGCCGGGCGGCGAAGCGGCCGGGAACGGGCCGCGAGCGGTTCAGCCGCTCAGATTCCGTACGCGAAGTAATGGCTCACGATTGGCTCCCCGAAGGTTCAGGCGCCTCCATGTCGACCGACCGACCCACTGCTCTTAGTTCGGGACACGCGACGCACCACCATCATAGGCGGCTGTGCCGGTGGGGTGAACCCCACCGAAGGTCTCGTCTCAGCCCCATGGGTTCCCGGCGGGCGGATCCGTAGTTTCGGAATCCCTCCCCCGAGCCCCTCGTCCCTGGAGAGACCCATGAGTTCGACACCCGGCTCGCCCACCCGGCGGTCCCTCGCTCCCGACCTGGCCCGCGGCTTCATGCTGTTGTTCATCGCGCTGGTCAACGCGCAGTTCTTCCTCACCCACGCCGACACGGTTCGAGGCACCGGCGACCAGGTGCTCACCTTCGTCCAGTCCCTCCTGGTGAACGGCCGCGCGATCCCGCTGTTCTCGCTGCTGTTCGGCTACGGCATGGTGTGGATCGCCCGTCGGATCACCGAATCCGGGGGCGGGTGGGTGCACGCAAGGACCGTGCTGCACCGCCGCGGCCTGTGGATGCTGTTGATCGGCCTGGTGCACGGTGTGCTGCTGTTGCCGGTGGACATCGTGGGCGCCTACGGGTTGGCCTTGCTCCTGTTCCTGTTCTTCCTGCGGGTCGGTGACCGGACGCTGTTGTGGGCGGCCGGTGCGTTCGCGGTGGGCTCGGCGACCCTGAACCTCCTGCTCACCTACACTCTCGGCGGCGGTCAGGTCGAGGAGGAGGGCGCGGCCGCGCACGCCGCGGTGCCCTCACTGGTGGAGGCGGACTTCGTGGCGGCGATGGGCGCACGCTTGGCCGAGTGGGTGCTGTACACGCCCGTGACCCTGTTGTTCACGGTGATGGCGCCGCTGTTGGTGGGTGTGTGGGCCGGACGCCATCGGGTCCTGGAACACCCCGAACTCCATCGGACCCTGCTGGTGCGCACCGTGGTCGTCGGCCTGGGGATCGCGGTGGCGGGCGGCCTGCCGGACGCCCTGGTCAGCGCGTCCCTGGTGCCCAATCCCGGGCCGGTGGTCGAGCCCGCGCTGTGGGTCCTGCACGATGCCGCCGGTTGGGCGGGCGGTGCCGGGTGGGCCGCGCTCATCGCCCTGGTCGCGCTCCGGTCATCCGAGAGGGGCGTGACCGACCACCCGTTGGTGGTGGCGGTCGCCGCCGTGGGCGAGCGCTCCCTGAGCTGCTATCTGGCTCAGGCGGCGGTGTTCACCCTGGTGTTCGCGCCCTACGGACTGGGACTGGGCGCGGCGGTGAGCGCCTCGGCCGCGGCCGGTGTGGCGGTGGCGACGTGGGCGGCGACGTTGGTGTGGGCCGACCTCTCTCGCCGTCGTGGCGGTCGAGGGCCCGCCGAGACACTGCTGCGTCGACGCGTCTACGCCGGGGTCCACCTGCCCGGTCGCACGGGTGAGTAGACCGTGCGACCCGTGTGGACCCCGCGATCAGCCCTCGCCGCCGGTGGCACCCTCACTATCGGCGCCACCCTCACCGACGATGGCGCCTTCGCCGCCGACCTCACCCACACCGCCGGCGTCCCCCTCACCGGCTGCGTCACCTTCGCCACCCGCGTCGCCCTCACCGACGGCGCCGTTCTCGTCCGCGGTGTCACCTTCGGTACTCGTATCGTCCTCGTCGACCGGGCAGTCCATCATCGTGTTGGACTCCATCGAGGTGTCCGGGACCGCGAAGAAACCCGAGCCCAGCGTCTCCTCGTCCCGCCACTCCAGGGTGCCGTCGACGTCGTAGCAGTGTCCGCTCATCTCGTGCACCAGCGGCCCCGAGTGCGCGGCGGGCCGGTAGGCCACCCCGGCGCGCTCGGGTGCGCCCGGAACGTACACGGTCAACTGCTCGGAGGGGTGATCCGGGCCCAGCACCGTCAGGGCCGTCAGCGGCGCTTCCAACTCGCTTCCGGTGCCTCCCCGGTGGATCCGCTTGTCGACACCGGCGTTCTCGGCGGGGTCGAGCGGGACCAGGGCCATGAAGTCCTCGGCGTACACGTTGTGGCTGCCCACGTTGGGGTGGTAGCGCAGCTCCACCGAGAACTCGACCCCGTCGGCGGCCGGAATCACCTCGGTCATGCACACCGTCAGAACGGGGAACGCGCTGAGGCCGGGGGTGGCCAGCCCGTAGTCGACGGTGTCGTGGTCGACCGGGTAGACGAACGGCCAGATCTCGGGGTCGACGATCGCGGCGCCTTCCGGCCCCGGGGTGAGCAGGTCGAGGTAGGACTCGGCCGCGGCGGCCTGCGGATCGAACGGACGCCACTGCGCCCGGTCTTCCTGAGCACTGACCCGTTCGGTGTCGTCACAGGCCAGGGACTCGGGGGCGGCCGGTTCGGGTTCCGGTTCCTCCTCTTGGGCGGCGCTGCCCGCGGAATCCTCGCCGGGTTCCTCGGCGACGACGGTGTCGGCGGGGGAATCGCCGCCGAGCGTCTCGTACAGCAGGTAGCCGATTCCCAACGCCAGGGCCATGCCGACCGCGCCGACCACCAGCCACAGGCCCACGCGTGGCCCGCCGGCGGTCTCGTCGTCCTCCTCGATCCCCATCTCCTGGGTCTCGTTCTCGGCGTCGGGCGTACCCCGACCACCGAACAGGTAGGCGCTGGCATCGCTCCCAGGACGCATGCCGGCCGTGCCGGAGCCGGGCAGGCCCGGGACCGGTCCGGGGACCGGCGCCGCGGACTCCCGGGATCGAGCCGGCGGCATGGGCGGTACCGGTCCGGCGGCAGCGGCCTCGGTCGGGTGCACACCGCGCTCCCGCTCGGCCAGGGCCAGGGCGGCGTCGGTCCACGTCACCGGGTCGTGCGGGGGGATGTTCAGGTCGGGCCAGTGCTCGACGATGAGCGCGCGCAGCCGGTCGGGCCAGGTGTCCGCGGTGGCCCGCTCGTCGATGCCGAGCAGCAGCAGGCATTCCAGGTACGCCTCCTCCGCGGAGGGGCGCCGGGCGGGGTCGGGTGAGAACGCGCGTTCGAGCAGGGGGCGCAGGTCCTCGGGGAGGGCGCTCAGGTCCACGCGCGCTTCCCGGGCGCGGGCGGCCATCTCCCACACGATCTGTCCGGGGACCCGTCCGGGCACGTGGCCGGCGGGGTTGGGACCGAACGGCGGGATACCGGTGGCCGCGTACACGACCAACCCGGCCCACCCGTGCACGTCGGTGGCGGCGGAGGCGGCGCCCCTTTCATAGCGTTCGGGGGCCAACCAGCCCAGGCTCTGGGCGCTCTGGGTGGGGGCGCTCGGGTCGATGCGGCGGGTGATGCCGTAGTCGAGGACCTTGGGCCCACCGGCGGCGACGACCACGTTGCCGGGGCGCATGTCCCCGTGCACCAGGTCCATGGAGTGGAAGCCGGCGAGAGCCTCGGCGATTCCGGCCGCCAGGACGAGGAGCTGGTCGCCGCTGAAGGGACCGTGGGCGCGCATGCGTCGCCACAGTTCGAATCCGGGGATGAACCCGACGGCCGACCAGGGGCGTCCCTCGTAGGTGCCACTGTCCCGGACCGGGACGGTGCACACACCACCGGCCTGGCGCATGAGTGCGACCTCGTCGGCCGTGTCGGCGCCCTCGGCCCATTCGGCGTCGGCGATCTTCAGGGCCATCGCCTCGTGGTCCGGGGAGACGGCGGCGTAGAGGGTACCCAGACCGTCGGCTCCGAGCCGCCCGATCAGGCGGTGACGGCCCACCTGGAGCGGGTCGCCGTCGGTCAGGGGTGTGACGTTCGGCGGCAGGGCGGGGGTGGAGAAATCCATTGGGGGCAGCTTTCCACGCATCAGGGACGGTTGTGGTGGCCTGTGCCGGGATAGCACATTCGATCCCGTGGTCCTGCGAATCTACCCAATCGGCGGCGCACTCGTCGCCGGGGCACGGTTACCGAAAAGCCCTACGGGACGGCCCGGAAAGGGCTTTCGGTCGACCACCGGTCACCGGCCGGAGGGCCACCTCTTCGACGCAAACCCGCTGATCATCGTGAATCCCGGCGGCATCCACCCCTGCGCCGACCACCAAAAGAGATCGGCGTCACAGCATCCAAAGACTCCGTTTCGCGTCCACGTCCGTTATCAGGTTGTTGGGCTGGAGGGTGGGGTTCGCATACCGATCGGTAACCGACAGGCCCTCACTCCGGGAAGTCGGACAGGTGCCCGCGCAACACCTTGAGCTGCTCCTCGCTCCCCATCTCCCCGTCGTACCCGTCGTCGTCCTCCACGAGGACGCCGTCCACAGCCCCCTCGACCAAGGGCCGCGTGAACGCGCCGGAGCCCTCCTCCATGCGCCGCCGCAACGCGGCGACCTCCCTGTTCTGGTCTCGGCCCAGAACCGTTCCGATCACGACGAGCGCGACGCCGGCCAGCAGCATCACCATGGCGAGCACGCCCAGACTGGTCGTGTAGGTGACGCCGAAGAGCAACCCCACCGCCGCCGTACCCCCGCCCAGGAACAACAACCCCCGGGGCAGATGACGGGAGACACCGTTCTCCAAGGTGTCCAGCCTCTCCCGCGCCTGTTCCCGCTCGGTGTCCTCGGTCCGCGCATCGTCCGGTCGCCCTTCGTCCCGCCCCTCCCTCACGGCGTTCGTCCGCTGTATCCGCCGCGCCTGCCGCGCCTCGGCGCGGTCGCGGAGCCGCTTGCCCCGTTCGGCCACCGTCGACAGGTCCTCCCGTTGCGCCCGCAGCGCCACGGCCACCGGCCACGGGTCACCGGCCTCCTCTATGGCGGTCCGCACCCGCTGGAGCACCTGCTGTTCGGGCCCCTCCTGGAATCCGTGGGTCACCCACGTCACCAGCGCGTTCGGATCCGCCTCGCGCTTGTCGTGGGTGGCGAGCATGTGGACGAGGTCGCCCTTGCGCACCGACGAGATCTCCCTCGGGGTGAACGCGAGGGACTCGGCGACCCTGCCCATCCATTCCTGTCCCCTGCGCAGCCGTTCGAACAGGACCGCGGCCTGGCGGGCGACCCTCCCGTACAGGACGCACGGGGCGCCCCACGCGCACGGTTCGTGTTCGTTGCGGAAGCAGTGGTGCTTGCCGAACGCCCCCAGCAGGTCGTACCGCTCGACGAGGTGTACGAGCCGCTCGTGTTCGCGGGTCCGGTACGGCCACGCGCGCCCGTCCCGGGTACTGAACAGGGCGCCCCAGGTCATGTCGATGTCCCGGAAGAGCGCACCCAGCCGAGGGTCGAGTTCGGCGATCAGGTGGGCGGCCTGGACGTCGGCGCCCCCGTAGTCCTCCGGCAGCGCTCCCACCACCCGGTGGGCCTCGCTCTCGTTCTCGGGCAACCAGCGCAGCAACGCGTGGCGTTCACGCGGCTCGCCCAACATCTCGTGGGCCTCCACCCACCGTTCCTGCATGCCCGCGGCGAGCTCCGTGGGGTCGGCGTAGTACACACCGGCGATCTGGAAGGGCGCACGTCTACTACCGCTGACACTGCGCCAGTAGGCCTGCACGCCCTCGTCCAGCAGCAGGGTGCCGCTCCCGTGGCCGCCGTCGAGGCGTTCGTGCTCGGGCGGGACCTCCTTGCCCAGGAGGATGGCCAGGAGTTGGTAGGAAGTGGGGCGCCGCTCCGGTTCCTTGTGCAGGCAGCCGGACACGATCCGAGCCAGGTAGTCGGGCACCCCGCGCAGGTCGGGGGCGTCGTGCTTGATCCGTTCGAGGATGCGGTGGTCGTTGGGCGCGTCGAACACGTGCCCGCCGGTCGCGGCGAAGGCCATCACCGCTCCCCAGGCGTGCACGTCGATGGCGGCGGTGACCTCGGAACCGTTGGCCTGTTCGGGCGCCATGTACCGCGGGGTGCCGATGAGTCCACTGGCCAGGGCGGTCCGGTTGTCCAGCGTGCGGGCGATCCCGAAGTCGATGACTCGGACGCCCTCGCTGGTGATGATGATGTTGGTGGGGGTGAAATCGCGGTGGACGATGTTGGCTCCGTGCACGGCGCCCAGGGCCGTGGCCGTGGCCAGCGCCAGCCGGTAGAGGGGGTCGCCGTGCAGGGGGCCGTCCTCCCCGACGAGTTCGCGCAGGGTACGGCCCTCGACGTACTCGGTCACCACCCAGGGCGGGTCGTCCTCGGTTCCGGAGTCGAACACCTCGGCGATGAAGTACCGCTTGACCTGCTTGTTGTGCTCGACCTCCTTACGGAAGCGCTCCCGGTCGCGTTCGCGTTCGGCCGGGGACGAGCCCGCCGGCTCGTGCAGGACCTTGATGGCGGCGATGTGACCGTCGTGGTGGTGCCCCAGGTAGACGGTGCCGAAGCCGCCCACGCCCAGCACCTCGGTGAGCCGGTAGCCGCCGAAGGTCTCGCCGATCCGGTTCCCGGTCACGTCGACCGGCCGATCGACGCGACCGGCGAAACCGTGTCCACTGGAGTGACGGCCGGTGGGGGGTTCTTCGGGGCGGTCGGTTCCGGCGGCTTCTTCACCGATGTTCACGAGTGACCCTTCTGCAGGCTGGGGGGAGAGCGCGGCACACTACCTGAAGGTTGTGATGCCGTCCTAGGTCTCTTGGTGCTAGGAAGTGCCCGCGCGGACGCCATTCTCACCTGTTTCGGCTGTCTGGAAGCGGCCGATGCGCATTCCGGTTCGGGTCCCGTAGGTGACGATGGAACAGAGGCCGGGGCAGAGGCTGGGACAGAGGCCGGGACAGAGGCCGGCGCAGAGGTCGGTGCAGAGGTCGGAGGATGGGAGGTCCGCGCTCGTTGTCCCCCGCCGTCGCACCCGCGGACCGCAACCTCCTGCAACCTTTTGGGTTCACGTGGGTCACCTATACCTTCGGACTCCGGGTATCGGGCCCTTCGTCCTGAATCCAGTTACTCCCCCACCAGTGGCCCGCACCACCACAGAGTGGTTCCCACAGGAGCGTACGAACCAACAAAAGCCGGTCGAGATCGCCCATCCTGAACAATCCGGAAGTAACCTCACAGAGACCGTTGGCCGGGTCCGGCCAAAGCCGGTGATCAACTTCGATGATTAACCTCGAATGGCTGCGAGCGACCCGCACTCTCGGGCATACTCGTTGTCGTTGGACAGCCGACCGCAGCGGGCTTCGCCACCGAGGACCCGGCCGTCGTGGTGTCCACACGATGTACTCGACGTTCCACGTCACCGCCTGCCCACAGGCGCTCCTCAGAGGGGTCGCGTCGGCCACGGCCCGAGCTCTCCGAGGAGGGTCATAAATGGTCCGGCGAGGCGCTAGAGTACATCACGGGCCCGCTTTTCCACGTTAGTCACACGAGGCCGGGCGGGCCGAAGAGGGAGAGGAATATCGAAGGTTCGTCATTCCCGGGTAGAACTTTCCGATAGTCCTATTTCCGAAGTGCGACGGTGAGGTTTATCGGGGGAATCCACGTTCTTCACGCACGTGGATGCCTCACCATCGCCACAGGGCCTCTGGATCTACTGCCCCTCCGGCCGACAGGCACTGGGAGGGAAAGGGGACCAGAGGGTTCAGGGGCCCTTTCCGTAGGGGGTGGAGGCCCGGCGATCTCTCGCATCAGGGGGGAAGAGATTGCCGGGTCTCCGTACACTCCTCGCCCGGCCGCCCTCCACCGCAGGCCTCCAGCACCGGCCTCCGCCGCCGCGCTCACCGACCCCGCCGCGACGCGAAAACTCACGTTCGGGGCTCCGGTTCGGGAACTCGATCGCCGCCACCTTCGTTGGCCCCATCGTGAACAAGCTGAGGACGACACCGGTCGCAGCGGCATCGGCCGCACACGGCCCCCGTGTCCCCGCATCGCTGTCGTCGGGGTCGCCGGAGGCACCGGCGGGGTCAGCGGTCCCGGCAGTTGAGCACCGTCTCCAACAGTCCGGGGAAGCGACTCTCCAACTCCTGGTCGCGCAAGGACACGAAGCACCGCGTGCCCTCAGTCCGGTTCAGCAGCAGACCCGCGTTGCGCAGGATCTTCAGGTGATGGCTGAGCGTGGACTGCGCGATCGGCAGATCGATGTCCTTCCACGCCCGCTCACCCTCCCGTTCGGCGAGCATGCACACGATCCGCAACCGCGTGGGTTCGGCCAGCGCCGACAGGACCGTGACCAGCCCCACCTCGTCCAACACCGGATGTTCCGGTCCCTTGGACACACTCCGGGACGTCAAGGCCCCACCTCCACTTCCACTCGGCCGGTCGATTTGGTATGTGTTCCGCCGCGAGTGTACCGTCAATGTTCGATGATCGACGATCATCGAACATTCGAGGTCAGTGGGGATAAGTGAGATGACCGAAGCCGAGAGCACCACCGGGAACCGCCCCGGATCGCCCGCGCCCGGGGGCGGGCTCGCCCTGTCGGTCCTGGACCACGCGAGCATCGTCGAAGGCTCCGAGCCCGGCCAGGCGCTCCGCGACGCCCGCGAACTCGCCCAGAACCTGGAGAGCTGGGGCTACACCCGGTTCTGGCTGTCCGAACACCACAACATGCGCGCCATCGCCAGCGCCGCCACCTCCGTCGCCCTGGGCTTCATCGCCGAGGGCACCTCCACCATCCGGGTGGGCTCGGGCGGCATCATGCTCCCCAACCACTCGCCCCTGGTGATCGCCGAACAGTTCGGCACCCTGGCGTCCCTCTACCCCGGCCGCATCGACCTGGGCTTGGGCCGTGCGCCCGGCACCGACCCGCGCACCATGCGGGCGCTGCGCCGCGACCAGTCCGCCTCCTCCACGTTCCCGCAGGACGTCCAGGAGTTGCAGGCCTTCTTCGAGCCCGCCTCGCCCGGGCAGCCGGTGCGCGCCGTCCCCGGCGAGGGACTCCAGGTGCCGCTGTGGATCCTGGGGTCGAGTCTGTTCGGCGCACAGTTGGCCGCCCACCTGGGGCTGCCGTACGCGTTCGCGTCGCACTTCGCCCCGCAGGCGCTGTACGAGGCCCTGGCCTCCTACCGGGACAACTTCGCGCCCTCCGAGCAGTCCGTGCGGCCCTACGTCATGGCGGGGGTCAACGTGTTCATCGCGCCCACCGATGATGAAGCGCGGCGCCTGTTCACCTCCATGCAGCAGTCGTTCCTGGGCACCCTGCGCAACGCCCGCGGACTCCTGCCGCCGCCCATCGACCCGAAGTCGCTGGACACCATGTGGCGGCCCGGGGAGAAGCAGCAGCTGGATTCGATGCTGCGCTACTCGTTCGTGGGTTCGCCGGAGACCGTCAAGGCCAAGATCGACCAGTTCGTCGCCGACACCGGCGTGGACGAGTTGATGATCTCGTCGATGATCTTCGACAAGAAGGCCCGCATGTACTCCTACGAGGCACTCGCCGACCTGTACGAGGTGGGGGCGGCCAAGAAGGGCTGAGGGAGAACTGCGGGAAACAAGACCCTGGTCGGGGGAACTGGGTCAAGGGTGGCGGCGCCGGGTCAGGCAGGACTCGGACCGTCTCCCCCGGCCACCGGGGTGTGGGGCGAGGCTGCGAGGGCCTCGCCCCACGCTTATGCCCGGCCCGGGCTTCTGCGTCTTCAAAAGACCGATTATGTGGGGAACTCGCCGTACCAGGACCTCTGCACGAGATGCTTGGGCAGATACCCGGATTCGACTTCGAAGCGGAAGTCGGACTCCACCTCTGCTGCGTCATACCCGAAGCACGCAAACGCCAGAAGCGCCATGGGAACAACACCATTGATGTTGTTCGCCCGTTCCTCACTCGAAGTCCAGTACTCCCCGTGAGCCACCAGACCTTCCGCCAGCGCCTCGTTGAACTCATCACTACGCCGTTGCACCAAGTGCAGGAAAGTATTCAGTTGGGGAAAGACCAACCGGTCCAATGTAGCGGCACTCCCAAGCTCCGAGGACCCAGGGCTCGAGAGTTCCATCGCCTGTAGTAGATTCTCTCCCAAACCAGGACGATTAAGAACGAAATCCTGGATCGCCGAGATCCAGTAATAGATGTACGGATTGTACCGGGCACCATCTGACTCACCGGCTTCACGCAACAGGTCTACCGGAATTTTACACAACTCACGGTAACGCTGCTGTTCACGACAGATCACCGCCAGATAGAAACCCGTAAGCCAGTTACTCGCATTGGTGCAGTACATCGGCCCCGTACCCTTCGTACGGCGAACCTGACGATTGATCATCACCTCCACCGGTTCGTCTTCAGGAGTAGTGGTGACCTTGAAGAGCGCATCATGCATCTGCATATCTGCAACCCAAGCCTCCCAAGTTTCCAACCTTGCAGCTGATGGGTCCGAAACCGTACTGAACAAGGTATCAACATGGAAGGTTCCAACCATCGTCCCCACCCCTTCAGGCCTGTGCTCAAGAATAGATGGATATTTTTCCCGAGTTCGACTACTTATTTCATCTTGATCAGCTTCTGATCGATGAGTTAGATCATGAGCAGGAATAGAATAAATCATTTACCTTTCCCAAAAATATTGAACAGCTTCATAGAGTTCCCTTGATAATCTCCAGAGCTGCCTGGGTTACCCCGAGCCTCTGCGTAGTGGATTTTACCAGGATCTTCAAGCATTACTTCCTCAATCTTCAACGCAAGGACCCTCTCCTCTCCACCTCTCGATTTCATTTCCCTTAGGATATCATCAAAGTACTCGCGTGACCCCTGAGAAACTCGCTTCAGTTCATTCTCGCCATCCCCGACCTTAATAGTCCGTTCGCCCAGACTGGTTTCCAAGCTTCCCTTAGCTTCGACGATGATGAACCCGCCATCATCCGTGCGCCAGATTTGATCGAACTGATCATTCCCATTTTTCGGCGCATTTTCGCTAGTTGGGATCGGGTTCGGACTACCGGGCTCATCCTCCGCGAGCCCAGGCAGTCTCCTCTCAATCTTATCTACAATCGGTTTCCCCTTTTCGTCTTTCACGATTTTGCCATCTTCATCCCTACGAACTTCTTCAAGAAGAATATTTTTTCCAGTAAAGTTCTCCTTGACAGCCTGCTCAGCAGAGTTCTCCCCGAACGCCTCGGTGACAATCTTTCTCAGACGCCCGATCGGCCTACGCTCCTCTCTGGCCCGATCCAATTCTCGCGAGCTACTATCAGATTTATCCTTGTCAAACTTCTTTTTTAGTTCCTGTACCTGTCCGTCAACTCGTTTGTATACGGACAGGGTCAATTTTCGCATCTTCGCGAGGGAGTCAAGCTTCTGGAGAACAACAACTTCAACCCCATCTCTTGTCCTACCGATCGAGCCAGGGTGATATCTCGGCGGGTCGGGCTCGGGTAGATCATTTCGGGGTATCCATGGACTGCTTACATCACCACGCACAAGAATTGGGATTGATTGTCCATTGACTGAGATATCCACTCTGAATCGATCGCCGTTAACATTATAGAAGGCCCGCTCCAGAAGCGTCCCATACTCTTTACTGTTAACAAGTTTAACGAAATTCTTCACGAAGTCCTTGCCCGTGCCCAAGTCCATGGTGCGCAGCAGATCATGAGCCTTCGCCTGGGCATCATCGCGATGTTTGGGGACGGAGACAGGATCATTATCCTTGCCTCGTGAAGAATCCTTGTCCGTTTGGGAATCCGAGTCCAGGTCTTCTTTGCCACTGCGATTGGATTCCGGGGGCGGTGTGGGTTTCGGAGTCCCGCCGTCATCGTCCTTACGGGTGGTTTCCCTGGAGGAGTCCTCATCCCGATCAGTGCGCTTGGGGTCGGAGCCCTCCCTGCGCGCCTCACCGTCCCGGTCGGCGCCGTCTCTGCGGTGTTCGGGATCCGGTCCGGGCCCATCCTTGTGGTGCACAGGCCCGGTCGGATGTGCACTGCTTCTATCCGCGGTCGGTTCACCACTGCTGCGATGAGCGCCGTTACGATCCCCGAAATCACCCAAGTCACGCCTGGCAGGAGTAGCTGGGACATGTCTCTCTGAGTTCGGGGATCCGCCCTCGTTGTTACGGATGGGGCTGGGCGTGTCCTGAGGTCCACTGTTTTTGCTGGGGGCGGGGTTCTCATTGTTATGGGACGCGGCAGGGCCGTGGTCACGTGTTCGGGTGTCATCACGGCTGTCACTGGAGCCATCGTTTCTGGTATCGCGCTCGCCTGCACGATCACCATCGGAAAGGCTCCCATCGCTCCTCCCCAGGTTGAAAGTCGGGCGATGAGAGCTGCCCGAGTTCTGCGCGTGGGCACTGTCGGAGTCAGGCCGGGCCGCAGAATAGGCAGGCTGCTGGCTGTGGTCCGGGCCATTTCCGGTGTTGCCGGTTGGATCGGCCTCCCAGAAACCCGGATAATTACTCGCTCTTTCGTGCATCTCGGCATCGATGTTCTTGATACTCGGGTCGCTTTGAATCCGCGCGTTGACCTGCTCATCGCTGAGGCGAGGCCTGGGTTCCTGTGTCTCCAGGTCAGACAGGTTCCGCTCAGCGTTCTCGAACCCGGCCCTTTGCTCAGGAGTGAAGGAGTCCGCAAGTGATTGCAGGAGACTGTCCGCCTCGGCAACGTCACTCACTCTCGGGCCCTGGTTGGGATCTTCGCTGACGGCCCGGGAGTTCTCTGTCCCTTCGGTTACCTCGTCCTTGCGCGGTTCCGGATCGGTGCCGTTTACAGACTCATCCCCATCAAGATGATCAGTAAGGTTTTCGCTCCCGGTTTCGTCCTCAGAGTGGCTCGATTCCGTGTCGGGCTCACTTCTGCCGGCCGTAGCGGAGTCCTGGTCCGGGCTCTGGTCGACTTCTCCGGTCGTCTGTACCGGGCGAGCAGCACCAGAGCGACCACTACCGGCTTCCCCTGTGTCGCTCCCAACGGAAACCCGTGTATCCGCCGCCGCGGGCGTAACGGGCTCACCCGGGTCGTCCATGGCGGAATCCTGCGCCGGGCGCTGGATGGAGCGTTGATCAACCTCCGCACTCCCCTGTGGCGGGCGAGCGCTACCGGGGCGGCCACCCTCGGCTTCCCCGCCCGTCTGTGTCGAGGAAGAACCCGCCGACTCGGCCCCGCTCTGCCCCGAAGGCAACAAGCGGCTGACCATGGCCTTGAGGTCGGCCAACTGGCTCGGACCGTACCCGGTGGCGTCCAACGCCCGCCCGGCCAGGTTGATCAGCGGCGATCCCGAGCCACCGAACCGCGGAACCTGGGAGACATCGGGCAGATCGATATCCGCCCCACCACCACCGCCGCGTCCGGAGCCGCCCATCCCGTCCACGATGGACATCCCACGCCAAGCCATCAACGGCACACCCACCACCGCACCCACACCGGTGGCCGTCAACGCCGCACCACCCACCAGGCCGATGACGTTCAACGCCGCCGTCCCGATCACATACCCAGGCCGATCCCCCCACTCCTCCCACGGCACCACCGAGTGCGCCAGGTCCTTCCACGCCTCACCCACACCCTCCCCGCCGTTCCACCCCAACGAGTCGGACTCAGCGTCGTACATCCCCACCAACGAGGCCGCCGAGGTCAGGTTGTCCCAGTGGTACTCCTTGAGCGCATCCCCCCACGAAGCCTCGAACCACCCCTGGGAAGAGTGGGCGCCCACCATCGCACCCACACCCTCAACGGCGTCCACACCGAAGTCCCACACCGCGTGGCTCGCATCGACCCACCACCCGTGGTCGGTCTGGGCGCTCTCATGCCCCCACTCCACCGCCAACTCCGACAGATCCTGCTCGAACCCGTGGTAGAACACGTTCGGATCGAGCTCAGCGTCACCCTCGGGCTGTTGTTCGAACTGGGTGCGACCGGCAATCCCGTTGTTGATGGCGTTGGCGCAGGTGTTCTCGACCTCGGTGTAGTCGGTGATGATCTTTCCGCCCTGATCGATCAGGGCCTTGTTCTCCTCCACCAACGGGCTGTCACCGAACCCGAGGAGCCCACCGCCTTTGTCCCAGTCATCGCCCTCGGCAGCGATGCGCGAGCGCAGGTCGTAGGCTTCCACCCGCAGGTTGGACCAGCGGGTCTTGATGTCGGCCACATCCCCGGCGAAGTTCTCCAACGCCCTGGCCGCCCGGCCCAACTCCTCACCCACGGTGTCGCCATCGGTGGCCACCGGGTCCAGGACCGAGAACAAGGTCTCGGACTCCGGAGCGGAATAGTGAGGGCTCAACCCGGCCCAGGAGCCGGTGATGTCGTTGCCGGTGTCGGCGATCGAGGTACCCAACTCACGCAGCCCCGAGGCCATCGCCTCGACATAGCCCACCGACACCGAGGGGTCGGGGAAGGTCAACGGATTGATGATGCCTTCGGCGTCTTGCAAAGACAGTTTCTGTGTCTCGACATCCACAGGGGGTGCGGGGGTGGCCGCGCCCGCACCGGGGTCCGCGATCGGCACAACGAACTCCAAAACAAGGGGGACAAGGGGAGAAAGGGAAGGAAGGAAGGAAGGAAGAAAGGTTGGCGTAGGGGGTCAGACGGGCCGGCCCGCGCCGGGTCCGCCCACCGGGCCGGAGGGGGCGTTGGGGTCGGGCACATCGCCCGCTTGGGCCTGGGCTTCGGCGGCCATCTCTTGATCGCCCTCGATATAGGCGGTGGTGGCCTCACTCGCGCCTTCGAGCGCCGAAGCGGTCAGCGAGAGCATGTCGCCCAACATGGCGAAGTTGTGCTCGGCGAACTCACCGATCGCGATCCCGATCGGGGTGCTGTTGATGTGGGAGTTCACCGAGGTGATCCGCGTTTCCAGCTGACTCATGTGCCCCAACAGGCCAGAGCCGCCGCCCTCCTCACCCAGGTGTTCAGCCGTTTCGGAGAGCACCGCGCCGACCTGGACGGGGTCGATGGACCACTCACTCACGATCGACCTCCCGATGTGGGAGCACGAAACGCTTGAGGTCGGAACATCTCGTCCTGGTCGACCTCATCGCTCGCCCAGTCGATGGTGCGGCCGGAGGCGTTCGGCGACTCGGAGTCGGAGACCGAGATGGTGTGCCACATCCGATCCAGGCAGGAGAGGGCCCGGTGGAAGTCGGTGGTGCCTCGGGTGCGCGCTCGTTCGGCGGCCGTAGCGATACGCACCGCAGGGGGCGGTGGTCGGCCCGATTCTCGGTCTTGTTGTTCCGGGGGTGGGGGTGTGTCCCCGGTCGAGTGTGTGCCCCCCGTTTCGTCGTAGACGAACGCGAACCTCACGGGCCTGCCTTCCCAAGGTGTCGATATGCGCCTGTTGTCAGATTGGTTGCCTGAATCGTTGGTGTAGTTGTGATTCTGGTGATTTTTCCGCGTTAGCGCACTCTTGGGGAGCCGTGGTGTGGCGTGGATCGGCGCGGGTCGAAAGCTGGAGTGATCCCCTTACTCCAGGTCATGACATTTGTGGGAGGGGAAGACCCCGAAGGGAGGAAGGCATAACGTGACGAAGGCCACTTCGGGAGGGGTGCGGCGGCCAGGGCGTCACGTGAGGAGGCCGTAGAGAAGGTAGGGGAAGAAAGGGCAGCGTTGGGGAGACCGCCCTGGAGGTGTGAGGGGCGAAGATGCGAAAGGTGGGGGTTCGCTGGGGCCGGGCGAGGGCGAAGCCTATCGGTGGAGCATCTGCGCGACACCGCATCCTGGTGGTTGCTCTCGTAAGAAGGCGTGGGAGCAGAACTCAGCTATCCGGAGCCGGGGCGACGAACGTTCCACGCTGAGGCAGCGTCACCACCAAACCTTCTTGTCGAAGGACTGCGATCGCACGGCGAGCGGTCTCCCTCGCGATCCCGTAGTCAGCGACCAACATCGACTCCGATGGAAGTTGCACGCGCGGTTCGAATTCTCCCCTACGGACCCGCTCTCGAAGTCGGTCCGCCACCTGGATGTACAAGGGCGTGGGATCGAAGCGGTCAACCTTCATCCGACCGACGCCTCACGTATGAGCCCATGCCGGAGAAGGTCTTGGTCAGCCCTCGGGCACGCAGGCCTCTGAACGCCTTCTGCGCAGTGGACGTCGATACCTGGTACTCCTCCGCAACTTCGGCGATCGAGGGAACCCGCTCCCCCGGCGCGTACACGCCGGCTCGGATGCGTTCCTCTAGTTGGTCGGTGATCTGAACCCAGCGAGGGCCCTCTTCCCACTCCATGCCGGCACGCTACAGCGGTTCAGCTGGTGAAAGTCGTGCCCGGTTGAATCTGTGGACAACCGGTGTTGGGAGTTGGGCAGCACAAAGCCGGAGGAGTGTGAGGCTCCCCCGGTATCGACGCTAGCCGGATGCGGGCAGGCAGCGCCGGCACGTCTTCCGGCCTGTGGATAACCGCTCAGGGTTCAAGAGGAAGAACGCAGACCCTGGCCTCCTTCGAAGGAGGCCAGGGTCTGCGTTACGGGGTCTACTCGCCTGGTGTTCCCGGCTGTGCGGTGACGTAAGTTCCCTTGCCGCGCATAGTGACCACCAGCCCCTTGTCCGTAAGCAGGGTGATAGCAGCGCGAACGGTAGGACGCGAGACTCCGAACTCCTCGCACAGGGCGGCTTCCGAAGGGATGCGCCGTCGAGGCTCGTAAACACCTTCTGCGATCCGGGCGGCTAGAACGTCCGCGACCTGTTCACGAAGAGGTTCCGGCCCATCAAGATCAATGGTCATATGACGACGCTACGTCTCCTCCATCGTTACTTGACGTCAGACAGCGCCATGTGAAGACACCTGACAACATGTGACGAGCTCAGGCACGCTCGAAGCTCCTTCGCGCACGAGGAACCAACGATGGGGAAGATCTCGATCAGCCCCCGGTCACGCAGGCCTTGAGCGCCTTCTGCGCAGGTACCATCGCGATCTTGCACTCCTCCGCGACTCCGAGGACTGGGGGAACTCACTCCCCAGGCGCGTACACGCCGGTTCGGATGGCATCAATAGCGCAGTACCCACAAGGCTGCATCCAGTTGGCTGAATCCGCTCTCAGGGCTGCGGAGGTTCCAATGGCAGGACGAAGACACCCATCCCTCGGACCGTCTGCACACGTTCTTCGTCCTTGAGTACCTGGACCGCCTTCCGAAGGGTGTCTCGGGCAGCGCCGAACTCGTCCTCCAGCTTGACCAGGGATGGAAGCGCTCGGCCTGATGGAATCTCTCCACTCTCGATTCGCGCTCGGAGCGCGTTGGCTACCTGGATGTAGGGCGGAACAGCGGATTCGCGGTCAATGGCGGGCATAGCCATGAAGGTAGCCATGGGCCCTGGTCCCCTCATAGCTAGCCACTACCCTAGACAGGGGTAGTAGGGTTAACTTTGAAGAAGCCTTGCCCCAGTCATGAAAGTGGCCCGGCGGTGCGCTAACACCCCGGGCCCGGACAAGCGAAACCTTAGGAGCGCTTGCCATGCCATACGTTACTGCCTTGCTGTCCCTGCTCGTTCGGCTGTCGCGGCCCACGCGTGGGGCGCACACCACAGCCTTCGGATACCTGCGCGAGCTGGGTGGCGAGATGCGTCGCCGCCGGTCACGCCGGGTGCGCCGCTACGTGATCGCCCCGGCCGACCTCACGACCGCGCACCTCCCCGAACCCGAACCCCTGCCGCCCACAGCCCCGGTCCCGGCTCCCCCGATCCCCGCGCCTCGGCGACCGATCAAGGACGCTTACCCGCAGGTCGAGATCGTTCGAGGCCCCTATCGGGCTTGGGAGACGCAGCGGGCCTTCCTCCAGGGGGTGTCCGCATGACGCACGCCACCGACGCCCTGGCCGACCGACTCACCCGACTCCTCAACGAATGCGACCTCCCGGTGGACCCGGTCACCCGTCTGATCTCCGCGGACGCGGTCTTCGGACGCCTCGACATCCTTCTGCGCTCCGGCGACACCCTGCCCGCCCCGTGGGGCATCCGGCTCGGCGGCGGGGGTGTGGAGTGCATGGAAGTGACCGAGCACTACGACGCACTCTCCGAAGCGCTCCGGGAGATCGGTGGCGACGACGCCTGTTGGCGAGCGCTCCGCCGCGCGAGGGACCGCTGGGGGCTGCTGCGCAACGCCATCACCGGCGGCGCGCCGCTCCCCGAACCCTGGGAACGCGGCTAACGACACCCTGAGCGCCCGGCCGGAAGTGGCACTCCGGCCGGGCCTTCGTCGTTCCACTTCATTCCAGCCCCGTCTCAGGGGATACGGCTTCCAGCCGGGCGGCGCACTGGTTCAGGTCCTCCGCGATGTGGTCCCAGTCCGGACCGTGCAGGTAGAGGTCGGACGCCGCCATGCGCAGCAGGTGCGGATCATCCGGCCGTTGCAGGCAGGCCAACCGGTAGGCCAGGTTGCGCGCCCATACCGGCAACCCCCATCGACTCTCGAAGTCGACTCGGAGCATCTCCAGGATGTCGTCCACAGTGGCGAAGGTCAGCTTCTCCACAAACTCCATGACGGCGACCTGCCGGTCCTGGTCATCGCAGGAGCCCGAGGGGTCCACGATCGCGTCAGCCAACCTGGAGAGTTCGGACATGCGTCCCTCCATGCGCGCGATCCGTGGTCACGTCTACCAACCAACTTCCTCTGTTACTGCCCACACCGAAACCCGCTCCTCTTCGGGGAAGCTGAACACAACACTGCGGTCGACGTTCTCACCTTGCTTGACTGAGGTGCATTTTCGAGGATCGACTAGCTCCGCTTCCCCAATGAAGTGCCTCTCACGCTCCTTATTCTCCACATCACCGGCGGATATAATCCTGTAATTTCCGACCTTTCCGCTTGCGCAAAATGCACTGGCATCCTCTTCACCAGGCAGGGTGAAGGTGGCAACATACGTCGCAAGTGGGTCCACGTCGCCGACGGAGAAGACCTCGACGGACTCGGCAGAGTCCGGGATCTCCGCACCGGAGAGCTCCTCGAATTCACTCACCTCGGCTTGCGCCGTGGGCTCGGATTCGGAGGTGCCTTCTACCCCCGAGCAACCGGTCGAGAGCACGGATAAGAGCGCTGCCGGTAGCAGAACGGCACCTCGTGGTGTCCTCATCCCTCACCCGCTTCCCCGGCCAACGTCTTACAGCGCCAGTTCATCCTCTCGCCTGAGTCGAACACCAGCCGGGCCTTCCGGAACCCCAGATCGATCCCCATGCGTTGTCCGACCGAGTCGAACCGCAGATTGACGGAAAGGATCTCGTCGATTCCCGGGCCGCCGATCCCCTCCCCCTGAACGAACTCCCATGCCTCCGGTGGCCACGCCCAGGTCGGAAGCTCCGGCCACTGACCCTCGTTGATGCGGAGGGTCCAATCGGTGCCATTCCACAACAGCACCGAAGGACCGTCGTCCATGACGAGCTCGATGCCTTCACAGGCTCCGAGCACCCAGTGCCGGACCTCGTACAGGGCCCGTACGGACCGACCCATCAGGAGGGTCTCCGCAGAAGGTTGATCACCCATGCCTCCACTCCCGACGGTTGCGGACGTAGCGCCAGGAGGAGGGGAAGCACAGCGGGATCGCGGTGAGCACGGTGAACGGGATCGCCTGTAGCACCGGCGGACCGCCGAACTCGTGGAACCAGACGTTGAGCCCCACGATCACCACGCACAACCCGGCGACCGCGTACAGCACCACCGGCCCACCACGCCCCAGCAACAGCGCGCACACCAGCGCGACACCGGCGGGCAGCAGGAGCCAGAGCATGAACAGCACGTCCATGACCCCGAACAGGTGGAAGTTGTCCCAGCGGATCATCCTGGGCACGGAGTACAGACTCCAGACGACCATGAGCAACAACATGACCCGCTGGGCCCACAACTGCCAGGGCATCACCGGAGCGTCCAGCGAAGCCCGAGGGTGCGCCGATCCGGGGTACGGGGGATCGAACTGCGACATGCCGACCGCCTCCTACAGGGGGGTGGAATCCGATCAGGCTCGGACCGGAACGACGGAGAAGTAGCCCCGCGCCGCCGGGCGTAGTGCCAGCACCAGTCCGGTGATCGCGATGAGCAGGCCGATCAGACCGAACACGTCCCCGCCGAGCGTCCGTCCCAGTTGGATGACGATCAGGAAGGAGTGCAGCACGATGGTCGAGGTTCGCACCCAGCGAGCCCGGGTCGCGACCTTCACCGCGAGCACCGTCGACAGGGCCGTCAGGAGGAAGTAGGGCATCGCGTACCCCACCCCGAACATCCCGCCGCCGGCCTCACCGATGGCCCAGATCGCGTTCCCGGCGAACATCACCGCGTAGATCCACAGCAGCACCCTCTGGGCGCGTACGGAGGCGGGCGGTCTGGCGTTGTGGGGGGCGGAGGCCATCGTGTCCTTTCAGGGCTCCCGGGATTCGGGAGGCGGGGGCGAGTGGTGTCAGGGACCCATCTCGATGGGTCGGTGGCGCATGGCCAGCTCGGCCAGTCGCTCCGGGCTCAAGTCGTTCGGGTCGTCGCCGGCCTCGACGTACTTATCGGGCCAGAAGAGGAGGTCGCTGACGTACGGGCACGGGATGCCCCGTTCCAGCAGGGTGATGTTGCGTTCGAGTAGGTCCTCGTCGCCCGCACCGATCCCGACGTCGATGATCTCGCGGAAGGCGGCGACGACCTCTTCCCGTGTCAACCCGCTCATCTGGTCAGCCACCTCCGTAGTGGTAATCCGGATCGAGGATGTCGCGGTGGTAACGGGGGGTCACCACCATGATGTTGTCCAGATCGTACACACCGCCCCCTCGACCGATCGGGGTGATGTGGTGCAGCACGTAACTGCGTTGTCCGCCCACCTGTTGGTTCTGGACCGCGAAGGGCGCGTTGCCGTTGCGCATTCGGGTGACCTGGTGCGGGGCGAACTGGCCGGCCAGTTCCGGGGTGTCGGCGACCGCGTTCCAGTAGGCGCCGCGGAACTGGTCGAAGGTGTCGAAGCTGCGCCCCTCCAGCTGATCGGCGATCTGCCGGGGAGTTCGACCGGCATTGCCTTCGGTGCCGCGCAGCCAGGTCCCGGTGACCTGGGGAAGGTTCTGTCCGCCGGTGGCCGTGCCGGGTGAGTTGCGGCGTTCGGTGGCGGTGGGTCCCCGGTCGTTCCCGGCCGGAGGACAGTTGTGCACCAGGAGCGGGGTGTCTCCGGCGAGCACGTGGTAGGTGCGCAGGTCGTCGACGCTGAGGTTGTGGACGGCCTGGCCGGTGACCGTGTACGCGTCGACCGTGTCGACCCGCGTCCAGGTGCCGTTGCCGGTGCGCAACCAGGTCCCCGGTTCGAGGTCGATCGCGTCCGTCCAGCCCTGTTCCGGAACCCAGAAGGGGTGGTCGTCGGTGGCGGTCACCAGCCCGGTCTCGCCCGCGCCGTCGTCTACCGAGACCTCGACGAGGGTGCGCTGCTCCGCTTGCTCCGGGAGCCCGCCGCCCGTGGGGATCAGCGCGGTCACCTCACGTGCCCCACGCTCTCCGGACTCCGGGTCCTGGGCCAGGACCAGGTCACCGACCTCGACCTGTTCGATGGGCCGGGCACCACCGTCGGCGAGCACTACGAGGGTGCCGGGCAAGAAGCTGTTGTCGCAGTCGGGATCGCCGCGCCGACCCCCCTGGCCATCGCCATCCCCCGAGTCACCGTCCCGGTCGGACCCACCACGGTCGTTCCCGGAAGCACCGTCGGGGCCTTTCCCTCCCAACAACTTGAACGGCTTGAGGAACCCACCGACCAGCATGGTCGCGCCGTAGCCGAGGTTCTTGACGGTCCCGTCGCCTCCGCCGAGGTTGTCGTAGTTCTCATCGAAGGGTTCGAGGAAGCCGTTCCAGATGTCCTTGGCGCTGCCCCAAGGGTCGTTCCAGATGCCCTCCGCCATGGCCCCGGTGTTGGCCCAGGTCTCCTTGAAGCCGTCATGGCTGCACAGGTGCAGGTGGCAGCCGAGATCGAGGATCCCCTCCCCCATCTCCACGGCCCCTTGGCTGAGGCCTCCCCCGACCACGCACAGGTAGTGGGCGACCCAGCCGCAGTCCCAGTCGTAGTTGCCCTTGTCCTCCCAGGTGAAGGCGGGTCTGTCCTCATCGCCGTTGTCGGCGTCCGCACCTGGTTCGGAATCCTGGTCGGTGTCGTCGGCGCTCTGGCCCTGGTCGCCGGAAGAGTCCTCGTCGGGGTTGTCGGAGGGGTCGTCGGAGGAGGTGTCCTCCGGGGAGAGCGATACGTCGTCCACCGTGCTCGGGTTCGCCCGGTAGTTCTCGATACCGGTGCGCAGGGAATCAGGGTCGAGGAACCCGGGAGCGTCCGCGCCCGGGGCCGAGTCCGCCCCTGAATCGCCGTCCGGTGCGGTGGAGTCGTCAGCTTCTGCACCCCCGTCTTCGGGGGCTTCCGATTCGGGGGTCTGTGGGGTCGTGCCTTCCGGCTCCTGAGGGTCAGCACCATCCGCATCCGGACCGCCAGGGCCGGGGCCACCGGGTTCGGAACCATCAGCACCGGAGTCACCGGAATCACCGGGTTCCCGGCCTTCGCCATCCGGGTCGGCGCCCGCTCCAGGTTCGTGCTCTCCCTCGCCGCTGAGTGCCCGGTCCGCTGCGGCACCGATCCCATCACTGATGGTCCCGGGGATTCCGGAGATGAACAGCGCGGCGGCGATCGCGGCCACCAACACGATGACGGCGGCGTACTCCAGCATCGTGGCGCCACGATCGGGATCATGGAGACGACGCAACACGGAACTCTCCGCTCTCCGGGGTCACCTGGGGGTCAGGGCGCGGAGGAAGGATAGGTCCGAAATGTCGGTCGGTATCAAGGTGCGGGCCTGGCCGTATGTGGCCAGACAGGCGGTCGTCGGCCCTGAACTGTGCTGATCTTCCAATGAAGGATCATCACGTTTGGGCCACATGGCGGACCCTGGTCCTTTTCCGAACCGGGTCCCGACCTCGGGTCAGAGAAGTCCTGGTGAGCCGTTGAGGACCGGCTCAGCGGGCATCCAACGCGTCGCGGCGATGGATCGCTCCGACAGCGAACTTGGACGTGTTCCAACATCGGAGATCAGGTACCTCCACCACCATCGCCGCCTCCCCCTCCGCCACCATCACCGCCGCCGTCGGAGCCGCCGAACCCGCCCCATCCGCCTTCCCCGCCGAACCCGCCCCAGCCGCTTTTTCCTCCGGACCCACCATCGAAGGAGCCTGCGACGCAGAACGAAGCGAATTCGTACACCTCGGTCCAGGTGAGGATCTCGCCGTCACCTGACAGCTCTGTCGATGTCTCCCCTGCGGCAGAGCGCACGTCGATGGAGTTCGATGAGCCTCTTCGGGACTTCGGCATCTTCGCAGTCAGCGCCCGGCCCAGCGCACTCATTCTCGTCAGGCCGTACAGCGCACAGATCCTCAGCGCGTCACCGTGGACCATCTCCCGTTCGACGGTCCCGGACAGCTCGTACCGCTCAGTCGCCTGTCGCAGCAACGACCCGCCCGCGGTGGTGAGGGGGACGAACTCGGCGTCCTTGTCCTCCAGGGGGCCGGCGAACCGCGACTCCTGACCCTTGGCGATCAGCCCCGGCACGATCAGAGACGCGCCGAAGATCAGCCCGGCCACCACCCACAGGTTCAGTCCGGAACCGGACAACAGCAGGACCACACAGGCGGCGACCAGCAGCCAACCGATGATTCCAAAGGCCTTCGACAGGTACTTCGCGGCGCTTCGCCGCTCGATCAGCGCGGGGAGTTCGTCGGAGACGGCCACCAGCCCCCTACTCGCGAGCCCACGGCCCAGATCTCCGACGGCGTCGCTCCCGGCGACCTTCTCGATGACCTCCTCGCTCGGGACAGCCACCTTCTGCCTGCAAGCGGCGACGGCGGCGATTCGGACCGGGTCCTTCTCGGGGTGCAAACCGGGGCCGGTCAGACGGATGGATCCGCGAAGACGTCGCATCCGGGCCCTCTTGGTCAAGAGAAGGTCCATCACGGCGACCTGTCCCACTCTCTTGGCCCCGCCGGCCAGGTAGGCCAGCTCGGTCGGCGAGAGGGAATCCGCGTCGGTGTAGTCGGTGGGTGGTGGGACCTGCTCGATGTGGCGGCGGATACCGCGGTCGACCCTGATCAGGCGGATGGCCGGCCATCCGCCCAGCAGCAACCCCAGGAGCAGTGCACCGAGGGCCATCCCGAAGAGAGCGAGGGGTAACGCGTAGTCGTCCAAGGCTGAGGACCTTTCAGGCTCGCAGGAACGGTTCGGCCAGGGTGGTCATGGCGAGAGGTTCCGAAGGCGGAGCCAGGGGCAGAGGCGGGGTCGCGAGGGCTCTCCCATGGTGAGAAGACCGAAATGGCTGAGTGGTTCCCGATGCGCTGGTACTCACGGTGGAGTTGTGGCCTGAGGTGAGAAAGAGTCGCTGACCTGCTTATTCGCATGCGAGAGCCGGGATTATCGGAACCGAGTACCAGAATGTGGGTCGCGGAGATCTCCCGACCTGGGCTCTATCGCTCTGAGCTGGGTGGATACGCCCAGTCGTGACGCATTGGAGAGGTGCGTGCGATCATAGGCGTGAGAGGAGTCGAGGGTTGCACGAAGCGGCGGCCATGTGAACAGAGAACTCAAGGCCTACCTGCATTCACCTGGGATTTCGCGGAAACCCCCTGAAAACCTCGGGCGGTGCCATGACAATCGTGGTGTCAACAGATATGGCCAGATCCGGCCAGAAGCCGGCATAGTGCACCGCTTCTTATTCGATAGTGGAGTGACGAGCGTTCACAGAGCCCCCGTCACAAGCGCCGGTGAGCCCGAGCCCCAGGCTCACCGCCAGGCGACCACGTGGTCGTGGCAGTCCATATAGCCCCCACTCCCAGCAAGGAGTCACCCCCATGAACTTCACCCACAAGCTTTGGGCCAAGATCAACACCATGGTCCTCCCGAGGGACCCCGAAGCCAAGGACAAGGGCGCCGGCTTCGTCGAGTACGGGGCCATCATCGTGTTCGTCGCCCTCGTCGCCGCCCTTTTCTACAACAGCAGCATCGGCACCAACATTGTCCAAGGAATCAGCAACGCGATTTCTCAGGTTTTCCTTCCGAGTGGCGGATAGAGCGAACGCATTTTCTCTAATTTAACCGTGAGCACTCCGAAAACTAGATCACTCTCGAGACCTTGATCTTAATTACCACACATCCAGAGGAGCGGGGAAATTTGACGTTCATCAGTGCGGATTCCCCAAAAAAAGGGCGAAATTTTGCCTTGGCCTGCTCAACTTCTGCCATCACTATATTACTAGTCTCTGGCTGCGTGGTGAGTTCGGATGAAACCCCCGGGGAACCTGATGAGGCCCAATCAAATCCCTCTGAAGAAGCCAACCCCAGACCAAGCAACCAAGATGGGGAAGTCATTGCAAGCTCTACTACAACAGCAACCACACTTGGGTCTGAACTACAAGTAGATGTTTACTCCCTTGAGAGGATGAACAGCGAATTTCTTCGACTCCGACTCGGCGTAACCAACAACTCCCCTGAGGGGTTCAATATTGGCTTTGGCCTGGCCGAAGGAGATGACCAACTCTCAGCCAGCTACATTAGCCTCATTGATGCCGAGAACCAGCAACGGTATTTTAGCTTTGACCAAAGTGATGGTAGTTGTTTTTGCAGCTCTCTCGACGGACCTATCGCGAGTGGCGAGACAGAAACACTCTGGGTTGTTTACCCACAGCCTCCAGCTGACCTGGAGAATATGGCTGTCGTTACACCTTTGACTCCTCCCATGCTTGATGTTCCTATTAGCGATTCATCCGAATCGATCGAGAGCAGCAACCTTGCAGACGCACAGGTACTTGACCTAACTATGATTTCTGATCAGCTCGAAGATCAGACAGGAAGAACCGAAAGTAGTGACGAAGTTAGCATCCTTCTTTCGTCAGATGTTCTCTTCGAAACGAACAGTTCTGATCTGAGCAACGAGGCCGAGGAAATGCTGGATCAGGTAGCCCAAGAAATCGATGATGCAAGTGCGGAGACTGTGTCCATTGACGGACATGCAGACAATACAGGAAACGACTCTGTAAACGTACCACTCTCCAAGGAACGTGCAGAAAGCGTTGAGTCTGCCCTATCCGATCTCATTACACGCCAAGGCCTTTCCTTCGAAGTTGAAGGGCATGGATCAGCTGACCCGATCGCGGATAACGCCACCGAAGAAGGACGTGAACGCAACCGGCGAGTGAGCGTCACGTTCGAAAAATAGGGAAGCCATGAATTCTAGACTACGAGCAGTTGGAGCTGTTGCTCTCATTACTGCCATCTCCTTCTCAACTGCATCCGGGGTTCTCGCATCTGCTCACCCAATGACTGACGATCTCGAATCTACGGGAACAGCTGAATCCAACGAAGATATTAGCTCTGGCCTCACCGCAGAGGCTCACTCAGCAGAAAAAAATGATTCCGGTAATCTGCTTTCAGTAACTTGGAGCATCAAAAACGAGGGGAGTGGGAATGTATTTTTCACATGGCCCTCTGGAACCTCATATATGTACAAAGATGCACTTACTTATTCAGGAGTCACCATCACCTCGGACTCCGGCGATAGGCGGTTTCATCCAGTCATGGATGGTGATAATAATTGTCTCTGCTCGGGCAATGTTTCCATCGACTTCAAGGAAAATATTGGCGCGGGCGAACAGGTCGCCTACTGGTCTATGTACTCCGTCCCTGAGGACGTGGAAGCCATCACGCTGGAGATTCCCGGGTTCGAGCCGATCGAGGACATCCCGATCTCCTGATCCTCCTCTGACCGCTCCAACCCACTCCCCGACTTCCCACCCACACCTGGACTCCACTGGAGGCGGCGTTGACCACCCCCCACCGCCCCGAGCTCGGGGATTCGCGACGGACCTCTTCGACCAGGCCTTTGCCCCGGCTCAACCGTCGACTGAGCAACGCTCTGCGGTGGTTCCGTCCTGGGCACCAGGAGAGCAGTGACCGTGGTGCGGGGTTCGTGGAGATCGGTGTCGTCACCATCTTCGCCGCCGCGATCATCACGCTCATCTACCAGAGCGAGCTCAGCTCCACCTTCAACAACGGGGTGCGCCAGATGGTCTGTCTGGTCGGCGGACCCGAGTGTGGTGACGAGACCTGGGTGGATCACGACCGCCCCGAGGAACCCGAAGAATACGAGTGGGGCGGCGGCGACAACAACCACGCGGACAACCAGAACATCGCCATGCAGTCCGCCACGGCCTATGGCTGGACCGACCAGGAGTGGACCTGCCTGGACAACATGTGGGGCCAGATGTCCGGCTGGGACCCGAGCATCGTCGACCCCCAATACGGCACGCACGGCATCGTCGGATTCAACCCGGCCGTGCACGGTGCGATGCCGGATGGTTTCCAGAACAGCGCCTCGGTCCAGATCGACTGGGGGCTGAGCTACATCGAGAGCACCCACGGCACCCCCTGTCAGGCTTGGTCGTATTGGCAGAGCACCAAGTCCTACTGAGTCGACGCAACGCGCTCTGAGCTCGCTCTGGCTCCCGCTCTCAGACCTGCCTGAACCGTCCATCACCGCGTCGGGGTTTCGCGAGCCTGGCCGGGTGATTCCTGCTCCCACTCCCCCATGGCGGCCCCTCGATGTCGCGGGCTCATCCCCATGAACCATCCGCCGGCCAGCCGCCACGCACGTCCCTTCACCACTCTCCGTCCCTAAGGGGTGGGCCCTCCCTGCACTCCACTGCCCCCTTTCCTCTGGTACCGCAGCCGTTCCAATGCCGCTCACCCTCCGCGACCTGCAAATCCCCCATCGTGGCCGGATTCGGCCACGGAAAGTCACTCTCGGGCCACGACTTTTTCCCGTCTATGCGGCAGAGTGTCCATCGAAGGCAACGCAGCGTTGCTAAGAACGAAACATGAGAGGTAGGTCTTCCACCACACGTTTGCACGGTGGACACGGAAGTGGCCTACTTCCCCGCGTCCCGACGGACCCACGGGTGTTCCCCCGCATCCGCCCTCGGCCCGTCCGACAACGAGCCCCCAACTCGTCAGGAACCGTCTTGGACAGCAGACCTTCCCCCACGCCCCGCACCTCCCCGACCTCCGATGTCTCCCCCAGCACCGCCGCGCCCTCCGGCGCCCCCGTTTCGCCCGGCTCCCCGAGTGATGCCTCGCCCCTGCCCAAGCGGGTGGTTCGAGGCCCGAGGCGGAGTCGCTTCACCAACGGAACCTTCGGCCATCCCCTGCGCTCGCTGCGCCCGCTGGGCCCGCTCCACGGCCCCCGGCCGGACAGCCTGGCCCGGGTGCTTCAACGGGTGGCCCTGCTGGGCATGCTCGCCGTCCGTAACCCCCTGTCGTACGGCGATACGACCCGACATCTCACCCCCGGTGAAGTCCGGCCGCACCGACGGGCACTCACCGACTCCCCCGGCCGGCGCACCACCACCCCCGCCGAGGGTGCTCAGATCTCGGGGTCCCCGCTGAGCGGGTGACTCCGAACCAGGAGACGGCGCCGGAGTGGGGGGCGGGCCCCACCCGGTAGGTATGGTTCCGCGGCCTGGGGGTTCCCGAGCCCCGGAGGGTCGTTCGGGAACCATTCCGGTCTCGTACCGGACGAGTCGGAATCTGCCGTGCCGTCTCCACCTCGCTCCCCTGTCCTTCGTCAGCACCCCTTGCAAAGGCAGGGGAGCGGGTTCCTCAGACCACGGGTATCGCTGCGGGTACCCGTGTGATGTGGGCGGGCGCGCGACCTCGTGTCGTGTCCTCCTTGTCGTGCGTCCGCCCCTCCTCTTCACCCCGAGCCCAGACCACCGTTTTCACCACTTCGGTTTCCGCTGTCCGGAATCGCCGCAAAACGCCCACAGATGCCGGCAAATCTTCGGACAGTAGTGGACAGATTAGAACTTTTCCCCCACCCCTCCTCCTAATC
>NZ_FRFF01000142.1 GCF_900143625.1 Nocardiopsis sp. JB363
GGGGTTTTGTGGCGCACCCGGCAGGATTCGAACCTGCGACCGTCGGATTAGAAGTCGTACCGTCACGTGTCACTTCGTACCGTTGTGTCACGCGCCATCCGAATCAGGATGTCGTCCTGTGCCACGTCGTGCCGTCTGCTGACGTCCCGGTCCAAAACTGCGGAGCACAAACGGAGCACACATGGTTGGTCGTCGCTGTCCGATGGAACTTCGCGAGATTCTCGAGCAGTCGTTCGTCTACTGTGGTGCGCACCGGCTCGTTCGGAATGGTGTCCTAACCCAGGCGTGGGACCCAGCCTTGGGGGCGACCGTTTTCGGCGGGTTTGACCTCGGCCTCGCATCCCTTGACCAGGCCGGTCGCA
The DNA here is from genome assembly GCF_900143625.1 of Nocardiopsis sp. JB363. Lineage (GTDB taxonomy): Bacteria > Actinomycetota > Actinomycetes > Streptosporangiales > Streptosporangiaceae > Nocardiopsis. The sequence continues at coordinate 363 of NZ_FRFF01000142.1, forward strand.
CGTGCCACTGCCAGAGCGGCGGCCACGTCGAACTCGTCCTCCTCACAGTCCAGGTACTGCGAGTCCTGGCGTGCGGCGAAGACCAAGATCGCATCCAAAGCCAGGTGCCACTCCTCCTGGGTGCCAGCGCCCCGATCGGCCAGATCGAGTACGCGTTGCACGAGGAGGGACCCTTCCTGCCACTCGTCTGTCGAAGGCCATAGGTCAAGGAAATCCAGAACCTCCCTGATCGTGTCCTCCTCCGAGGACAGAGCCGTCAGGAGCAGGTTCAGCCCGTCGTTGTCGATGACGTCGGGATAGTCGATCCGGTCCCATGTGGCACCGTCCCACCAGTAGGCGAACGCCTGTTCACGCTGGTTCTCCAGCTCGGTGAACCAGGTCCAGGGCAGCCAGTCAGGGCCGGCATAGGGATCGAAGCCCTCGAGCTCGATGTGCTCGACGCACTCGCGCCCGGCACCGACCAGAACCCCACGTCCGCCCTGGAGTCGTGCGAGCCTCCACTCGTTTCCGCCCGCGCCGTCGTGGTGCACGACCGCGTCCGCATAAGTGTGCTGGTTTTCGCAGCCACCGGCTTCCAATGCGGCCAAGGTGGCGGCGCGGGCCCAGAGGGTGTGGAACGGGGGTAGGTCCTCGGGGCGTCCGGGGATGTGGAACTGCATGGGGGGCCTCAGGCTAGGGATGGGTTGCTTGGAGAAGTTACACGGCGGCTCCGTCAATCGGAGTGCGGCCTTGAACCGGCGCAGAGGAGCATCCAGGTGCTGTGTGCCGGGGATCGCCTCCCGTCACTCACAAGAGGGCCATCGCTGAACCTGGAGTAGTAGGTACTCGGTCGACGTGGTGTCGTTGCTGATGGCACGGGATGCAACGAGCTGTTTTTCTTGACTGACGCCTCGGAGCCCGGCGGAGCCTGCCAGCACGAGCATGGACGAGGTGTGGGTAAAAGACCTGGTCTCACCTCGGTCCCACCCTGGTCCCATCAGTTCACAGGGCCACTTGAGGTAATGCGAAGAAGCCCGTCTGAACTGGTGTTTTGTGGCGTACCCGGCAGGATTCGAACCTGCGACCGTCGGATTAGAAGGTCCCTGCGGGTCTTGTGCCGGTCAGGCCTCGAAGAGGGGTTGTCCGATGAATTCTCCTTCCCCGCAGCCCGGGGGTATGGCGAAGACCGCTGAGCCGATGTGGGTGATCCATTCATTGAGCAGGTCGAGTTCGTCCAGACGGCGCTGGATCGGGACGAACTGTCGTTCCGGGTCCTGCTGATAGCAGGCGAACAACAGCCCGGCGTCGCCCTCGGCGGCGGACTCGTAGTTGTAGGCCCGGCGGAAGATCCTCTCGTCGGGGTCTTCGGAGCGGGCTCGGCGGATGTGGGCGTACTCGGCGATCACCGGGAACCCCAGCGGGGTCACGGCGTCCAGATCCGGTTCGTCGTGCTCGTTCTCGCCGGTGAGAGGCGCCCCGTCGTCGAGGCGGCGACCCACGGAGTCCTCGCGGCCTGGGCGATCGAGACGGTCCCACTCGTCCAGGTCCATGGAGATACGGCGCAGGACCAGTGCGGTACCGCCGCGGAGCCAGCCCGGGGCGTCCTCCCCGCACCAGACCAGTGGGTCGAAGTCGTCGTCGGGTGGCTCGGGGTTCACGGTGCCGTCGACCTGCCCCATGAGGTTGCGCATGGTCGTACCTTCGGGTTCGGTTCCGTGGGAACGGCGGAAGCCGTCCTGGGACCAGCGCACCGTGGCGAAGGCCCGGGTGTCCTTGATCAGCATCCGGGCGGCATGGGAGAGGGTGAGCGGGTCATCGCAGCACACCTGGAGCAGGAGGTCCCCATGGGACCAGCGGTCCTGCAACCGGTCGGTCTCGAAGTCCGGCAATGGCCCCAACCATGGGGGGAGTGACCGCGGGTCGACCCGTTCGACCAGCCCTGGCCCGAAGCCCAGGGTGATGGTCAACCCGGCGGGGGAGAGCGCGAGTTCGGGTTCGGTGTCGGCCAGGGCGGATCGGCCCTGGGTGAGCCGGGTGGCGTCGTCGGTGAGCAGGGAAAGCAGTCGGCGCACGCCGTCGGCGTCGACGTCCCGATCCAGGTCGAGGCCGATGAACCGGGCATGAGCCTGGGGTGGGGTCGTGATCCCCGCCTGGTGCGGGCCGTGGAAGGGGTGGGTGCGCTCACCGTGCACCGAGTCCACTCCGGTCGCGGCCTCCTCGGAGGAGCGCAGGGAACGGACCAGGGCGTCACCGCCGCTGAGGGCCACCGCGCCCGCTCCGGCGGCCGCGGCACCGCCCAGCAGGACACTTCGGCGTGAGGGACGGGAGGTGTCTTCGGTGGGCTCGCGCATCAGTGGTCGTCATCCTCCCCGTGGTCGCCGTGGTCGTCAGTGTCTCCGTGGCCCTCATGGTCATCGTCGTAGTTCTCGTTGGCTCCCTCGAAATCCTTCACCGGGGCGGTGAACTCCTGAGTGGAGCCGTCCTCGAACTCCAGGGTGATGGTGACCTCCACGCCGGGTTCCAGGTCTTCGGTCAGATCCATGATCATGATGTGGTCGGCTCCGGGGGACAATTCGTGCTCGGCCCCGGCGGCCACGGAGAATCCGCCGTCCTTCTCCTGCATGACCATGTTGCCGTCGTCCCCGCTGACGACCTCGTGGAGCTCCACCATGGCGGAGACTTCTTCGGCGTGGGCGGCGGTGATGGTCGCGTCCTGGTCGCCTTCGTTGGTCAGGACGCCGAAGGCGGCGGTCATCCCCTCGTCGGCCGCGGCGGCCTTGACCCAGGGGTCGGAGACGGTGATCGCTTCGGCTTGGAGGACCGACTCCTCCTGAGCGGTGGCCGATTCCTCCTCGGGTGAGGCGGAGGAGCACGCTCCGAGGAACAACGCGGCGCCGACGGCGGCCGGGAACAGAAGGAATCGGGTGGTCAGGGCGGTCATCGTGTTTCCGTTTCTTCTGGGGTGTGCTGCGTCGCAGGCCGACGCTCTTGACCATTCGTGCGTCGCACGCGCAGGGCGCCCGCGTACAAAACGAGTCCGACCAGGGCTCCGATCAGTGCGAGTAACGCACCGCGCGGAAGACCGTTGGCGATAGCGGGCTCCCCCGCCTCACCGGCGACCTCTTCGTCCTCGTCGGGCTCCTCTGCCGGAGCCGCGTCCAGAGACGGTGGCGGGGGCCCGCCCTCTCCCACGTGGAAGGTGAAGGTTCCGCTGATGGGGTGGCCGTCGCTGGAGACGACGCGCCAGCGCACCGCGTACCCGCCGTCCGCCAGCTCGCCGGACGGTTCGACACTGACGTCCGTGCCCTCGACCAGCGGCTCGGTGGTGTCCACGGTCTCGGCCGCAGAGTCCAGGACGACCACCGCGGTGGAGACGTCCATCACCTCCCCGCTGAAGTTCAGGACGATCTCTCGCGGTGAGGAGCCCAGACGCTGCTCGTCCTCAGGGCTGGAGGAGAGCAGGGTGTCGTGGGCGAACGCCGGTGTCGGTGTGAGCAGCACGAGGGCGGCGATCGCACCGAGCAGGCGTGGGATGCCCCGCATGAAACCTCCTGGACGATTGCGACGGGACGGTCTTCATCAAGAGAAGTCGTCCAGGAGGCGAAGGTGGTTCCCGGTGGCTTTTCGACATCGCCCCGGGCATCCGCTTGCCGGGTCGTTCAAACCCGCAGACCGGTTCCCCGGCGGGAGGGGACAGTTCTGTGGCGTTCACGGCGGATTGGTGCGGACGGATCGGAGGGAGGACCTGGTTCGAGGTGATTCAGATGAGCAAACCACTCACGTCGCTTGAGCCCTTGGCCACGTTCTGCGGGAACTGTAACTGCGGATGCCCGCAACTGTGGTTCGACCAGGACGCGCCTTTGGAGAAGAAGGTCGTGTTGACCGACGACTTTGGTCAACGCGTCCAGATGAGCCAGGACCAGTTCCAGGACCTCATCGAGCAGGCGCGCTCAGGGGCGTTGGACGGCTTCGCCCATCCGGAAGGGGCTTCGCTGCCGTGAGGTCCCTCTGCGGGAGGCGCCCGGATCGCGTCCCGCGTTTCAAGGGCCTTCCCGATGAGGCCTCTGCCCTGTTCGTTTCTGTTTCGTTGGGAACTCTCGCGCTGCTGGGATCAGGCATGGCGATCGGATGGTTCGTGGGTGGTCCCGTCCCGTTGCTTGTCGGTCTGTTGCTGGGTGGGAACCTGGCTCTGCTCATCGGCGTGGTGGTGTTCGTGGCCGCGGGCCAGGGCTGAGAGCCCGCACCGGCGGACAGGGGACTTACGGGGATGGCATGAAGGACCTCTTACGGCGGGTCCCCAACCGAAGGGGCCCATGTCGGCGTGGGAGAGGTTTCGGCGGGGCGAAACCGAACGGTTCCGTCTCGGCCTGGGACTGATGTGGCCGAGGGGTCGACGCCGTGTACGGCACGGCCTCCGCCCTGTGGAGAACAGGCCCGTCCTCGGGGATCGGAGGGCTCCCCTTGGCCCATCGTCCCGGTTGCGAACCATCGATCGAGAGATGGTCGGAGACGGCCGCCCCACGTACTGACAGTCGTCTCGGAGAGGGAGTGGGTTCCCCTCCTGGCAATCTCCGCTCTCTTGGGTACTCACTCGTGGCGGTGGGCTGGTTCACGTTGTGTGGCTTTCTGGAACTTCGGGGCCTTCGAGGGCGACTGGTGAGGTAACGGACATCGGCGAGTGCTTTTCGACGGACCGAAGGCCGTTTCCCAGATGCCCAACCGAGGAACCCACGACCATGGCAGAGACCACCCCACCACCCGACACCGCGCAGGCGCGGCCCAACACATGGGCACTCCTGCGACCCCTGATTCTGCGCCTGCACTTCTACGCCGGTGTCTTCGTCGCGCCCTTCATCCTGGTCGCCGCGGTGTCCGGGCTGTTGTACGTGTGGACTCCGCAGTTGGAACAGGCCCTGTACACCGACCAATTGCACGTGGAACAGCAGGGCGAATCGATCACGCTCCAGGAACAGGTGTTGATCGCCCAGGAGGAGTTGCCCACGGGTGAGCTGAACGCGGTGCGTCCGGCCACGACCGCGACCGATTCGACCCGGGTGCTGTTCGATCTGCCAGAGCTTGGGGAGAGCCACCGGATGGCGGTCTTCGTCGACCCCTACGACGGTGACGTCCTAGGGGTGATGGAGTCCTACGGAACCAGTGGATCACTGCCCGCACGGACCTGGATCGACCTGTTGCACCGAACCCTGCACCTGGGGGACGCCGGGCGTCTGTACAGCGAACTCGCGGCCAGTTGGCTCTGGGTCGTGGCCGCTGGTGGAGCCGCGATGTGGATAGCCCGAAACCGGCGCCGACGTGGGCTTCGCCGGGCGCTCGTACCCCAGGTCACCTCGTCGAGGGGCCGTGCCCGCTCCCTGTCGGTTCATGGGACCTTCGGTCTGTGGGCGCTGATCGGCCTGTTCTTTCTCTCGGCGACCGGGCTCACCTGGTCTCAGCACGCCGGAACCAACATCACCGAACTCAGGGAGCGGCTGGCCTGGACCACACCTGCGGTCTCCATCGAGGAGGTCCCCCGAACGCCCGGGGTCGATCTGGGGATCGACCGCGCCCTCGACACGGCACGTGATCACGGCTTGGACGGTCTGGTGGAGGTGGCCGTGCCACAGGAGAGCACCTCCCTGTACACGGTGACCCAGATCGATCGGAGCTGGCCCTCCAGCGTGGACGCGGTGGCCATCGCCCCGGACACCGGAGAGGTCACCGACACGGTGCGCTTCGAGGACTACGGCCTGATGGCCAAGCTGAGCCGATGGGGGATCGACGCCCACATGGGGGTCCTCTTCGGGGTGCCGAACCAGATCGTGCTCACGGCTTTGGCGCTCGCTGTGATCACCGTGGTGGGCCTGGGATATCGGATGTGGTGGCAGCGGCGACCGACTCGGACGAGCGCGTGGAGCCTGGGCCGCCCCTACCCCCGGGGGAGCTTCCGCCTGTTGCCCTGGTGGCTGAAGGGTGTCGTGATCGCCGTCGTTGTCGGGGTCGGCTGGGCGCTACCCCTGCTGGGGCTCTCGCTCGTCGTGTTCCTCCTGGTGGATCTCGCCGTCGGCGCCTACCACCGTCGGCGAGGCTCCACCGGAGCCCCGACCGAGGATGCGCCGGCCTCGGTCGAATCGAAAGTGTAGATCTCTCTGTGAGGGCGGGGTGGAACCGAAGCCCGGTTCCACCCCGCGTCGTTGTGCCCCATGCGCCAAGGTGCGCGCCCCGCGGCGGAGCCGGCTGGAGAGACCCTAGTGAGAATCCTCGGCGTCTTCTTCCTCGCCGTGCTCGCCGTCTCCCCCATGGCCGCCGTCTTCACCGTGGCCATGATCGTGGCCGTGGCCGTCTCCTGATTCCGGTTCGGTCTCCTCACCGTTCAGGGCGGCGGCGATGGTGTGCGCGTTGGCCTCGTACAGGGCGATCAGGTCCAAGTCCTCGCCCGGGTAGTTGGCGATCCCGATCTGGATGGCCTCACTGTCGGGCAGGACGCGACCGGTGGACATGTGCGAGTTCTCGAACACCAACTGTGGTTCGGCTCCGGTGAGGTCGGCCACGTCGCCAGGGCTGAGCTGGTCCGGCCCGTAGGTCTGCTCCGGATCGATGCCCGCGAGCTGGGCGGCCCAGGTCACGTAGACCTGCGCTACAGCGACCGGCTGTTCGCCGTCGGGCCACTGCGCCTGGAGATCGGTGGAGATGCGCTCACGTTCGGAGTCGAACCCTGTCAGCCATTCCTCGGCTTGCTCGCCGGTGCCGAACAGTTCTCCCAAGCGGGTGACCTCGGAGGTGATGGTGTCCGCGCTGTTGTCCAGGTCGACCTCGACGGTCTCGGCGTCGGCTCCGGCAGCCTCGGTGATCTGTTCCGCGAAGGGCTCGAAAGGGCTGTAAAGCACGAAGTCGGCGTCGGCGACAGCGGCCAGATCCGAGGCCGCCGGCTCGTACTCGGGTGCGTGCTGCACGTCGCCCGGCACGATGACCGTGACGTCCTGGGCCCCGGCGGCCGTGGCGAAGGCACCCTGCCAGGTGGTGGTGGCCACGACCACCGGAGTGTCGGCGTCGACGTTCGCGTCGGAGGTGTCCCCGCCTTCTGACGTGGCGCACCCGACCAGCAACAGGGCGGTACCGGTCAGTGCGAGTGCGTGGACACGGCCTCGATGTGATGCCATGAGCGTTTCCTTTCGGGGATGAGGTGGACGGCGACGGTGATCACGCCGGCCGTTAGGACCAGGACCGGTCCCGGTGGGAGGTCTAGTAGGAGGGCGAGGGCGAACCCACCCGTCGCGCTCATCAGGCCGAACGCGACCGCCCACACCGCGATCGAGGTGAGGGAGGCTCCCAGACGGCGCGCGGCCAGGGCGGGCAGGATGGTCAGGGCGTCCACCAGGAGTGCCCCGGTCAGCCGGATCGCTCCGGCCACGGCCACGGCCACGATGACCAGCAGGACGATCGTGAACAGCCGTACGGGCACCCCGCTGACCAGGGCCAGTTCGCGGTCGTGCAGCAACAGGGCCAGATGGCGCCGGAACGCCACGAACAACACGGGCACGATCACCGCGAGGACTCCGAGGATGACCAGGTCCACGGTGCGCACCGACAGGATCGAGCCCCACAGCAGCGCGAAGGCGCTGGCGGCGTTGACGCCGGACACCGCGATGAGGAGAAGGGCGGCGGCCATCGCCAGACTCATCAGAAGCCCCATGCCTCCCGAGAGCCCTCCGGGGCGGTCCGCGAGCGGGCTGACCGCCGCTCCCGCCAGGGCACAGGCGACCAACGCGCACAGTGTCGGGTCCAGGCCGGTGAGCAGTCCCACCGCGATGCCGAGAAGAGCCACGTGCATCATCGCGAACCGCACCGGCATGATGTCCAGGCCCACGATGATCACGCCCACGAGCGGGAGCCCGACGGCTCCCAGGAACAGTCCCAGAGCCGCTCGCTGTACGGCGGGCATGGTCAACAGAGCGGTCAGGGTTTCCAGGTCGTTCACGCGACCTCCCGAAGGCTGCCCGCGGCCATCTCCAAGCGGCGGTCACAGGCAGCGGCCAGGTCGGGGTCGTGGGTGACGACCAGCACGGTCACGCCGAGCCCGAGAAGATAGGAGCGGGCCTCGGCGCGCGCTTCGAAGTCCAGGGCCGCAGTGGGTTCGTCGGCCAGGACCACGCGGGCACCATCGGCGACCGACCCGGCGATCCTGGCCAGGTGCACCCGCTGGAACTGCCCGCCCGAGAGGGTGGACACGGGCCGTTCGAGCAGAGTGCCCACACCGAGGTCACGGGCGGCGTCCCTGGCCGCGGGGTGCCCGCCGGGGCCGTCTAACAGCTCGCGTACGAGCAAGGGGAACGAACCGGGTGATTGCCGTTGCGGTATCCAAGCGCATTCACGTCTGCGACGGGTCCAGTCACGGCCGGTGCGTGCGACGTGACCGTCCACGGCGATCGTCCCTCCGGTGTCGCGGTGCAGACCCAGTACGGCGCGCAGCAGGGTGGACTTGCCTGAGCCGTTGGTGCCCACGAGGGCCACACGGGTGTCGGCCTCCACTTCCAAGTCCACGTCGGCCACCGCTCGGACCGAGCCGTGGGTGCAGGACAGCGCCGTGATCCGGATACCGGCTCCGCGCGGGGGCATACACTTCTCGCCTTCGTGTGCTGGGGGCGTCACCTTCACGGTCGTCGTATGAGGCTCGGAAGTTCCCGCGCGGTGGAGGGGAACCTCGGGGATTTTTCGCTCGGGCACGGCTGACGATCACGTTCGGTGCACGGGTGGAGAGCCGTGGTGCGTTGGCCTGCCAGGTCGCGAGTGCCGGCACGGGATAGGTCGGCGGTGGGGCCGTCACCCCACCGCCGACTCTCACCCGACCAGACGCCTTAGCGCGTCGCGATCGACCTTTCCTGCGGGATTGAGGGGCAGAGCGCCCACGATGACGATCGACTCCGGGAACTTGTGGGAATCCAGGCCGTGCTCCTTCAGATACGCCGTCAGTTCCGCGAGTGAAGGCTCCACGCCGTCGGAACCCAGGACCAGAGCCGCGGAGAGGCGCTCACCCATCAGCGGGTCCGGGACACCGAAGCAGCACACGTCGGCGATGTCGGGATGGGTGCGCACGCAAGCCTCGACTTCGACCGGGCTGATGTTGGCACCACCCCGAATCACCACGTCCTTGAGCCTGCCCACCACACGCAGCCGCCCCTGGGAGTCGAAGGCTCCGAGGTCGCCGGTGCGCACCCAGCCGTCCGGGGTGCGATAGCGCCGGTCGAGGGCGGAGTCGCTCACGTAACATAGGGGGCTCATCGGTCCCAGAGCGATGATCTCACCGGTGGTGCCAGAGGGGACCTCACACAGCTGATCGTCCACGACGCGGATGTCGACCACGCTCGGATCCGGTACCCCGACGGGTCGCCCCGGCCCTGATTCGTCGCAGGGATCGCCGGACAGGCCGGTGTGGCAGTTCACGCCGTCCGCCGACCCGTAGAGGTTCACCACGGGACCGCCGAAGACCGTCTTCGCCCTTCGGGCGGTGGCGGCGTCCAAGGGGGCTCCGCCCAGAACCAGTGTGGTGGGTTGGATCGGTCGGTTCTCGTCTGCGAGGTCGAGCAGCATCCTGACCATGGTGGGGACGCCCAACAGATGGGTGGGTCGATGCCGGTCGAGGTAGCTCAGAGTGCGCTCGGTTTCGAAGCGGTGGTTCAGGACCAGGGTGCCTCCGTGCCGTGCCAGGGTGACCGATGTGCCGTTGCTTCCGAACGCCGACCCCAAGGGCACCAGGAAGTAGGCCCGCAGCGTGTCTTGGCCGTGGTTCAGCGAGGCCATGAAGTTTCCGCGCCCGCCCGCGAGGGCGTCGTGGGAGTAGGCCACCATCTTGGGTTCGGCTTCCGAACCGGAGGAGACCAGAATGCGTGCGGCCGACCCCGGATCCACCACGGGCAGATCCGACTCCTCAACGGGGCGAGCCACCGTCATCGGCCCGCCGGTGTGCGGGTCGGCCGCTACCAGCCACCGCAGTTCGGGCAGACCGGACCGTAGTCCCCGAGCGGCTTGGTAGGGGCTGCGGCCGCGGTGTTCGGTGGCGGCCACCAGCACCGTGGCGCGGCTGCGCCTCAGTAGGGAGTCCACCTCTTTGGGGCCGCGGTCGATCGGGAACGCGAGGCAGACTCCGCCCACCGCCGCCACGGCCAGTTCGGTTGCCGCAGCCAAGGCGCTGTTGGGCAGTTGCACGGCCACGACCTGGCCCGGTTCCACACCGAGCTCCAATAGGTGACCGGCGATCTTGAGCACCTGGGTGCGCAGTGCGGCGTAGGTGACCTGTCCGTGGTCGTCGATCACGGCCGTGCGATCCGGGTGCGCCATAGCGGTGTACCGGAAGAGGTCGTGGATTCCGCGTCCCAGGTAATGGCCTTGTTCTGCCCACCGCTTGCGTAGCTCAGCGGGTACGAGGTCGGGGAAGGCCGTGGTCATGCCACCTCCCAGGGGGAGCGGACGGTCAGACAGCCCTGGCCGGTCCTGGTCAAGAGGTCGGCCAGCGCCGGTTCGTGTTCCAGCTCGGGCAGCCGCTCGGTGACCGCGAGGCGGAGACCGGATCCATCCGTGTCCCACCCGTCTTCTGTTCGCCGGAGGGACTGTGTGTCGGCTCGCCGGGCGCTGGACAGGAGCCGGGACGCACCGAGCAGGGAGCTCTCGACGGCAACCCCGCCGCCGGAAACCTGCCGGTGGACCAGCGCGGCGGTGACGGCCTGAGCCCCGAGGAAACCGCCCAGCACGTCCAGAACGGTCATCAGGGACGCCACCGTCCGCCCGGCCCCGTCGACTGAAGGGCTGGTCAGACCCGTCTCGGCCTGGACCATGAAATCGGTTCCCGGGGGCAGATCGTCGGCCGCTTCGCCCCACCCCGAGGTGTAGGCGTGGACCAGTGACGGGTTCACCCGGGAGAGGGAGCCGGCGCACAACCCGAGTTCCTCGGCTTTGCCCGGAGCCCAGTTGTGCAGGAACACATCCGACTCACGGACCAACTCCCGCAGTTCCGCACGGCCCAACGAGGTCTTGATGTCCACCTGCACCGCGTCCTTGCCGTGGTTGAGCGCCAACCACCGGGCAGAGATCTCACCGCTCATGGGGGGCATCCCCCGTAGCGGGTCGCCACCGGGTGGCTCCACCCGCACCACCGACGCGCCCAGCAGCCGGAGCAGGTGGGCGGTCAGAGGTGCCTGGATGCGTCGGCCCGCCTCAAGCACCGTCAGGCCTTGCAGCGGCAGACCTTGCCGGGTGGGGGAGAGGCGTTCACGATCCCCGGCGGTGAGCGGATTCAGGGTCCACAGGCCACCGGAAGCAGAGGCCGGCGGTGTCGGTGTGTCAAGCCGTACCAGACCGACTCCGTTCTCCTCGGCCGCCCGGCTGATGCGTTCCCACTCATTGGCCGTCGCAGCATCGGCCAGCTCGGACGGCAAGGGTGCGCAGGCGGTCGCGTAGCGGAACTGGAACGGGGCCCAGCCGCGTGCGATCGCCGGGGTCGCCGCTCCCAGGGTGTGCCAGAAACGGGCCCAGGGTTCGGTGGTGAGGGACTCGATCTCGAAGTCCACCCCGTCGCTGCTGGTGAAGGTCGCCGTCCCCGGGGCCAAGGGGACGGCTTCGGAATCGTCGGCGGTCGCCGCGGCCAGGTACTGGGAGACGGTCATCAGAGCGCAGGCATCGGCGCGGGTGCTGATGGTGGTGGGAACGCCGGAGCGCAAGCGGGTCAACTGCGCGGCGAACAGGCCGGTCAGGTGCGCCGTCACGGCCGTGCGCGTCACGTAGTCGAAGGGGAGGGGACGCGGTGCACCGAAACGGCGGCCGTGTACCGCCATGAGTCCGCAGCGTGCCTGGAGGGTCAGCTCGTCGCTGGGGGTTCCCACCGATCCGGTCCAGGTCAGTCGAGACTTCGCGCCTGCCTCCAGTTCCAGTTCGGAACCGTCCGCTATTCGGGGGGTGTTTCGTGAACTCGTGGGAGATCCACCGGCCGGGGCAGCGGCTCCCAGCAGGCGCAGGGCGGCGTCCGTGTGCCGGTGGAGCGGACCCCGGCCTCGGTGCCCGGTGAGCGCTGCCAAAGGTGGGGGAGAGTGGATGGGGAGGCTTGCCGTCATGCTGCTCCTCGCGGAGTGTCCGACTGGGGCGAATATCGGTCCGGGACAGGGAACTGATCACCTGTCCGTTCCGACCTATCTGTCGCACCTAGATGTCGTCGCGTGGCCCCGTGGGGTTCCCGCGTCCGGAGAACGAGTGAGGCACCGATGGGACAGCGGCCCGCCGCGGCACCTGGCCAGGATCGCGAACTGATCGAGCGGGTGGCGACGTTTGTACGCCAGAGGATCCACCCCTGGGAGAGCGAGCTCGACCGCGATGACGAACAGGCCGACGCACGGTTGGCACAGCTGTGCGAAGAGGCACAGGCGGCAGGGCTGTGGGCCCTGCCCCTGCCGTGCGAGCTCGGAGGCGGAGGGTGGGGCCTGGAGCGCTACGCCGCGATGGCCGTGGTCGAGGGGCGCAGTGAGCACGGGCCCGCCGCGCTGGGGTCCGCCTCGCTTTTGGACGTGCGCACACTGACCGAGCATGGGAGCCCGGTCGTGCGCGAGCGCTACCTGGAGCCGCTGGTATCGGGAGCGGACACAGCGTGCTTCGCCATGACCGAACCCGGAGCCCGCGGCTCCGACCCCGACACCATCAGCACTCGTGCCCACCGCCGCGTGGGTTCCTTCGAGATCAACGGACGCAAATGGTTCGTCACCGGGGCGCGCAGGGCCGACCTCGTGCTCGTGATCGCGCGCACCGCGGCCCCCGACCCCTCAATCGGTCCGGGGCACGGTTTGACGGTCCTCGCCGTTCCGGCGAACAGCCCGGGTCTTCGTATCGAACGCGAACTGCCCGTCTGGGGAGCGGGCGGGCAGTACGAACTCCGTTTCGACAACGTTCGCGTCGGCGCCGAGCACGTGCTCGGCGAAGTCGACCTTGGCGTGCGCGTGGCCGCCTCACGCATCGCCCTGGGGCGTACCCTGCGGTCACTGCGCTGGATCGGCCAGGCCGAACGCGCCTTCGAGCTTCTCCTGGAGCGGGCCCGCGACACCACCAGGGCCCCTTCGGCGCTGGGGGACCACCAACTGGTCCAGCGTTTGGTCTTCGAATCCCAGCTGGCTCTGAGTTCGTCTCGCGCTCTGGTCGAGGCGGCGGTCCGCGCCGTGAACGACCCGACCACCGATCCAGGGCGTACGGCGGTGCCACTGGCCAAGGTCGCGGCCTCACGCGCGCTGGACACCGTCGCCGACGCGGCGGCCCAGGTCTACGGGGCCGAAGGGCTGGGCCCGGACACGGCGCTGCCCCGGCTGCAGCGCGCCGCTCGCCAGGCACGGGTTCTGGACGGGGCCGACGAGGTCCACGTCTCCGGTGTGGCGCGCCGCCTCCTTCGCGGCAGGTCTCAACACTGATCTGCGGGTACCGATCCCTCGATCACGGCCAGCGCAAGGGCCAGGAAGAAGTCGCCCCAGACCGATTCGACACCGGTCACCAGACCCTGGCGTGTGTCGTAGGAACCTCCGGTCAGTCCGCCGCCGTCCGGGGCCATGCACCACTCGACCAGGGTCCGGATGATCCGGTAGGCCCGCTCGCGTGCGTCTTGGGCGTAACCCGGGGTGCGGAGATGGTCGGCCAGTCGTAGTAGGGCCGCTGCCTCGATCGCCGCCGCTCCCGTGTCACCGGCGAGGCCACCTGCCTCCTCAGCGCACGGAACCAGTGGGGCTCTCGTGCTGAGCAGGCCGGTCAGGAACGGATCCTGTGGGGAGATGACCCCGAGGCCGACGGCGTCGGCGAAGGCGGTGACCAACCAGGCCCGCCCGCGTGACCAGTAGGGTGCGGCCTCCGACACCGGCGCTGAGTCGTCGAGGCCGTGGTCGGGGACGAGCGTCCGACCGTCCCAGCAGCGACGCAGATGACCGCGCAGATGCTCCACGCCTCGACGCGCGGATTCGGGGGTGCTCCCCGGCGCGTGACTCATCAACGGTGCCACTCCGGGGGCGCCGTCCACTCGGACACGGTTTCCCGGACCACCGAACGCGTCTCCCCAGGGGACCACGCCGTGTGCCGGTGAGAAATGGCCGAGCAGCGAGCGCGCGGCCAGCCCGGCACCGTTTTCCAGATGCGCCCGGTCCTGCAACGGGAGCAGCCGCGACAGCGCGAGGGGGTACCAGAAGATCAGCCCGCGCGTGGCGGTGTTCGCGCACGACCAGACCTCCAGGGCCTCATGTACCTGTCGTGCCTGCGATACGTGTAGCGGATCGCCGGAGCGCAGAGCCCGAATCCACAGCAGACCGGTCCACATGCCACCGGTCCAGGAGCCTCGGCGGCTGGAAACCCAGTCCTGACCCACGGTCCGGTACAGCGGGAAGCGTCCGTCCAGACCGGCATGGGAACGGGTGACCCCCGACAGGAGACCGTCCAGGGCGCGTCCGGCCCAGAGGGGAGAGCATACGTCCCCGGATACGGTGAAGTCGTTGCGTTCAGTGCCCACGAGGCCGATCCCTCCAGGGTCGCCGGGCCGCGATGGCGGCCGCGCACACCAGGGCGACCGCGGGCCACAGCCAGGCTGTTCCGTACCCCCATGCCTGGGCCACCAGACCCAACACGGCCGGCCCCACCGCGAAGCCCGTGAAGAACCCGGCCGCGACCCATGCGCTGGCCCGTCCGACCGAGGAGGGGGAGACCCCTGACACCACGGCCACCATCGACACCGCGTTCGCCGCCACGGCCAAACCGCCCACGACCAGAGCGGCCAACCACACCAGAGGCCCCCACCAGAGCGAGGCCCACAACAGAACCGGCCCCGCGGCCGCCCCAGCGGCCAGGGGAGCCAACAGCGGGGTGGCTCCCGACCGGGCGGCCCTGCCGGTCCAGAAGACCCGCCCGGCCACTCCCGCGGCCCCCAGGACCGCCAGCAGCGCGCCTCCCTGCACAGCGGACAGTCCCAGGTCCGTTGTGGAGAACAGGGTCAGATGAGCGTTGACCGAGGAGACCCCCACTCCCAGGAACACGGAGAAGAAGGCCAGCGGGGCCACCTGCGACCACGTCGGCGGTGCTTCGGGAGCCAGGGACCGTTCCGCTCCCCGAGGCAGCTCCACCAGGGCCCACAACGCCAATACCAGGGAACCAACCGCCAGCGACGCCATAGCCGCACGCCAGCCGATGGTTGCCGCGGTCAACACCAGGGGAACCCCCGCGACCAGGGCACCCAGCTGGACCCCGGACTGCTTCCAACCGATGACCTTCGCCCTGCGCCCACCGACGAACAACGCCGAGACCGCCTTGTTGGAGGCCGGGTTGGCCAGAGCCTGGGCGACGCCGCCCAGCGCCAGAGCACAGGCCAGTCCGAGGCCGTCGCGGGCCGCTGACGCCAATCCCAGGGCGAGGGCATTGGTCACCAGCAGCGCCGCCGTGCACGTGCGCGCACCCCAACGGTCCGCCAGCCTCCCAGCCCAGGGAGAGAACACCGCAGCCACAGCGAAACCGGCTCCGGCGGCACCGCCGAGTGCGGCCGGGCCGATTCCCAGTTCCGGGCCGATCGACGGGGCCAGCGCGGCCACCGCGAACAACTGAAGCATCGACCAGGCCATCACCAGAGTGAGCAGGAGCGTCAGCGTGGCGTCGCGCCGCGCTCGTCTTCCAGTCATCGCACCGCGGGTGGCCGGCCATCGGTACCGCGGTGTGTCAGCGGGTTTCCCTGATGCCCGATCGTGTGACTCGGCACTCGGCATTTTCTCTTGCTCCGTCTCGTCGAGGGCGAACCGGTCCCGCTCATTCCCGCTCCCCCGAGCTGCGAGCCGAGGGTCGGTCTTCGCGCGCTCTGCCGTCGCGGGTGATCGTGATGAGGAAAAGCCGAGGGGGTATTCGGGACCGCGCTTGCCCGAACACCCCCATGAGATCCGACCATCGTCCACACACCTGTCCCGGTGGCCGTATGCGGTGGACCGAGGTGACCGCGGTACCGCGACCGGGCTGGTGGAGTAGGCCGGATCTCGGATCGATTCGCGTGTGTCCAGCGGCGGAGGCTCCGTGTTTCCTCGATGCCGCGGGATTCGGTACACCGGACCGTCCTCTGTGGCGAGCGCAACCGAACGCTCACAGTAGAAGTCGTCCCTGTCGGCGGAGGGGTTCCCGACCATCGAGAGTTTTCCCGGTCGTCGGTCGGTACCGCCGTGGTGCTCACCCCTGTCCTTGCGCCGGGTCTTCCGGCTCCGGGACCAACAGGCCCAGGAGTTCCACGGCCAGGGGCCGGAGCCGGTACAGGATCACCGTCCCTTCCCGTCGTGAGCCCACGAGGGCGGCCGCGCGCAGCCGCCGTAGATGATGGGAGGCCAGGTTCTGCCGGATCGAGCAGATCCAGGCCAGATCGCTGACACAGAGCTCACCGGCTCCCTTGAGCGCTAGGGAGATACGCAACCGGGTCGGGTCCGCGAAGGCACGTGCGGTCTCGATGACCGCCTCGACCCCCTCTGCGTTCGGCAGGGCTGCTCTGGCGGATTCCGCCTCCGGGGACGCCAACCGGACCAGTTCCGGCGGGGCTGGCTCTGGACTCATCGCGTCGCCGACGGAAGACGGCCGGCGGCGGTCGGAGCCTCTGCGATGGTTTGCGCGCGGAAGCGCTACCCGGCGGTTGTTCAGTGGTGCCCCCCGTGCCCGTGATCCGTGTCGTGGTGACCGTCACCGCTGCCCAGCGGCTCGACCGGTACATCGAACTCGACCACCGCACCGCTGCCGAACCCAAGGGTCACGGAGATCTCCTCTCCCGGTTCGAGTGGGGTGTCGATGTCGTTGATCATGATGTGGTGGCCGCCGTCCACGAGCTCGGTCGACCCTCCCGCGGGGAGGGGGATCTCCTCGACCACTCGCATCTGCGCGGCCCCCGATTCCGTGGTCTCGGTACTGCACAGGTCGGCGTCCTCCGAGGCGCTCGTGGACACGTCCACGATCGGGTCGTCGGACTCGGAGGTGTTGTGCGCCCGTAGATAGAGCACGCCGACCTCGGGATTGGCCGGTTCGGGGATCCACGCCTCGGTGATCCGGATATGTTCCTGTTCGGCCTGGCCCCTGTCATCGTGCTCGGATCCGTGGGCTTGGACCTCGTCGGGTGCACCACACGCGGTCAGCCCCACGACGAAAAGGGACGCCGTGGCGAGCGCGGCGGCCCGGCGGCCGCCGGTGAAGGTGTGACCGTTCATGTGTCTTCCGTTTCTGCGGGAGCATCTCTTCTCCTCTATGAAGTCGTTCGCACGCGGTCCGAAGTTCCGGCCGAAGGCATCACTCACCGAACAGCTCCTGACCGACCCATGTTTGTCGGCCTCCGACCTGTGGGACCGCGAAAAGCGCGCTTCCCTCCTGCCGGATGAAGGGGTTCAGCGCGTCCTCGCCCTCATCCATGGCCCTCTGCACCGGAATGAACCCCGATGCGGGATCGGCCTGCCATGCGGTGAACAGCAGGCCTGCCTGCCGAACCCCGTCGGAGTCCCAACCCAGGTCGAAATTGAATCCCCGCCGGAGCATGCGTGCCCCCAACGTGTTCTCCGAGCTGGTGAGCCGAATATGCGCGTTGGCCGGGATCATCGGCGACCCGTCCTCGTTCCGGGCGGCCAGGTCGGGGCGGCTTCCCTCCTCCTGCCCTCCCAACGGGGCGCCGTTGCTCAGATGCCGCCCGATGACCGCTTCCCGGGAGGACAGGTCGATCGCGGACCAGTCCCGCAGGAGCATCCGGATACGCCGCACCACCACGTAGCTCCCACCGGCCATCCAGGTGAATCCGGGCTCGGTGTGGGAGGCCAAGACCTGGGAGGTGAACAGAGTTTGGTCGGGCTCGGGGTTGACGGTGCCGTCGATCTGCCCCATCAGGTTGCGAGGGGTGTCCGCGGGATCGGAGGCGACCGCCGCCGACCTCTGGAACCCGGGCAGCGACCAGCGCACGCGCACATCGTCGTCGAGCACTCCCAGCAAGTGTTCGATCGCCGAGCTGACCACGAGGGCGTCCTCTGCCCCCACATGGACGAGCAGGTCGCCCCCGCACCAGGACGGCGTCAAACGGTCGGAGGTAAAGGCGGGAAGGTCCGCCAGAGCCGGCGGCACACGCTCGGCCAGGCCAGCCTTGCGCAGCAACCCGGAACCCAGACCCAAGCTCACTCCGAGAGAGGCCGGACGGAGCCCCGCCGACGCCGAACCCTGCGCACGGGAGGCGGGGCCGTGTTCCTGTATCTCCCGAGCCTCCTCGCTCAATACGGGTAGGGCCGTCCGCGCGGCCGAGCGCACCTCCTCGGGACCGGAGCTCTCGCCCAGGTCCAGCGCGACGAGGTGTACATGGCAGGGCGTGGGTGTCCGCAGCGCAGCCGGGACCCCGTCGAGCGGCCCTCCGCGTGAGCGCGCGGCTGACAGGGCTGCCTCAGCACCCGAGGTCCCGCTCCCGCCGCCGACAGCCGCGCCGACCAGTGCGCCGCTGCCCAGTCCTGCGAATCCGGCCGCACCCATCCCGTACAGCAGATGCCTCCGGGAGAGGTTCTCGCCGGCCCTGTCGGTCGTCACAGCAGGTCCTGCGCGAGTGCGGGCAACAGCGCAGCGATGTCGGCGGCTTCGGTGCCCTCATCGAACATCCCGGCGGCCTCGCCGCCCGGGAGCAGGACGATCACGCGTCCACCGTGGGTGACCAGGTACTGTCCCTCCACCTCCTGGGGAGGTTCGACCGGGATGCCGTAATCCTGGGCCGCCTGGACCGTGGCGTCGATGTCCCCGCGCACTCCATGGAACGAGGGATCGAACCGGTCGATCCATCCGCGCAACTGCTCGGGTGTGTCACGCGCGGGGTCGGTGGTGACCATGGCGACGTCGTAGGACCGGGCGGTCTCACCTGCCTCTTCCAGAGCGAGGTTGATGTCGGCCATGGTCATCGGGCAGACATCGGGGCAGCTGGTGTATCCGAAGAAGAGCAGGGTCAACCGGTCCGCGGCGACGTCGCCGAAGGACCAGGGCTGCCCGTCGAGTGTCTCGAGTTCGATGGTGGAGGCTGACATCGGCTGGTCGGAGAGGTCCATGTAGTACTCCGCGCCGCTGACCGGGTCATCGGAGGCACAAGCGGTCAGACTGGTCAGCAGGGCCAGGCCCAGAGCCGCCAGGAGCGTTTTCGTCGCGGTCATGTGGTTCACGTCGGGTGTCGCTTTCAGGTCGGGTGCGGGAAGGTGTTCACTCCGCGGTACGGAGCATCTCGATCAGGTGCTGTCTGGCGCGTGCCACCCGTGAGCGCACCGTCCCCACCGGGACCTTGAGCAGTTCGGCCGCCTCGGCGTAGGGCAGACCCTCGACCTGGGTCAGGACGAAGGCACGCCGCCGGTCGGGAAGGAGTTGATCGAGCAGGGACCACAGGGCCAGGTACTCGTCGAACCGGCCGTTCTCGGCGAGGGAGCGCGGGTCCTCCACAGGAGGGAAGGACTCCGTCCGGGGGGTGCGTGCCTGGAGGCGGTAGCGGTCGGCCACGGTGTAGCGGGCCACGGAGAACAGCCAGGAGCGCACCGAGGAGCGCCCGGCGAAACGCGGCAACCCCCGCAGTGCCCTGGAGAACGTCTCCTGGGTGAGATCCTCGACCCATTCGGAGGTGACCCGTCCCGCGATGAAGCGGGTGACGTCCGTTCGGGTCAGCGTGAACAGGGACTCCAAGGCCTCGGGGTGCCCGGATTGCGCCTGGGCGACCAGAAGGCCCAGCACATCGGCGGACGGGGGTGGGTACGGGGCGGTTTCGTCGGTGTGGTGGTCGGTGGTGTCATCACGGAGGGAGAGCATGGCGGTCGTCTTCCGCGTCAGGGCCCGGGCATACGACACCGACCCCCGTGGCCCTGGGACCTATGTGGAGGCTTTCTCCCGAAGTGGGGGCGGGTACGCGCGGCGGGCGTTCGATCGGGTCCGGCGGATGCGCTGGACCCTCGGAGGCCGGACATGCGTCGCCTGAGCCGTCCCGGAACCGAGCGCACGCGAGGAAGTACGCGCACGCCGACGGGGTTCCCGTCGTTGGCAGGGAACCGACGCCCCTCAGGGCTCGGGTACGGCCTCAGGCAACGGAGGGGACGGGCGGGCCGCGCAGTACGCGTGCGTGTCGCAGGAGAAGAATCCGAGGGCGGTCATGCCGCTCGGGAAACCATGACAGCGAGCGGCCCCGGGAGACCGGTGCCGGGAGCGCGCCGACGAACACCAACAGCGGTAGGACCGTCAGCGCCATGAAACGCAGGAAGGCGAAGAACGCGTTCTCACCGCGATGCAACCACCACGCGCTCAGAAGTGCCGACACCACGTGCAGGGCCACCATGGTCCACGCCGGGGAGCCGGACTCCGACGCAATGTCCTGCTGGTGGCCCGCGTGACCGCCTCCGAACGAACCGGTCACCGTCAACGCCATGTGCAGCGCGAACTGCCCCCACAGCATGTGGCCGGTGAGCTGCATACGGCTGAGTCGTCGCGCGGAGGCCGCCCAGGCGACGGCGAAGACCACCGCCATGCCCAGCACGAGACCGGGGAGGGCGACGTCGTGGCCGCTGCTCAACGCGTGCCCGTGCGCGGACAGGCCGGCGCAGACCAGGGTGAACATCCCGGCCCTGAGTACGCGACCCGCCTCGCTCTCGGACATCACCTCCATGGTGACACCCCCGGTGAGAACTCCGGTATCAGGGTGGGCGGAGCGACGCCCCCGCACCCGCCCTCAGGGGCGTGGTGGTGAGCGTAAGCCAGTCGCCCGGGAACCGGCCGGTGCGGGGAAACGACTCTGAAGGTGTGGCGGAGTCGTGGCCTATAGGGCCGCGGGCGCTGGCACATTCCGTAGTTCGACGCGTTGTTTGAGGTGGTGCTGTGGATTCCGTCACGCGAACGTCCCGAGATTCCGACGTCGTAGGGGCCCTACCCCTGGAATCCTGGCCGCAACTAGAGGAGTTCGTTCATCGGGTTCTCGGGGACGTGCTCCCACGCAAGGACCAGCGGTCGGCCGCAGTCGACTACGTTCGCGGGCTGATGGCCTTCGGGCGACGCAAGACCATGAGGGCGATGGCCCACAGTGTGGGCACGGATCCCAGAAGGTTCCAACACCTGCTGAGGACATCGAGGTGGGACGATCAGCTCGCACGCGCTCGGCTCGCCGAGAGGGCTCTGAGTTCCCGCGCCCCCGAGGTGGTGGTCATCCGGACGTTCAGCACCCCGCGGGCAGGTGCGCGGCTCGCCGGAACGGCGCCGCGCTATGCCCCGGACCTGGGACGGGACGTGCGCTGCCAAACAGCGATCTTCGCCTACGCCGTCGGCGTCTCCTGGGCCTCCCCCCTTTCCTGGCGGCTGCTGCCCGATACGGGTGGGTCCGACAGGAAGAGCGTCCTTGATGCGGTCGGTGCTCTTGTCCGTGAACTCGCCGTGGAGATCGAGAGGTGGCGGTTCTCTTCCGTTTCCGCCGTGCCCCTGCTGCTGGAAGACGAACTGCCGATCCACCACCGGCCCGACCACTGGCCGACACACTCCCGGCTCCACTGGATCGCGAAGGCGGCTACCGACCAGGGGCGCATCCTGATCGGTCCGACCGCGGTCCCTGAAAACGTCAGGTGGTCCGAACCCGGTATGGGACCGATGTCCGCATACTTCCACAGGGTGAGTCCGACCTCGGGTGAGAACGGCGGTGGGGGGTTCCTCCTCCAAGTTCCATCGTCGGCCGGTTCGACCTCAGCCTGGGAGTTCGACCTGCCCGACGCCGACACAACGGCGGTGGTGGGCCTTGTCAAGACGGGGGCCATGGTTCACCGCGAGCACACGTGGTTGCGCGGCCAACTGGGACTCGACGCCTACGAAGGGCGATCCCGGCGCGGTTGGAACAGGCATTGCACTCTGGTCGCTACCGCTCGACGGTTCCAGACCGAGATCGGCGGGGCGGCCGGCTTCTGAGTGATTCGAGAGCTGCGGTCGGGTTGTCTCCTTCCGGTTGTGATGGTCCTCTGGTGTGCCGGGATCGCCTCCTGATCGCTCGTCTTCACCAGTTCCTCAGGGTGGGACTGGCGTTGGCGATTGCGGTGATGTTGAGGACGCCGTCCGGAAGGGTAGCTTCGAGGCACCACAGGTTGGTGGAGCCGGAGCGTCAGGGCCAGGGCCGGGACCCCGTAGCGGGGAGCCGGAACAAGCGTCCAGCTCCCCGCTACGAGGTCCCGAAAAGACACAAAGGGCCCTGATGGTCGTTCTGGAGTCAAGCAAGTAGGTTGAACGTCAAGCTAGTCGCGACGGCGGGCCCGGACCACCAGTTCGTGCAAGATGTAGGTAGTTTCGTCCAGGGTCCGCTCAGCGGACCGCACGTCGTCGACGAGCACGTCCCACTCTCCCTCGATGAGCGCTGCGGTCACCGCGTCGCCCTCGTAGAACAGCTCCGGGACCGGTGGCCGTGGCACCCCCGCCTCCAGGTCCTTGGGGTGGTGCGCGACCACCAGGAGCTCACCGCCCGGAGCCACCGTTGCGGCCAAATCGGCGAACAGCCGTGCCCGGGAGTTCGGGTAGAGGTGCATGAACTGCGCCGTGACCAGGTCGAACGGGGGTGTGGGTGGGGCCCACTGGGTGACGTCCGCGCGCAGCCAGGTGATCCGGTCCGCCACCCCCTCACCCGCTTCTGTCGCGTGCGCCGCGGCACGGTCCAGTGCCACGGGTGAGATGTCGACCGCGGTCACCCGCCAGCCCCGCGTGGCCAACCACAGGGCGTCCGCGCCTTCACCGCTGCCGACGTCCAGCGCCCGGCCGGGCGGCAGGTCCGCCACCTCGGCGATCAGGTGCCGGTTGGGTCGTCCGCTCGAGATCCGCTCGCTGGAGCGGTACAGCTCGTTCCAGAATTCCTCGCCCATCACCTCGGGCAGGGAGTCGTGTCCATCGGTCATGTGTCGACCACCTCCGCCTCTCACTCTGCTCAGCGGTGGGGGCCGAAGCGAGCTCTCTTGCCGAAACGGCAAAGTGTCTCGCGCCGAGGTTGGTGGCGGCTTGGGTGTGTGCCGGGATCGTCTCCCGTCACCCGGGAAGTGGGGGAGCGACCCTGAAGGTCACTCACCCGTGGACACGGGGCATCGCCTCTATCTCGTTCTGGGGCGGACACTGGTTGTGGGGGTGTTCGTTATGTCTGGATCGGGTTGGGTGTACAAGCGGTGCGGGTGCCGTGGTGTGAGGGGTGTGAAGGCTCGGGAGGGTCGGTGCCCTGGGCTGGCCAGGCGAGGGCATGGGAGTTGGTATTTCGCGCTGGAGTTGGACCATCTCCCGGGTGGTCGGCGTCGGGTGCGTCGGGGTGGGTTCGTGTCCCGGGAGGCGGCCCGTGAGAGTCTGCGCCGGGTGCGGGACCTCGAGGGCGGCGATGCTGATCCGGCGGTCTTGACGGTGGGGGCGTGGCTGGAGCACTGGTTGGCCACCCGTACCGGGCTGCGGCCGTTGACCCGGACGAGTTACGCCGAGCACATCCACCGCCACCTCCAACCCCACCTGGGCGCTCTGGTCCTGGAGGAGCTGACTCCCGCCACGGTGGCTCAGGCCTTCGACTCCATTTCCCGCCACAGGTCGCCCACTGGGGCGCTGTTGTCGGCGGCGACGGTGCAGCGGGTACGGGCCACGTTGCGGGCGGCGTTGAATACCGCGGTGGGGGAAGGGTTGTTGGTCTCGAACCCGGCCAAGGGGTTGCGGTTGGAGGGCGGCCGTGCTGCGCGGCCCATGGTGTGGACCGATCAGGCCGTCGAGGACTGGCGCAACGGCGGGGTACGGCCGGTGGTGGCGGTGTGGACGGTGGAGCAGACCCGCGCGTTTCTGGGCCACGTCTCCCAGGACCGGTTGTACGGGTTGTTCCATCTGGCGGTGATGACGGGGCTGCGCCGGGGCGAGATCGTGGGGTTGCGCTGGCCCGACATCGATCTGGTGCGGGGGACGGTACGGGTGGAGCGCCAGCTGCAGTCCCATCAGGGCAGGTTGGTGGAGCTGGCTCCCAAGAGCGCGGCGAGTCGGCGGATGCTGTCGGTGGACCACACCACGTTGGGGGTGTTGCGCCGCCACCAGTGGTACCAACAGCAGGAAGCGCGGGGGCAGGGGCGGGTGTGGGATTCGCGGGGGTTCGTGTTCACCGCCCTGCGGGGTGGCGCGTTGGCGCCGGAGCGGTTGTCACGCCTGTTTCGGAAGCTGAACACCGAGAGTGGGTTGCCGCCGGTGCGGTTGCACGACCTGCGCCATGGAGCGGCGACGTTGGCGTTGGCGGCGGGGGTGGAGCTGAAGGTGGTCCAAGCGATGTTGGGGCATGCGAGCATCGTGTTGACGGCGGACACCTATTCCACGGTGTTGCCGCAGGTGGCGCGGGAAGCGGCGGAGCGCACGGCGTGGCTGGTGCTGCGCGATTCGGGCAGAGCCCATCGGCGAGGAACTGCACGAAGGGTGCGTCGAGGGCTGGCCCCACCTCGGCCCCATCCTGGCCCCATCAGTGCGAGAGGACGATGAGGGTAAGGCCGCTGAACCCAGTCTGACCTGGGGTTTTGTGGCGCACCCGGCAGGATTCGAACCTGCGACCGTCGGATTAGAAGCCATGGTCACGTACCGTAACGTGTCGCTACGTACCGTTCCGTCCTGTGCCATCCGAATCAGGCTGCCGTCCTGTGCCACGTCGTGCCGTCCGCTGATGTCCCGGTTCAAAACTGCGGAGCACGAACGGAGCACGCAAGCGGAGGAAGCGTCCGATGGTTAAGGGCGAGGTTTTCGGGGGATTGCTCTCATGCCCGTGCAGTGCGTGCTCTGCCAGAGAGTAACGGTTTCAGTTGTACTGGCTGATGGGGAGACCGTGAATCCTCCTGTTGGTGTAGCGGTCGGTCGAAGAACCCACTCAACCTCCTCAGAGTTCGGCCGTGCCGATGACCCTCCATCACACCCGGCACGAAACACGGTGTCACTAGTGTCAGGCCCGCTGTCGGTTGTCCCCTGCGCGTGTGGGTCTCACTGGGAGGATGTGGGGGCGGCCCCGCCCACTTGCCGGTCGTTCCCTGCGCGTGTGGGTCTCACCTGGAGAGCCTGTTCCTGGCCGCGTTGAACAGCGGTCGTTCCCTGCGCGTGTGGGTCTCACAGGATCTGACCTGCGACTAAACAGAGACGTTATTGATTTGAGATCCACATGCAGAGAACGTCGGCGGATTGCTCCGCCGAGGTGGCGCCGGCCCCGGTTGCCCGAGTCCAACGTCTTCCCGCTTCGCTGAACACTGCCCAGGCCCTCGAGAGAGCTTGGGACTGACACGTCCTCCACGGGCATTCACGGACCCCCTCTACCAGGGGTACCGGTGCCAGAAGCTGACACGACTTCCGCGTGAGCGGCGATGTTACGCGCGGCGTTCAGGTCGCGGTCGAGCCGCAACCCGCACTCGGCGCAGGAGAACACCCGATCGGCGAGGGTTTGGTTTGGGTTTTGCCAACCACACGCTGAGCAGGTCTTGCTGGAGGGAAACCAACGGTCCAGGACCGCGAGCTGTGACCCGTACCAGGAAGTCTTGTATTCGAGCTGGCGGCGCAGCTCAGCCGGGGCCGCATCCAGGATGGAACTGTTCAACCCAGCTTTGGCTGCTACGTTCGAGCCTGGCTCCTCCACGGTGCCCCGGGCCGACCGGGTCATCCCGGCGACGTTGAGGTCCTCGATGGCCACGCAGGCGAACGTGGTCGCCAACCGTTTCGAAAGCCAATGCAGGGTCGTAGCGCGTTGCTGGGCAACCTCCTGGTGCAGTTTGCCCACACGGGCAGCGGCCTTGCGCCGTCGCATCGATCCCTTCTGAGTTCGGGACAGCGCTCGCTGGGCTCTGGCCAAGCGTTTGGAGGCTCGGGACAGGTGCCGGGGGTTGTCGATCAGGACGTAGTCCTGGATCGGTTGGGAAAGTGCCGCGAGGTAGTGGACCCCCACATCCATCCCTACGCGCCCGTTCACGCGCTGGCGTCGAGTAGGGGCGGGGCGCTCGGTCTGGATTTCGCACTGCACGCTTGCGTACCAGCGGGAACCACTGCGGGAAACGGTCACGGACTTGACCACGGCCGCACCGGAGGAGACCAGGCGGTGCATGCGTTTGCCGGACTCGTGCAGGCGAACGACACCGAACTTGCCCAGGTTCAGTCTGCGATAGCTCTCCAGCCGCAGCGTGGGTTCGCGGACGTCGTGGTGAAGGCGGAAGGAGTCACGAGAGCGGTTCTTCTTCTTGAACCGCGGGTAACCGACCTTGTGTCCGGCACGTTTGCCGGTGAGGGAGTCCAGCCAGTTCTTCCAGGCTTGGTCGGCGTCCATCCACGCGGATTGGAAGCACCAGGTCGCCACCTCGTGATGCCAGGGAGCGAGTCCACCTGGGCCTTCGCCTGGGCCGCCTCTTAGCTGGTTGAAGATCTTCTGGACCGTTGGTTTTGTCGGGGTTTTGATCTGGACACGGCGGTGGGCCTCCTTCTCTTCAAGACCCGCCGCGATCAGTTCGTCGACCAGGCTTCGCCACTGCTGGTGGGTCTGGCCTTTGAGCCCCAAAGCGAAGTTGTAGGCCATGCGCGAGGCCCCAGCGTAGCGGGAGAGACGCTCAAGCTGGGTGGGTGTGGGGTCCAAAGCGAACTTGAACGCGCGCTGCACCGCCACCATGAACCCCCACCTCCTTCGCTGCTATCGATCCTTCAACGTCTGGAGTCCACCGTAGAGAGGGGGTACGAAAAACGGGAAGCGCTTTGGTCTCTTCAGGGAGAGATCTGGTGGTTTCTTTGCTGGAGTCTTCCGAGGAGATCATCAAGGTCGAAGACCTCGGGTGCGCGGGTACTGCTGTTGGTGGACACCGAAGCCCAACGCTCTCTTGTGAAGCCGACGACCTGGGAGGCGTCGACGAAATCGAAGTGGGCCAGTCGCAGTCCTTCCGCCCCGTAAGCTGGTTTCTTGCATCGTTGAACGATGATCTGGGTGCCGAACCGACCGAGTGCGGGGAGCAAGTTGTGGTGATGATCTGGGTTAATGTCGTCTGCGAACCGATGCGTGCTGCCCGCACCGAGTGCGCTCCCCAGTAGTGTGTCTTGTGCCGAGGTTGGCGGAGGCTGTGGTGTATGCCGAAATTGCCTCTCGCTACTCACGGGAGTGGGGTGTCGCTGAGTAGGTAACCGGTCGGTGTGGTCCCTCGTTGCTGACCGCACGGGGGACGGCTGGTTGGTCTACGTGGCTGAGGCTGCGGGGTGCCAGCAGAGCCTGTCGGCAAGGGTATTGGCGAGGTATGAGGGAAGACTTTGCCCCACTTCGGTCCCACCCTGGTCCCATCAGTAAAGGAGACCATTTCAGGTGAGGCGAAGCACCTCCTCTGAACTGGGGTTTTGTGGCGCACCCGGCAGGATTCGAACCTGCGACCGTCGGATTAGAAGATCCCCACCGGCCGGTGAACAGACCGGGGAGCGTTCGCCAGATCCTGCTCCGACGGTCCTCAACCTCCTACTGGTCCTCACTGCGCTGGTCTTGTGAGGAGGGTGTTACCGGTTACGCAGGTCGTTGAACTTTCGTGGGATCTAGATCTGGACTTTTCCGCAAGGTTGCGCATATCGGACAGTGCTCATCTGAACGCTGCCGCGGCTGATCCTTTGGCACCTCGACCCAGAGCGCTCGGACAAGGCAAGCGGCCCGCAGTGAGTCGTCACTGCGGGCCGTCTACCGACTCCGGCATCGTCCTGCTGGCCGCTGTCAGCTACAGGGCCGAGGTGCAGCCAAGACAGGGCCTGGGGATCAGGCGAAGTGTCACTCCACGGCGTGGCGCGAAGCTGACCGCATGAACAACCGCCGCTGCGGGTGCTTGGCGGATGTTGCCCCTACAGGGAAGAGCCGATCCCAGGGTCATTCACACTCGCCATGCACGAGGATAACGATGAGATCAGACTCGTTTCTTGAACTGAACAACTCTTCCCTCGGGTTGGGTGCTCTTCTCCGGATCATCCGACATTCGTCTTGCAGGCCGTGCAGGTGGCGTCGGTGCTATCGATCGAAGCACTGCTGGCGGTATGGCAAGAACATCCGAACCTGGAACGTAAGGGCGGGATCCGAACCTGCGTTCCAAAAGACTCCACAAGAGCAGGGGGTGCTCTTGTCCGACCTTGACAGGTTCGTTTTTTCTCCAATTCCTTTGGGAAAGTTGAACGTAGAGGGACCTCTTCCTGGTGTCATCGATCTTGTCCAAGGCTGCTCCGCGCATGATGAGTGCCTGGATGGAAACGCCCCATGTGGCCTTCATCCTCGCATAGTCGGTCAAAGTCATCTTGAACGATAGATCTTCTTCCGCGCGCTCCCTGG
The DNA here is from genome assembly GCF_900143625.1 of Nocardiopsis sp. JB363. Taxonomy (GTDB): domain Bacteria; phylum Actinomycetota; class Actinomycetes; order Streptosporangiales; family Streptosporangiaceae; genus Nocardiopsis. Next base: position 28,657 of record NZ_FRFF01000142.1, read on the forward strand.
GTACCAAGAGAGCTGAAGCGAAGCGGTTGGCCTCCAGCTCTGCGTTTCGGGCTCTGGGCCTGAAGGTGTGCAGAACGAGATGCCCCAACTCATGGGCGAGAGTGAACCGGTCTCGATCGCCGCTCGCTGGAAAGTACCCGATGAGCGCTGTGTCCCCGGGGCCGCCCCAGTAGGAGACTCCGAAGTGATCGTTTCCGCTGGGCTCGTCGCCCCGGGAATCATCAGTCAGCACCATCGGCGCTACCGCGATGCCCCCGCGCTCCAGAGCCCTGGTCAAGTGGGGTATCGGCTTGTCCGGGGCCAGTCGGAGTGCGACGCGAGTCTGGTCCGCCAAGCTTTCTATTTCGTCGAGGGTAACAACATCCTTGTCAACAAAAGGCAGCGGTGGGATCGGGTAATTCTGGGAGGTTATCAGGTCGTCAGAGACCCTGTAGCTTTCTCCATAAAGGGCATGTACCCGCTTTGTCACTGACCGCTTGGCAGAGGCAAGCTTCCTGAACCGAAGAGAGTCCAAGGGGACCGACTTGGGTTGAACATAGAAGAAGCCAATGGGTGTTTCTGTTGCCTTAGCGATTTGTTCGAGTTTGGCGTCATCGTGATCCCGATGGCCATTCTCGACATCCGAGATCCACGAGGACGCCACACCGGACATCCCGGAGACTTGGGTCTGCGTCAGACCCATGAGTTCTCTCAGTACGCGCAGGCGTTCACCCGGAGATGCCGCCAGCACCGAATTCATCGTTCTCCTCATTCGGCAAGTTCAGATCGATTCCATCATCCGAAGGAGTGAACGTCATGTTGATCAACTCCTCCGAGGACTGAGGCAGCGGGAAGTCAACATCGAGCTTGGCAGTGCCCCCGAACTTCCAGCGTCCGATCGTGCGCACGACCCTGAACGAGGGCTCCCCCAAAGGATTGAGGCGCCACAGAAGAATCAACTTGTCGATCTCTGACCCGAACAGCGCCGGCATCATCGGCAGGGGAGGGTTGCAGTAGTACGCCGCCCTCGCCCGGTTCGATCCGGGGGCGGGCACGTCGGCCTCGGACAGGCCATGCAGGAAGCGCAGCTCGAACTCGCCGTTCGCCATCCACAGCTCGCCGTTGCGCCAGTGGTCCCCCGTGAGCCTCCATGGATCCAGCGTGCGCTGTTGGAGGCGATTATGGGCGAAGGCGCGCACAAAGTGAGTGCGAAACCACGCGTAGTCACGGCCGGAGAAGTCCGGGTTGTTGTCGCGGTCTTCCTCGGCTGGGGCCTTGGACAGCGGATGGGTGCCAGCTTGAGTGAAGACGTCGTGGAGTGGTTCGCACAGGTCGGCCAGTGCGTGCTTGATGCGCTCCGTGTGCTCGATGAGCCTCGCGCCACCGTTATCCATGGTCTAGAAATTATCACGGATAAAGTTAAGGTTTCGCCAGTAGGCTCCGATGAGTCAAGGAGTATTCGTTCGAAAACTTGTACGACCAGCGGGTATGGTCAACATGTGGCCTTCATCACAGGCCTACTTGGGGCTGCCTTGGTCGGCCGCAGCCCTATCGCAGGCAGGCCAGCCACTGCGAGCGCCAACTAGACGCCCACTGTCCAGTGACCACCACCTGGCCGCCCTGTCCGCACCAATCGACGAACACTGTCTCGTGCCGAGTCTGTTTGAGGCTGTGGTGTGTGCGGGGATTGCCTCCCGTCACTCACCTTCTCTGGCCCTCAGGGTGAGACTGGGGTTGGAGGTGGTGGTGATGTTGGGGTCGGGTTCGGTGTTCAAGCGGTACGGGTGCCGGGTGGCTGGTTCTTTGAGGGGGTTGGGGAGTGGTTGTCCGCGGTTGCGGTGTCGTGGGCATAGGAGTTGGTACTTCTCGCTGGAGTCGGAGCGGGCCGAGGGTGGTCGGTGTCGGGTGAGGTGGGGCGGGTTCGCTTCCCGTGAGGCTGCGCGTGCGGCCTTGCGCAGGACCCGGGGCGACAAGGTGGTGACAGTTGGCCTGGGCGATGTTGCCGAACCCGGCCGCTCTCAGTAGCCCAATCGCGGTGTTGCGCAGGGAGGCCACCACTTGGGTCGATGACGGTCATTCCGGCGACCGTGGCCTGGTCGAACCCTGGAAGCAGCGCCGCCGCCTCGTCCAGGCCGATGACCCGCTCGATCAGCAACTGGGGTCGCAACACACCCCGTTCGACCGATTCCATCATCCCCGGGTAGTCGGTCGCCACCATGCCGTGGCTGCCGAGCAGGTCCAGCTCCCAGCCGAACACCCGGTCCATCGGCACCCTCGGGTGGTCCTCGACCGGTGGCAGCAGCCCGACCTGGACGTGGCGACCGCGCCGACGGAGCCCGAAGACCGCGTCCGAACAGGTCTGCTCACTGCCCACCGCGTCCACAGAGACATGGCTGCCGCCACCGGTCAGTTCACGGACAGCGGCGGGAACGTCGGTCCCGTCCGCGACCAGGACGTGTTCGGCGCCCAACTCCCGTGCGGCGGCGAGGGCCTCGGCGTTGCGGTCCACGGCGATCACCCGGGCACCCAGCGCACGGGCGATCACGACCGAGCTGAGCCCGACCCCGCCGGCGCCGAGGACGGTCACCCACTCGCCCTCGCTGAGCCGGGCGCGGCCGATCAGAGCCCGGTAGGCGGTGGCGAACCGGCACCCGAGGCTCGCCGCGGTGGTGAAGTCCACCCGCTCGGGACCGCGACGATGTTCGCGTCGGCGGAGTGCAGGGTGACGTACTCGGCGAACGAACCCCAGTGGGTGAAGCCCGGCTGCCGCTGGTCCGGGCACACCTGCGCCTGCCCCGACCGGGGCGACCCCGATCAACCTGGCCCATGGCCCGAGTCGATCATCAATATGATTCCGCCTACACACCCGGCTTCCCACGAATACCTCCAGGCATGAGAGAGCTCACCCCCTTCGTTGCTATATGTGTTCACATTGATGCGGTCTGCGCGGCAGGAGTAAGCAGCACAGACCGAAACCCAATTCGCGGCGCGCGCCTTGTCCGACCTGGTCCCCCTCTGTGCCGCTGCTTCTGAGGCATCAATCAGCCACCGGTTTACCCCGCGGCCACCAGGCACAAGACCATCACGTTCAGTGAACACCCTGGAAAGGCCACCGCATGCGCCCACACCTGGCAGCCCTTGCCACCATCCCGCTTGCCGCCGCACTCCTGATTCCGAGCCCCGCTCACGCCGCCCCTACCCCTCTTGCCGACGCGATCACCGCCTTGACCGTCGCTGAAGAATCCCGGACCGGGTATGACCGAAGCCTCTTCCCGCACTGGGTCGACGCTGATGGCAACGGGTGCAACACCCGCGTGGAAGTCCTTATCGCTGAAGCCATCGTGGCACCGGAAGTTGGTGAGCGTTGCCGTCTGGCCGGGGGAGAGTGGTTCTCCTACTACGACAACCGCACCATCATCGACGCCCGCTCTTTGGACATCGACCACATGGTTCCCCTCGCGGAAGCATGGGATTCTGGTGCCTCCAACTGGAGCACTCAGCAGCGAAGGGCCTTCGCCAACGACCTGGACGAGCCGGTCGCACTCGTGGCGGTCAGCGCGGCCTCCAACCGATCCAAGGCCGACCGGGATCCTGCGGAGTGGCTGCCCCCAGCTCAGGAAGCGCGCTGTCAGTACGTCACTGAGTGGGCCACGGTGAAGACCCGTTGGAGCCTGTCGATCGACCAGGCCGAACTTGAGGCGCTCACCACGGTCGCCAACTCCTGTCCCGACGCGGTCGTGCAGACCACACCCGCGCTCTAGAGCGGCAAGCCCTCACCTGATCGTGGTGTTGTTGCTTTTCGGGTCGATCGACACCTCGTCAGGGAGCGGCCAGGCACTCGGAGGGTGAGACTCCGGTAGGGCCCGGCTGCGACCGGGCCCGCATCAACCAGAGATCCTCAAGCTGGCGGTACCGGAGCGCCCAAGAGCAGGATCACCGGGAACCCGGCCAGCGAGATCTACCGGATCCCGACCTCCACCGGTGACTTACCGGTGGAGAAAGCAACTGGTAACCGCGACATCGACTACCGCTTCCCGCCCACGAGCAGCGGTCAGGACAACGGCACACCTGAACGGGTCAGCCGGTCACCGAGGATGTGCGTCAACGCCCCCACAGATACCGTCAACCCGACCAACCACAGGCCTGGGCCACCGTTCTCGTCGAAGGCTGTGTACAAGCCGAGAAACACCGCGATCATCACCGCGGTGATCTTGCGCTTGCGCAACGGCACCCACCCCTTCAACGAGCGGGCCACCGTTCCTGCCTCCAGCGAAGCCATCGCGAGCACCACCAGGGCCCGCCCTAACGGGATCACGGACAACACCAGCGCGATCGGCCCCTGGGGAGCTGACCGCCTTCTACAGGAGGAGGTCTCCGATTTCGTGGAGGTCTTCGAAGGGGACTTGATCCGGCAACGGCTGACAGTCGCCGGTGGCTCGGTTGTGGTCTTGTCTGATGCCAGCGGGTTCGATCTGTTGTTGAGTGTGGTGGTTCAGCAACGCATCTCTGCGCGGCCGGCCGCGGTTGAGGCGGTCCGCACTTCCTGGTTGGAGTACCAGCGTGAGATCGATGACGAGATCGCTGCATGGCAGCAGGAAGGTACTCACGGCTGAACTCTGCTATCCGGCCTTGTGGAGCTCAGTGCACAGAAGAGTCTCCAAAGGATCCGGCACGAAACAGTGCTGCCGCAGGTGGCGCGTGAGGCGGCGGAGCGCACGGCGTGGCTGGTGCTGCGCGACTCCGGTAGGGCTCATCGGCGGGGGAGGGCACGAAGGGTGCGTCGAGGGCCGGCCCCACCTTGGCCCCATCCTGGCCCCATCAGTGTGAGAAGACGATGAGGGTAAGGCCGTTGAACCCAGTCTGACCTGGGGTTTTATGGCGCACCCGGCAGGATTCGAACCTGCGACCGTCGGATTAGAAGTTCCATGGTCGCGTACCGTCACGGGCCGCTACGTACCGTTGTGTCCCGCACCATCCGATTCGGAGTGCCATCTCGTGTCGCGCCGTGCCGCTCGCTGACGTCCCGGTCCAGAACTGCGGAGCACGAACGGAGCACGCGCGGGCGGGTAGCGGCGTCCGATGGCACCTCGCGAGGTTCTTGGCCAGCTGTGTGCGGGACGGGCAGAACGTCTGTATGTGATGGGTAGAGATAGGCAGATCAGCGAGCGTGGAGTGTGTTTGCCGAGGTGTTCACGTCTGCTTGGAATGATTTGGCAATGTCTACTTTGAGGCCTATGCGAGGTTCGTTCGAGTTCTTGTCAATATTGCTCTGATAGCCCTTATGGAACACCTGTGCGAAAAATATAGCACATCCAGGACTAACTTCGATGGCTTGTCTGCTGAGCCTCGGAAATGTCTGAGGCTTGTGGCAGCATCCCCCACAGTGTTGGCACTCGGCACAGGCCGCAAGGCGCAACCCCTGGGCGCAGTGCGGGCGAAACCACAGAACTCCTGGGAGGAAAAATGGCCGGAACACTCGGTTATACAATCTCAGTCAGGCATGTGTTTCAACGAAAATTCGGATCAGAGGAACTAGGCAAAGCCATGCGCGGATGTCACTGGTACATCATCTCGCGTAGGCCTCGCATCCGAATATTGGAAGGGACTCCTAGGATTAAAGACGGTATCCTGACTCTAGAGTTCATCGAAACCGACCCGGGTGGAAATACAACGCGGCAATTTGCTCTCGGGAGTGAGTTGGTCGACCAGGAGAAACAGTCCGTGTTCAAGGTCTACGACCAAGGCTCTTATTTCTCCCTGTGCTTCGATGGCCAGGTGATCCATGGTGACGCTTGGGCTCTTGCCTCCTTTTTCTCCGGGGCGGACTGGGGGGTAGCGAATCAGGAGGTCCTCTACATTGGGCAGGCGTTCGCCGGGGGCAATGGAAATGCATGGGAAAGGACAAAAAATCACCAGAAACTCCAGATGGTCCACGAGGATCACGCCAGCGATCCCTGGGATATCTTCGTGTCACCGCTTGTCTTAGAAAATGGAAACTTCCAGAATGATGACCACATCGATGATTCAGAAAACGGGCCTTCTCTCGAAAAATACTTCAAGGATTTCTCTGGCGGAGAAGGAACGACTACTAAGGCCTCGATTGACCTTGTCGAGCACAGTCTCATTTCCTACTTCAATCCGCCCTATAATGAACAGCTCAGAAACTGGAATGCGGCAAACCCTACCGCAGCGATGCGGAAGATGAGGGACGCAGGTTTTCGCCTCCTCCACGTACACCTCAGTGGCTGGCAAGGACTCTCCCGTTTCTACTCAGCAGAGCGGCCCGAGCCAAGTAGGAGTCATTTCATCTCACAGGACATCCCACCTGCGCCCCGACGGCCGGTACTCCGGGGGGTGTCTGCGCAAGAGGTGAGCGACTGGCGGGACAACGCGAAGGTTATTGAGGAAGGGCCCAAATTCTTCGCCAACATGGCTGAGGGGTCCGGGGTGGAACTGTTGGCCTTCGGTGATAACGCACCAAAAATCAGGAAGCCCGAACCCGTCAGGATCGCGAAGAGTCATCAGCCGGGGGAGGATGCAAGCCAAGAAGTGAGAGGAGAGAGTGTCAGGGCCTCACGCAATCAAGATGAGCTACACAAGAAGATCATGGACGCCAGAAGGGCTCGGTCAGCGGAGAAGGAGGCCCTGACCTACAAGGGCGAAGTAACCTACGACCGCAGATCAGGAACGATTACTATCGGACTCGATCGGGAGCGTGATCCTGTTCGCTGGAGCCTGCACGACAGGAAGGGCACTGTCGCCAACGGCTTCATCCTCGGCTTCGATGGACAAGGGAAAACCAATCTCCTCCGGATCATAGCTCACCAGGCTCTGCTCTCCAAGCGCTTCTCCCCTGTTCTCGTTCTCCCCCACGGGAGCGGCCCAACACTCGAGGCTGCACTGAAACAGCTCTCCGAGGTTGTAAAAGACATCGACATCAGGCTTGTCTCTGGTCCGAAACACAAGCCCAGCAAGCGGCACCGTGGAATCATCTGCGCACTCGACGACTCCGACAGGATCCTCAAACATCCAAGAGGGAGGGAGCTCATCCTGAAGATCCTCACCCGAGGCCCGGCCTTGGGAGTTGGGCTGGTTATGGTGATCCGTGACCCCGATGTACTCCGCTCGTGCCCAGGTATCGCCAAAGAGCTCATCAAATCAACAAACCGCGCGGCATCCATGGAGAACGCAGATGCGGTCTTTAATGCACTCGACGCAGAATACGGGGAACGTCGAAAGTTGAGCCTTTCCTGGGAGCGGCCAACTTTCATGTCGTTCACCAATGTCGAGACCAGGTTTCTAACCTTCATTTGCGGGTTCTTCCATGTACACGCATCCCACCACGAGGCTCGGACGTTCGCTTCGGGGCTCATCCAGGAATCCCAACCCGATTCCCCGGTCCGTGGTAAATGGAAGTCGCTCAGTGAGGACCACGACGTCTGGGCGTATTCCGGAGAACCCATGCTGACTTCGTGGTTTCTGCACAAGCACCCGGATCACTGGATCATCTCGTGTGTCTTGGCGAGGTTCAGGCCTGTGAAAGAGGACTCGCTGACCGATTCCATAGAGTGGGCTGACTTCCATTGGCACAACCGATTCGAGGGCTCAATCGGGCCGTGGCAGATCGGCCCCGCCGCCAGGGCTCCGGCAAAGTCGGGTTGTAGGGATGTGACCTGCTTCTTCGTAGGGCGAACAAGCAGAAGCGGGCGTGTCCGACCCGGTTGGATGGAAGTTCTTCACGCTTTCGCCCAACCGAGGAACACGCCCGCGAATGTCATCGTCTCACCCCGGCGAGCTCATCGTCGAACCCGTCTCACGCCAGGACCACCTGATCCAGGTCCTGGCAGGTGTGCCCGACCCGCGCAAACCCCGCGGACGACGCCACACCCTGGCCGCGCTGATCGCCGTGGCCGTCTGCGCGACCCTGGCCGGAGCCAAAGGGTTCACCGCCATCGGCCAATGGGCCACCGAGACCACCACCCACACCCTCACCGCCCTGGGCATGGTCCGGGGAGCCGCCGACGAGGCGACCTTCCGCCGCACCTTCGCCCGCCTGGATGCCGACCTGCTCGACCAGGTGCTGGGCGCCTGGTCCGCCACCCGCCTGGCCGTGATCAACGGATTGCGCATCATCTCCTTGGACGGCAAGACCCTGCGCGGTGCCCGCACCGGCACCGAAGGGGCACCGCACCTGGTCGCTGCCTTGTGCGGCACCACCACCCTGGGACAGGTCACGGTCCAGACCAAGAGCAACGAGATCCCCGCAGTGCGGGAACTACTCCAGTTCATCGACATCGCGGGTGCTGTCGTCACCCTCGACGCGATGCACACCTGCACCGATACCGCCAACACCATCCGGACCGGGGGCGCCCACTACGTCTTCACCGTCAAGGCCAACAACAAACACCTCTACGCC
>NZ_FRFF01000143.1 GCF_900143625.1 Nocardiopsis sp. JB363
CCACCTCTCTATTCGTCGGCAGCGTCTGTTGTGTTTAAGAGTCAGACATACCACCACCCACCCCACAACCGGAGGGTTCTCGCCCCGAGGCCCACCACCGGGAACCGACAACGGCCAGCGGGCCCGACAAAAGCAGACGGTCGAACAGGCGAGCAAGTAGGCAAGTAGGCAAGTAGGCAAACAAGCGGACAACCAGACGAGCAGACAGAGGCGGGGCCGAATGCTTCCGGCCCCGCATCAGCCCACTAGTAGCCCTCTAGCAGCTCTTTTACCAGTGCGGACACCTGATCGGTCGCGATGAGGAACCCGTCGTGCCCGTGAGGTGAGTCGATCACCCTCGCCCGGCCGGGGGCCGGGAGTTGGCGAGCGATCTCGTCCTGTTGGGTGAGCGGGTACAGGTGGTCGCTGGTCACGCCCGCGACGATGGTCCGTTCGGGCATGCGAGCGAGCGCGGCGGGAACGCCACCACGCCCACGTCCGACGTCGTGCCCGTTCATCGCTTCGGTGAGCAGCACGTAGCTGGCGGCGTCAAAGCGACCGACGAGCTTGCCCGCCTGGTGGTCCAGATAGGACTCCACGGCGTACCGGCCGCCTTCGGCGGGGTCCTCGTCGCCTTGGGCGTCGCGGCCGAAGCGTGTGTCGATCTCTTCGGCGCCCCGGTAGGTGACGTGCGCGATACGGCGGGCCACGCCCAGTCCGTCCACCGGGGCTCGGCCGGTGTCGTGGTAGTCGCCGCCGGCCCAGTAGGGGTCGACGCGGATCGCGCGCAGCTGTGGCGCGGCCCAGGCGATCTGCCAAGCGGTGGTGGCCGCCGGGCAGGCCAGGATCAGGGCGCCACGAACCCGCTCGGGGTGGGTGATCGCCCATTCCAGGGCCCGCATGCCGCCCATGGATCCGCCGATGACCGCCGCCCAGGTGTCGATGCCGAGCTCGGCGGCCAGGTGTTCCTCGGCCCGGACGGTGTCGCGCAGGGTGATGCGCGGGAAGCGGCTTCCCCAGGGCCGCCCGTCGGGGGCGGTGGAGGAGGGACCGGTGCTTCCCTGACAGCCACCCAGGACGTTGGGGGCGACCACGTAGTAGCGGTCGGTGTCCAGGGCGAGTCCGGGGCCGACCACCCCTTCCCACCAGCCGGGGCTGAGGTGTCCCGGCCCGACGGGGCCGGTCACGTGGGCGTCTCCGGTCAGCGCGTGCAGGACGAGGACGGCGTTGGTGCCCGAGGCGTTCGGGCTTCCCCAGGTCTGGTAGGCCAGGCGCACATCCGGTAGCCGGGTGCCCGACTCCAGTTCCAGGGGTTCTTCGAGGTGTACCCAGCGGCGTTCACCCACGGGGTCGCCCTCCCGCCACCCACCGTGGTGGGGGCGGGGGGCGGGAGTAGCGGACCGCTCGGTCATTGGTGGGCCTTGGCCGCCTGGAAGCCGAGTTCGAGGTCGGCTCGCAGGTCGTCGATGTTCTCCAGACCCACGGAGAGGCGGACCAGTCCGGGGGTGGCCCCGGCCGCGGCCTGCGCTTCGGGCGAGAGCTGGCTGTGCGTGGTGCTGGCCGGGTGCACGATCAGGCTGCGCACGTCACCGATGTTGACCAGCTGGCTGAACAGCACGGTGCCGTCGACGAAGGCGCGTCCGGCCTCCACTCCACCGCGCAGCTCGAAGGAGAGCACGGCTCCGGCGCCCTTGGGCAGGTACTTCTGTCCCCGCTCGTAGAAGGGGCTGGAGGGCAGGCCGGCGTAGTGGACACGCTCGACCTCATCGCGGGACTCCAGCCATTCGGCGAGCGCCTGGGTGTTGGCGACGTGCCGTTCCATGCGCAGGGAGAGGGTCTCGATGCCCTGCAGGATGAGGAAGGAGTTGAACGGGGCGATGGCCGCACCGGTGTCGCGCAGCACCTGGACCCGCAGCTTGACCGCGAAGGCGCCGGGGCCGAGGGCCTCCCAGTACTTGAGGCCGTGGTAGCTGGGGTCGGGCTCGACGAAACCGGGGAAGCGGTCGCCGTGGGCTCCGAAGTCGAAGGTACCGGCGTCCACGACCACGCCCGCGACGGTGGTGCCGTGACCGCCGAGGAACTTGGTGGCCGAGTGCACGACGATGTCGGCACCGTGCTCGATCGGCCGTAGCAGGAAGGGCGTGGGGACGGTGTTGTCCACCATCAGCGGGACACCGACCTCGTGGGCGACGTCGGCGACGGCGCGCACGTCCAGGACGTTACCGCTGGGGTTGGCGAGGCTCTCACCGAAGTAGAGCTTGGTCTCGGGGCGGGTGGCGGCGCGCCACGCCTCGGGGTCGTTCTGGTCCTCGACGAAGGTCACCTCCACACCGAGCTTGGGCAGCGTGTGCTGGAAGAGGTTGTGGGTTCCGCCGTAGAGCAAAGGGCTGGAGACCACGTGGTCGCCGGCGCTGACGAGGTTGAAGATCGCGGCAGTGGTACCCGCCGAGCCCGAGGCGAAGGCGACCGCGCCGACACCGCCTTCCAGGGCGGCCAGGCGCTGTTCCAGCACGTCCTGCGTGGGGTTCATGATGCGGGTGTAGATGTTGCCCGGCTCGGCCAGGCTGAACAGGTCCGCCCCGTGCTGAGTGTCCCGGAAGACGTACGAGGTCGTCTGGTAGATGGGCGTGGCCCGAGCGTTGGTGGTGGGGTCGGGTTCGGCCCCGGAGTGGATCTGCCGGGTCTCGAAGGACCAGGGCTGCTCGTTGGCGCTGTCGGTGCTCAAGTACGGGCTCCTACAAAAAGCAGACTGAAAGAGTAGGGAATCATCGCGAGGCTAGCATCGACACCGGTCAGGTGGCCAGTAATCACACAAAGTCCGCAGTGTTCTCCTCCTGTGACGATACGCACTCAGGTGCGGTCGGCGCTGACGAGTAGATAGGGGATGGCGAGGAACAGACGCCCCGAAACCGCGCGCGCACGCTGTTCGGCGACCCACTTCTCCGCCTGTCGCGGGCTCAACGCCCCGGCGTCTCGTGCTCGGGAGGCCAACCCGGTGAGCATCGGCACCGCCGTGTCGTCGGTGAACACCGCCATGGCGCCCTCCGCCTCGATCCCGGTGAACCCGGCCGCGCGCAGCAGTTCCGGCTGGCGGCGGGGCGCACTCGGGTCAGGCATCGCTCGGGCGTTGGCGTGGACCAGCGTCCGCGTGAGTTCGGTGTCGTCGGCGGCGATCATGAACGCGTCCCAGTCCTGCCCGACCAGTACCAGGCGACCTCCGGGTGCCAGGACCCGGTGGGCCTCGGCCAGGGCGCGCTCGGGTTCGCGGATGGCGTGGAAGACGCGTTCGGCCCGGTATCCACGCGCGGCACCGTCGGGCAGAAGCAGACTGTTGGCGTCGGCCATGGCGAACTCGGACTCGGGGTGCCGGTCCCGTGCCGTCTGGAGCATGACCGGGTCGATGTCGAAACCGACGGCCCGTGCCCCCTCCGCCCGCATCTCGGCCACCGCCGTCCCGCCGCCGCAGCCCACGTCCAAGACGGTGTCACCCGGCCGGTAACCGAGGAGTCCACGCACTCGGGCACGCAGCGCGAGCGCGTCGGGGCGCCGTTCGGCCTTGTCCAGGCGAGCGAGGAGCTCGGGGGTGTCCATGGGTGCACATCCTCTCAGGTGGGCCTTCGGGATCAGCGGCCGGCATCGCCGATCAGGGCGGCGACCACCTGTGGCAGGGCACTCTCCCGGCCCTCTCGTAGCGCCTCTTCGAAGACCGTTTCTCCCAGTTCGGCGCACAGCAGCGTTTCGATGCGGTCGACGTCGCCGCGTTCGGCGGCGGGCATGGGCGCCCCGGAGTCCTCGCGTGCCCGGGTCGCGGTGCCCAGCAAACGAGCCGACTCCTCCAAGCATCCGAGGAGCGTGTGCGCACCGGCGATTCCCTCCAGCGCCAGGGCCATGGCCCGGGTGTCCTCGGTGCCGTGGGCCGCGATCAGGCCCTCGGTGTGCAGGCGCAGCGCCTCATCGGCGTCCCCGCGCAACTCCGCGACGAACCCCAGTTCGGACAGGGTCAGCGCGGTGCCCGGCCACCACTCCACCCGCCGCGACCAGTCCACCAATTCGGTCAGGTAGGCCTCTGCCTCGTCGAGGTGTCCCCTGCGGCGGGCGGACAGCGCCAACCCCATCTGAGGGTGCTGGCGTTCGGCGATACCGCCCTGGCCCCGGACCAGGTCGGCCGACCGGCGGTGGAGCGCGTCTGCGCGGTCCAGATCGCCCTCCAACAGGGCCAGCCGGCCCAGCCCGGACAGCGAACCGGCGACCTCCACCGTCAGGTCCAGCTCCTCGGCGGCGGCCAGGGCGGCCTCGTGCAGTCGTCGGGAATGCCCGTACTCGCCCCGGATCTCGGCGAGGACCGCCAGGACCCCGCGGGCGTTCATCCGCCCCCAGGAGTCGCCGAGCCGCTCGAACAGGTCGAGCGCCTCGCGGCCCTGCCCTTCGGCGTGGGCGAGATCGCCGCGCCCCAGGGTGTGGGAGGCCTGGGCGACCAGCGCGGCGGCCAGCCCCCAGTCGTCACCGTGTTCACAGAAGACGTCCGGCGCCTGGTCGACGAGTTCCTCACTGACCTCCTGATCGCCCCGGCTCTGCAGGGCGATTCCGAGCGTCAACGCCAGTCGGGCCCGGCTCAGGTCCGCCTCCGGGCCGGCCTTGAGGGCGGCGCGGGCCTGTTGGGCGTGGTCGTGGCCGGTGCCGTTGAGGATCTCGAACACCGTGCCGCCGGCCTCGATCGTCGCTTGGAGCTCGGGGTGGGCGTCGGCGCCGTGGACCGTGCGGACCAGGGTGAGAACGCGCTGTCCTTCCCGGTAGCGACCGCGCAGGAACCAGTACCAGGTCAGGCCGCCCGCTGTCTCCAGGGCGGTCTCCGCGTCGCCGACGGCGACGGCGTGGTCCACAGCCGCGTACAGGTTCGCCGCTTCGGCGTCCAGGCGCCGGATACCCCGCCCTTGGCCCGGGCCGAAGAGGGTGGCGTGCTGTTCCTCGGCCAGGCGGGAGAAGTGGCGGGCGTGCCGGTCCCTGAGCGTGCGGGTCTCCCCCGCCTCCGCCAGACGCGCGCGGGCGTAGTCGGCGATGGACTCCAGCAGGTGGTGGCGGATTTCGTCGGTGCACGGGTCGACGGTGGCGGCCACCAGGGAGCGGTCGACCAGACGGGTGAGGGGGTCGAGCACATCGTGGTCGGGGTCGGCACAGACCGCCTCGGCGTCCTCGGGGTGCCAGCCGCCGGTGAACACCGACAGGCGGCGCAGCAGGACCCGTTCCCGCTCGTCGAGGAGGTCCCAGCTCCAGTCGATCATGGCGCGCAGGGTGCGCTGGCGCGGGGGCAGGTGGCGCTGGGCGGTGGCCAGGAGCCGGAAACGATCGTCCAGGCGGCACAGCACCCCGTGCACGCCCAGGGCCCGGATCCGAGTGGCGGCCAGCTCCAGGGCGAGGGGGATGCCGTCGAGTCGGCGGGTGAGTCGGGCGACGTCGGGGGCGTTGGCCTCGGTGAGCTCGAACCCGGGACCGGCCGCGCGGGCGCGCGCCACGAAGAGTCGTACGGCGGCGTACTCGTGCGCTTCGGCGGGGTCGGAACCGGACGGGGGCACGGGCAGCGGGCCGACCGGGTGCAGGTGTTCGCCGGGCACCCCGAGGGGTTCGCGGCTGGTGGCGAGGACGCGCAGGTCGGGCAGGCGGGCGAGCAGGTGGGCGGCCAGGTCACCGATCGGTTCCAGGAGGTGTTCGCAGTTGTCGAGCACCAGGAGGGTGTCCTGGCCGGTCAGTCCGCGTACGAGGCGTTCACGGGTCTCGCCCTCGCCCTCGTCCCGGAGGCCGAGGGTGCGGGCGAGGACCTCGGCCGGGTCGGCTCCCCTGGCGTGCGCGGCGTACTCGACCATGTGGGTGTCCCCGTCGAGTTCGTGGGCCAGGGCGGTGGCCAGGCGGGTCTTGCCGACCCCACCGAACCCGGTGAGGGTGACCAGTCGTTCGTGGGCCAACAGGGACCGGATCCGGCTCAGGTCGTCCTCTCGCCCCAGCATCTCGGTGAGGGGTCGGGGCAGCCGTCGTCGAGGGACCCCGCCACCGCCGGATTCCTGGCGGAGGATGCGTGTGTGCAGGTCGGCGACCTCGGGGTCGGGGTCCACGCCCAACTCCTCACGAAGTCCGCGCGCCAGGTCCGCGAAGAGGCGCAGGGCCTCGGCCCGACGTCCGTCCTCGTTCAGGGCACGCATCCGGGTTACGACCAGGCGCTCGCGCAGGGGATTCTCCGCCAGCGGTTCGCTCAGGTCCCGCGCGACCTGCCGGTGTTCACCCAGGTCGAGGCGGGCCAGGGCGTACTCCTCGATGGCGGTGAGCCATTCCTGTTCAAGACGCGCCCGAGCGGGTTCGGTGAACGTCTCGTCCGCGAGGTCGGCCAGAGCCGGACCGCGCCACAGCTCCAGGGCCCGGGCGAACAGTCCGGCGCGTGAACCCGGGTTCTCGTCGGCGCGGGCCCGGGCGACCAGCACCTGGAACCGTTCGGCGTCCACCGCTTGCTCGGCCGTGTGGAGCAGGTAGCCGGCCGAGCGGAAGCGGACCCGCTCCCCCGCGTCGGGTTCGGCGGCCGACAGGGCGCTGCGCAACGCCCACACCTTGCGTTGCAGGGCCCGGTCGGGTCGCAGCGGCGCGTCGCCGAACCCCCACAGGTGGTCGACCAGGGTGTCCACCGGAACCGGGCGTCCGCGGGCCAGAAGGAGGGCACCCAGCAGGACGCGCACCTTGCGTTCGGGGACGTCGACGGAGGCACCGTCGTCGGTCCGGACGATGAGTGACCCGAGCACACCGAAACGCATGCACTCACCGTACCGAGTGCGAGGCGAGGGTGTTCCGAGTGCGGCACCGCCGAGGGTGGACGCGACCGACCGAGAAAGCGAGAAGGAGTGTGGTGACCATGGGGTCGCTCAGGATGATCGTCATCGTCGGCAGTGTGCGCGAGGGCCGGTTCGGGCCCACCCCGGCCCGGTGGTTCGTGCGGCTGGCCCGAGCCCACCTCGACTGGGAGGTGGAGGTGGTCGACCTCGCCGACGTGGACCTGCCGCTGCGCATGGTGGAGGAGTCCCCGCTGCCACCGCACGTCGCGGAGCTGGGACCGCGTCTGGCGGCGGCCGACGCGTTCGTCGTCGTCACGCCCGAGTACAACCGGAGTTTCCCCGCCTCGGTGAAGAACGCTGTCGACTGGTTCCACGACGAGTGGGCGGCCAAGCCGGTGGGGTTCGTGTCCTACGGCGGGATCTCCGGGGGCGCCCACGCGGTGCAGCAGCTGCGTCCGGTCTTCGGGGAGCTGTGCGCGGTCACGATGCGCGACGCCGTCCACTTCGCCGACTTCTGGGAACTGTTCGACGCCGCCGGCGACTGGCCCGCGGACGACGAGCGGAGCAAAGGTTCGGCGCAGGCCGCCCACGGCATGCTCGACCAGCTCACCTGGTGGGCGCACGCGCTGCGCGATCGTCGTTCCCGCACCCCGCATCCCGCCTGACCCGGAAGGCGAACCATGAGTTCCGTGAGAGAGAATCCACCCCGCGCCGGCCGGACCGCCTGGCTCGGTCTGGCCGTACTGACCCTGCCCATCTTCATGATGGCCAACGACATGTCCGTGCTGTTCCTGGCGTTGCCGGCGATCGGCGCGGACCTGCAACCACAGGCCACCCAGTCCCTGTGGATCCTGCACGTGGGAGAGCTCCTGGGCGCCGGGCTGGTCCTGACCATGGGCCGGCTCGGTGACCGGGTGGGACGCAGGCGCCTGCTGCTGATCGGGTTGGTGGCCTACGCGGTCTCCTCCGCCCTGGCGGCTTTCTCCCCCGACCCGGCCACGTTGATCGTGGCGCGGGCGCTGATCGGCGCGTCGGTGGCGACCATCTCCCCGTCGACGCTGTCGCTGTTGCGGTCGATGTTCCCCGACCCCAAGCAGTTCGCCACGGCGGTGGCACTGAACCTGAGCGCGTTCTCCGTGGGCATGGCGTTGGGACCACCCCTGGGCGGACTGCTGCTGGAGTTCTTCTGGTGGGGTTCGCTGTTCCTGATCAACGTGCCGGTGGCACTGTTGGCGCTGGTCACCCTGCCGTTCCTGCTACCGGAGTACCGCGACCCGAACCCGGGGCGCATGGACGTGCCCAGTGTGCTGTCGTCCACGGTGGCATTGGTGTTGCTGGTGTACGGGCTCCAGGAACTCGCCGCGCAGGGAGCGCGGCCGTCGCTGCTCGCCGCCGTCGTGGTGGGTTCGGCGCTGCTGTGGTGGTTCGTGCGACGTCAACGGCGGCTGGCCGATCCGTTGATGGACCTGAGTATGTTCGCCCGCCCGATCTTCGTCCTGGCGGTGACGATGGGCTTCCTCATGCTGCTGGCCGCCGCCGGGACGGACCTGTTCCTGGTGCAGTACCTGCAGTCGGTGCTGGGGATCTCCCCCGGCCTGGTGGGAGCGCTGCTCATCGTGCCCGCGGTCGCCGGTTTCGTGGGCACGATGCTCACCCCGGTCCTGGTCCGCTTCCTGACCACCGGTGTGGTGGTCGGCGGCGGGATGCTGGTGGCCGTGGCCGGGTTGGCGACGATCCTGTGGGGAGCCGGCCAGGGCAGCGCCTGGCTGCTGATCCTGGGCAGCACGGTGACCTCGATCGGCGGCGCTCCGGCGATGACGCTCGGCAGTCAGTTGGCGTTGTCCTCCGTGCCGATGGAACGCACCGGTTCGGCCTCGGCCGTCACCGACGTGGCCGCGGGTCTGGGACAGACGCTGGGGTTGGCGTTGATGGGCAGTCTGGGGCTGCTCGTGTACCGCACCGGGATGGCGGACGCGTTCGCCGGTGACGTTCCCGAGGCGGCGCGGGGAAGTATCGGCGGGGCTCTGGCGATCGCCGACGACCTGGGCGGCTCCGCCGGGTCCGCCCTGAGGGACGCGGCCGTGTCGGCGTTCGGGCAGGGCCTTCAGGTGACGGCCGGGGCCGGCGGTGCCCTGTTGACGGTGGCCGCCGTGGTGATGCTGGTGAAGCTGCGCGGGCACCGTGCGGACGAATGACCTCCACGCGTGTGGACGGTGGGGGACCTGGGGAGTGTGGTGTCAGGGGTCGCGGGTCCTCCCCGACCGGCCCGCACCGACGCGGCCTGTCACCACCTGTCAGCACACGCACGAGGGACAATGACGAGATGACGAACGACATTCCCGACGGTCCGGGTGGAGAACCCGGTTCCTTCGACGAGTTCCTGGCCAGGTTCCTGGGCGCCCGCGGACCCGTGCGCCGCGTCGACCTGTCCAAACTGATGAGCCCCGAGGCCCGACAGGTCGCCGACGCCGCCGCCCGTCGCGCCTTGGAGAGCGGCGGCGCCGACGTCGACTCCGTCCACCTGTTGTGGTCGCTGCTGCGCTACGCGCCCACCCGCAAGCTCGTGGAGCGCACCGACGCGGACACCACGCCGCTGGAGGACGTGATCGAACAGGCGGTCGCCAAGGCCCCGCGCGCGGTGCGCGGGTCGGCCAGGCTGACCCCGTCCGCCAAGCGGGCCCTGCTCGACTCCCTCCAGATCTCCCGGGCCACCCGGAGCCCCGCCATCATGCCCGAGCACATTCTGTTCGCGTTGGCGGTCAACCTCGACCACCCGGTCGGGCAGCTGCTGCGCGACCAGGGCGTCACCCCCGAGTCGCTACAGAAGGCGGCCGGACCCGTGTCGCCCGCCGACCAGACCGAACCCGAACCGTCCCCGACACCGACGCTGGACGAGTTCGGCACCGACATGACCGCGCTCGCCCGCGAGGGTCGCCTGGACCCCGTGGTCGGCCGTGACGACGAGGTCGACCAGTGCATCGAGGTACTGGCCCGACGGCGCAAGAACAACCCCGTGCTCATCGGTGACCCCGGTGTGGGCAAGACCGCGATCGTGGAGGGCATCGCCCAGCGCATCTTCGACGACGACGTCCCCGACGTCCTGCGCGGTCGGCGTCTGGTCCAGCTGGACCTGTCCGGGATCGTGGCGGGCACCCGCTACCGGGGCGACTTCGAGGAGCGGCTCAACGGCATCGTCGAGGAGATCCGCGCCCACTCCGAGGAACTGCTCATCTTCATCGACGAGATCCACACGATCGTCGGCGCGGGCGCCTCGGAGGGCTCGACCAGTGCGGGGAACATGCTCAAACCGGCGCTGGCCCGCGGTGAGCTGCACATCATCGGCGCCACGACGGTGGACGAGTACCGCAAGAACGTGGAGAAGGACGCGGCGTTGGAACGTCGCTTCCAACCCATCCTGGTGCCCGAACCGTCGGTGGAGGACACCGTCGACATCCTGCGCGGGCTGCGTGACCGCTACGAGGCCCACCACCAGGTGCGGTTCAGCGACGAGAGCCTGGTGGCCGCCGCCGAGCTGTCCGACCGCTACGTCACCGACCGGTTCCTGCCCGACAAGGCCATCGACCTCGTCGACCAGGCCGGTGCGCGGGTCCGGCTGCGGTTGAAGACCTCCAGCACGGCACTGCGCGAGATGGAGAGCCGGCTCAAGGAACTGGAGGAGCAGAAGGAGAGCGCGGTCCAGGAGGAGGACTACGAGAAGGCGTCCCGGCTGCGTGATGAGCTCAGCTCCGCCAAGAGCAACATGCACCAAGCGCGCGGGACCGGTTCGGCCGTCCCCGAGGTGGAGCCGGCCGACATCGCCGAGGTGGTCTCGCGCAGCACCGGCATCCCGGTGGCGCAGCTGACCCAGGAGGAACGGGAACGGCTGGTCAACCTGGAGGAGGTGCTGCACGGCCGGGTGATCGGCCAGGACGAGGCGGTCACCGCGGTGTCGGAGGCGATCCGCCGCAACCGGGCCGGTCTGGGCGACCCGGATCGACCGGTGGGCAGCTTCCTGTTCCTGGGGCCGACCGGTGTGGGCAAGACGGAGCTGGCCCGGGCCCTGGCGGAGTCGCTGTTCGGGTCCGAGGACTCCATGGTCCGGATCGACATGAGCGAGTTCCAGGAGCGGCACACCGCCAGCCGGCTCACCGGTGCCCCTCCCGGGTTCGTGGGTTATGAGGAGGCCGGTCAGCTCACCGAGGCGGTGCGACGCCACCCCTACTCGGTCCTGCTGTTGGACGAGGTGGAGAAGGCCCACCAGGACGTGTTCAACCTGCTGTTGCAGCTGTTGGACGACGGGCGGCTCACCGACGGCCAGGGTCGGACGGTGGACTTCCGCAACACCGTGGTGATCATGACGAGCAACCTGGGGTCGGAGGTCATCACCGGTGGCGGCGCGATGGGGTTCACCGCGGGCGGACACATGGACGCGGACACCGAGCGTCGGGTGATGCGCCGGCTCAAGGAGGAGTTCCGGCCCGAGTTCATCAACCGCATCGACGAGGTCATCGTCTTCCAGCAGTTGGGCGAGGAGCAGATCGCGCAGATCACCCGCCTGATGCTCAAGCGGACCGAGGAGCGGTTGGCGTCGCAGGACATGTCGATCCGCTTCACCGACGAGGCGGTGCGGTGGCTGGCCACGAAGGGGTACCAGCCCGAGTTCGGGGCACGGCCGCTGGCGCGGACCATCCAGCGCAACATCGGCAACCGGCTCTCGCGCATGGTGCTGGACCAGCAGATCGGGGCGGGTGACCGGATCGTCGTGGACGTGGATCCCGCCGAAGAGCTGACCATCGCCACCGAATAGGGAACGGGCCCCGAGGACCGGTTCTGGTTCTCGGGGCCCGTCGTCGCGTGGGGTCAGGCGGCCAGGCCGCTGGTGCGGATCTGGTCGCGGATCCACTCCCCCGCCGGCTTGAGCGAGTCCGTGCCGGTGAAGGGGCCGCCCGCGTCGCAGGTGCCGGGCTCGAAGACCGCGCCGGAGCGGTCGTCGTCCGAGTAGTTCCAGTTCACCCAGCTGATCTGTTCCCGGGCCATGAGGTCGAGATAGCGCTGGGCGGAGTCGAAGTCGTCGGCGCCGTCACCGGTGTGCTCCTGGGTGCCGAACTCGGTGACGAACAGCGGCAGCTCCTGGGTGGCCTGTTCGAAGACGTCGTAGTGCCCGCCCCCGTGCGAGGCGGCGTAGAAGTGGTACACGTACATGATGTTGTCGGCGTCCACCGGGTCGTCGAGGATCTCGGTGTGGTCCGACCCCTCGGACACGCCCAGCGACGACCACGCGCGGGTACCGACGAGCACGAGCGCCTCGGGGTCGGCGTCGCGGATCACCGGGATGACCTCCTCGGAGTAGCCCTTGATCGCGTCCCAGGAGACACCGTTGGGTTCGTTGGCGATCTCGTAGAGCAGGTTGTCCTTGTCAGCGTGGGTCGAGGCGATCTCGGCGAAGAAGTCGCGTGCCAGTTCGGTGTTCACGTTCGGGTCGCCGGGGGTGAGCATGTGCCAGTCCACGATGACGTACAGACCGCGCTCGGTGCCCTCCTCGATGAGCTCGTGCACCCGGTCGGTGAAGCCACGCGGGTCGGTCTCGTAACCGTCCTCCTGGATGTACATGGACACGCGCAGGACGTCGGCGTTCCAGTCGTCGGACAGGGCGTCCAGGGAGGCGTCGGTGAGGCAGTGGTCGTACCACTGCAGGCCGTGCGAGCTCATCCCGGTGAGCTGGACGGTGTCGCCGTTCTCGTCGCAGAGCTTGATACCGCAGACCTGGAGCTGTCCGTGCTCGGCGATGGCGGTCGTCGCGGGGTCGGTGGAGGCGGAGGCGACGGGTTCGGCCTCTTCCGGCGCACCATTGCCGAACAGGGCGGCTCCGAGTAGGAGCGCTCCCACTGCGGCCAGGGAGAGGGTGCGGTAGGGATGCCTGGGGGTGGGACGGAGACGCGCCAAGGTGTCCTCCAGCGGGGAGTGGATCGGACGCGGCGGGGCGACGCGAATCCGGAAGGAAGGTTTCCCGTTGAAGCTAAACAGTGGTGGCGCAGACGTCAAGGGGGGCTGGTGACCGCCCCGTGGGACGCACCTGGTCGTGTGCGCCCCACGAGGGGATCCGTGGAACCCGACCTCAGGCGGGTTCCGGTTCGGGTTCGGGATCCGGGCTCGGCTCCGGTGGGACCGGTTGGGGCGGCATCGGTGCCGGCGGGAACGGATCCGGTGGCATCGGATCGGGCTGACGTAGGGCCCGTTCCTCGCTGTGCGCGCTCATCCGACTTCCTCCTCTCGTCCGACCGTCTCGGTGGTTCGTGGTCGGTCCTGCCCGACCGAGATGAGTTCCGTGTCAGGACCGGCTTTCGGGGGCGGGGCCGCCCTCGTCCTCGGGGACCCGGGAACCCGCCAGTTCGAAATCCTCGGCGGCGTCCTCGGGTCCGGTGTCGCGGGGCCTCCCCTTCTCCCCGCGCGAAGGCTGATTCAACCGACTTCCCGCCCGCTCGTTGAGCACACCGACGGTGTCGATCAGGCGACCGATCCGGGAATCGGCGGCCTCCGAACCATGACGCTCCATCGCCATCTCCGGAGCCTTCGGCAGCAACCGACCGGCCACGCGCATGGCTCGCTGGGTGAACCCGGGGGCCACCCCGTGCACCGCCATCCCGATCCGGGTCACCGGTGTGAGGATGAGGAACCCGCGCCCGCTCGCGGCGGCGTGCACGATGCCGCGAGCCGCACGTTCGGCGCTCACGCTGAGCAACGGCAGCCCGGCGGCCAACGCGAACCAGGCGTACTCGCGTTCGGGGTCGCCGGAGAAGAGCACACCCTTGTGCGAACCGGTGCGCATCAGACCCGGCACCACGGTCAACACCCGCACCCCGGTACCGCCGGTCTCGGCGGCCAACCCCTCCGACAGCGCCGCCCACGCGCGTTTGGCCACCGAGTACGACAGCATGTGCGGCACCGACAGGTAGGCGCCGATCGAGGTCACGTTGACGACGGTTCCGCCCGTGCCGCGCATACGTTCGACGGCGGCGCGGGACAGGTGGAACGGGCCCCAGAACATGATGTTCATGGCCTGCACGAAGTCCTCGTCGGCGATCGTCTCCTGCGGGCCCACCCGCATGATGCCGGCGCTGTTGACCACCACGTCCAGCCGACCGAAGCGTTCGACCGCCTCGTCCAACAGCGCGTCGACCGCCTTCGGGTCGCCGATGTCGCAGATCACGCCGTGGGCGTCCACACCCCGTCCGGTGAGTTCGGCGACGGCGCGGTCCAGGTCCTCACGTCCCCGGGCGCAGATCACCACCGAGGCGCCGGAGGCCCCGAACTCACGGGCCAGTTGGAGTCCCAGACCGCGCGAGCCGCCGGTGACGAGCGCGACCTTGCCGCGCATGCGTCGGGTGCGGCGACGCTCGGACAGGGCCGAGGCCCCCACGCCGAGGGCGGCCCCCGCGGCGCCCCAGGCGAGGAGTTCGGTGTTCTGTCGGGCCGCGGACGGCGGTGGCTCACAGCGTCGGCGGTAGCGGTTCCACGCCCACCGGGCACCGGCCAGTGCCAGGGCTCCCTTCAGGCGGCTCATGGGCGCCCCCGTTCCACAGGAGAGTGGTGGCGGGTGTGCGACATGTGTTCCCCTGTTCGGTCGGGTTCGCGGGAGGAAGTTGTGGGTGCTGCGATACCCGGCGCCCTCGGTGGGAAAACCGTGGCCGCCCAGAGTTGGACGAACCTGGGGACGTGCCTCGATGGACTTCAGGGCACCAGACCGTGGACCGAGGGAAGATCATCGCCCCGGTACCCGTCGTCGACGTAGGAGACGACCGCCCCGGGAACGGAGAGGACACCGTGCCGGACATTCCCTGAACCGAGGTCGGGGTCGAAGAGACGCTCGCCGTCGAACCGGATCCAGCGCGGTGTTCCCGCCTTCTCGGTGTCGGTTTCCTCTATCGGAAGGACCAACACGACCCGCTCGCCCTCTTCGATCCCCGCCTCTACGACCTCGCTCGTCCTGGGCGGGTTGAGGGACAAGACCAGCGCACCTTCCAGCACGGCGGAGGGACCTTCGAAGTAGTGGCCGAGGCCCCACTCGACCTCGACACTGGAGACGACCTCGCCGTCGGAGTCGGACCTCTTCAACAGCCAAGGACCGAGCGCCTCCAGCTCCTCCTGAGCGACCACGGCACCCTCGGTGTCGGCGGCCAGGGTGCCGGGAGCCATCTCGTACGAGTGGTACTCCTGCTCGGGATGGTCGGGGACGACATCGACCGGCTCTCCGGTGTTCAAGCCGAACAACCGTTCCCCGGCCGCGACCACGGGGCCTCCCTCACTCCACGTCTTGGGCCGAACGATGTCGGCGTCGTCCCACGCCAAACGTCGGGACGGCTCCACTTCCGTACGCCAGAGCTCCTCACCGGTCATGGTGTCCAGGACGACCAGGACCCTCTCCGCGTCGTCGGGCCGCCCCAATCGGTCGAGGGCCAGCGTCAACTCGGTTTCTCCGCTCTCCAGGACGCTCTCGTCGAAGTGTTCCTCGTCCAGGCAGGTCCGGGAGACCAGTAGGCGGTCACCGTACAGTCGCGTCCGCACACTTTCCCGAGGCAGGCACACCCGGCCCGCTTCCCGGGTCAGGGGGTACTCCCATTCGGGTTCCGCGGAGTCGAGGTCGTACCCCACCACGGAGCCGCCTTCGTCGTCTTCCTCGACCCCCATCATCCGTTCGGCGTTCACGTGCCGCCACCAGGAGTCCGCGTCCTCGTGTTCGGGCAGCGGCCTCTCCCGGACGACCTCGCCGGTGGCGGTGTCCAACACGAGGATGGTGGCGGGCGTCGCGCGGCCCTCCCGGTACAGGAGGTAGACGTGTTCCTCGTCCCCCGGGACGAGCCCGGACCCGAGGATCTCGGAGTGCGAGCGCCGGTAGGTCCACATCTCCTCGCCGGTGGACCCGTCCAAGGCGACGAAACCGTCCCGGTACCGAACGACCGGACCCCGGAGGCCACGCCCCACCTCCTGGATCGGTAGTTCGGGCTCCCAGGACCACCCCACCCGGGTGACGTCGGTGGGGAACGGGTCGGGTTCGCCCGCCGCGGCGACCCTGTGCTCGATCTCCACCCAGGTGGTGAGCAGCGGGGTCAGGGCAGTGACCATGAGCAGAGCCGTCGCACCGGCGACCAGGCCACCGAGCAGGGCCTTCCAGCCACCACCGGGTGCCGTTATGGGAGCGAAGACCAGCAGCACGATCCCCAGCACGACCGCGCCGATACCGCCCCACACCCCGAACGCCTCTGTGAGGTGCAGGCCGCCCTCGGACACGGACGAGGACACGAAGTGAGTCGGGAAAGCCCACCAGGCCAACCCCACGGCCGTGGCGGCGATCAAGGACCGGAGCACGAGACCGGCGGCGGATCCCTGGTCTTCGTCATCGGCCGGTGCGGAGCCTCGGTCGCGTCGGATGTTGATCCGCACCACCGGCACCACGAACGCCAGGAAGAGCAGCAGGACCACCGGGATGCCAAAGCCCTCGGCCGCCTGGGAACCGACCCCGGTCAGGCGGACCACGGTCAAGACCACGCCCCCGACCACCATCGTCATCCCGGCCCATCCGAGCACGCCTGCGAGCCGCCCGCCCACGTCTCACTCCCTGTCCACTTGTGTCCCGCTCGTCACCGTTCGTACGCCGAGGGCAGCCTAGAGGTTCGGCTCAACGCAGGACGAACTCGCCCTTCGGGCCACGCAGGACCGCCTCCAGCAGCGAACCCGGCCCCTCCATGAGGTCCAGGTCCACCCCGAGCGCGGACAGGGCCGGGGCGAGGCGGGCCGGCTCGGGGTGTTCGGCGCGCAGGGACACCAGTTCCAGGGTGGGTAGATCCCCCAGGCCGGGCTGCGGCGTACTCCCCCAGTCGATGAGGAAGGGCACCGGCGCGGGGTAGCCCTCAGGTTCCCGTTTGGCCAGGTGCCAGTGGAGGACATCGCCCTCGGGGGTGGCCCGGGACCAGGGTTCGACGTCGCCGGGGTCGTGTCCCACCGCGCGAGCCCGCTCCACAGCGGCGGTCAGGTCCTCGGCGACCCGGACCGCGAAGGTCGCCAGGTGGGGGCGTTCCAGATCGGCCAGACCGAACACCTCCACCGGTCCGGGGTCGGCGCGTTCGGGATCGGGGCCGACGATCTCCAGGTAGTGGGGCGCGCGGTCGCCGTCGACGGTGAGCGCGACCAGGGCGTTGGCCGAACCGACCGGGTGCCGGCCGCCCCGGGCCGGTGCGACGCCGGTGCGTTCCGCGAAGGCGGATACGGCCGCCGCCAGGTCCGGTACGGCGTAGACCAGGTGGTCGAGGGTGCCGGGAAAGCTCATGGGTGTCCCTTCCGAGTCGCACTCACCGCACAGGGGCTGATCAGGCCTTGTCGGCGGGGAATCCTCCGGTGGCGATCGGGCCCCACCGGTCGGGGGTGACGCGGACCAGCGCCTTGTCCTGCTGCCGCATCGCCTGCCGGTACTCGTCCCAGTCGGGGTGCTCGCCCGCGATCACTCGGAAGTACTCGACGAGGGGTTCGACGGCCTCCTCGCCGTCGAGGACCTCGGCGGTGCCGTCCACCTGAACCCAGGGCCCGTCGAAGTCCTCGGAGAGGACGACCACGCTGACCTGCGGGTTCCTTTGGGCGTTACGGGCCTTGGCACGCTCGGGGTAGGTGGAGACGACGATGCGGCCCTCGGTGTCGACCCCGCACGTCACCGGTGAGGCCTGGGGTGAGCCGTCGGTCTTCCGAGTGATCAGCAGCGCGTGGTGTCGAGGACGGACGAAGTCCAGGAGTTCGTCACGGTCGACCTCGGTGTTGGTGGCGATCTTGCGGGCCATGTTCTCGCTTTCCCAAGTGCGGATTCGGTAGCCCGGAACTACCCGGGTCACTTTGGCCGAACCCCGTGATGTTCGGATGTCTCAGCAGGTTTCGAGTAGGTGGCCGGATTCCGATTCCGGCACCAGGTCGAGGTCGCGCAGGATCGTCCGCGTGGGCGCATCGGAGTCGCACACCTCGGCGAAGGAGACCCCTGCTTCCTCCAGGTCCTCCGGATACTCGATGTCGAGTACGTTCTCCTCGCCGTACACCCGCGTGTAGCCGTCGCACTCCGACCAGGCCCCGCACGACTCGGTGATGGCGAAGTCGAAGCCGACTTCCTCGCGGCCTCTTTCGGATTCCTCCACCGTGTTCTTCTGCGCCGCGTCCATGCCCCGCTCGTGCACCAAGGCCACCAAGTCCAACGCCAGCGCCAGGTTGTCGTCACTGTTCAGGGCTTCGTTGGAACGCAGGTAGGAGTCGAGGTTGTCGAACTCGACGGCGTCGAAGCCGGTCTCGGCGCAGTGGTCGATGGTGTCGGTGAGTACTTCCGCGATGCGCTCGCGTCGGTCTTCCGTCGACGTGTCCAGGAGGAACTCGTCCGGCCACCCCGGATCCGCCACCGGTTCCCCGGCCTCGTTCCGTAGGAGGAGGTCGGGGAGTTCCTGCCAGAAGTCCAGGTCACCCGGCTGAGTCTGGAAGCCGTTGACGTAGCAGATCGAGTACAGGCCGGGCTCAGGGTCGGCGGAGGAGTCCCGGACCACGATGTCGACGCCTGATGGAGGTGGATAGGCCCCGCCCAGCTGGTAGTCGAAGCCGCCTTCCTCGGGAAGGCCGTCCGGACTCCAGGAAGCACAAGCCGCAAGGGACGCTGCCAGCCCCACAGACAGCATCACGGCACGCCCGACACGAGCACCCAAGGCGGTTCTTCCCTTCGACCCGGCAAGTGGGAGGAGAAGCCGCCCCGAGCGAGGAACCGCCTCCCCACCCTCAGTCAAGCACCACCTCGGCTCGGCGAGAGCAAGTACCCGAAGACGTCCACCCCACGTACAGGGGCGCAGATCACTCACCAGAAGAACTGCTGGGGCGGGGTGAGCCCCCCTCCATCCCCGCGTGCGCGGGGAGCAGGCGACATGCCTTCTCCTCAGAAGCCATCCGCCAGGGAGCATCCCCGCATGCGCGGGGGAAGCAGGTCTCAGCCAGGCGGAGACACCCTCACCTATGCGAAAAGGCGTCTCCGACAGACGTATGGAGTGTCCACTCTTCCTGCTGATGAGCGACACCCGAAGTGGAAAATTTACGAGAGCCCACCGGGAAGGAACTCACAGAAGATCACGAAGTTGGTCGACCGTCATCCCTGTTTTACGCAGGATGGAGGCAGTGGTGCCACGCTTGAGCTCCTTATGCAATGGCACTACGACCACCCGAGATTCGAATCTCAACACAGCATGGCTACCTTTGGTACGAACATGCCCATAGCCGACATTCTTCAGCGCAGCTATTACTTGGAGACCCGAAACAATCGGGGTATGGCTTGGACTCACGCAGGCAAGCGTATGTCGATCTCAGTAGCTTTACTGGCGTTTTGACCCAACTGGCGAATGGCTTCTTCGTCTTCCTCAAAGTACAACTCCAGAGCCTCCGTGAGGGCTTCGAGAGCCTCCTGCTCTGTTTCCCCTTGAGAAGCAACTTCAACGTCCACCGCACGTGCCACAAAGCCCCCGCACTCAGGGTCCGGTGTCAACGTAACGGCCAGATGCAGTACACGGTGCATGAAAGCAACAGTACCCGGGACGATCCACGCGCACCGAGAGAGCCCGAAAAGCATCGTGATCGTAGCTCTCAGCGCTGGGATCCCGTTCCCACATCCCCGTCACCGAAGGGCCCTGGACGTGGTGCGGGACGACGCCAGGGGACCCATCCCCTCCCCGCGTGCGCGGGGAGCAGCAGGGTCCTCCAGGTACAGGCCGTCGGTGTCGGGGTCCATCCCCGCGTGCGCGGGGAGCAGTGGGTGAGTGCACCCACCCCTGCACGTCACACGGGTCCATCCCCGCGTGCGCGGGGAGCAGCACGATGGGGGACCCGTCATCCCTGACGGGTCGGGTCCATCCCCGCGTGCGCGGGGAGCAGGTCTTACCCGACCGGATCGCACCGTCCCACACGGGTCCATCCCCGCGTGCGCGGGGAGCAGACGGTGTACGTGTCCACGTGGTCTGATGAGTTGGGTCCATCCCCGCGTGCGCGGGGAGCAGACTCGGGTGCTGCTCATGCCTTCGGTGGAGGAGGGTCCATCCCCGCGTGCGCGGGGAGCAGAAGACCTTGAAGACCTGGGCCACCCGCGCACGGGGTCCATCCCCGCGTGCGCGGGGAGCAGAAGTGGAAGGCCGAACGCGACCGCCGCAAGGCGGGTCCATCCCCGCGTGCGCGGGGAGCAGGTGCGCGGGGTTGGGAGGAGTGTCTCGATGATGGGTCCATCCCCGCGTGCGCGGGGAGCAGCGTCTCACCCGCTCCGGTGGTGACGGTGCGTGGGGTCCATCCCCGCGTGCGCGGGGAGCAGGGCCCGTAAGCGCTCATCATGGCGTGCCCACCGGGTCCATCCCCGCGTGCGCGGGGAGCAGGAGACCGGCCTGTCCGACCTGTACGCGGTGCGGGGTCCATCCCCGCGTGCGCGGGGAGCAGATCAAGCGGGGGACGGTGGGGCGTTTGGGCTGGGGTCCATCCCCGCGTGCGCGGGGAGCAGGGCGTGCGCCTGGTCCTCGGTGGCCAGGACTGTGGGTCCATCCCCGCGTGCGCGGGGAGCAGTCCACCAGGACGGTGTTGTCGAGGTGCCCGCCGGGTCCATCCCCGCGTGCGCGGGGAGCAGTCCACCCACCTGCGCAGCTCGGTGATGTCGGTGGGTCCATCCCCGCGTGCGCGGGGAGCAGTCCCGGTGAAGGAGGCTGATGTCGTAGGCGGCGGGTCCATCCCCGCGTGCGCGGGGAGCAGCGGGTGCGTCCGCCGAGGGTGCGGCGGTGATCGGGTCCATCCCCGCGTGCGCGGGGAGCAGCGATGGAGGCCGCCGCTGCTGCCAGCGGGTACGGGTCCATCCCCGCGTGCGCGGGGAGCAGGTAGCTCTCTTGTAGTGCCGACCCTGCGAACCGGGTCCATCCCCGCGTGCGCGGGGAGCAGACCGGCTTGATTTCCCCCCGGTCCACCGCACGGGGTCCATCCCCGCGTGCGCGGGGAGCAGGTTCCTGTTCTCCCTGGTCGACGCAGACGGGCGGGTCCATCCCCGCGTGCGCGGGGAGCAGATCGCGCTCAACCCCGACCTCAAAGACGGAGCGGGTCCATCCCCGCGTGCGCGGGGAGCAGAGGTCCGCCGCACCTTCAGGTGTGGCGGACCGGGGTCCATCCCCGCGTGCGCGGGGAGCAGCAGGTCAGTGCCTTCGCCTTGGACCCGTTGCCGGGTCCATCCCCGCGTGCGCGGGGAGCAGACACCGGGCTGTCCTTGGATCCAGATGCCGGGGGGTCCATCCCCGCGTGCGCGGGGAGCAGTCAAACCCTAGGACGCCCTCGCTGGCCCCTCGGGGTCCATCCCCGCGTGCGCGGGGAGCAGCAGGGCGGGTGCCCCCACACCCTTGTGGGTGGGGGTCCATCCCCGCGTGCGCGGGGAGCAGGCGTTCGTTGCGGGTGGCTGCGAGGGCGCGGCGGGTCCATCCCCGCGTGCGCGGGGAGCAGTCTCGCTGACCTGCGCGTTTACCAAGCGAACATGCTCGAATTTGCAACTAGTTGCGAGTTAGACACTCGGAACAAATCGCGCATAAGAGGATCATCTCCCGAAGCGGCGTCGCTTCGACGCCTTGCTCCAACCCTTCTTCGGTGGCCCGCCGTTCCTCTCCCCCACCGCCTCCTGCTTCCTGGAGCGTTGGATCAGCGTCATCCCCTCATGATCCACCGGCCGCCACTGATGCTCGAAGGTCTCGAAGGCGAAACCCTGCTCGTTGTTGGTCGAGTACACCAACAACGCCCGCCCGTTACCCGCGTACTGCTGGACTTCGTCCCACAGCACCTCACGCACACGAGCCGACGGCTTGCCGATGAACACACCCGGCGCGATCTGCAACAACCACCTCGTGAGCAACCCACGCAACCCGGCGGGACAGTTCGTGAGGATCAGCACCGTCACCAGATCACCCCGAGGTTCCGTCCGGACTCGATGTCCGCCCCTCGATCGACCTGGAGTCCGACCCGATCGGCCTCCTCCACATCCACCCCGGTGGGCAGCAACAGCTTCTTGATGTCGTCGACGCACCGGTCGAGCAACTGTTCCCGATGAATCCGATCCCGCAGGGCACGTCGGGTCCTGGCGCCCACCTCCTCCTCGCTCTCGGCAGCGACGTCGAAGGCCACGGGGATCGCCACGTCCACCTTGTACAGGTCGGCCACATCGAGCACGAAGGACTGTTCATGCCCCGAGTGCACGAATCCCAGCCCCGGCGTACAACCCAGCGCGGCGACCACGGACTGCGCGATCCCGTAGAAGCACTGCGCGGCGGCGGTGATCGCCTGGTTGGGCGCGTTCCCTTCGTCGAACCGCCCGGGCACGTACTTCCGCCCACGCCATTCGACACCGGTGCGGGCGGCGTTGGCCCGATAGGCCGCCTTCACCCGGTCGCCTTCGAGCCCCAACAGCTCCCGGCGACTTCGCCCCTCGACGTCCTCACCGGGAAACCGCATCAGGTACATGGCCCGGGCCACTTCAAGGCGGGTCCGGCGATTGGCCCAGGCGGTGGCCTGGGCCTCGACCAGCACGGAGGACCGGGTGAGGGCGCGGCCCCCGGAGTAGTACCGCACCCCCTGCTCCCCGACCCACACCACGCCGGCACCACTGTCCCCGAGCAGGGCCATCGCCTGGTGGGTGACCCGGGTACCGGGCCCCAGAAGCAGGACCCCGATGGTCGCCGAAGGCAGGTAGATGACACCCTCCCCGTCCTCGGCGGTGATGGCGTTGTCCTCCCGGTGGATCACACACCGCTCCAGGTAGACGAAGGAACTCCGGTCCCCCACCCGAGTCAGCTCGGCGGGGCTCGACGCCCCCCGTTTGCCGGCCGTGGCCATCAGCCCACCGGCGCCAGGGTCATGAGTCCACAGCCGTAGGCCTTGGCCCGGCCGATGCCCGAAGTCAACGCCTGGCGCAGCGCCTCGGGATCGGTGACGGTCAACCTTCCGTCGAAGGTCGCCGTGACCACCGGAACCCGCATCCGCTTGCCTTTCCGCTCCGGTCGGGGGTCGGGTTTGTCGAAGCCGGTGTTGTCGCGGTCGTGCACCATCAACTCATAGCCGTCGATCTCGGGCAGCGCGGGGTCCGCGTCCTGGCGGCGCACGACCTCGAATCCACACCGCTCCTGCTTCTTGAGCAACCATCCCGCCTGGTGACGAGGGGTGACGTGCGCGGTGAGCTTGGTCGGTTCCCCGTCCTTGCGCCGAATGCTGTGCACCGGGTTGGCGGTGACCCGGAACGCCCAGGTCTGCCCCGCCTCCAGCTGGTCCAGGAACCCCGAGTAGTCGTGGGTCCGCCACCCGATTTCGGGATCCGCCTTGGACCATCCGGCCTGTTCCACCAGGTGGGTGAGCTCGGGACGCTCCGGGCTCACCACGTACAGGAACACCTCGGCCTTGGCGTTGCGATCCACCCGCCACAGCACCCGGGGGCCACCCGGTTCCCCGACCGGATCTCCCGGGAGGAGTTCGGGGAATCCGCCCAGGACGGCCGCGTGCAGGGCCTGAGGCGAGGACAACAGCTTGCGGGCACCGGACCGGTGGGTGTTGAAACGGAATCGGGTCAGGTACATCAGCGGCCTCCCAGCGCGGAGACGGGATCATGGTCGGGGGGTGACGTGCGGCGCGCGTGTGGATTCGACACCGTCACCGAACCGGATCGAACCGCACGCAGTCCGTACCGCCGGTGTCTGGGATCGAAGCTGAGCGGCAGGTCGCGCGAGGAGTCCGCTCCGCCGTCCCCCGGAGAGGCGTCGACCAGGGTGGTCAGCTCGATCTTGGAACCCTCACGCCATCCGCGTCGTCGCTGATACCAGCGACTCGCCTGCCAAGGCTGTTCGCGCAGTACTTCCTCGACCGTGCCCGGCCCGGGTGTCCCCAGGTCGAAGGGGCGCGAGGGAGGACATGAACGCCTTCCCAGGTAGGGCAGGTAGACGGGCATGCGCACCGCCTGATACAGCCGATCGATCATCTCGGGGTCGCCTTCGACCGCGGCCACGAACACGGCGTCGGACAGGTAGAAGCGCTCCGAGATCGGCATGGACACCCCGGTGACCAGGTGATGAGCGGTCTGGTAGTCGCGCACCCGGGTTCCGGGCTGGTCCACGCGCACGCCGAAGCGCAGCGCCGCCAGGTCGGCCACGTCAGCGGTGCGCTCCCGTCCCAGGGCAGCGGCGAGCAGCCCGATCACCCCGCTCTTGGTCGGCGCGTTCTCCGTGCCGCGTCGAGAGAATCGGGAGGAGGAACCCCACGCCTGGAGTGGACCCGCCAGAACCAGGGGCAGGGTGTGCGTGGCGGGCCCGCTCATGCCGAGGGCGCCTGACGCTGGGCGACGGCGGCGCCGACCTGCTCGACCAGCTCGGGCAGGCTGACCTCGGCCCCCAGACCGGAGAGCTTGGCGGTGCGCTCCCCCACTCGCACCATCCAGGTCTCGACGTCGTCGGCGGCCCCGAACGCGCGTTCCACTTCAGGCATGTACTCGGCCAGGCGGGCGCTGGCCTGCGCGACGTGCCCGGCCTCGGCCGTGACGGGTTCCTCGAAGGCGCCGACGAAGCTGATGGGCCGCGCGTTCCGCAGCTTCACGATGACCACGTCGGGCAGGGTGTGGTGCCCGAAGGTGTTGATCTTGCCGGTGGGCAGCGATTCCACGAACCCGCGCACGAACGCCTCCACGGCACGGGTCAGTGGTTCGGTGACGGGCTCGTCCTCGCGCAGTCCCTCCCCCAGGTTCCTGCGCAGCAGGTCCACGTCCACGGCCGCGTACCGGTACAGGGTCGCGGAGTTGAACTCGACGGTGCCGATCATGCCGGCGCCGGTCTCCTCCTCCGGGTTCCTGTCGTCGACCGCGGTGTAGTAGTCCGACTCGTTCTCCACCGTGTGCACGCTGATGGCGTGCGCGACCTGGGCGGCGGCGTCCACGTTGATGTCGGCGCCGTCGGCGACCATCCGGCCGAACAGAGCGATGTCGACGGAGTGGTGGGTGTCGGCGATGGACTTGGCGCGGGCCTTGTTGTCCTTGTCCTTGAGGAAGGCCTTGATGTCCTCGCGGCCCTCGACGGCGAGTGCGGCGAGCCCGTCGCGCTGTCGGGCGCTGAGGAACATCAGATAGGCGGACTCGGGCGCAGGAGCGGGCTCCCCGCTCTTCTTGGCGGCGTCGGCCTTGCGCTTGGGCGGTTCGATCTTGGAGCCGGTGGCGGTCTGGACGGTCTCGGCGGCCAGGGTGAGCGCCTCGGTCTCCTCGATGGAGGGTTCGAGTTCACGGATGCGGGCGGCGATGAGTTCGGCGACGCGTTTGGTTCGGGTGCCCAGTTCTTGAGGGTCCAGCAGGGCGTCGAAGGCCAGGCGGGTGGCGCGTTTCCAGGCCTGACTGGAGACCCGGGAGCGGCGGGCGCCACCGTAGACGGCGGTCTTGGGTGCGCCGGTGTCGTCCCGGTTGAGGTTGCTGGGCGGCACGGTCTGCAACACGTGCACGTCGAGAATGGTACGGCTCATGGTGTTCCTCGTCCTGTCGGTACCGAATCTGCGGTGTGCGCGGCGGGGAGCGCTTCGGTGGGTGATGTCTCGGGTCAGCTTTGGACCGCCACCGTGTCCTTCGGCGAATCACCGGTGGAGCGTTCCGGCCGGTAGGCCTGGAAGCCGCGCCCCCAGGTGCGGCGCACGCGTTCGGCCCCGGCGGGGGTGTGAGAGTCGAAGAGCTGGTCGGCCAGCAGGCCGTAGTCGAGCGGGACGTCCTCGGTCCGTAGCAGTTGGACGATCCCGCGCAGTCGATCCAGCCGTGTGCTCCGGCTGCTCGCCGTCTGGGCCTGCACGAACCGTTTGCGCAGGGGTTCGTCGATGTCACCGGCCGGCATGAGCCGACGGACCGCCGACCCGAACTCGCGACCACGCTTGTGCATGCCCGCCTCGCGCTTCGACTGCTGGTGCAGGGCGTAGAGGGTGAGCGCCTCGTGCACGGCGGACTCGGCGTCGGGGGTGCGCGGATCGTGGACGTCGAAGGTCTCGTAGAAGTCGTGGTCGATGGTGAGTCCGACGAGTTCGGGGACCTCTTCGATGGTCTTGCCCGCGCCTCGGCGGATCTTGGCCAGGGTCGCCACCGCCGCGGACTCATCACGCAGGTATCCGCCCTGGAGTCGGCGGATCCGCTCGTCCACCGCCTTGCCCACGGCCTTGAGCTCGGGGATGTAGGCGGTGCGGCTCGCTGTGGTCACTGTTCTTCCTCCGTGCTGCTCTTGGAGTCGGTGTCGGAGGTGGTGGCCGGCTCGGGGACGGCCAGCGTCAGACACTTGCGCAGGGCCTTACGGAAACGCAGGTCGACGCTGGAGGTGTTGAGCCAGAAGGCACCGCTCTTGGTTTCGAGCACGCGCCCTTCCCAGGAGGCCTCACCGGCGGACTCGATGAATTCGTCACCCAGGCGCGACACGGTCTCGCGAACGGTGCGTTGCCACCGTCCCCGTCGCCGGGTGGGGTGTTCGGGGTCGTTCAGGAGGGAGTCGAGGTCGGCCTCCCCCGCCTCGGGGGTGGCCAGGTCGCGCAGCCAGCCACGGAAGAGTCCGTCCAGTTCACCGAAGCCCCGATCACGTGCGGTGGCGCGTGGCCCCTCACCGTCGGCTCCGGCCGCCTGGGCCAGGCCGGTCGCCAGGTCGCCCAGAGCGGTGACGGCCTCCTCGGCGTCGTTGACGGCGTCGACGGCCGTCACCGCCAACTCCCCGTTGCCCTCGTGGAGGAGGACCACGGGCATGGCGACCGCGTCGTCGACGATCTCGTCGATGACGGACTGTTGGGTGCCGTAGACCGCCCCGACCAGGCGGGCACGGACGAGGTAGCCCCTGGGCAGGTAATCGCCGACGGTGAGTTTCGCGATCCATTCCAGGATGCGGGGACGCACCTGTTCAGCGGCTTCCTGGCGTTGGTCGCCTCCCCTGACCTTGCCGGTGACCAGCGCGCCCAGACCCCGCCAGGCGGCCCGGGCCGGGTCGTGTTCACGCGGCAGGTAGACGGTGGGTTCGCGAAGCTTCTTCTCCTGGGCGGGACTGCGGCGCCAGGCGGACATGGGTTCGCGCGGCTGCATGTTGCGCGGGCTCAGTGGGTCGCCATAGGAGAGCAGGACACCGTGCGCCCCTTGGCCGTCGTGGTGCAGGCGCAACCGGCGGGTCTGCCAGGTGTAGAGGTCGCGCAGGCCGTGCGGTCGGGCGGCGGCCTCGACTGCTTCCAGGGGTGCGGCGGTGACCGGTGGGTGGGCCCAGGCGGGACGGT
Source organism: Nocardiopsis sp. JB363 (assembly GCF_900143625.1). Lineage (GTDB taxonomy): Bacteria > Actinomycetota > Actinomycetes > Streptosporangiales > Streptosporangiaceae > Nocardiopsis. The sequence continues at coordinate 27,099 of NZ_FRFF01000143.1, forward strand.
CGCGCTCGGAATCCGTGTGCAGGTTAGGGGTGTCGAAGGCGATGAGGTTGAGCAGCAGGGTCTGGCGCAGGTCGTCGCCCTCGATGTGGACCCCGCCGAGATTGCCCGCCCAACCCACACCCAGCGGGTAGCCCTTGCCGTTCTTGGCACGGGGGTCGCCTTCCACGCCGGCCTTGATGCCGGAGGGGTCGTAGGCGTGGGCGTGCACCACCCAACGCGCGGCCTCGGCGTAGTCCAGACGTTGGGCTCCGTGGAACCGCATGGTGAAGAACCGGGCGTTGTTGGGGACGTCGGCGACCACCTTGTCCAGGGACGCGTACTCGCCCTTGCTCGTGCGCAGGTCCGCGACCTGGAGGAAGGGGGCGCGCGGGTGGAGGAGATCGAAGCGTTCGGCGTGTTCGTCGAGGTATTCACGCACACGATCCAGCGGGAGTCCCTCTTCCCACAGGTCGGCCCAGTCCTCGATCTCTTGGGGGCCGTCGATGGCGTCGTGCAGGACGGCCAGGAGCAGGCGTAGCAGGGCGAAGTCCTGGGTGGGGACGTCCCCGACCAGGCGACGCACGTGTTCGGCCTGCTCGAAGACCTCGACCAGGGAAAGTTCGGTCTCGACTCCGTCGGTGCGCAGGATCGGGATCCATGGCCGACGGGTGAGGTCGAAGGTGTTCGTGTCGGTGGGCGGCGGGGTGGCCGTGGATACAGCAGGGGGTGCCTCAGTCGGCACGGGTGACCTCCAAGCCGTCGGATTCGGTGTAGTGGAGTCGGTGGCCCGCCAGTTCGGCGCGGTCGTCCTCGTCCAGGAAAAGGACCAGTTCTCCGGCGATCCAGTGGGCTTCCTTGGCCTGCCAGGCCTCGACCAGGTCGTCTTCCAGTTCGGTGATGGCGCGGTCGATCATCTGACCGGAGAGGGTGAACTGGTAGGGCAGGCGCAGCCCGCTGGCAGCCAGAGCCCGGGCCGCCTTGGGAGCCGGGACGGAGTCGGTGGGCAGGGGCAGACCGCCGCGTCCGTCACTCAGCCAGGGGACGGTGGTGAGCGAGCCGTCGCGGTGGCGTCGGGCGACCAGGACCTCCAGGCTCTCCCCGGTGTCGCGGACCTGGGCCTTGCCGCTCTGGGTGTCGTCGGCCTCGCCCACTCCGGCGTCCACCCAGCCGATGATCGCCCGGCCATCGCGCGCGGCCGGGTCCAGCAGGAAGGTGCGGGCCCGGACGGCGCGGTCCACCTGCTTGGTCCGTTCCGCGCGCAGGGCCTGGTCCAGGGCCTCGTGCCATTCCTGCGGGGCGATGTCGACGTGGTCGGTGACCTCCTCGTAGGCGGACTGGACCAGCGGGCTGATGTAGTAGGGCAGTTTGAGCGTGCTCGCCTGGCCGGAGTTCGCCGGCAGGTGGGGACGCAGGACCGCGAGGGCGCGCAGGAGCGGGTACTCGCCGTAGACGGTGCGTGAGCCCTTCACCGGTCGTGGCGGGTTCTGGGTCCAGTCGACCCCGGTGACCAGGCAGCGGGCGGTGCGCAGGCGGGGTGGACGTTCGGACTGCTCCTCGCCCCGGGGGTGGCGGTGCATGCGCCCCATGCGTTGCAGGAGGAGGTCGACGGGGGCCAGATCGGTGACCATCAGGTCGAAGTCGACGTCCAGGGACTGCTCGACGACCTGGCTGGCGACCACGATGCGCCGCTCGGGGCGCTCGCCACCGAGTGCCGCGACCTTGGCGGGTGGCCCGTACTCACGCAGGAGTTGTTCGTCCCGAGCGGCCCGGTCCAGGTCGAGGAAGCGCGAGTGGGCGACGGTGACCGTGTCGTCGCCGAAGTGTTCGCGCAGGTGGGTGGCGGTCTCGTGCACACGGGCGACGGTGTTGCGGATGACCAGGGCGCAGCCGCCCTCGTGGAGTTCTCGGTCCAGACGGGCGGTGAGGGTGTCGAGTTCGTCGTCCAGGGGCTCGATGAGCACGTCGGTGGATCGGCCGGAGAACTCCGAGGGGTACAGGCGTGGGGGTGAGTCGGGGACGGCGGTGGTGATGAGCGGGTAGGAAGCGGCCTGGGCGACCTCTTCGTAGCCTTCCGTCTTGGAGCGTGGGCCTTCGCCCGTGTAGGCCTGGGCCAGTTCACGGCGGCGTTCGGAGGGCAGGGTGGCGGACAGGACGATGACCGGGACCCCGTACCGGCCCAGCCAGGCCAGGGCCCGGTCGAGGTAGGTGTTCATGTAGGTGTCGTAGGCGTGCGCCTCGTCGATCACCACGACCTTTCCGGCGAGCGCCAGGTGTCGCAGAGCCAGGTGCTTGCTCTTGAGGCCGGCGAAGAGGAGCTGGTCGATGGTGCCCACGGCGAAGGAGGAGAGCATGCCCTTCTTGCGCCCGCGCAGCCACCGGTGGGCGATGAGGGCGGCGGCGCCGGACTCGTCCTCACGGTCGGTGTCGGTGGCCAGACGGGGGCCGCCGCCGAGGTAGCCGGCGAACTCGTCGTTGAGGTGGGCCTTGGAGTGGGCGAGGAAGATGGAGGCGGCTTCCTCGGGCATGCCCGGGAGGTGGTCCAGCCAGTGGGTGAAGCGGGCGAACATGGCGTTGCTGGTGGCCATGGTGGGCAGCGCGATGAAGCAGCCACCGGCTCCGGTCAGGGCGGCGAGGATCTCCGCCGCGAGCAGGGCCGCCTCGGTCTTGCCCTCGCCCATGGGGGCTTCGATGATCATCAATCCGGCGCCGGCCATGTCCCGGGCGGCCTGGACGGCGTGTTCCTGCACCGGGCGTGGGCGGGCGCCGTCGGGCAGGTCGAAGCGCGCGGCGAGGAGTTCGGCCGTGGTCCCGGTGGAGTGCTCGGGGTCCCACTGGCGGGGAAGGTCGAGGAGGCGCCAGGCCGCTTCGGTGCGCTCGGGGTCGGTGCCGCGTTCGCCCGGGAAGTAGGGGAAGTAGTCGGAGTTGCTGGCGATCCAGTCGGCGGTGATGACCAGGGCGGTGAGCAGGACCTGGGCGGGTTGGGGGAGTTTGACCGTGCGCCAGGAGGACAGGTGGGTGCCGGCCCCGGTGACTTCGGCAGCCGTGTCCAGGAGTTCGGTCTGGACCTGGTGCCAGGTCTGGGCCGTCTTGGGCGTGCGCAGGAGTTCGGGGTGGTCGTCGAGCGCGGCGATGGCGCTGTTGGTCGGCGGGACGCCGTGGTGGCCGCCGGCGATGACGGTGAATTGGTGGGTGTCCCGGGGGCGCCAATCGTGCTCGTCGACCAGCCAGTCACGGAGGAGGAGGTGGCCGGCGAGGCCGTGCGGCGCGAGGTTGCGGTCGGCCATCAGCTTCTGGAGAGGCATGTCCAGGCCATGGGCGCGCATGTCGTCGGCCAGGTGTTCGACCTGGCAGGCGAAGGCGGGCGTGGCCTTGCCGATGTCATGGGTGGCGGCGAGCCACACCACCAGGGCGCGGGCCGAGGATTCGTCTCCGGAGAGTGCGGAGGTGATGAGCGCGCGGGCCTGTCGCGGAACCCACTCGTCCCAGAGTCTGCCCGCGATGAAGGCGCTGTCGGCCATGTGGCGGTAGAGCGGGAGCCAGCCGTCGGAGTCGAAGTCGTGCTTGGCCCAGGCGCTACGGGCGGCCTTGGAGAGGGAGTCCTTCCAGGGCTGGGAAGGGGGTCCGGGGGTCATGGGAGACATCTAAGCGCCTAGGAGTGACTGTTCGGGGCTGGTTCTGCCCCCTTCCGGTGGCCGACAACGGCCACGCGGCTACTCACCAGTTTTCCGGCATTTCGGACGGAGGTGTGGTACCCGATCCCGCGTGGAGGCGTGGCCCGCTCCTCGCATGCGCGGGGAGCAGGGGTGCTCGGTGAACGGCACCCGGTGACCGAGGGGTCCATCCCCGCGTGCGCGGGGAGCAGGACCGCGTCGGCGGCGGCCTTGGCGGCGCGCTGGGTCCATCCCCGCGTGCGCGGGGAGCAGTCCCGGCGGGCCAACCGGACCTGGCGGATGATGGGTCCATCCCCGCGTGCGCGGGGAGCAGACGGGTGCCGGGGGTCAGGGCGAGGGCGAGACGGGTCCATCCCCGCGTGCGCGGGGAGCAGGTGGGCCTGGACATGAAGCTCCGAAACGGCATGGGTCCATCCCCGCGTGCGCGGGGAGCAGGTGGGCCTGGACATGAAGCTCCGAAACGGCATGGGTCCATCCCCGCGTGCGCGGGGAGCAGGTGGGCCTGGACATGAAGCTCCGAAACGGCATGGGTCCATCCCCGCGTGCGCGGGGAGCAGTTGTGCATCCCCGCCGCGAAGCTCTGCGGGTCGTGGTCCATCCCCGCGTGCGCGGGGAGCAGTCGAAGTGGGAGCGACGGTACTGGGCAGCCCAGGGTCCATCCCCGCGTGCGCGGGGAGCAGATGTCTCCATTTTCTTTACTGTCGGTCACGACGGGTCCATCCCCGCGTGCGCGGGGAGCAGGGTGGGCGGTGGGAACGCCGGGGGTGGTGATGGGGTCCATCCCCGCGTGCGCGGGGAGCAGGAGTGAGGAACGAGCTCGCAGCCATCCGGTGCGGGTCCATCCCCGCGTGCGCGGGGAGCAGCCAGCACTGACGAAACGCGGAAGGCCCGCCCCGGGTCCATCCCCGCGTGCGCGGGGAGCAGCAGGCCCGGCCACGGGATCAGCTCCTTCATCACGGGTCCATCCCCGCGTGCGCGGGGAGCAGGCACCCGCTCGGAGGGTTCGGGGACGGCACGGGGGTCCATCCCCGCGTGCGCGGGGAGCAGGCGCCACCCATGCCGAACGCGCGGGTGTACTCGGGTCCATCCCCGCGTGCGCGGGGAGCAGCGCGCGTAGGCGAGGAGTTCCTCCCCCCACGTGGGTCCATCCCCGCGTGCGCGGGGAGCAGTGGTCGTCGTCCGGGCTCTGGTTCTGTCCGGCGGGTCCATCCCCGCGTGCGCGGGGAGCAGCTGCGAGGACCAGCGCAGCGACCACACGGCTGGGGTCCATCCCCGCGTGCGCGGGGAGCAGACAGCAGAACCCTGGAAGAGCAACTGGACTCGGGGTCCATCCCCGCGTGCGCGGGGAGCAGACGGTGGTCCACTCGCCCGGCGCCACGGTCTGGGGTCCATCCCCGCGTGCGCGGGGAGCAGCCGGAGAGGAAGGACAGCACTCGTGGTTCACCGGGTCCATCCCCGCGTGCGCGGGGAGCAGTGATGAGTGCGTGCGCGTGGCGCATATCGGGGGGGTCCATCCCCGCGTGCGCGGGGAGCAGGGTGGGGGCGGCCTGGCCGCCGTACATCACCCCGGGTCCATCCCCGCGTGCGCGGGGAGCAGTCTCGCTGACCTGCGCCTTTACCCGACGAACATGCTCGAATCTGCAACTTGTTGCAAGTTGGACACCAGAACCTTTTCTTCACAAAGGGGACTGATCGAGTCTTCGGGGCTCTTCACACTGTGGTCAACGGTAGCGGAGGAGCCCCGGTTTTGAGGGACAGCCTTGGCGTTACAGCAATCCGGCGGTGAGGTGGTGGGCGAAGGCACCAGCTAAGGCGGCCAAGGTGTAGCCGAACAGGGGCCAGGCGATGCGGGGGCGTCGGCGAGGTTTGCGGTGGCTGCGCGGACGCCGGGGGCGGCGCGGGAGCGGCGGGCGTTCCGGGCGCGGGCGGGGCACCCGCGGGC
>NZ_FRFF01000159.1 GCF_900143625.1 Nocardiopsis sp. JB363
CTCCTGACAGCGCGTGGTGAGACCGACGAGGCCGAGCACTGGTACCGACGCGCCGAAGAGGGCATGCGGCACGTGTGGGATGACTCCAAGGGCTTCCGTTAGTGCGGGTGCCGTTACGCCCACCGCACCCGCCCGATGTGCACCGCCTGCCAACGACGCCGAACGACAAAAAAAAGGGGGTGGGCGACCACCGGGCCACCCACCCCACACGTGCCATTCCCCTTTTACCCGGCCGCGGCCGCCGCCTCGTCCCGCCCGCGCCGGGCGAGTTCGTCGGCGTGCTCGTTGCCCTCATCGCCGCTGTGGCCGCGCACCCAACGCCACTCGACCTCATGTCGCGTGGCCAACTCGTCCAGGCGCTGCCACAGGTCCACGTTCTTGACCGGTTTCTTGCTCGCGGTGGTCCACCCCCGCTTCTTCCACCCGTGCACCCAGGTCATGATGCCGTTGCGCACATAGGACGAATCGGTGTGCACCACCGCCGGCACCGGACGTGTCAGGCTCTCCAACGCCTGGATGGCGGCCATCAACTCCATCCGATTGTTGGTGGTCTGGGCCTCGCCCCCGTACAGCTCACGCTCGTGCTCCCCATAGCGCAACCACACACCCCACCCTCCCGGACCGGGGTTGCCGCTGCAGGCCCCGTCGGTGTAGATGACCACGCTCTGTGTCGAGGTCTGCTCGACCTGATCCCCGTTGTGCATGCCGGGCAATCTACCGCCCCCGAAGGTCACGAAAAGGCCACACACCCCATGGAACAAGCCGCATTCAGGGCCACTTAACCCAAATGGAGCCCCGCAGGCCTCAAGAAAAGGCCACAGAGACGGACAATGGCACCCTGAGTGCTCATCCCACCGTCCAGATCCGCACGGTCACGACCCGCTACCCGTCGCATCCATGCCCACGTCCGTGGTGGCGAAACGCCGACGGAACTCGGTGGGGGTCGACCCCAGATGACGCACGAAGACACGACGCAGGGTCTCATCACTGCCGAACCCGCTACGCCGAGCCGCCGAGGTCACCCCCGACCCCTCCAACAAGAATCGCTGCGCCAGGTCCAAACGCACCCGCTCCACCCAACGAGCGGGCGTGGTGCCCAACTCCGCGTGGAACAACCGACTCAAGTGCCGAGGGCTGACCGCCGCCACCCGCGCCATCGACGGCAGATCGTGCTCGGCACGGGGGTCGGCCCGCACCGCCTCCACCACCCTGCGCAAGGGACCCTCGCTCACCGAAACCGGGACCTGCCCACCGAACTGGGACTGCCCACCCGGACGACGCAGGTAGACCACGAGTTCCTGTGCCACACCGCGCGCCACCCGCGCCCCGTGATCCTCCTCCACCAACGCCAGCGCCAAATCGATACCGGCACTGACCCCCGCAGAAGTGATGAAACACCCATCTCGGACATGGATGGCGTCCGGACGCACCCGCACACCCGGATACCGGCGAGCCAACGCGCCCGCGTGCCGCCAATGCGTGGTCGCCCCACGCCCCTCCAACAACCCCAAACCGGCCAGCACGAAGGCACCCGTGCACCTGTCTCTTATTCACATCACCGAGCCCACGAGACGGAGCTACCGCTCGTATGCCGTCTTCTGCTTGAAAAAAAAATGGGGGGGGGGGGGGGGGGGGGGGGGGGGGGGGGGGGGGGGGGGGGGGGGGGGGG
>NZ_FRFF01000090.1 GCF_900143625.1 Nocardiopsis sp. JB363
GGGCGGGCTCGTCGGAACCGGTCGACGTGGCGGGAATAGCGGACGGGTGTGTTTCGGGAACTCTCCGAACGGGGGCGGGAGTGATCGGCGCGGGGGTGGTCGGTACGGGCAGCGGTTTGACGATGCGCTGCGGCAGCAGCAGGACCACCGCGGTGCCCCCACGCGAGGAGGAACGGTAGGAGACCGACAGCCCATAGCGTTGGGCGAGCCTTCCGACGACCGCCAGTCCCAGGCGGGTTCCGGAGATCGTGGTGATGTCCGAACCGCTCTCGACCGTCCGGCGGGCACGGCGCAGGGCCTCGTCGCCCATGACCAGGCCGCCGTCCTCGACCATGATGGCCATTCCCGCCTGGACCTCCTCCACGTGGACGTGGACCTCGGCGGTGGGCGGAGAGAACTTGGCGGCGTTGTCGAGCAGCTCGGCCAGGGCGTGGATGACCCCTTCGGCGGCGAAACCGGCCACGGCCAGATTGGAAACGCTGTGGGTGCGCACCCGGCGGTAGGCGCCGATCCGGCTCATGGCACCGCGCAGAATGCTCTCCATCGGGATGGAGCGGCTCCAGCGGCGACCGGAGCGGGCTCCGGTCAGGACGGCGATGCCGTCGGCCATACGACCGGTCTGCGCCGTGGTGTGGTCCAGGTGCATGAGATCACCGAGGATCTCGTTCCCGTCCTCGGAGCCACCGTGACGTTCCTGCATCCCGCGCAGGTCGGCGAGCACGGTGGTGGTCAGTGCCTGGACCCGGCCGGCGGCGGTGGCGCAGGCGGCCATGGCGGCGGAGCGGCGGCGTTCGGCGACGGCGATCTCGGTGGCGGCCAGACGCAGCACCGCGGAGGTGCCGGGGTCGTCCGGGAGGGTGACACGGTGCAGGGCGGTCTCGGCGGAGTCGCCTTGGCGCAGGTGTTCGACCAGGCGCGGCAGCGTGTCCGAGGCCAGGGCGGCGGTCTCGGCCCGTACCTGTTCGACCTGGGAGCGCAGTGTCTCGACGCGGCGATCGCGCGTGGCCAGCAGGAGGGCGAGGGCGCCCCCGAGCACGAGGGTGAGCGCGCCGGCCGTCAGGACGGACGGGAGGGCCTCGGGGTGGGCGGCCCACAGGGCCCACCCCCAGACCGGAAGTGCGGGGGCCAGGAGCAGGAGCCATCGCGGTGCGGTGGAACGCGACGGTGGTGCACCGCCGTCGTGGGGGATCTCAGCAGTCATGTGGCTCCGTCGTCACTCTTTGTACATGTCGCGGGACACGACCGAAGCCACCCGCGATCCACGTGCGAAGATGCGCGAAAAAGGCCGGAAAAACAATAATAATCCGGCCTTTCAGACACACAGCGAGCAAACCTACCACCCAGCCGGACCGACGCCTATGCCATGGGAATGAAGAAGGAATTACCCGAAACCGGACTCACGGACCCCTTGCACACAAGGGACACCGGCACCACAGCAGCCCCAGCGATGTCGGAATAAGGCGCGTTTCGACCATTATGTGAAACTCGTTCACGCCCATCTTGAACTGCGCCTACAGGACGAAAGCGCCGCTCGTCGAAAACGGGCCCCTGGACGATTCGGCACCGGGTCGCACCCCGGCACACGCGTCACCGCGCGGAGCCACCGACATCACCCCTATAGTGGTGCAGATCACAATCACTGGAAGGGTCGGCGAGGCCGGTCCCCCGGCCCCCACGAGCTTCCCGCACCCACCGAAGAGGTTCGACCCGTGACAGTCGGGGAATCTTGACGTGGACGAACGCGTTACACCCCGCGAGACCGCACGAGCGCCTGGAGGCACCCACACGATGGCCGAGCGAGCACTTCGCGGCACCCGGCTCGGGGCGACGAGCTACGAGAACGACCGCAACACCGACCTGGCTCCCCGGCAGGAAGTCACCTACGACTGCACGCGGGGCCACCGCTTCTCGGTCACCTTCGCGACCGAGGCGGAGATCCCCGCCGAATGGGAATGCCGCTTCTGCGGCGACCGGGCCCTACGCCGAGACGGCAACGGTGAGGAGCCCAAGAACACCAAGCCGGTGCGCACGCACTGGGACATGCTGCTCGAACGACGCAGCATGGAGGACCTCGAAGAGGTCCTCGCCGAGCGCCTGGCACTGCTCCGCGCCCGCCGCCGCGAAGAGGCGGCCAAGGTGGAGGAGCTCGCCAAACAGCGACAGAGCGCCTGACACGACGCCACGGGGGCGGTGGACCATCGGTCCACCGCCCCCGTCGTGTTCGTACCGGGCCTTCCCCGGTAGTCGGGAACCCGATCTATCCCAGGTCGCCGAAGGGGTCGGAGGTCCTGCCCACCAGCTCCTTGACCGACCCGATCACCCGGGTGGGACGGTACGGGAACTGGTCGGCGGTCTCCCGACCGGAGATCCCCGACAGCACCAGCACGGTCTGAAGACCGGCTTCGAGCCCGCTGAGCACGTCGGTGTCCATCCGGTCGCCGACCATGAGGGTGTTCTCCGAGTGCGCGCCGATACGGCGCAGCGCCGAACGCATCATCAGCGGGTTGGGCTTGCCCACGAAGTAGGGGCGCCGTCCGGTGGCCTTCTCGATGAGCGCCGCGACCGCACCGGTGGCGGGCAGCGGGCCCTCGGCGCTGGGTCCGGTCTCATCGGGGTTGGTGGCGATGAACCGGGCACCGTTGCGCACCAGACGGATCGCCCGCGTGATGGCCTCGAAGCTGTAGGTGCGGGTCTCCCCCAGCACCACGTAGTCGGGATCGCGGTCGGTCATCACGTACCCGATGTTGTGCAGGGCGGTGGTCAGACCGGACTCGCCGACGACGTAGGCCGAACCGCCGGGGCGCTGCGTCTGCAGGAACTGGGCGGTGGCGAGCGCCGAGGTCCAGATCGACTCCTCCGGGATGTCCAACCCCGAGTTGAGCAGTCGAGCACGCAGGTCGCGCGGGGTGTAGATGGAGTTGTTCGTCAACACCATGAACGGGGTCTGCTGCTCCCGCAGCTCCGCTATGACCGCGTCGGCCCCGGGGATCAGGTGGTCCTCGCGTACGAGCACGCCGTCCATGTCGAAAAGGTAGTTCCACTCATTGCTCACGAGCCCCATTGTGCCGGTGTCCGGCGGTGGAACACCATTCCTACTCCCCGGTAACACCCCGCGAACGACTTGATGCTGCTCACACGGGCGGCCAGGGGACGGAGGGCCAGTCGGGGGCCGGGTAGGGGTGGATGCCGTGATGGACGAGCAGATCCACCCGGGCGCGAACCGCGTAGGCCTCCGGACCGGTCAGGTGCCGGGCCAGTTCCACCGACAGCGGGTCGTCGGCGTCGCGCAGGCGGGAACCCAACCGGCTCAGGGCCTGTAGGGCCTCTTCGGTGAGGGTCTGCCCCTGCCACTGCCACAGCACGGTGCGCAGCTTGTACTCCTCGGCGAAGGACACCCCGTGGTCGCAGCCGTACAAGTGTCCACCCGGGGTGGGCAGCAGGTGACCGATCTTGCGGTCGGAGTTGTTGATGACCGCGTCCAGCACGGCCATCCGGCGCAGGCCCCGGTGATCGGTCCGTCTGGACAGCTCGACCAGGTCGACCGTGGTGTCTCCGTGCACCCACAACTGGACCATGCCCTCGCCGTAGGGACCGACGCGGTGCACGGTCGGCGGCACCACGGACCAGCCCAGCGCTTCGGAGACCGCGTAGGCGGACACCTCGCGCCCGGCCAGGGTGCCGTCGGGGAAGTCCCACAGGGGCCGCTCCCCCGTCACCGGTTTGTACACGCAGGCCGCCGAACGGTCACCGTCGGAGACGGTGCAGTACAGGGTGGTGTTGGAGGCCACGGTCAGGCGACCCCGCACGGTCAGGTCGCCCTTACGGAGCAGATCGACGCCCTCGGCGGGGTCGATCCCGTCGAAGTCGGCCGGGGCAGGCCGGCCCTCGGTGGTGTCGTCGGCGTTCATGGATCAGACGAGACGGTCCGGGCGATAGCCGTTCTGGCGCGCGCAGATGTGACCGGCCGGGTCCAGCGGACGACCGCACAGGGGGCAGTCGGGGCGCCCGGCCGAGACCACCTTCAGGGCGCGGCCCGCGAACGAGCGCGCCTCACCGGGGGTGAGGTAGACGCGCAGGACGTCACGGTGGGCGGGGGCCTCCTCCGCGAAGACCTCCAGCTCCTCTTCCTCGTCGTCGTCCTCGACCAGTTCCTCGACGCCGGACTCATCGACCTCTTGGGCCTCGATGATCACGCGGGCCGCCTCGGCGTCCCAGGCCAGGGCCAGGGTGCCCACGCGAAAGTCCTGTTCGATGGGTTGTTCCAGAGGGCCCTCGTCCTCGGGGGTCGAGTCGTCACCGGGCGGGGCACCGAAACGGCGGTGCACCTCTTCCAGCAGTTCTTCGATACGGCCGGCCAGGGCCTCCACCTGGGCCTTCTCCAGCGCGACGCTGGTTATACGACCCTCGCCCACCGCTTGGAGGAAGAAGGTGCGTTCCCCAGGCTGGCCCACGGTTCCCGCGATGAACCGTTCCGGTGGGTTGAACTGAAAGACGGGCATGGGTCCAACCTTACGGGATATCGGTGACTCGGGACGATTCACCCGGGAGGCGGCGGTGGACGTCACTCGGTGTCGGGTACTCCCGCGCCGCCGCCCACGGCGGCGTCGCCCTTGGCCTCGGCCGCGGTGGGCAACACTCCGGCCAGGGGGCGTCCGGTGTCGTTGAGCCCATTGAGGAAGGGGCGGGTGCGCGTGTAGGTGATGGAGGTGACCGAACAGGGGTCCACGCGCAGGCGCTGGAACAGGTCCAGGTGGATGCCGAGGGCGTCGGCGACGATCGCCTTGATGACGTCGCCGTGGCCGCACACCACGTACACGGGCGGGTCCTGGGTCGCGGCCTGCGAGAGCCGGGTGTTCCAGTCCCGGACGGCCTCCACGGCGCGGGCGGAGGCGGCGGCGAGGGACTCCCCGCCGGGGAAGCGCGCGGCGCTGGGGTGGTCCTGCACGACCCGCCACAGGGGTTCGGCGGCCAGGTCGGTGAGGGAGCGCCCGGTCCAGCTTCCGTAGTCGCACTCGATGAAGCGTTCGTCGGTGGTGATGGGAACGCCGAGCCGTTCGGCCAGGGCCTGGGCGGTCTCCTGGCAGCGTTCGAGCGGACTGGAGACCAGGGCGGCGGGGGTCAACCCCTCCATCCGTTCCGCCAGGTGGGCGGCCTGGCTCCGGCCGGTGTCGTTGAGGTGCACCCCCGGGGCCCGTCCGGCCAACCGGGGGCCGGTCGCGTCGGTCATCCCGTGCCGTACGAGCAGGAGGGTGACCGCCTCGGGGGCGGGCGGGGTGTCCTTGGTCTGCGCCGGTGTCGCCATGAGCACAGACTAGGTCCTGGTGTGGACGGTGTCGGGACCGGCCGCGCGAGGCGGTCGATCCCGACGACCGTCAGCCGACCCCGGCTCCGCCCGCCGGGGCGAGCGCACCGTAGTAGACCAGGACCAGGATGAGCAGGCCCAGTGCGATGCGGTAGTACACGAACGGCATGAAGCTGTGCGTGCTGATGAACTTCATCAGCCAGGCGATGACGATGTAGCCGACCACGAACGCCACGATGGTGCCGATGACGGTGGCGCCCCAGCCCGCGTACTCGTCGCCGCCGATGTCGAGCATCTTGTACAGCCCGGAGGCGAACACGGCGGGCAGGGCGAGCAGGAACGCGAACTCGGCGGCGGCCGGTCGGGTGAAGCCCAGCAGGCGACCACCGGTGATGGTGGCCCCCGAGCGGGAGACGCCCGGGATGAGCGCGAGCGTCTGGAAGAGACCGAAGGTCAGGCCGCGCTTGAGGTTCAGGTCCTCGATCTCGTTCTGACGGCGGGCGAAGTGGTCGACGACACCGAGGATGATGCCGAAGATGATGAGGTTGAGGGCGATCAGGCGCAGGTCGCGGAAGACCCCCTCGATCTGGTCCTCCAGGAGCAGGCCCAGCACACCGATCGGGATGGTGCCGATGATGATGTACCAGCCCATACGGGCGTTGATGTCGCCGCGCAGTTCGCGGTCGAACAGGGACCGGCTCCAGACGGAGATGATCGCCCAGATGCGTTTGCGGAAGTAGAGGATCACCGCGAGTTCGGTGCCGATCTGGCTCACCGCGGTGAACGCCGCACCCGGATCGGGCCAGTTGAAGAACGCCGCGAAGACACGCAGGTGGGCACTGGAGGAGATGGGCAGGAACTCGGTGAGTCCTTGGATGAGGCCGAGAACGACCGCCTCGAAAATGGACACGCGGCTCGGACTTTCGTGTTCAGGGAAGCCCTGAAAAGGGCGTGGGCACCGGAATTTTCTGTGGGACGCGATCGACTGGGGCCGCGTCACACGTCGCGTGTCGCACCTCGGCCCCGGACCGGACTGCGCTGACAGTACGCAGCCAAGGTGTACCCCCGACCTCCGCTCGGTCAACTACCGATGTCCGGCGGCCTACGGGAATCTGTCCGGAACATCACGTCTTGGTGGCCCGGTCCCCGAAGCGCCGATGAGCGGGGCCGGAAACGGCCGACCCCCCTCTCCGCAGGGAGGACAGGGTAATCTCCGCCGCATGGAACAGCGACAGGTGGGCAGATCAGGACTCTGGGTGTCTCGTACCGCTCTGGGCACGATGACCTGGGGAAAGGACACCTCCGAGGAGGAGGCCGGGCAGCAGCTCACCGCGTTCGCGGACGCGGGCGGCACGCTCGTGGACACGGCGGACATCTACACGGGGGGACAGAGCGAACGCATCCTGGGCCGGCTGCTGCGCGGGGCCGTGCGGCGCGAGGACGTCGTGGTGGCCACCAAGAGCGGCCACACCCCCGAGGGGTACCGGCCCGTGGACGCCTCCCGACGACACTTACTGGCGTCACTGGACGCCTCCCTGCGGCGGTTGCAGACCGACTACGTGGACCTGTGGCAGCTGCACGTGTTCGATCCGCACACCCCGCCGGAGGAGACGCTGTCCGCGATGGAGGCGGCGGTGACCTCCGGCAAGGCCCGCTACGTGGGCACCGGGAACCTGGAGGCCTGGCAGTTCGCGACCCTGGCGACCTGGCAGCGCGCCCGGTCGGGTCGGGTCCCGTTGGTGAGCGCGGGCACGGAGTACTCGCTGCTCAACCGGTCCGCCGACCACGCCCTGAGGCCGGCGACCGCGGCGAGCGACGCCCATCTGATCGCCTGGTCCCCGCTGGGCCGTGGCGTGCTCAGCGCCAAGTACCGCAACGGGGTCCCGTCGGATTCCCGGGCGGCCTTCCCGCACATGGCGCCCTACGTGGAGCCCTATCTGGACGACCGCAGCCGCCGGGTGGTGGAGTCGGTGTGCACCGCGGCGGAGGGCCTGGGCGTGTCGCCGCTCGCGGTTGCGTTGAGCTGGGCGCGCGACCAGGACGGGATCGCGTCCGCCGTGGTGGGGCCGCGCACCCTCCCCCAACTGGAGGAGATCCTGTCGGTGGAGAGCGTGGAGCTGCCGCCCAAGATCAGGGACGCTCTGGACGACGCCACCGCCGGCCCCGGACGCTGATCAGCCGGCCGAGGGCGGGATCGGGAAGTTGTGGCGGAAGATCTGCTCCGGGTCGTACTCGGCCTTGATCTCGCGCAACCGCCCCAGGGTGGGTTCGGGGAAGGCCTGGGCCAGGACCTCGGGTCCGGTTCGGGTGTCGAAGCTCAGGTACATCCCCTGGAGTTCGCCTTCCAGCGCCGACCAGCGAGAGTCCAAGCGGTCGGCGCGCCGACCGAGCGCGGCCACCGAGAAGTGCGCCGAACGGTGGGCGTAGGCGGTCGCGTCGCGTGCGACGTCGTTGACCGCCCCACCGACCTGGCGGAACTGGGTGAAGAAGGAGTCCCCGGAGGCGACCATCCCCGCGATGATCTCGGCGATGGTATCGGTGATGGTGCCCACCAGACCGGAACGGGAGACGGGAACTCCGGCGCCCTGGTGCGGATCCTGGTGCGCGACGAGCAGCGCCGGGTAGGGCGCGAGCTGCGCGCGCTGGTCCAGGACCGGTCCGGCCTTCAGGAAGGGTTCCAGCGCGGTGACGGCCGCGTCGGTGTCGTCGCCCGCGTACACCACCATCGCCTGCGCGACCGGCCCCTGGCCCGCCTGTCCCCCGCCCAGGGTGAGGAACGCGGTGACCTCGCGCGGGGCGGCGTCGGCGATCTCTCCCCAGGTGCGGAGGAACGCGGCGGTGGCCGAGGCCTCATAGGTGAACTGCCCCAGCACCACGGTGTCCACGTGTGCGGCCCGGGCCTCCACCGCGGTGACCACGCCCATGTTCGCGCCCGCGCCGCGCACCGCCCAGAACAGGTCGGGGTGGTGGTCGGCGTCCACGCGCAGGAGCCTTCCGTCGGCGGTGACCATCTCGGCGGCGACGACGTTGTCGATGGTGAGCCCGTGCGCGCGGGACATGTAGCCGACGCCGCCGGTGGTGGCGATCCCGCCCACGCCCACTCCCCCGTGGTCGCCGGAGCTGATGGCGAGTCCGTGCGCGCCGAGCCGGTCGGCGACGTCGCCCCAGCGGGCGCCGGCGCCCAGTCGCACCAGTCCGGAACCGGCGTCCAGGACCTCGATCCCGTTCATCCGGCCCAGGTCGATGATCACCCCACCGTTGCTGGTGGAGGCGCCGCTGATCCCGTGTCCGCCGGAGCGCACGTTGAGGGTCACGTCCTGTTCGCGGGCGTAGGCGAGGGCCTCGGCGACCTGTGCGGGTTCGTCGGGGCGCAGGACCAGGCCGGGCCGACCGTGCTGCATGTAGCCGTGTCGCAGGCCCCGGTAGGCCTTGTCGCCGGGCTCGACCGCGCCCTCGCGCAGGGAGTCGGGAACGCCGTCGTAGTCGATGCCGGGGCGGCGGGCGGTGAGCGTGGCGGCAGCTCGGGCCGGCCCGGTGGGGGTACCGGCGGTGGCGCGTTCGCGGTCCACCGCCTCGCGCAGGGCCGGGGCCACCTCCCCGCCGAAGATGTCGATGCTGCGCGGGTCGTCGGTGCCCAGGATGAAGGTGGCCACCCCGTGTTCGACCGCCAGGGGCAGGAGCTGGTCGACCCACTGTTCGGGCGGGCCCTGGAGAAAGCCCCGGTCCGCGGGTGAGAACGCGGCGCCGGAGAGGTTGAGCAGGCGTCGGATCTGTCGGGGGTGGCGTCCGGCCGCCTCGGCCGCGTCGTCGATCATCCGGTTGGACTCGGGCAGGTCGGCGGGGTCGAGGTAGCCCAGGCTCGGCAGCCAGCCGTCGGCCTTGGCGCCGACCAGACGGAGCATGCGGGGTTTGTAGGCGCCCAGCCAGATCCCGATGTCGTGGTGGGGGCGAGGGCCGCGCTTCATGCCGTGGGCGGAGTAGTGCTCGCCCCGCGTGCGCACTCCGCCGCGGGTGTCGGTGTCCCACACCTCGCGGATGAGGTCGAGGGCCTCGGAGAGGGCGTCCACGGCCTGTCCGGGGGTACGACGTCCGCCGCCCATGCCGTGGATCCCGTCCCAGAAGGCGCCGGCGCCCAGACCGAGCTCGAAGCGCCCCTTCGAGAGCAGGTCCAGGCTGGCGGCGGCACGGGCCAGGACGGCGGGAGGCCGCAGGGGCAGGTTGACGACGTTGCCCGCCACGCGCAGACGTTCCGTTCGGGCGGCGACCCAGCTCAGCAGGGTCCAGGTGTCGAGGAAGGCGGGGTTGTAGGGGTGGTCCTGGAAGGTCGCCAGATCCAGGCCCGCGGCCTCGGTCACCTCGGCGAGTCCGACGGCGCGTTCGGGGTCCTGGGCGGTCGGCGTGATGAAGGTGCCGAACTCCAGGCGGTGTCCGTAGTCGGTCATCGATACTCCTCGAACGCGACGGGGGCCGAAATCGTTTGTGGACAAAACGATAATGTTCACAACATATCTGACGGACAAACTGTTCCTGGTATCGTGATCCCATGAGCGCCACCTCGGAGGACCTCCCCGGACCCGACCTCGGGTGGTCGCTGGCCGTCCTGCTCCGCCGTTGGCACGAACACGTCGAACAAGCCTTGGCCGACCTGCCGCACGGCAGCCGCGGCTTCCACGTGCTCACCACGGTCGCCGCGGGCGAGCCCCCCACCCAGGCCGCTCTCGCCGAACGACTCCTCATCGACCGCAGCGTCATGACCTATCTGCTCGACGACCTGGAGGCCGCCGAGCTGGTCCGGCGCCGGGTCGACTCCAAGGACCGCCGAGTGCGCCGGGTGTGCCCCACCGATCACGGGCTCTCCGTGCTGCGTCAGGCCGAGGAACTGGTCACGCACGTGGAGGATCGGCTGCTGAGCGGGCTCCCCCCGCGACAGCGCGACCACTTCCGGGCCGCCGCCGCGACCGCCGCGGACGCGATCCGGCTCAGCGCACCCGAGACCGACCCCTGTAAGGCGGTCCTCCAGGTGGTCTCGCCGGCACCGGAGAACGTCCGAACAGCTCCCGATCACGCCTGAACACCACCTCCTCGCCGTCAAGGGGGTTGGCCGGGCCCGGCCGACCCCGCACCGGAACGTCGCCGCGAGTCGATAGGCTCACCCGGAAACCACCCACCACCTGACGAGGGGAACCGGTGTCCGAGGCCGTCGAGAAGGTCAGTGCCGTCCTTGACCGGATGGGTGCCCCGCGCACCCTCGCACCGGGCCTGGTGTCCGAGCTGGGCCCACGGTCCGCCGCCGCGTTGGACGCCGATCCCTGGCTGTTGTTGCGTCTTCCCGGCGTGACCCGGGAACAGGCCGACTTCTGCGCCCGCAAGCATCTGGGCGAAGGCACCCGGCCCGACGACCCGCGTCGGCTGGCCGCCCTGGTGCGGCACACCCTGCATACCGCCGCGGGCCGCGGACACACCGCGGTGGAGGAGAAGCGTCTGGCCACCATGGTCCGCGAACTGGGTGTGGCCGACCCCATGGCGGCCATGGAGGCCGCCGTCACCGCCGAGCAGGCGGCGCTGTTCGAGAGCACCGACGAGTCCGACGACGACTTCGACTTCGCCGAGGGCGGCGTCCCCGACCTGCCCGACCCCGAACGCTTCTACGCCCTGCACGACCTCGGGCACTCCGAACAACGCCTGGGCGCCGAACTGGCCCGGCTGATCGGCGCGAACGATCCGGTGATGGACTCCCTGACCGCCGCCGAGACAGTGGAGGCGGCGGCCGAGCGCGGCGGGTTCGACCTGTCGGAGCAGACCCGTGAGGCCCTGGTCACGATGGCGCTGCGCCCGGTCACCGTGGTGCGGCACGGGCCCGGCGACCATGCCGAGGTGGCCCGTTCCCTGCACGCCCTGGCCGCGATCGCCACCGAGAGCGAGGTGGGCATCGCCGTGGCCGCCCCCACCGCGCAGACCGCGGCGGCCGTCAACGCCGACCTGGCGCGGGTCGTCGAAGCGACGGCGACCGAGGGGACCAATGCGGACACGGACGCCGGACAGGCCGACGCGAACGCCGACACGGACACCGGGGAGACCGACCCCGACGCGAACGCCAAAGGACCGCTCCGTGTGGTCTCCCTGGCCGCGTTGCTCGATCGGGCGCCGGTCGAGGCTGGCATCGTGGTCCTGTGCGCATCCATGTCGGTGGGCACCTCCCGGATGGCCGAACTGGTGTCGGCGTGCGCCGAGGGAGCACACCTGGTGCTGCTCGCCGACCCCGACGAGGCCCCCTCCGCCACCCCCGGTCGTGTGGTGGTCGACGTGGCCGCCTCCCGTACCGCGCACGTGGCGGCCCTGGCCGACGAGTCCGCGCCCGGCCCGCTCGGGGTCCTGGCCACCTCCGTGGCCGCGGGCGAGTGGACCGAGGTGACGGCGCCCGACCGCGAGGTGGTGCGGGTTCCGGCCGCTTCCGCCGAGGAGGCCGCGCACCGCGTGACACAGCTGCTCACCGACTCCATCCCGCGCGCCCTGGGCATCGCCGTCGAGGACGTGCAGGTGGTGACCGCTCGCGCCGACGGACCAGCCGGGGCGCGCGCGCTCAACGCCGCCTGCAAGGAACGGTTGAACCCGGGCGCGGGCGCGCACGGTGGTTTCGACCCGGGCGACCGGGTCCTGCTCACCGCGGCGGGGCCGGGGTACGGCCCGGGCGACAGCGGGTACTTGCGCGAGTTCGCCGACGGCGCCGTGGTGGAGTTGGCCGACGGCACCCGGGTGAAGGTCCATGACCCGTCGGCGCTGCGCCACGGCTGGGCGGTCACCGTGGCCGCCGCGCACGGCGGCCGGTGGCCGGCGGTGGTGACGGTGTTCCCGCCCCAGGTCCCGGTGTCGCGCCCCCAGGTGTACACGGCGTTGACCCGCGCGGTGCGGCACGTGTCGGTGGTGGACGCCACCGACGGCGCCTTGGAGAGCGGTGTACGCGAGAACCTGGCCCCCGAACGCACCACGAGGCTGGTCCAGGTCCTGCGCGAGGGCTGACCCGACAGGTCAGCGGGTGTACTGGCGGCACTCGCCGCTGAAGACGGCGTCGACCTCGGCTCGAACGGCGGCTCGGGCACGCGTGGCGGCCTCGGAGCTGCCACGGTGCACCTGGATGGCCGGCCCCTCGGCCACGGCGGCCAGGCGCGCGGCGGCCACGTCGGGGTCCGATTCCGGGTCGACCTCACCGCATTCGAAGCCGTTGCGGACCGCGCGTGCGATCTGGGCGTGCGTGTCCTCGGCGGTCAAGGCGTCGACCTCCGCCAGGCGGGGGGTTGTCCAAGGCCCGCGCGGCCTTCGCCCGACTACAGCTCGTCGAGAACCCGCCGATCCTGGACGCGGCTGTCCTCGGCGAGGCGCGCACGGGTGCCGTCGAACGCTCCCCCGGACGCGAGTACGGGCTGGGTTGGTGGGACGCGCCCGTGCCGGGCGTGGACGAACCCGTGGTCTGGCACGGCGGCTCCACCCCGGGGTTCGCGGCGATGATGCTCGTGCTGCCCGAACGCGAGCGCGCGGTGGTGGTGCTCCAGAACGGCTACGACCAACTGCGCGACGGAGAGATCCAGGCGGTCGGATTCGGTCTGGCCCACCTGCTGACCGGCGGCGACACCCCCGTCGAACCGAGAACGAACCCCTGGGGGCCGGCCCTGGTGTGGGGTGTCACCGCCGCGATTCCACTGTCCGTGGCGGGTGCGGTCGCCGCCGCGGCCCACCTGCGTCGGGGCCGTGCCCGACGGCGGTGGATGGCGTGGGCGTGGAGCCTGTTCGCCGCGTCGTCCGTGGCGGCGACGGTGGCGTTGTCGGTGACCAACGGTGCGCGCGGGGTGGCCGTGGTCAGACGCGGTCGAGGAAACCGCCGTCCACGACCAGATTCTGTCCGGTGACGTAGGTGGCGGCCGGGCTCGCCAGGAAGGCCACCGAGCGGGCGACCTCCTCGGGGCGACCCAGACGTCCGGTGGGGACGCGTTCGCGGATGCTCTCGTAGAACTCCGGGTCGTTCTCGCGGCGTCGCTCCCAGCCGCCGCCGGGGAACTCGGTGGGCCCCGGGGACACCGTGTTGACGCGCAGGCCCTTGGGCGCCCATTCGCGGGCCAATGAGGACGCGTGGTGGTTGAGCGCCGCCTTGACCGCTCCGTAGGAGCGGGCTCCGGCGGGGCGGGTGACGTGCAGCGCGGAGGTGGAGGAGACCAGTACCACCGACCCGCCCCTTGCGGAGCGCAGCAGGTGGGGCTTGGCGGCCTCGGTCAGGCGCACGAACGGCATGAGGTCGGCGTCGAAGCCGCGTTGCCATTGGTCGGGGGTGGGCGCGCTGCCGCCGGAGACGTTGGAGATCAGTACGTCCAATCCACCGAGCGCGGCGACGGCGTCCTCGATGAAGACGGGCAGCGCGTCGTGGTCGGTGACGTCCAGGGCCCGGCTGAAGACCTCGGCCCCGGTCTCGCCCAGTTCACGGGCGGCCCGTTCCAGTGGTTCGGGGGTTCGGGCGCACAGGGCCAGGTCGGCGCCCTCCGCGGCGAACACCTGGGCGATGGCGCGGCCGATCCCCCTGCTGGCCCCGGTCACCACGACCTTGGCCCCCGACAGTCCCAGATCCATGTCCCACCTTCTCCGTTCGACTCGGCCGCCCCGATGCTACAAGGCGGGCGGCGCGTCATCGCGCCGCCCGCCCCCGCGTTGCTCCGTGTCAGGCTCCGGTGGAGTGGAAACCACCGTCGACGTGCACGGTCTCGCCGGTGGTGGCGGGGAACCAGTCGGACAGCAGCGCCACGACCGCCTTGGCCGCGGGCTCGGGGTCCTTGACGTCCCAGCCCAGTGGGGCACGCTCGGGCCAGTGCTCGGCCAGTTCGTCGAACCCGGGGATGCTGCGCGCGGCCATGGTGCTCAGTGGACCGGCGGAGACCAGGTTGACCCGCACGTTCTTGTCACCCACGTACCGGGCGAGGTAGCGGGCGGTGGAGGTCAGCGCGGACTTGGCCACGCCCATCCAGTCGTAGACGGGGTAGGAGACGCTGTTGTCGAAGTCGAGGGCGACCACCGATCCGCCCCGGTCCATGAGGGGCAGCAGGGAGGTGGTGAGCGACTTCAGGGAGAAGGTGGAGGTGTGCATCGCCTGGGCGACGTCGTTCCACTCGGTGTTGAGGAAGTTGCCGCCCAGGGCGCCCTGTGGGGTGAAGCCGATGGAGTGGACGATGCCGTCGAGTCCGTCGACGTGTTCACCGACCCGATCGGCCAGGGTCGCGAGGTGTTCGTCGTCGGTGACGTCCAGTTCCAGGACCGGGGGTGTCTCGGGCAGGCGCTTGGCGATGCGCTGCACCAGGCCGAGGCGACCGTAGCCGGTGAGGACGACGGTGGCACCCTGTTCCTGGGCCAGGCGGGCGATGTGGAAGGCGATGGAGGAGTCGGTGAGCACCCCGGTGACGAGGATGCGTTTGCCGTCGAGGATTCCCATGGCGGTCCGTTCTTTATGGTGCCGGTCGGTCGGTCAGTGGCCCATGCCGAGGCCGCCGTCGACCGGGATGACGGCGCCGGTGATGTAGTCACCGCCGGGGCCGGCGAGGAAGGAGACCGTCTTGGCGATGTCGTCGGTGCCACCGAAGCGGCCCAGGGGAACGTTCTTCTTGATCTCGGCCTGGCGGTCCTCGGGCAGGGCGCCGGTCATGTCGGTCTCGATGAAACCGGGGGCGATGACGTTGACGGTGATGTTGCGCGAACCGAGTTCGCGGGCCAGGGAACGCCCGAAGCCGACGAGACCGGCCTTGGAGGCGGAGTAGTTGGCCTGGCCGGCCGAGCCGAGCAGACCCACCACGGAGGAGATGAGGACCACACGACCGAAGCGCTTGCGCATCATGCCGCGCACGGCGCGCTTGGCCACGCGGAAGGCACCGGTGAGGTTGGTGTCCAGGACGGAGGAGAAGTCGTCCTCGCTCATCAGGGCCAGAAGCTGGTCCTTGTTGGCGCCGGCGTTGGCGACGAGGACCTCCACCGGACCGTGGGTCTCCTCGACCTCCTTGAACGCGGAGTCGACCTGGGCGGAGTCGGTGATGTCGCAACGAACCCCCAGCAGCCCCTCCGGGGGTTCGCCGGAGCGGTAGGTCACCGCGACCTTGTCGCCGTTCGCGGCCAGTTCACGGGCGATCGCCAGGCCGATTCCGCGGTTGCCGCCGGTGACCAGTACCGAACGCGACATAAGGGCTCCTCATTCTCTGGTGGCCGTGAACAGCCACGATGTGTGTTGCTCGGGTGGGGATCGCCTTGCAGCGTACCGAGCTACCAGCCGGTAGCCGCAACCGAGGTCAAAGGTGTGATCGACGACGAACACCCACAAAGCGCTCGGCATGTGATAAAGGGTGACTCGTCCAACGGTGGGCCCCGATCAGGCCCAGCCGGCGTCGTGGGCGAGGATGGCCGCCTGGACCCGGTTGGACATCTCCAGCTTGGCCAGGATCCGGCTCACGTGCGCCTTGACGGTGGTCTCCCGCATGCCCAGGGTCCGCCCCGCCTCGGCGTTGGACTTGCCCTCGGCCACCGCGACCAACACCTGGTGTTCGCGTTCGCTCAGCACCGACAGCCGGCGCAGGGCATCCTCCCGTCCGGCCGCGGAGTCGGCGGGTGCGGGTGAGGCGAACCGTTCGAGCATGCGTTTGGTGACGCTGGGCGAGAGCATGGCGTGCCCCTCGTCAACGGTGCGCACCGCGCCGATGAGGTCCCGTGGCGGGGTGTCCTTGAGCAGGAACCCCACCGCCCCGGCCCGCAGCGCGCTGTGCACGTACTCGTCCAGGTCGAAGGTGGTCAACAGCACCACGCGGGGCGGCTCGGGCAGGGCCGTGATCCGTTCCGCGGCGGCCAGTCCGTCCATGCCGGCCATCCGGATGTCCAACAGGACCACGTCGGGGCGCAGTTCCTCGGTCAGGCGCACGGCCTCCTCCCCGTCACCTCCCTCCCCGACCACCTCGATGTCCGGGGCGGACTCCAGGATCATCCGCAGTCCGGAGCGGACCAGGATCTCGTCATCGACCAGGAGCGTACGGATCACCCTCGGTGCCCTCTTCCTCTGTTCTCGTTGCGTCGTGCGACGCGGAGTCGGTGGTCTCCTCCGCTCGTGGAGCGGTCGGTTCCTCCTCCACCGGCAACATAGCGCGCAGGCGCCATCCGCCGTCGGGGCAGGGACCCGCGCTGACCTCACCACCGGCCAGAG
>NZ_FRFF01000131.1 GCF_900143625.1 Nocardiopsis sp. JB363
CGGGGAAGGAGGGAAACCCACCCCCACCCCGCCCAACAACCGGAAGGCTCTCGACCCCAGGCGCCCCCACCAACAACCCGACACCCGCCACGGTGACCAAGGCGGCGGCTTCAGTTCCTTCGGTCTTCTCGACACCGGAAATGACACTGTGTACCACTCCCTGCGTATCGGAGAGCGTGATCCGGGTGGTGAGGGACAGGAAGAGTACGTCGAGCCCCCTGAGCTTTCCCTCTTATGGGTACCTGAGCAGACCAACCTGATCCCGTTGTGCTTTCCGGCTCCGCCGCTGGATGTGGAGACCGTGAATTTACAGGCCGGGGTGTTCGGCACCTTGGAGGGCCCGCCGTTAGGGTGAGGCCCTTGGCAGGCTAGGACCCGGGCATGAAGGCCCATCACGCCTCCATGCTCGGGGCTCACGCGTGGCCGATGGAGTTCACGCGACCTGCTTCATCGGCCGGTGTCACCATCGATCAACTCACGGAGGATGTCGAGGTGACCGGCGTGACGACCGGTTTCCTCGATCATGTGCACCAGGGCCCACCTCATCGACGGCGCGGACCCGCCCGAGTGGGCCGGCTCCTCAAGGTCCGTACAGGCGCCGATGGCTCGATTCGCGGTGGCTATGACATCGCGGTATCCCTGAAGGACGCTCTCCGTGCTCTTGCGCTGATCGGCGTGGAAGGTGGCCGCCCAGTCATGGGGCTGCTCACCGAGGAAGAGTCGGCGTTCGACATGGGTCAGGTGTTCGATGAGACCGAGCAGGTTCGTGCCGGAGGCGACCCCTGGGACACGCACCCACTGCTCGGGAGCGTTCGCCACCTTCCCCAGGGCACTCTCTCGCAGGTAGTCCAGGAAACCGGTGAGGACCTCCTTCTCACCCGGGCCGGTCATGGGCGGCGGCCGGTCACGTCGACGATTCAAGTCAGGCATTGTGTCCGGCCACCACCACGTTGTCGATCACGCGTGCGGTCCGACCCTCTGGTCCTTGGGCGGTCCGGGAGCGTCGCTCGCACACGAGCGGCGACCAGTCGCCTCCCAGGTCGAGCGAACGCCACAGCTCCTCTGGCGTCGGATGGTCCTGACACTGCTCCCACGACCAGGGCGCACTGGAACCATGGTCGATGACGATCAGCAGCCCACCCTCGGTCACCGATTCCGACACCTGGCGCAGGATGGTGTCGCGGTCGATGTCCGCCAGGGTGTGGAAGTAGTTGGCGTAGACCAGGTCCCACGCCTTGGGCTCGGGCAGTGAGAGGGCCAGGTCGTGGTGCCGCGTGCGCAGGCGATCCGCCAGACCGGTGCGGCGGGCACGTTCGTTCAGCGTGGTCAGCGCCTGTTCTGAGATGTCGACGGCGGTGACTCGCCATCCCCTGGCGGCGAGCCAGAGCGCGTCTCCACCACGGCCGCAGGCGAGTTCGAGCGCCCTACGAGTGCCCGTGGTCGGTGGTACGAGAGTCGGATCCTCCATGAGCGCGGTGAAGGCCGGGCTCGGTCCGGGGCTCGGTGAGGAAGGATCCTCCTCGCGGTACCGGCCTTCCCAGAACTCACGGTCGGACGAAAGCGGTGCGGTTTCTGATTCCATGTCGCCATGTTGGGCGTCTCCGACCCTCGGAAGCACACCTTTGTGCAGATATGCAACGAACCCGTCCGCGCGAAGCCGACCGTTCAGTCCTCGTGCAGGTGGACGCGTTCGCCCTGGGCGCCGAAGACCACCAGGACCTCGGCGGATTCCCGTTCGGCGGGGTTACCGATCCAGTGCGGCGTACGGGTGTCGAACTCGACGGCCTCTCCGGCCTCCACCAGGAAATCCTGCTCACTGCCCAGAACCAGGCGGACGCTTCCCGAGAGCACGTAGAACCACTCGTGCCCTTCGTGTGTGCGCATCCTGGGCGCAGCGAGGGACCTGGCGGGTGGGTAGACGACCTTGTAGGCCTGGACCCCGCCGGCACGCCGGATGAGGGGGATGAACGTGAGACCGAACCGGCGTACCGGGTGCAGGTGTACGCGCGGATCGCCCACGCGGGGCGCGTCGACGAGTTCATCGATCGGGACCCGGTAGACCCGCGAGAGTGGCAGCAGCTGACCCAGGTTCGGCTGGACTCGGCCGGTCTCCAGGCGCGAGAGGGTGCTGGGGGTGATGTCGGTCCGTTGCGCCAGTGCGGTCAGGGTCAGC
This sequence comes from Nocardiopsis sp. JB363, assembly GCF_900143625.1. Classification (GTDB taxonomy): domain Bacteria; phylum Actinomycetota; class Actinomycetes; order Streptosporangiales; family Streptosporangiaceae; genus Nocardiopsis. The sequence continues at coordinate 2,174 of NZ_FRFF01000131.1, forward strand.
CCCGCCTGCTTGCGAAGGGCCCGCAACCGCGCGCCCACGGCGTCGAGCACCGCCCGGTCTTCGGCGTCGTGGTGCGCCGGTTCCCGACTCATGCTTCAGACGCCCAGAACCGTGGTTCCGCGTCCACGGTGGGCAGGTCGGCCGAGGCCAGCAGAGCCGGCTTCTCCGCGTCCGTGGATCCGGCGTCCGGGTGGTACACGACGAGTTGCAGGGTCTCGGCCCCGCCGATGCTCAACCGCTCCCGGTTGAGGCTGAGTTCCCCCACCTGCGGGTGATCGAAGCGGAGCTTGGTCCCGCGCTGCCCTCGCACTTCGTGGCGGGCCCAGAGATCACGGAAACGGGGACTGGCCAGGGACAGCTCTCCGGTCAGCTCGATGAAGCGAGGGTCGTCGATGTCACCGCCCACGACAGGACGGGGGTCGAGCGCACTGGCGAGCATGGCGACCTCTTCACACCGCAGCTCGGGCACTCGCCGCGCTCCGTAGTCGGGGATACCAGCCTGCTCGGGCGTGACCAGTTCGCGCCGAGCACGCAGGAACGCGCCCAGGGGATTCGATGTCTCGCTCATAGGTCCAGCCTAGAAAATTTCAGAGCGAAGAGAGGGGGTCCTGCCACACCCCAGACTCCGCGAGGCTCTGTTTCCAGAGCGTGACCGTTCCTAGTGTTCCCAACGAAGCGAACGGAACAGCTACTCCAAGGGGACGAACATGACGGTCACACTGATCACCGGGGCCAACAAGGGCATCGGTTTCGAGACGGCACGGCAGCTTCAGGCGGCGGGGCACACCATCTACATCGGGCTCGTGACGTCGAGCGAGGGGAGAAGGCCGCCGCCGAGCTCGGCGCACGCTTCGTCCGACCCGACGTGACCGACGATGCTTCGGTGGCAGCGGCACTGGCCACCATCGACTCGGCCGAGGGGCGGCTCGACGTCCTGGTGAACAACGCGGGCATCCTGCCGACCGGAGACCCGGACGGCCCCAAGGCCCTGCTGGCCTTCGACACCAACGCGGCGGGGGTCGTGCGCGTCACGGAGGCTGCGCTGCCCCTGCTGCGCCGGTCGTCGAACCCCACCGTGGTGAACATTTCGAGCAGCGCCGGATCCTTCTGGGCGGTGACCAACCCGGATCGGCCGGAGTTCGCCCTGCCGATCGCGCTCTACTCCGCGTCCAAGGTCGCGGTCACCATGTTGACCGTCCAATACGCCAAGGTCCACCCCGGCATCAAGTTCAACGCGCTGGAGCCCGGCACCACCGCGACGGACATGACCGCGGCCTTCGGGATCGGGAGGCCGGTGGAGGAGAGCGCCGAGGTCGTGGTGCGCATGGCGACCCTCGGCCCGGACGGCCCGACCGGAACCCTCCAGGACGAGTCAGGGGAGTTGCCCTGGTAATCGCCCAGCAGAACCGGCACGTGTGGCCACCGGAGCGGAACACCCCACCGACATGGGCTTGGACCGGAAGGTGTCGAAGTTCGGTCCATCCCCACGTGCATGGGGCTCACGTTTTGGACGAGGCCTGGGTTGCCGCCCGGGCCGGTCCATCCCCACGTGCGTGGGGCTCACTTCCAAGGGTCCCACGCTGTGTGGTTCGACGACGGTCCATCCCCACGTGCGTGGGGCTCACACCGCGAAATCCGCAGCGACGCGGCCGACCTCCGGTCCATCCCCACGTGCGTGGGGCTCACGGCGGCGAGCGGGTGGGTGCGCACGATGTCGCCGGTCCATCCCCACGTGCGTGGGGCTCACGTTGTTGCTGGTGCTCTCGGACATGCAAACCTCGGTCCATCCCCACGTGCGTGGGGCTCACTCCTTCGTGGCGGCCAGCTCGGTAGCGCGCGCCGGTCCATCCCCACGTGCGTGGGGCTCACTACTGGAAGTTCACGATGGACGACAATCCGGCCGGTCCATCCCCACGTGCGTGGGGCTCACCCCCTGGGACACCTACTAGGAGGACCCGTGGACGGTCCATCCCCACGTGCGTGGGGCTCACCGTTTGATCACACGGTCCGGCTCGAACGTCAACGGTCCATCCCCACGTGCGTGGGGCTCACTCCGCGTGCCCCATCCGCTCATCCATCAACACCGGTCCATCCCCACGTGCGTGGGGCTCACGGGTGTCTGCGGGCTCGGCTCGCAGACACCCCCGGTCCATCCCCACGTGCGTGGGGCTCACCTCCCGGGGCCGTCCCATGCACCGCCCAGCGCCGGTCCATCCCCACGTGCGTGGGGCTCACCCGCGCTGGTGACCGTCGCCCTGGTCGGGCTGCGGTCCATCCCCACGTGCGTGGGGCTCACGTGGGCTTGACCCAGTCGGCCGGGCGGTTCGCCGGTCCATCCCCACGTGCGTGGGGCTCACAGTTAACGACCTGCAACAACGCGGCATGTTATCTCCGCGTTATGTTCAGATCAGGCCGAGTTCCGAGCCGGGGTCACCTCTTCGACGCCGTCATGATCCCATATACCGATCCCTGACCAACGACACACAGAACCAGGTCACCGAGGGACTCGGGACAGCGCGGGTCAGGTCCGGGGTGGAACGGCGTGGGGGAAGTCCAATTCTTGGAGGGCGGTGCGCAACCGCTCGGCCGCCGCTTCCAGAACGTTCCGGTCCTCTTCCACCTCCACCGTGGTGAAGTCGAAATCGGACAGGTCCCAGACCGGGGCCACGTGGACGTGCATGTGCGGGACCTCGAAGCCCGCGATCACCATCCCGGCACGAGGGGCGTCCCAGGCCGCGCGTACACCCTGACCGATGGCCTGGGCCACCTCCATGCACTTGGCCAGGAGCGCGGGCTCGATAGCGGTCCAATGATCGACCTCGGCACGGGGGACGACCAGAGTGTGGCCCGGGCGGAGCGGGGCGATGGACAGGAAGGCCACGACCTCCGGATCCTTCCAGACGAAGTGCCCGGGTAGGTCACCGGCGATGATCTTCGAAAAGAGGGTCGGCATGGGAAGGCCCTTCTTGTCCGCGAGTGGCGTCCTCAAGGTTCTATCAGGGACCTCGGTCGATCAATCGAGTCCGATCCCGTGTTCGTCGACCAACGGTTGCAGCCACGCTTGGAACTCTCGGTCCGGGCGCACTTCCCACATACTCGGAACGGTGACGTCGAACTCCGACTCGACCCAGGCACGGAACAGAGCGTGGGCCTCCTTCGCCTCCTGTCCCTCGGCGTCGTCCTCATCATCGAACGCGTCCGGTTCGGCGCCGAAGGCATGGTCGACGAATTCCCGGTACCCGATCGCGACCAGCTTCAGGAAGTCGACGGGGTCGTCCGCGAGGCGGATCCCTTCGCCGCCTTCCGAGGAAAGCGCCACGAAGCGAGGCGCACCTGAGTCGTCGAACCAGAGCAGGGCGAGGCCGCCAGAGCCGTCGGTCTCCGCGAGCGGGATGAGGCGCTCGGCGCCGGGCGCCTCGGGGTCGAGCCACCCACGAACCGACAAACCCGCCGAGAACACCGGACCGAGTTGGAACTCTCCCGGATAGGGCGTGAGGAACGGGTCTCCCCCGGCGTCCTCACCTCCCCACCCCTGCGACTCCATGAACGACCACGCACGACCGAGTTGCTCGGGGAGGACGACACCGGGCGGGAGGGTCGCGGCCAGGCGCCCCTCGACGGCCGAAACCTGTGGAGCTTCGCCCGTCAAGTCGAAGACCGCGTCCTCCACGGCGGCGCGGGAAAGGACCAGGAAGGTCAACATGAACCGCAGTTCCTTGTCGCCTTGACCACTGATCAGGGCGACGTAGCGGTCTCCCCGTCGCCAGACCAGGACGGTCGTGTGGTTGAGCGTGGTGAGGACGACGTCCAGGACCGTGCAAGCGTGGGGGTCGTCCGAGACCTGGATGACGGTGGGTTCGCCCCAGGCCTCACGTGCTGCTCGCTCCATCGTGTTCGCCACCGGCTCGGCCTGTTCCAGCATTGCGGTGTGAAACTCACCGGTGGAGTCATCGAAGAAGTCCGGGCTGCGGAGCAACTCGATCTCGTGCAGGTCGACGTCATCGCTGGACGTGATGCTGATGTCGCCGATGCGGTGTTCGAAGGGGGTGTCGGCGTCGGTGTGCCAAGGTTCCACCAGCATCAGCTCGACCGCCTCGATCGCCTGTTCGGGGGAGGCGTCGGCGAACTCCTCGAACAAGTGCTCCTCCACGGCATCCTCGTTCCGTTCTCCCCTCTGGGGAAAGCCCTTCGTCGGCACCGTTCGTCCTTCCGGTTCTGCGTGGCCACGACCGTGGGAACCCTTGATGGAACCCGTGATCACGGCCCGGGTCCATCGACGATATCCGTGCCCGTGTCACCAGAGCCCGTCTCCCCTAGGCGCGGGGTCCTCGACGTCATGGCGACAAGGTCAACACCAGCTTGCCCACGTGACGACGTTCGTTCAGGGCGGCCTGGGCCCGATGCACCTCTGCGAGGGGGTATGTGCTGGCCACCACCGGGCTGACCGCCCCTTGACGGGCCAGGTCCACCAACCGACGAAAATGTGCCGGAGTGTGCATGCTGGAACCGATGAGGCGCAGTCTTCGCGTATAGATCCTTCGCACGTCCACCCGGGCTTCGTTGCCGCCCAACGCTCCACCGATCACCCATCGCCCACCGAGGCGCAGTCGGTCCATCCCCTCCGTGATGCCGTGGCCGCCGACGACGTCGAGCACCGCGTCGACACCTTCGGGTACCTGTTCCCACACACCCGTCGTGCCGCGATCCAATACCGTCCCGGCGCCGGCTTCACGAACCGATGCCAGCTTCGAGGAACTGCTGATGGCGATGACGTGGGCTCCCCGGGCCACGGCCAGCTGGACCAGGGCCAGGCCCAGGCCGCCGGAGGCGCCGGTGACCACGACCGTTTCACCTGCTTGCACTCCCCCTCGCTCCAACATCCCCAGAGCGGTTCCGTAGGAGGTCGGCAGACAGGCCAGTTCGACATCGCCGAGTGGGGAGTCCTGGACGAGGTGGACCCGATCCGCGGCCACCACCGTGTACTCGGCGTAGCCGCCGTCGCGTTCGCTGCCGAGCAGACCCACGGGTTCGGCGTGCTCACCGGGACCGTCATAGAGGGCCGGGTCCACCAGAACCCGTGCGCCGAGCAAGCCGGAGTCGACACCCTCACCGGTCAGCGCGACGGTGCCCGCGATGTCGGCCCCTTGAATCCTCGGGAAGTCGATCGCTCCGAGCCATCCGGCGCGGGCCATCGGTTCACCCGGCAGGCCGTAGGAGCCCTCCCGGGTCCACACATCGGTGTTGTTCAACGCAGCCGCGCCCACACGCACCAGGACCTCACCCGTTCCCGGCGTCGGGACCCGCACACGGGCCAACTCCAGGGCTTCGGGTCCGCCGTGTCTCAGCAGTCGAGCCGCGAGCATGGTCTCGGGGACGGTCATGAATTCGCCTTTCGTCGCGAGCGCACAGGTCCGTGACCTCCACATTCCCTATTCCAGGTCCCCGACTCCAGGGAATCCGGGATTACGGTGACGCGGGGCGTGTGATACGACGGATACACGTCGAAACACGGTTCGAGGAGGTGGTGGTGATGGGTCTGTACGCCTAGCCACTCGCCCGGAGGTTCCGGAATCACGAGTGGCGGGTTCCGAAAGGAACGAGATGTCCCGTACGGACAAGACCAAACCACTGTGGGTACGCCGGCGTGAACACGCTCCGTCGGCGATGCACGACCACCGATGGGGTGACTGCGACCTACCGCCCGCCCCGACCCGCGAGGAACCGACGACCCGCTGCCGGTGGGAGCACCCCGATTCCATGCTCTTTCGTCGCGGATGCTGCGCCGGGTGCCACAAGCGTGGATGCACCACCGAGTGGCAGGCCTTCAACAAGGAAGGCAACCGCAAGCGCCGCCACCGGGACCGGCTCCTGACCCTCCGTTCGGTGCACGAGGCCAACACCCGTTAGACGTTCCAGGACGCCCTCACGGTACTTCGCCGTGGGGGCGTCTCGTTTTCACTCGGACGTCATGGTCTGTCGGTTCACCGCCCCGTAGCATGTGCCCCGCGATCACCCCCGCTCGGAAGGACCCACATGCCCCTCAGGACCGCCGCTGTCGCCGCCGTGGCCCTTCTCGCCATCCCGTTTGCGCCCGCTGGACCCGCAGCCGCCGATGACACCTACTCCAGTTACGCCGAACTCGCCGCCAACGAGACCGAGGGCACCGACTACCGGCGTTCCACCCGTGAGGGCGGCACCGACGTCGCCCACATCGCCATCCACGGCGGCGGTATCGAACGTCCCACCACCGAACTCGCCGACCACGCCGCGCAATCCGGTGACCACGCCTTCGCCACGTTCGAGGGCATCAAGTCGACCGGCAACAGCATCCTGCACATCACCTCCACCCGCTTCGACGAGCCCATGACCGTCGACATCGTCGCCGACTCCGACTACACCGTCTCCTGGCACGGAGCCGCCGGGGACGAGTCCCTCACCTACGTGGGCGGTCTGGACACCGACCTGCGTGACGCGGTGCGCGAGGAACTGCGCGAGGCCGGGTTCGAGGTCCCCGGTACCATTCCCGATCACCTCAAGGGCGAGAGCCCCGACAACATCACCAACCGCAACACGAGTGGTGAAGGAGTCCAGCTCGAACTCACCCGTGGCCAGCGCGACGAGCTCATGATCGACCGCACCCCCACCGACGCCTTCGACGACTACGTCGCCGCCGTCGAACGGGCCGTTGCCCAGCGCTGACCCGATTCACGGCTGTCCGGTCACTCGCCCACCAACGGCTTGCCGAAGACGGAAGGTCGGAGTTCGCGCGGGCTCCTGCTGTCACTGGCTTCGACACAAAAGCGCCGGTCAAGGGTGGTCGAGGGCCGGGCGGGCGGCGGGCGCGGTGACGGTGGCGTGGTTGTCGCCGGTGAGCATCGCGACCCGGTAGCCCGCACCGCGCAGCCAGGACGACGGCGGTTCTGTCGGCTGAACCCGCCGTCCCGGGTGCCGTTCGTGATCGGCGCGACCCACGAGGCCTTCTCGCTCCTCTACATCGTGCTCCATGTTCTTGGATCGAGCCCGACCGCGTACACGTCTTCGCCTCAGAACTCCTCGTACGTGGCGGGGTCCTGACCCGCCAGGCGACCGTCCGGACGTCCCAAGGCCGTGATCGCCGCGACCTCGGTATCGGTGAGCGTGACATCGAGCGCGCCAAGGTTCTCGACTTGACGTTCGTCGGCTGCGGCTTTCGGCAGCGGGATGGCGCCACGCGCGATCTGCCAGGCGAGCACCACCTGCCCGGGTGTGGCGCCATGGTCCCGGGCGATCGCGCCGACGTCGTCACGATCGAGCAGGTCGTTGCCGCGCCCGAGCGGACTCCACGCCTGGGTGAGGATGCCGCGCTCGGAGTCGTAGGCGAGCTGCTCGCTCTGGGGGAAGTACGGGTGCAGCTCGATCTGGTTGACGTCGGGTAGTACGCCGGTGCGCTGCTGAAGGGTTTCGAGATGTTCGGGCAGGAAGTTGCAGACGCCGATCGCGCGGACGAGGCCACGCTCTCGCGCTTCGATCAGTGCCTCCCACGCCTGCACGTACAGTCCCTGCTTCGGATTCGGCCAGTGGACGAGGTAGAGGTCGAGGTGGTCGAGCCCGGTCCGGTAGACGCTCTCCTCGATCGTGCGTACGGCCGTGTCATACTCGTGGTGCCGACCCGGGAGCTTCGAGGTGACGATCAGGTTGTCGCGGTCGACGCCCGATGCACGAACAGCACGGCCCACCGTGCCCTCGTTCTCGTAGTTGAAGGCCGAGTCGAGCAGGGTGTACCCGTTGGCGATCGCACGGGAGATCCCGTCGACGCCTTCCGTTCCGTTGAGCTTGTACGTACCGAACCCGATCTCCGGCAGTTTGAGGCCCGAGTGCGAGGTGTGCGTGTTGGTCATGCGTCCCCCTGTTCCTGGTCGTGTCCTGTGTATCGGGCGTTACCCACCACGGCACGGTTCAGGCCTCACCCGGTGTGGCGGGACCCGGGGCTAACACCGGTGACACTGCCTCGTAGAACCGGCACAGCGGCCCGTCCCCACGGGCACCTCTCCTTCGACCGACCCGAATGGAACTCCTTCATCGAGACCATCCGTCCCACCGACCGATGAGTGTGGGGCGGTGGGCGACCTTCCACCCACCACCCCACGACCCCTACTCGATCACTACACCTCGGCCTCGACCTTGGGGCGGTCGCGGAACGCCACCCCCGTATAAACCGCGGTCCCCAACGCCACCGCTGCCAGCAGCACGAACCCGAAGGCGTACGCCCCCGACGCCTGGAACACCACGCCCATGACCAGCGGCGGGAAGTACCCACCGAGCCCACCGGCCGCGCCCACGAGCCCGGTGACGGTACCCACCCGGGCCGGTTCCACCAACTGCGCGACCAGGGCGAACACGCCTCCGGTGCCCAACCCAAGGAAGGCCGCCATCAGCACGAACACCGTCCCGGCCGCCAGCTCGGCCGGTGGGTGGAAGACCAGCGCGCCCGCCATGAGCGTGGTCCCGACGAAGGACACCATGCACACCCGCACAGGGCCGACCTTGTCGGAGAGGATGCCGCCCGCCGGCCTGGCCACGACGGCCACCAGGGCGAATCCGGCGGCGCGCAGGCCCGCCTCGGTCTGGGCGAACCCGTAGGCGTTGTGCAGCAGGGTCGGCAGGTAGGTGGAGAAGGCCACGAACCCGCCGAAGGCCACCGCGTACAGCAGGATGTTCTGCCAGGTCGCCCGCAACCCGAGGGCTCCGCGCAGACGCGGCATCAGCGGATCGGTGGAGGGCTCCCACCCGGGCGGGTTACGGCACACCACCAGCACGAGCACACCCATGAGCACCAGCGCCACGGCCATGAACACGTGTGTGCCCAACAACCCGATCTTCCCCGCCAGGTAGGGGGTGAGGAACGCCGACAGCGCCGTTCCGCCCATGCCCGCGCCGAACACACCGGTGGCGAACCCGCGCTTCTCGGCGGAGTGCCAGCGGCTGACGAACGGCACACCGACGGCGAAGGAGGTTCCCGCGATCCCCAGGAAGAACCCCAGCACCAGCAGCATCGGGTAGGAGTCCCCGACGAAGCCGAGCAGCAACACCGGCACCACCGAGACGAAGGCGACCGCCGCCATCATCACCCGGCCACCGTAGCGATCGGTCAAAGCCCCGACGGGGATCCTGCCCACGGCCCCGATCAGCACCGGAAAGGCGATGAGCGCGGAGGTCTCGGTGGGGCTCAGGTCCAGGCGCGCGGCGTAGTCGGGTGCCAGGGGCGCGATCAGGTTCCACGCCCAGAACATGAGCGCGAACGCCGCCGTGGCCAGGACGAGGTTGGTTCTGGCTCCGCTGTTCATGGCATCCGGCTCCCGTCCTCGACGTTCTCCCACCCGCGACGCCCGCGGCGTTCACCCATCCGGGTGTCCCGTGATCGGTACAACACGTAGGGCCGCCACAGGTAGCCGAGCGGCGCGCTGAACACGTGCACCAGCCGGGTGAACGGCCACAGCGCGAACAGCGCGAGGGCGGAGAGCGTGTGCGCCTGGAAGGTGAGCGGCGCGGCGGCCATCAGGGCCGGGTCCGGGTCCAGGACGAACAGCCCGCGGAACCAGATCGACACCCCTTCCCGGTAGTCGTAGTGGCCGATGACGTTGCCGACGATGGTGTTGGCCATGCCGGTGACGATCACCAGCCCGAGCCCCACGTACATGAGCTTGTCCATCCGGCTGGTGGCCCGGAAGACCGGTCCGACCAGGCGTCGGCGCAGGATGAGCAGGGTGAGTCCCACGACCACCGCGATCCCGGCGACCAGGCCGAGGCCGACGGCCATGACGTGGTAGAGCTCGTCGGTGACGCCCACGGCCGCGGTCCACGACTTGGGGATGAGCAGGCCCACGACGTGGCCGCCGATGACGGCGAGCATGCCGAAGTGGAACAGGGGGCTGCCCCAGCGCAGCAGCCGGCTCTCGTACAGCTGGGTGGACAGGGTGGTCCAGCCGAACTTGTCGTAGCGGTAGCGCCAGTAGTGGCCGACGAGGAAGACCGCCATGCAGGCGTAGGGGACGATGACCCACAACACCGTTTCGAGTGCGGTGTTCACGAGTGCACGCTCCTGGTTTCCGGAGGTGGGAAGGGGGCGAGACCGACTTCTTCGACGGGTGGCCCCTGGGCCACGAGTCGGGCGACCTTGTCGTCGATTCGGTCGGTCTTGGGCGGCAGAGTGGCGTTGATCGCCGTGACCGCGCCGGTGTAGAGGGAGTCGGCGTCGCGCAGGGCCAGGTGCAGCAGTTCCAGCCCGGCCCGGTACCGGTTCAGCAGACGCGTGCCGCCGACGGGGTCGACCGTGGCGGCGAACTCCAGGACCACGCACAGGTGGTCGGGGAGTTCGTCCTCGTCGAGGAGGAAACCGGCCCTGCGGTAGGCGTTGGAGAACGACAGCAGGGCGGCGCCGCGGTTACGGGTGTCCCCGTGCGCGTAGTAGGTCAGGTGCAGGCACGAACGCCGGTGCAGGTCGAAGGTGCCGACGTAGGTTTCGGCGAGTTCGGGCGGCGGTGTGGCGGCGAGCCACTCGATCACCCCGATCAGGTCCGCGCGCGGCGGGTCGGGCAGTTCCTCGGCCGCTTGTCGCAGCATCGGCAGGTCGGCCAGGAGCCGCTCGTCGGGGTGGGCCAGCACCAGGGCGGCGATCCTGTGGGTCAGGGCGCGTTGTCGGTCGGTGATGGGGTGGCGTCTGAGCGCCTTGAACAGGCTCATGTGTGTTCCCCCGACCGCCGGACCGAGGGCATCGGCAGCGCCACCTTGCCTCCGGTGAGCGGGCCGCCCTTGTCCGGTCCGCCGGCGCCGGGGCCGCCCATGCCGGGTCCGCCCTCGGTGTCCAGGCTGCATCCGGTGGCGAAGGCCTCCAGGGAGTGCGCCTGTTCGGTGTGCGCGGGCGGGATGACGTAGCGGTCCTCGTACTTGGCCAGTGCGAGCAGCCGGTACATGTCGTACACGCTCTCGCCGTCCATGCCCACGGCCTGGGGGATGCGCTCGTCGGTGTCACGTCCCAGGTTGATGTCGCGCATGTAGGAACGCATCGCGGCCAGGCGGCGCAGCGAGTCGGTGACGGGTCCGGTGTCTCCGGCGGTGAAGAGTTCGGCCAGGTACTCGATGGGGATGCGCAGGCTCTCGATGGCCGCGAAGAGGTTGTCGCGGCTCTCGGCGTCCTGGCCCGTCTCGGACACGGCGTCCACGACCGGGGACAGCGGCGGGATGTACCAGACCATGGGCATGGTGCGGTATTCCGGGTGCAGGGGCAGCGCCACCTTGTACTCGTTGATGAGCGAGTAGATGGGCGAGCGTTGGGCCGCCTCGATCCAGTCGCGCGGGATGCCCTCCTTCTCGGCGGCGCGGACGACCTCGGGGTCGTTGGGATCCAGGATCAGTTCGCGTTGGGCGTCGAGGAGGTCATGGTCGTCCTCCACCGAGGCGGCGGGCAGGACGGCGTCCATGTCGTAGAAGACCAGGCCCAGGTAGCGCAGCCGTCCCACGCACGTCTCGGCGCACACCGTGGGCATGCCGACCTCGATGCGGGGGTAGCAGAACGTACATTTCTCGGCCTTGCCGGTGCGGTGGTTGAAGTAGATCTTCTTGTAGGGGCAGGCGGTCACGCACTTGCGCCAGCCCCGGCAGGTGTCCTGGTCCACGAGCACGATGCCGTCCTCGCTGCGCTTGTAGATCGCCCCGGCGGGGCAGGCGGCGGCGCAGGAGGGGTTGAGGCAGTGTTCGCAGATGCGCGGCAGGTAGAACATGAAGGACTGCTCGAATTCGAGCTTGACCTTGTCGGAGACCTTGCGCAGGACGGGGTCGTTCTGGGCGAGTTCGGGGCCGCCGGCGAGGTTGTCGTCCCAGTTGGCGCTCCATTGGATGGCCATGTCGCGGCCGCTGATGAGGGATTTGGGCCGGGCGACCGGCGTGTGCTCCTGGAGCGGGGCGTTGGTGAGCGTCTGGTAGTCGTAGGTCCAGGGCTCGTAGTAGTCGTCGATGCCGGGCATCGTGGGGTTGGCGAAGATCGTGGTGAGGTTCTTCAGCCGCCCGCCCGAACGCAGGGACAGGCGTCCGTTGGGTTTGCGGACCCAGCCGCCCTTCCATTTCTCCTGGTCCTCGTAGGTGCGAGGGTAGCCCTGCCCGGGCCGGGTCTCGACGTTGTTGAACCACACGTACTCCATGCCGGCACGGTTGGTCCAGGTCTGCTTGCAGGTGACCGAACAGGTGTGGCACCCGATGCACTTGTCGAGGTTCATCACCATGGCCATCTGAGCCATCAGCTTCATTTGTGCTCCTCCCCCGTTCCGATCGACCGCATCAGTACTGCACCTCTTGCGAGCGCCGACGGATGACGGTCACCTCGTCGCGCTGGTTACCGGTGGGGCCGATGTAGTTGAAGGCGTAGCTGAACTGGGCGTAGCCACCGATGAGGTGGGTGGGCTTGACCAGCAGCCGGGTGATCGAGTTGTGGATGCCGCCGCGTTTGCCGGAGGTCTCGGCGCGGGGGACGTCGATGAGCCGGTCCTGGGCGTGGTGCATGTACACGGTCCCCTCCGGCATGCGGTGGGAGACGATGGCGCGGGCCACGACCACGCCGTTGCGGTTGACCGCCTCGATCCACTCGTTGTCGCGCACGCCGATCTTGTCGGCGTCGGCGCCGCTCATCCAGATGGCGGGGCCACCGCGGGACAGGCTGAGCATCAGCAGGTTGTCCTGGTACTCGGAGTGGATGGACCACTTGTTGTGCGGGGTCAGGTAGCGCACGGTCACGCCGAGTTCGCCGTTGTCCCCGATCTCGGGCTCTTCGAAGAGCCGGTGCATGTTCAGGGGCGGCCGGTACACGGGCAGGTTCTCGCCGGCCTCGGTGATCCAGTCGTGGTCGAGGAAGAAGTGCTGGCGTCCGGTGAGGGTGTGCCAGGGCTTCTTGCGTTCGACGTTGATGGTGAACGGCGAGTATCGGCGTCCGCCGCTTTCGCTGCCCGACCACTCGGGTGAGGTGAGTACCGACACCGGTGCGACCTGCACGTCGGCGAAGGTGATCTGTTTGCCCTCGCTCTCGGCGGACAGGTCGGCCAGTTCGGTGCCCACGCGCTTCTCCAGGGTGCGGAACCCCTGGGTGGCCAGGCGTCCGTTGGTGGTGCCCGAGAACGCCAGGATCGCTTCGCACATCTGGGAGTCGCGTTTGAGCGCGGGGCGTCCGTCGGCCGGCCCGCCGCGCACGGTGCCGTTGACCCGGCCCAGGTAGTCGATCTCCTTGTCGACGTTGTAGGTGATGCCCTTGGTGGTCACGCCGAGCTTGTCCGCGAGCGGGCCCAGCGCGCCGAGTTTGGCGGCGATCGCGGTGTAGTCGCGTTCGACCTCCACGAGCTTGGGCATGGTCACGCCGGGGATGGGCTCGCACTCACCGAACTTCCAGTCGCGGACGGTGCCGTTGGGGGTGGCCATCGCGTCGGGGGTGTCGTGGGTCAGCGGCACGGCGACCACGTCCCGTCGCGTGCCCAGGTGGTCGACGGCCAGTTCGCTGAAGCTGCGGGCCAGCCCGTGGAAGGCGTCGAAGTCGGTGCGGGCCTGCCAGGGCGGGGAGATGGCCGGGTTGAACGGGTGCACGAACGGGTGCATGTCCGTGGAGTTCAGGTCGTGTTTCTCGTACCAGGTGGCGGCCGGGAGCACCACGTCGGAGAAGACGGTGGTGCTGGTCATCCGGAAGTCCAGGGACAGCAGCAGGTCGAGTTTGCCCTCGGGTGCCTCCTCCCGCCAGTGCACGTCCCGGGGGCGTTGGCCCTCCGGTGCCTCCTCGGCCCGCAGAGAGGAGTCGGTGCCGAGCAGGTGCTTGAGGAAGTACTCGTTGCCCTTGGCGGAGCTGCCCAGCAGGTTGGCCCGCCACACGGTCAGGACCCGGGGCGCGTTGTTGGGCGCGTCGGGGTCCTCGCAGGCGAAGCGCATCCTCCCTTCCTTGAGTTCGCGGGGCACGTACTCGTTGACGGGGAGTCCGGCCTCGCGTGCGTCGTCGACCAGGTCCAGGGGGTTGCGATCGAAGGTCGGGTAGGAGGGCATCCACCCCATGCGCGCGGACTGGGCGATGACGTCGGCGGTGCTCATGCCCTCGAACAGGCCCTTGCCGAGTCCCGAGGAGACCTGGTCGGCGCTGAACCGGTCGTAGCGGTACTGGTCGCTGTGCAGGTACCAGAACGCGGTCTGCACCATGTGGCGGGGCGGACGCGACCAGTCCCCGGCCGAGGCCATCTGGTTGTAGCCGGTGAGGGGGCGGGTCTTCTCCTGGCCGACGTAGTGCGCCCAGCCGCCGCCGTTGACGCCCTGGCAGCCGGTGAGTGTGGTCAGGGTGAGGAAGGCGCGGTAGATGGTGTCGGAGTGGAACCAGTGGTTGGTGCCGGCGCCCATGATGATCATGGAGCGGCCCTTGGACTCCTCGGCGTTGGCGGCGAACTCGCGGCCGATCCTCTCGGCGCGGGCGGCCGGGACACCGGTGAAGGTCTCCTGCCAGGCCGGGGTGCCCGGCTCGTCGGGGTCGTCGTAGCCGGTCGGCCAGGTGCCGGGCAGGCCCTCGCGACCCACGCCGTACTGGGCGAGCAGCAGGTCGAAGACGGTGGTGACCAGGTGTCCGCCGACCCGGCGCACGGGTACGCCGCGGCGTGAGGGCGGGGCGTCCTCGGTGTCGAAGCGGGCCAGGTGGACCTCGACCGCCTCGCTCCCCTGGTCCTCGTACAGGGTGAGTCGGGGCTTGGTGTCACCGAGTTCGAGGTTCCACTTGCCCTCGCCCTCCTCGCCGTAGCGGAAGCCCAGCGAACCGTTGGGGACCACCGGCTCACCGGTCTCCTCGTCCAGCAGGACCGTCTTGAACGCGGTGTTCTCACCTTCCCGTCCCAGGTCCTGGGCGGTGAGGAACTTGCCGGCGCGGTAACCGTCGTCGGTCTCCTCCAGGCGCACCAGGAACGGCAGGTCGGTGTAGCGACGCACGTAGTCGTCGAAGTAGGGGGTGGTGCGCTCCACGAAGAACTCGCGCAGCACCACGTGTCCCATGGCCATGGCCAGGGCGCCGTCGCTGCCGGGTCGGGCGGCCAGCCACTCGTCGGCGAACTTGGTGTTGTCCGCGTAGTCCGGGGAGACCACGACGACCTTCTGGCCCCGGTAGCGGGCCTCGGCCATCCAG
Organism: Nocardiopsis sp. JB363; assembly: GCF_900143625.1. Taxonomy (GTDB): domain Bacteria; phylum Actinomycetota; class Actinomycetes; order Streptosporangiales; family Streptosporangiaceae; genus Nocardiopsis. The sequence goes on from NZ_FRFF01000131.1 coordinate 17,334, forward strand.
TGCGCGTCCGGGGTACGGGTGACCGGGACGTTGGAGCCCCACATGATGAGGTAGCCGGCGTTCCACCAGTCACCGGACTCGGGCACGTCGGTCTGGTCGCCGAACACCTGTGGGGAGGCGACGGGAAGGTCGGCGTAGAAGTCGTAGAACGAGAGCATCGAGCCGCCGATGAGCCCGTAGAAGCGGGAGCCGATCGCTTGGGAGACCATCGACATCGCCGGGATCGGGGAGAAACCGGCGACCCGGTCGGGGCCGTGTTCGGCGATGGTGTGCACGTGGGCGGCGGCCGTGATCTCCAGGGCCTCCTCCCAGCTCGCGCGCACCAGTCCGCCCTTGCCGCGGGCGCGCTTGTAGCGGGCGGCGCGTTCGGGGTCGCCGACGATGTCGGCCCAGGCCAGGACCGGGTCGCCGAGGCGCTCGCGGGCCTCGCGGTACATCTCCAGCAGCACACCGCGTACGTACGGGTAGCGCACGCGGGTCGGCGAGTAGGTGTACCAGGAGAAGGCGGCGCCGCGAGGGCAGCCTCGGGGCTCGTACTCGGGGCTGTCCGGGCCCACCGACGGGTAGTCGGTCTGTTGTCCCTCCCAGGTGATGATCCCGTCCTTGACGTAGACCTTCCAGGAGCAGGAGCCGGTGCAGTTCACACCGTGGGTGGAGCGCACCACCTTGTCGTGGCTCCAGCGGTCCCGGTAGAAGACGTCGGCGTCGCGGCCGCCGACGCGGTGGACGGTACGAAGGTCCTCGGACACCTCTTGGGGGCGGAAGAACCTGCGGGTGCGCAGGAGTGCGTCGGAGACCGGACCGTCCATACCGGGTGCGGGCCCGGTTTCGGGGTTTTCGCGCGGATTGTAGCGGGTCACTACTGAGGTCCTCTCTCCTTCGACGGCCGTTGACGACCGTCTCGGTGACCTGTTGCCCTTCCCACCCCACCAGTGGCTGTGGCAGTGGGGCCAAAGTCGTGAGTCCGGAATAGTCCCGCGAAGGTCTGTACTGGTGGGAGGACTTTGGTCCCGCCCCATCGCACGTGCATCCGCACACCCACGTGCTTTTTCACCGTCTACGTTGTATTTACAATCGGGACCGTGTAAACACAAGATGTGAACGACCACAGGCACCAAGGGCGAACGTCCGCCGGCAGCACGGGGATCGATCCCGGCGAGCATCGGGTCCTCGCCGACCCCAGCCGGGTCGCCGTTCTCCAGACCCTGCGCCGGTCCGACCGTCCGATGGACGTTCGGGAGATCGCCGAGGTGGTCGGGTTGCACACCAACACCGTGCGATCGCACCTGGCGCTGTTGACCGACCGGGGGTTGGTCCTGGCCGCCCCCGAGGACCGTGACCGGCCCGGACGCCCGCGCACCCTGTACACCCCGGCCGACGACGATGACCGGCGCGACTACCGGATGCTCGCCGAGGCGTTGGTCGCCCATCTGTCCGCCATGGACGGCGATCAGGCCGAAGCCGCGGTGCGGGCCGGCCAGGGCCAGGGAGAACGGCTGGTCGACTCCCGGGGGCCGCGCCCTCCCGTGGACGCCGACACCGCCCTCGCCGTGCTGACCGACTTCCTGCGCGAGACCGGGTTCCGGCCCCGTCCCTCCCCCGACGGCACCCGCGTCGACCTGCACCACTGTCCCTTCCGCGAGCTGGCCGAGGCCGCACCGGACGTGGTCTGCGGGGTCCACCTGGGCATGATGCGCGGTGCCCTGCGACGCATGCGCGCACCCCTGGAGACCGTGCGGCTGCGCCCCTTCGCCACCCCGGGACACTGCGTGGCCGAACTACGCGAAACGGAGGTGGAGGACCCTCCCGGGAGCTGAACCGCACTCCCCGACGTCTCTCATCCTCGAAGAAACGGCCCCCTTTTCCGTGCCGCCGGGAGCTCATCGCCCACCGTGCCCCGGAGCACACGCCCCCTGGGCCGGAACCGGCCGGCCGCGCACGCGGCCGTCCCCTGTTCGGAAACGGAGCCGTCATGCCCGCCACGTTCGTGCGTATCGAACGCCCCGACCGGCCACCGCCGCTGCCACGACAGGTGTCCTGGCACGCCCGCGCCAACGCGATCGCCCTGGTCTGGGCGTTGCTCGCGGTGTGCGCCGCCGCGTCCGCCGGCCCGCTCGGTCTGCCCTCCTGGTTGCCGGTGCACCTGTTCCTGCTCGGAACGGTCACCAACGCGATCATCACCTGGACCGAGCACTTCACGGTCGCGCTGCTGCGCCTGCCCGCGACCTCGGACCGCCATCAGGGCGTCCGGCTGGCCGTGCTCAACACCGGCGTCGTGGTCCTGGTGGTCGGAGCGACCGCCGCTCTGACGCCCTTCGCCGTGGTGGGGGCGGTGGCCCTCCTGGGTGTGGTCGTGGTGCACACCCTGGCCTTGGCGCGTGCCTCCCGCGGCGCGCTGGCCGGAAGGTTCGCCCACATCGGCGCCTGGTACACGGCGGCCGGCGCCTCCTTCGTACTGGGGGCCGCGCTCGGCACGATGATGCTGTTCGACGCCGCCGGGCCCGAGGTCCAGCAACGGTCGTTGGCGGCGCACGTCCACCTCAACCTGTGGGGCTGGGTCGGTCTGGCGGTGATCGGCAGCCTGTTCACCCTGTGGCCGACCATCCTGCGCACCCGCATCGTGGAGGGGGCGGGCATGGTGGCCCGCCGCGCCCTGGTCCCCGTCCTGGTGGGGTTGGTGGCGGGTGCCGTCGGGCTCGCCACCGGTATGCGATGGGTGGCTCTGGCCGGGATCGTGGTGTACGCGGCCGGGGTCCTGGTCTGCCTGGTACCCCTGGTACGCACCGGGCTGCGCAAACGACCGACGGGGGCCGCGGCCTGGTCGGTCGCCGCGTCCCTGGTCTGGTTGCTCGCCGCGCTGGTGGTGGACGTCCACACCTTGGCCGTACACGCCCCGCACGAGGTCCACGCCGTCCTGCAACCGCTGCTGCCGTTGTTCCTGGTGGGCTTCACCGGCCAGGTCCTCTTGGGGTCCCTGACCTACCTGCTTCCGGTGGTGTTGGGCGGCGGCCCCCGAGCGGTCAAGGCCAATACCGCCCTGTTGGGCCGAGGGTGGCCGGTCCGCCTGGCCACGCTCAACCTCGGTCTACCGCTGACCCTGGCCCCGGACCCGTGGGGCACCGCGGCGTGGGCGCTGGTGCTCGCGTCCGCCGCGACCTTCGTGCTGCTCGCCGCGGTGGCCGTCCTGCGCGCCTGGGAGGTGACCGCCTCCCCCGGGCTGGTGGGGACCGGGCTGGGCGCCGCGCTGACCGCGCTGGCGTTGGTGTTCGCCCTCGGTGTTCCCACCGACGAGGAATCCGCCGTCACCCCCACCGGTCGGACGAGCACCGTGGACGTGGCGCTCGGGGACATGGTGGTCGAACCGGGCACCGTCACCGTCGACCCCGGCGACGCACTCGTGTTGGAGGTGACCAACGAGGACGCCCAACCGCACGACCTGCGCATGGAGAACGGAACGCGCACCCCCGTGCTCGCGCCCGGGGAGAGCGCCACCCTGGAGGTGGGGGTGGTGGACGGTCCGTTGCGAGGGTGGTGCTCGGTGATGGGACACCGCGCCTCGGGCATGGAGATGACCGTGACCACCACCGGCGACGACCTTCCCCTCGCCGAACACGGCGAGGACGCCGGGCACGGGGAACACGGCACGGACTCCGCCGGGCTCACCGGGGAGCGGCTCGACCTGTCCGGGGAGTTCACCCGGGGCTGGGAGCCCGTCGACGCCGAACTGGACCCGGCCCCCGACACCGACGAGCACGAGGTCGAGATCCGGGTGAGCGAGTCCGAACAGGAGGTTGCGCCCGGTGTTCGACGACCGGTGTGGACCTTCGGCGACACGGCGCCCGGGCCCGTCCTACGAGGCCGGGTCGGTGACGTCTTCGACGTCACCCTGATCAACGACGGCACGATCGGGCACAGCATCGACTTCCACGCCGGGTCGCTGGCCCCGGACGAACCCATGCGCACCATCGCCCCGGGCGAGGAACTCACCTACCGGTTCACCGCCGACAAGGCCGGAGCGTGGCTGTACCACTGCTCGACCGCACCGATGAGCCACCACCTGGCCAACGGCATGTACGGGGCGGTGATCATCGATCCGCCCGACCTGGCCGAGGTCGACCGCGAGTACGTGCTGGTCCAGGGCGAGCTGTACCCGGGTGAGCCCGGTGACGCCGAGCAGACCGCGCGCATCCATGCCGGGCTGCCACAGGGGTGGATGTTCAACGGTGCCGCCATGGGCTACGACCACGCGCCGTTGGCGGCGCGGGTCGACGAACGTGTGCGGGTGTGGGTGGTGACCGCCGGTCCGGTGGGCGGCACCTCCTTCCACGTGGTCGGGTCGCGCTTCGACACCGTCTACAAGGAGGGCGCCTACCTGCTGCGCCCCGAGGACGACGGTGGCTCCCAGACACTCGATCTGGGGACGGCCCAGGGTGGTTTCGTCGAGACGACCTTCCCCGAGGCGGGGCACTACCCCTTCGTCGATCACGACCTGCGCCACGCCGAGGGCGGCGCCCACGGACACTTCGAGGTGGAGGAACCCTGATGGAGGAAGCGGTCTGGGCAGGGGTGCGTTTTCTACACGTGCTCTCGGCCATGTTGTGGGTGGGCGGACAGCTCACCGTGTCCCTGGTGGTCATGCCCCTGGCCCGACGGACCCTGGAAGGCGAACATCGATCCACGGTGCTCAGGGCGATCGGTAAACGCTTCGGGTCCCTCACGGCGGGGTTCTTCCTGCCGGTCCAACTGGGCACGGGGATCGCCCTGGCCTGGGGGGCCGGGGTGACCTGGGCCTCCCTGCTCGAACCCGGATACGGCCGGGTGCTGGCGGCGAAGTTGGTGCTGTTCTGCGTGGTGATGGTCGCGGCGACGCTGCACGGCGCGACCACCCGCACCAGGCCGCGCCTGGCCCGGACCATGGCGATGACGAGCCTGGTGACCTCGGTCGGCGTGGTCCTGCTGGCCACCCTGCTGCCGAGGATCTGACCGGGTGGAGCCCCGGCCCGATCCGGGTCGGGGCCTCTGAGCGTGCGGCGGGCCGAGTAACGGCGCCCTCCGCACGGCGGCCGGTTCCCGCGCGTGGCGGTCCTACTCGTCGTCGGTGGAGGCCACCGCGTGGACGACCACGTAGCCACCGGATTGCGGCTCCGGCACCTTCTCGTCGAGCCGGACGGCCTCATCGGACCGCAGGGTCTCCAACAGACGCTCGACGTCGTCCTCCTGGCCACGTAGCCGGAGTTTGACCCTGGACATGGTCCCCTCGATTCCCGAAGTGATGCGTGGACGGTGGGTGTCACGGGCGCTGACCCGCGCCCGTGACACCAGTGTAGAAAACAACCTACCGAATAGATAGGAAAATCGCCCGCTCCGGCGTGTGCTCGGCGAACACGCGGACACGAAGGCCCGTACTCAGGGACATGACCGCACGTGACCACGCGCGGAGGTCGGGCGCGGATGGTGGCCGGCGCCAACCGGGGCTCACCGCCGAACAGGCCACCAGGAACGACCAGATCGGCTTGTCTCACGATCTGCGCAATGGAAGCAGAGAACGGAATCGGAAGCGAGGGAGTGGTTCCAGCAGCCCGATGAGACTGACCCGGTCGCTGGAAAACCCATCGCTTCCCCAACGGTTCCCCCGTAATGTGCTCCTCCCCGGGCCGGGCCGAGACCCCGGAGGGGGCCACCACGGCTTTCCCGAATTCGGACGAGAAACGCGAAGAGCCCGTAGGGCCGGCGACAGGATTTCCATCGCTCGCGGATCAGGACTTTCCCGGGGGCGGCCATGAAAGAAGTATCCGCAGTCGCCCAGGAGGAGAGATGTCGAACGCCCGGGTCCGGGGCACGGTCGCCCGTCACCTCGACGAGGAAGAGCAGGCGTGAGCGCGGATACGAGCCTCCTGCCGCCCCCGGCGACACGGTGGGTGATCCCCGCCCTGGTCCGGTATTCCTTCTCCGTGGCACCGGGCATGGCCACCCTGACCACGGTGACGGCCGTCCTCGCCGGAGCGGCCCCGGTGGGTATCACCATCGGAATCGGCGGGCTGGTGGACGGTCTCACCTCCGCCATCGGCCAAGGGATCGGCACCCCCGCGGCGCAGGAGTGCTACCGCTGGGTCGCCCTCATCGTCGCGCTGTTCTTCCTCACCCATATCACCGAGTCGGCACGGACGGCTCTGGGTCGGGCCCTCGGCCGCCGGGTCACCGGTCGGCTGGGCGAGCGCGTGATGATGGCCGCCTCGGAGCCGACGACCGTCGGCCACCTCGAGAATCCGGCCTACCAGGACCGGATCGGGCGGGCACGGGGCAACGGAACCATCGACATGCCTCCCGGCGAAGCGGTCTTCGGCTTCTCGACCAAGGCCTCGTTGTGGGTGACCGGCGTCGGCTCCGCGGCTCTGCTCACCCAGATCACCTGGGGGCTGGGGCTCATCGTCTTCGCCATCTTCGTCGTGCTCCACTTCCGACTGGTCCGGAACTACCGGATCGCCGTCATCGAGACCGTGAACCAGACGAAGAAGCTCCGTCGTACGTCCTACCTGCGGGACGTACCCACAACGCCGGGAACGGCCCGGGAAGTGCGGCTCTTCGGCCTCACGGCCTTCTTCCGCGACGCCTACCACTCGGAGTGGCGCGTGAACATGACGGAGGTCTGGCGGCGGCGGCGTGAGCATCGCTTGTTCGTCGTCGTGTTCGTCGTGGTCACCGGCGTCACGGTCGCCTCGGTCTTCTACTACCTGGCGTACCGGGCGGCCACCGGAGGCACGACGGTGGGCGATCTGGCGCTCGGTGGCCTCGCCCTCCGGGCTCTTCTCCAGGTGCTCCGTTCGGACGAGGACGACCTCCGCACCAGCTTCGGGGCGAAGGCGGCCGCCGAGGCGTTCGCCTTTCCGGTCGTGGTGCCGCCGGACGAGCCGGACCCCGGTCCCTGGACCGTGCCGGTCTCGACCGTCTCCTGTGAGGGTCTGCGCTTCCGCTACGGCGGCGCCGCGGATGATGTGCTGCACGGCATCGACCTGGAAATCCCCGCTGGTCAGTCACTCGCCATCGTCGGACTCAACGGGGCCGGCAAGACGACGCTGGCCCGGCTTCTCGCCGGCCTGGACGCTCCGAGCGGGGGCTCCGTGCGCGTCGGTGGGACCCCGGTCCAGGACCCCGACCGCAGGAGCTGGCAGCGTCAGGTGGTCGCCGTCTTCCAGGACTTCGGTCGCTATGAGCTGACCGTGCGGGACAACATCGCCTTCGGTTCCCTGGCTCATGCGGACGACGAGGAGGGCCTGCGCGCCGTGGCGCGGCAGGCCGGGTTGTCGAAGTTCATCGAAGGACTTCCGAAAGGCTGGGACACGGTGATGTCCAGTGGGTACACGGGCGGGGTCGACGCGTCGGGCGGTGAGTGGCAACGCATCGCCATCGCCCGAGCGCTGTTCGGCCTGCGGCACGGCGCACGGCTCCTGATCATGGACGAGCCGGCCGCGAGCCTCGACGCTCGCGCCGAGGCTCAGCTCTACGACACGTTCCACGAGCTCACGGCAGGAGCCACCACCGTCGCGATCTCCCATCGGTTCGCGACCGTGCGTAAGGCGGAACGGGTGATCGTGCTCGATCAGGGCCGGATCGTCGAGGACGGCGCACACGAGGATCTGATCAGCGCCGACGGCCGGTACGCCGAGCTGTTCCGCCTGCAAGCGAAGCGTTTCGAGGAGGCAACGTCGTGATCGGCGCCCTACGTTTCGCCCTCACGACCGGACCCCGTATCGACCGGTTCCGTTCCCTGATCGTGGTGGCGGTGGCGATTCTCGAACAGGCCACCGGGATCGGTATCGCGGTGGCGATCGGACTGTTCAGCCAGATGGCGAGCGGGAATTCGACCAGCGGCCTGGTGGTACTCGCGCTGTGTGTGGCGGTCTTCGTCATGCTCACCCAGGGCACCTTCATCGCGGGCTACTTCACCCGTCTCCGTTTGCAGGAGGAGATCCAGAACGAGGTCGAGCGTCGGTTCATCGACGTGGTCGGCACGACGCCGACGGTGGAGGTCCACGAGCGTTCGAGCCGCTCCGACAAGGCCGCGATGGTCCGCGGTGCCCGGGGCGAGATCGGTCCGGGCTTCGACCGGCTGATGTGGCTGGCCGGGGCAGCGCTGGCCCTGATCGTCTCGGCCGTCCTGATGGCCTCGGTCGTTCCCGTCCTGGCCGTACTGCCGCTTTTCGCCATCCCCGCGGTGCTGGCCACCCGAGCGGCGGACAAGAAACGCGGGCGAGCCGTGGAGCGTGCCACGCCCCGGACCCGGCTGGCCGGTCATCTGTTCACCCTCGCCACAACCGCCGCCCCGGGTCGCGAGACCCGCCTCTTCGGGCTGGCGGGCGAACTGCGGCGCAGACACCGAGAAGAGTGGGACTCCGGGGGTCAGGGCATCGCCCGGGCCGATCGGATGGCCCGAGTACCGGTCGCGCTGGCCTGGCTGCTCTTCGTACTGGCGTACGCGGTCGGCGTCGTCCTGATGGTGCGGGCCGGTCTGGCCGGCGAAGCCCCGCTCGGCCTCATCGTCGCGGCCGTCGCCGTCAGCAGCCAGATCACCGGCCAGGTGCAGAGCTTGCTGAACCTGTCTTTCTGGACGCTGGAGTCGCTCCGGGCGACCCGGGCGTTCCTCGACGTGGTGGAGGACGGCTCCGCGGAGCGGGCGGCCCTCGTACCGACCACGCCGGTGACAGTGCCCGCCCGGCTCGATCGCGGCATCAAGGTGGAAGGGCTCGGCTTCCAGTACTGGAATCGCGATCGGCCCGCCCTGAGCGACATCGACCTCGAACTCCCGGCCGGCGCCGTGGTGGCCCTGGTCGGCGAGAACGGCGCGGGCAAGTCGACGTTCGTCAAGATGCTCAGCGGTCTCTACCGGCCCGATGAAGGACGCGTCCTGGTGGACGGAACCGATCTCGCGCGGTTCGCCCCGGAGGAGTGGAGCGCCCGGATCACGGCGGCCTTCCAGGACCCGGTGCACATCGAGATGTCCCTGCGGGACTCGATCGGGCTGGGCCGGCTCGACCAACGCGAAGACCCCGAACGGATCATGGCGGCGCTGCGGACGGCCGGCGGTGACAAACTCCTCGCTTCGCTGCCCGAGGGCCTGGACACACGGCTCGGGCGAAAATCGTGGGACGGCAAGGGACTGTCCGGCGGCCAGTGGCAGACGGTCGCCAACGCCCGGGCGGCGATGCGCCAAGCTCCACTACTGCGCGTCCTGGACGAACCCACCGCCAGCCTCGACGCCCGGGCCGAGGAATGGCTGTTCCAGCAGTACACCGACCTGAGTCGCCAAGAAGGTGGCGTGACCGTCCTCGTCACGCACCGCTTCACGACCGCTCGGGCGGCCGATCTCATCGTGGTCCTGGACGGCGGCAGGGTCGTCGAAACCGGCACCCACGACACGTTGAGCCGGGCCGACGGACTCTACGCCGAACTGTTCCGCCTTCAGGCCCGGTACTTCGTCTGACCGCAGGTGCCGGAACCGTAGCGACACGTGAGGTAGCTGTCCATGTCGCGTCCGGCGGGGCGCGCGGAACGAGGTGGGTCCGAGCGGGACGGCCTTCCTCAGGCCGAGGCGGTGGAGGCCTCCTCCGAGTCGGTCTCGTCACCTCCGGTTTCGCGCCGGGGCGTGACGATCTCCAGGGGGACACCGAGTTCGCGGACCGCCCGCGCCGAGGCGTCCGGAAGACGGTCGTCGGTGATCACCGAGGTGAACCCGGTGAGCGGTGCGACCTTGAACGTGCCGAAGGCGCCGTACTTGTCGGCGCCCGCCACCAGGACCGAGGACGAGGCCGCGGCCATGGCCGCGCGTTTGACCGCCACCTTCGAGCGGGAGGGGGTGGTCGAGCCACGGTGGAGGTCCCATGAGCTCGTCGAGACGAAGGCGACGTCGATGTTGAACTCGGCGACCATGTCGGCGGCGATGTCACCGATCGAGGACCGGTTCTCGCGGTCGATCTGACCCCCGACCAGGTACAGGGTCACGTCGGGGTGGTCGGTGAGGGAGGCCGCGGTGGTGAGGTCGTTGGTGATGACGGTCAGTCCGGTGACGTGCCACAACAGCGGCACGAGCTGACCCAGGGTGGTGCCCGCGTCCAGGTAGACGGTCTGGCCCTGCCCCACGAGTTCCGCCGCCGCGTGCGCCATGGCCCGCTTCTCCGCCAGGTCCACCCGGGACTTGTCCCGGTAGGAGGGTTCGGAGCGCACCTGTGAGGCCAGTTCGACCCCGCCGGGGACCGAGCGGACCTTGCCCTCCTCCTCCAGCGTCATGATGTCGCGGCGCACCGTCATGTGTGAGACGTCGAGGATCTCGCACAGCTCTCTGACGCTCAGCACGCCCGTGCCGCGCAGCTCACGTAGGAGCAGGTCACGCCGTTGCGCCGGGATCATCGTCCTCCTTCGGGTCTGTTCACACCCATCATGGTACCGATAGTTCCCAGATGATCCCACCTGTGATTATTATTGACTCATATGTTCCGTTAGTGTTAAAACTCTGCTCATTGCCTTCGCGACCCCGGCGCACCACGTGCCACTCGTGAGGTGAGAGAAGGAGAACCATGGAAGGCACCGACGCCACCTCCCCGCCGCCCTCCCCCGTGCGGTACGCGCTCACCGGAGCACGGGGCGGGTTCGCGCGCACGCTGCTGGCACAGACCACGCGCATCGAACGGCTGCGCCCCGCGATCCTGTGCGACCTCGACACCACCGGGACCATCGACCTGTGCGTGGAGCTGGGCTATGACCGCTCCGACCTGCGGGTGTGCGCCACCCCCGAAGAGGTCGCCGCCCTGGCCCCGGACCGGATCGCGGTCGTCGCCGACGTCGCCCTGCTCGCCCGGGCCGATCACGACGTGCTCGTCGAGGCCACCGGTAACCCGCGAGTGGGCACCGAGGCCGCACGCGGGGCCATCGAGACCGGACGCCACGTGGTCATGGTCTCCAAGGAGGTCGACTCCGTCGCGGGCATCGCCCTGGCCGACCTCGCCCGCGAACACGACGTGGTGTACACCCCCGGCATCGGCGACCAGCCGGCCAACCTCATCGAGTGGTACGAGCGCGCCCTACGGCTCGGGCTCGACGTCGTGGCGATCGGCAAGTCCGGCGAGTACGACCTGGTTTTCGACCCCGCCACCGGGCGGGTGCGCCAACTCGACCAGGAGATCGAGGCCCCCGAACTGGCCGACCTGTCGACCCTGGGCGAGGACGTTCGGGCGACCCTGGCCGCGCGCGCCCGCGCCGTGGCCGACCTCAAGCGTTCGGCCGCCGCCGACTACTGCGAGATGGCGGTCGTGGCCGGCCACACCGGCCTGGTGCCGGACGTGGAGTCACTCCACTACCCCGTCGCCCGTGTCGCCGAACTGGCCGACGTCTACTCCCGCGAAGAGGACGGGGGCATCCTCACCGCCGACGGCGTGGTGGACGTCTTCAGCGTGCTGCGCCTGCCCGAGGAGGCGTCCTTCGCCGGTGGGGTCTTCGTCATCGTCCGCACCGGGGACCCCGTCACCTGGGAACTGCTCGCCCAGAAGGGGCACGTCGTCTCCCGTTCTGGGCGTTACGCCTGCATGTACCTGCCCTACCACTTCATGGGGGTCGAGACGCCGCTGAGCCTGCTGGACGCGGTCGACCACCACCGTGCGGCCGGTCGTCGCCACCCCGCCCCGCACGCGGTCCTGGCCGGGCGCGCCCGGGAGGCCCTGCGGGCGGGCACCCGACTCGACATGGGCGGGCACCACCACGAGGTCGAGGGTGTGGCCGCGGTCCTGCTGGACACCGCGCACGCCCCCCAGGACGTGGCCCCGCTGTACCTGGCGGCGCACGCCACCCTGGCCCGCGACGTCCCCTCCGGCGCCCTGATCGGGATCGACGACCTCGCCGACCCCGACACCACCCTCCTGCACGCGTGGCGCCACGCCCGCACCCGCATCAGCGATCGGAACCGATGACATGTCCGACCTCTCCACCCTCCTGGCGTTCCTGGCCGCCATCATCGTCCTGATCCTGCTCATCGCACGGTTCAAGGTCCATCCCGTGGCCACGCTGTTCATCGTGGTCGTGGCGCTCGGACTCGTCCTGGGCATGGGCGGTGCGGCCACCATCGAACTGGTCAAGGAGGGCTTCGGCAGCACCCTGGCCAGCGTCGGTCTACTGGTCATCTTCGGCTGTGTGCTCGGCAAGATGCTCGAACTGAGCGGCGCCGCCATGAAGATCACCGATACCGCGCTGCGCATGTTCGCCGAGAAGCGCGTCCCCTGGGCCATCGCCCTGGCCTCGACCGTCCTGGGCATCCCGCTCATCGCCGACACCGCGGTGGTCATGTTGATCCCGATCGTGTCCGCGCTGGCCTACCGCACGGGCATCTCGATGATGAGGCTGGGGCCGATCCTCTACCTCGGCGCCTACGTCATGACCTCGGTGGTGCCTCCCGGCCCCGGCCCCCTCGCGTCCGCCTCCCTGCTGGGGGTACCCATGGGCGAGGCCATCCTCTACGGACTCATGGTGGGCGTTCCCGGTGTGCTGGCCGCAACCCTCTACCTTTCCAGGATCAAGACCCACGTGGCGCCCAAGCCCGAGTTCGTCGAACACCTGGTGAACGCCGGCGGTTCCGCCGGCGGCGGTGGCTCGGACGCCGCCGCGAGCGAGGGGACCGACACTCCCCGGGTGGGTCTGTTCGGCTCCCTGGTGCCGATCCTGGCCCCCATCGTCCTCATCGTCTTCGCCTCGTTGACCGCCCCGGTCCTGCCCGAGGGCTCCTGGATCACCGGCCTGGTGCTGTTCCTCGGTGAGCCGACCCTGGCCCTGTTCCTGGCCTGCCTGCTGGCCCTGCCGCTGTTCCGCGGCCGCTGGCGTGACAAGGAGACCCTGAACGACCTGTTCGAGTCCGGGCTGCGCATCGCCGCGATGCCCCTGGCCCTGACCGGTGTGGGCGGCGCGCTGGCCACCATCATCCGGGAGACCGGTGTGGCCGAGAGCGTGGCCGGGACCATCGAGAGCACCGGCCTGTCACCGATCATCATCCCGTTCCTGGTGGCCGCCGCCGTGTGCTCGATCACCGGTTCCAACATCCTCGGTGTGATGACCTCCGCGGCCATCATGCAGCCCCTGATCCCCTCTTTGGACCTGTCGCCCCTCGTGGTCTACCTGGCCTGCGCGACCGGTGCGCAGATCATGAAGCACGCGAACTCCTCGGGCTTTTGGGTCACCACCACCCTGTCCAACATGACGGTGGGCCAGGGCATCCGTTCCATCGGGATCGCCTCGCTGATCTCGGGTGTGACCGGGTTCGCCGTGCTCTACGCCATGATCGCGCTCGGCGTCGTCTGATCCGCCCTCCCCTTCGACCGCTCCCCGCCCGGGCCACCGTGCCGCGCGGCACGGGAGCGGTCGTCACCACTGTAAGAACCGACCACAGGAGGACCCCATGGCTACCCTCGGCGTGATCGCCGACGATCTCACCGGAGCGACCGACATCGCGATCACTCTCACGACGGCCGGTTTCCGCACCACCGTCGTCCTGGGCGACGAGGGCACCGTCGGGACGATCCCCGTCCCCGACGGGACCGACGCTGTGGTGGTGGCGCTGAAGTCGCGCACCGTACCCGTGGACGAGGCCGTCAAGGTCTCCCTGGACGCGTTGGCCGCGCTGCGGCGTGCCGGTTGCGAACGGTTCTACGTCAAGTACTGCTCCACCTTCGACTCGACCCCGCGGGGCAACATCGGCCCCGTCTGCGAGGCGGTGCTCGACGCGCTCGACGAACCGTTGACGGTGGTCGCCCCGGCGTTCCCCGCCAACGGGCGCACCGTCTACCGCGGTCACCTCTTCGTGGGCGACGACCCCCTCGACGAGTCACCGATGCGCCACCACCCGTTGACCCCCATGACCGACTCCAGCCTGCCGCGGCTCCTGGCCCCACAGGTGAGCGGGGGAAGCGATGAGGTCGCGCTCGTGCCCTGGCCCGTGGTGGACCGGGGGGTCGACGCGGTGCGCACCGCCCTGGAACAGGCCCGGGCGGCGGGCGCCCGGTTCGTGGTGGTCGACGCCCTGAACGAGGCCGACCTGGACACCCTGGCCCGAGCGAGCGAACACCTGAGCGTGCTCACCGGGGGAAGCGCCCTTGCCGCGGGGCTGCGTGGCCCCCGGACCTCGGGTCCACGCGCCATCAGCCTGCCCGACGGGCCGCGCGTGGTGCTCTCCGGCAGCGCCTCCCGGGCCACCCAGGGGCAGGTGCGCCACGCGCTCGCCCACGGTGACGGTCACCGACTCCTCCCCTCCGAGCTGCGCGCCGACTTCGACGGAGAGGTCTCTCGGATCGTGGGCCGGGCCCTGGAGGGTGGTTCGGCGCCGTTCGTGGTCTACGCGACCGCCGCGCCCGAGCACGTCGTGGACACCGCGGACGCCCCGTTGATGGAGGAGGCCCTGGCCCTGGTCGCGAAGCGGCTGGTCGGGGCGGGGGTGCGTTCCCTTCTCGTCGCGGGCGGTGAAACCAGCGGCGCCGTGGTGCGAAGCCTGGGTGTGGGCCCGCTGGCGTTGGGTCCGGAGGTGGATCCCGGTGTGGCGTGGATGCTCGCCGAACGGGGCGACGACGTCCTGCACCTGATGCTCAAGTCCGGCAACTTCGGTGCCGAGGACCTTTTCGTACGCGCGTGGAAGGCGGGACGGTGAAGCTTCGTTCAGAGGAGGCCGCCGAGGAACTGTGCGCGGTGGGCCGACGCGCCGTCGAATCGGGGCTGAGCCCGGGGTCGTCGGGGAACGTGTCGGTGCGCGTCGGCGACCGGATCCTGATGAGCCCCACCGGGGTCTCCCTCGGCGACCTGGGGCCGAGCGGGCTGTCCGTGCTGGACGAACGCGGGAGGCACCTGGAGGGGCCATCGCCCTCCAAGGAGTTCCCCCTGCACCTGGCGATGTACGACAGGGTCCAGGGATCGGGGGCGGTGCTGCACCTGCACTCACCGCACACCACCGCGGCCTCCTGCCTGCCCGCCTGGTCGACGACCTCGGCCCTGCCGCCGATCACCCCCTACCTGGTGATGCGGGTCGGTCAGGCCCCCCTGGTCCCCTACGCCGCACCGGGCAGTGACCGGTTGGCCGAGAACGTGGCCGGGTTGCCCGGTCGGTTCCGCGCCGCGTTGTTGGCCAACCACGGTTCGTTGGTGGCGGCCGACGACGCGGCCGGCGCCCTGGAGGGGGCCGTGGAGCTGGAGGAGGCCTCGCGCATCGTGGTGGCGCTTCAGGGCCGGGAGTTCTCGGTCCTGTCCGCCGAGGACGTGCGGGAACTGACCCTGCGCTACGGGACCACCTGGGACCTGTGAGCGTTGACCGTCCTCGAACCCGGCCCGGGTTCGAGGACGGGACCGGACGCGGTCCCCGGGGCACCGAGCGCAATCCCCACGTGCGCGATCATGGTGTTCATCGTGCGGTGGGCAAGCGATAGACGGACACGTGGGAAGGGGACTCTGCGACGAAGGCGCCGCCACGCCAGTCCGCGTGACGGGATTCGAGGGCGAAGCCGGCGATGTGCGCCATGAGGTCGAGTTCGGCCAGTCGGTCCACGGCCGGGCCGAGTACCTCGGGGGCGAACATGCCCTCATCGGGGGTGTCGTAGTCGGCCGCGGCCTCGGCGTCCCACACGTTCTCGCTCTCGTCCATGCCGGCACGTTAACCCCGGGCCCTGGCCCGGAGCCACCGGTTTTCACGGAGCGGCGCCGTGGTCGAGACACCTGTCGCCCGCGCCACCGGGACTCGAATTCCTCTATTCACCACTGGTTCAGCATGAATCAGTCTCGTGGCGTGAACCTCCCAGCGTTCCCCCCGCGCCCGCTCCGGATAGGTCATGCGTCGCCGACACCGGCACCCGACGCGGGCGTGCCCGGTCATGAGCGACGGTGTGGAGGCTGCCGTACCCTCGAAAGACCTCATCCCCGGTCGGAGGAACGCGCACACGATCCGGGATGGGCATGTCGCGGCACGGGCGAGAGCAAGGATGGTCCATGAACATGAGCACCGAGGAGGGGACCACGGTGTCCGCGGCCCCACGAGCCGGAGAGGTGCGCTCGGTGGCACGCGCCGGACTCCTCCTCAACGCGGTGGTCGACGCTCCTCGGGGGCTCAGCCTCACCGAGTTGGCCGGTACCACCGAACTCAACATCAGCACGGTGCACCGACTGTTGCGCACCCTGTGTTCGGAGGGTCTGTTGTGCAGGGATCCGGACAGCGAACGGTTCCTGCCCGGTCCGCTGCTGATGCGTCTGGCCCGCCGTTCCCTGTCCTCGGCCGGTCTGCCCGAGGCGGCCGACGCGCTGCGCGGTCTGGTCGAGGCCACGGGTGAGACCGCGAGTCTGGGGGTGCGCCGTGCGGGGGAAACGGTCGTCCTCCTGAGCCTGCCCTCCCCGGAACCGTTCCGCTATGACGGCCGGCCCGGACTGCGTCGACCCCTGTGGGGCTCCGCGATGGGGCTGGTGATCCTCGCCTTCGGCGACCGTCCGCTGGAGGATGTGGCCCGGGAGTGGGAGCCGCACCTTCCCGAAGGTGAGAAGGCCGCGGCCGCGCTGCACAGCGAGCTGTTGACCACCCAGTTCCGTGGTTTCGCCGTCGTGGACGACCCGCTGTCGCCGGGTCTACGGGCCGTCGCCGCTCCCGTCATCACCGACGGTCGTGTCCGGACCGCGGTCGAGGTCCAGGGGCCCGCCGCCCGGTTGGAGGGTCCGCGACTGGAGCAGGCGGGGACCGCTCTGCGGGACGCCGCGCTCCTCCTTCAGGATCTGCCCATATCGCTCGCCCTCATCGAGGGCTGAGACCCACCGCACATCAAGCCCCACGTGGACCGGCCCACGTGGGGCTTTCGCGTGCCGAAACCCCACTGAGCAGGCGCTTTCGGTAAGTGAAAGCCTCTTTCGTTAAATGAAATCCACTGTTGACAGGCGCGGAACACGCCTTATACCTTCTATTTCGACCGATTAAGTAGAGATTGTTCCGGAGGCGCTCGTGAGCACGAACGACACGCTGCTGATCTCTCCCAACCACCCGGTGTTCGACCTTCCGGAGATCGTGGCCATCGAGCACGGCCTCTTCGCCCGGCACGGTCTGCGCGTGGACTTCGCCCGGGCGGACGAATCCGCCTACGACCCCTCCGAGCGCGACCCCATCGCCCGCCGCAAGGAGGCGCTGTTCGAGTCGGAGAGCGCGGACGTCTACAACCTGTGCGAGTGGGGCGGCATCGACCGCCTGGAACGCGGCCACCGCTCCGGCAGGATCGACCACCTGCGCCCCGCCGTCGTCGCCCAGGCCCTGGTGAGCTTCGATCCCACGCTCAACGAGCCGCACGACCTGGGCGGCGTCCCGGTCGCCGTCAACGAGTTCACGGGCTCCCACTACACCGCCCTTCACCTGCTGGGCAACACGCTCGCCCGACAGGAGATCGTCGTGCGGCACGTGGGATCACCCCACCTGCGACTGCGAGCGCTGCGTTCGGGCGACTTCCGGGCGGCGATGCTCATGGAGCCCTTCCTCAGCGTCGCCCTCAAGGAGGGGGCCCACCTCCTGGGCAGCTACTTCTACCGGGGCTCCCAGGTGGTCGCCCCGCACCTGGGACAGGAGGGCCGCGACGCCTACATCGTGGCCGTGAACGAGGCCGTCGACCTGATCCACGAGCTCCCCTGGCACGAATCGGCCCGCCACATCGTGCGCGAGGTCGAAGGGGAACTCGACCCGGAGGAACTCGGCCGCTCGTACATGCGCTACACGCACGCTCGGCCCTTCGCCCCCAAACGCTTCCACGAGAGCTACGCGTGGATGAAGTCCTGGGGGTTGACCGAGGGCCGCAATGACCACCGCTCGCTGCTCGGAACGGGTTGAACACCCACCCCACCGACCCGTCCGTCCCTTGCCCGATGGAGACCACCATGCCCACCCTGAACCGCCGCTCGCTGATCCGTGCCGGATTCCTCTCCGCCGCCGTCTTAGGAGCCGCCCCCTTGCTCGGCGCCTGCTCGGGCTCCCTCGAACGGCCCAAGGTCCAGGACAGCGAGGTGGGAACCGCGAGCGCGGTCCTACGACCGATCGCGGAACGTTTCGGGCTGGACGAGGGACTCGACCTGGAGTACATCGCCGGCACCGGGCCCGGAGACGTCCAGAACAAGCTCCTGTCCGGGGCGTTGGACGTGTCGAGCTTCGGCCCGATCGGCGCGGCCGTCTCCGCCGGGGCCGACGCGGACGTGGTGCTGTTCAGTCCGGGACTCAACAACCACGTGCGGTGGCTGGTGGCGGAGAACAGTTCCTACCGAACCCCGCAGGACCTTCGGGGCAAGGCCATCGCCACACCCCCCAACAACAGCGACGCCTACCGTTCCGCCCAGCTGGCCGCCGCCGTGAACGGGACCGACTTCGAGGCCGATCACACGATCCACCAGGGCGCCGTACTGAACGGTCTGGCCCTGTTCGAACGCGGCGACGTCGAGGCGATCGTCACCATCGAACCCAACGCCACCCGTCTGGTGGCCCAAGGCGCCCGCCAGATCGCCACCGTGGACGAACTGTGGCGCCAGGGCAGCGGGCAGTCCGAACCCCTGGTGCTCAACGCCCAAGGCGCCCTGCGTTCCTGGGTGGAGGAGAACCGGGAAGCCGCCACGGCGATCGACGACCTGCGCCGCGAGGTACACCGACACATCCACGACGAACCGCAACTGCTGGCCGAGCTGCACGAGTCCTACGGCATCGGTGCGGACGAACCGGACGCCATCGCCCTGTTGCCGGAGCGACTGCTCGACACCTACCCCTTGGAATGGGGCGAGACCACCTTCGCCAACTTCCAGGCCCAGTTGGACAAGGCCGTGGAGCTGGGCATCATCGACTCCCCGCCCGAACAGGAGCTCTTCGTGGACCTGGGGGCCGACCGATGAGCGTGCAGACGCAGGCGCCCGAGCGGAAGAACCCCGGGCAACGACCCCACCGCCCACCGCCACGGCGGCGCGCGGACCCACGGGCCCTCCGATGGCGGGGACCGGCCGCCGCAGCGTCCTTCCTGGTCCTGCTCGTGGGCGGCTGGCAGGTGATGGCCCTGTCCATGGACAGCGTCCTGGTGCCGGGGGTGGATCAGATCGGCGCGGAGATCGTGCGGCTGCTCGGCGAACCACGGTTCTACTCCGACCTGGGAGTGACCTTCCAACGCGTGGCCCTGGGTTTCGCCCTGGCCTTCGTCGCCGCCCTGTTCGTCGGCATCGCCATGGGACGTTCGCCCCTGGCCCGACGCTTCTTCGAGCCGGCGGTGCTGATCGGTCTGACCGTGCCCGGTCTGGTGTGGGCGCTGCTGTGCGTGATCTGGTTCGGCGTGGACCTGATCAACCCGGTCATGGCGGTCGCGCTCTCCTCCGCCCCGGCCCTGACCCTGAGCATCTACCAGGGCACCCGGGCCACCGACGCCCAACTCCTGGAGATGGCGCACGTCTACCGCTTCTCCACCTACGACCGGCTACGGAACCTGTGGCTCCCCTCCCTGGCCCCCGCCCTGTTCGGAGGCGCCCGGTTGGGCCTGTCGCTGGCGTGGAAGGTCATCGTCCTCGTGGAGATCTTCGGTATGTCCAGCGGGGTGGGCGCCAGTATCAACGGCGAGTTCGCCGCCCAGAACGTGGCCGGCGTGCTGGCCTGGACGGTCCTGTTCGCACTCGTGATGGCCCTGTTGGAGTACGGCCTGCTCCA
Organism: Nocardiopsis sp. JB363; assembly: GCF_900143625.1. Taxonomy (GTDB): domain Bacteria; phylum Actinomycetota; class Actinomycetes; order Streptosporangiales; family Streptosporangiaceae; genus Nocardiopsis. Next base: position 37,033 of record NZ_FRFF01000131.1, read on the forward strand.
GGGACTGGAGAACCGGGCCGGACGATGGAGAAAGGTGTCCTCGGTATGAGCGCGACAGTGGAACTGCACCGTGTGGGAAAGTCCTTCACCGGTGTACGCGACCAACGGACCGAACACGTCTTCGAGGACTTCTCGCTGACGGTCGAACCCGGAGAACTGGTCGCCCTGGTGGGGGCCTCGGGAACGGGAAAGACCACCCTGCTGCACATGGTCGCCGGACTCGAACGACCCGACACCGGCGAAGTGAGGGCCACCGGGACCGGCGACATGGACGGCCGCCTCGGAGTGGTCTTCCAACAGCCCCGGCTCCTGGACTGGCTCTCCGTCCGCGCCAACGTCGAGATCGCCCTGCGCTCGGCCGGGCTGGACCCGGGACTGGCCGACAGGGCGCTGGAGGACGTGGGCCTGTCCGAGTACGGCGACAAGTATCCCTCGGTCCTCTCGGGAGGCCAGCGACAACGGGTGGCCGTCGCCCGAGCCTTCGCCATCGACCCCGCGGTGGTCCTGTTGGACGAGCCGTTCAGCGCCCTGGACGAACTGACCGGCCGCAGGCTGCGGCTGCTGTTGCAGGACCTGTGGACGCGCCAGAGCCGCGTCGGGCTGTTGGTCACCCACAGCCCGGCGGAGGCCGTCTTCCTGGCCGACCGCGTGCTGGTCCTGGCCGGGCGACCGGCGACGGTCGTACACGAGTACCGCGTGGACGCGCCTCGACCACGCACACCGGAGGACCCCGAACTCTTCGACCTGCATCGGCGTGTGGTCGCCGATCTCCTTTGACCCTCTTTCGCCTCTACGGACCCACGTACGTGCCGAAGGCATCGGCACACGACACGAAGGACACCACCATGCCCAAGAAGATCACCATGGAACTGCTGTCCCTGGTCTTCTCCCTGCCCCAACTCGTCGCCAAGGACGAGGGCTACTACGAGGACGAGGGGGTGGAGGTCTCCTTCGTCCCCAAGGGCTACGCCGACGCCGGCCTCTCCTACCTCGACGACCACGAACTGGTGAGCGCGTTCGGCACCACCAAGTCCAACTTCGAGAGCGGGGAGGCCGACCTCTACCGCGCCTGCGAGTGGGGACAGATCCGTCGGGCCGATGACACCTCCGTCGGCGGTCGTGTGGTGAGCAAGCGGGCGGCCGTGGGCAGCCAGGCCATCCTGGTGCGCCCGGACTCCCCCGACGTGCACCCCTCCGACCTGGCCGGCAAGTCCGTGGCCGTGAACTTCCACCACGGTTCGCACTACCTGGCGTTGCAGAGCCTGGAGGGTTTCCTGCCCCGTGAGGAGATCAAGGTGGTGCACGCGGGTGGCCCACAGCAACGCTTCGAGGCGCTGCGCGATGGCCGGGTGGACGCGGCGGCCCTGATGGAGCCCTGGATCACGGTCGCGGAAAAGCAGGGGTTCAAGCTCCTGTCGGAGGCCTTCTACATCGGCTCCGAGATCGCCGGTCCCGAGGTGGACGTCGAGACCTACGAGGCGGTCAACCGGGCCGTGGTGCGGGCCGTGCACAAGCTGAACGAGGACCCCCGCCCCTACCTGCACCACCTCATCGGAGAGGTGCCGCCGGAGATCCAGGAGCTCACCCCGGAGGACTTCCCGCTCAACCGTCTGCGTTTCGTCGAGCCCGCCCCGTACCCGCAGGACCAGTTCCAACGCACCTACGACTGGATGGTCGGCTGGGGGCTGATCAAGGACGAATCCGCCTTCGACAACCTCGTGAAGAACTTCGACATCGAGGTCTGAACCCCCGCTCATCGGCGCCCCGGCCCCGGCCGGGGCGCCTTCTTCAGGAAGGCGCCCAACGTTGCGTCGGACGCGGGTATGGCCCCTGTACGTGGGCGGGGCCCTGGGACCCTATGGCAGCACCATGGTCACACCGATCCTCCACGAGGTCGCCCAGGGCCTCGACTCCACACCGGAACTGGCGGCGAGCGCGGTGACCGCCTACATGGTCCCCTTCGCCGCCCTCATGCTCGTCTCGGGCACACTCGCCGAACGATGGGGGCGGCGCCGCACCATACAGGTCTCCCTCACCGTGTTCGTGCTGGCTTGTGCGCTGTGCGCGTTCTCCCCCACCATGGAGCTGTTCCTGGCGTCCCGGGTGTTGCAGGGCGCGACCAACGCCTTCACCACACCGTTGTTGATCGCCGCGATCACCGACTCCGTGCCCCACGACAGGCTCGGGCGTTCCATGGGGTGGTTCGCCGCCTGGCAGGCCATGGGCCAGGCCTTCAGCCCACTGATCAGTGGCGTGGCCGGGTTCGTGGACTGGCGTCTGTCCTTCGTGGCACCGGCGTTGTGCGCCATGGCGCTGATCCTGCTTCCACCCGACGAATCCGTCACCGGACGCCGCGCGACCGGCCGGGCGAGCTGGAGCTCCCTGCTCAATCGACGGTTGGCCCTGGCCTGCGCGTTGGCCTTCCTGTGCTACCTGGCGGCCGTCGGCCTCACGGTGCTCTCCGCTCTGCGCGCCGAGGACGTCTTCGGCCTGGGGCCCCTGGCGCGCGGACTGGTCGCCTCCTCCTTCGGGATCGCGGGACTGCTGCTGGCGGACTTCGTCGGACGCGCGCTCGACCGGCTCGGACCGATCACCCTCGGACTCATCGCGAACACCGTGCTGGCCGTGGGACTGGTCACGGCGGCGTTGGGGCCTTCGGTGGCCGCGATGACGGTGGGGGTCATCGCCGTGGGGGCGTCGGTCACGGCGATGCGGGCGACGGTGAACTCGGTGGCCGCCACCAGCACCGCCGACAACCGGGCGGGGGCGACCTCGCTCGCGCTGTCCTTCCAGTTCTTCGGCGGGGCCCTGGCCGCGGTGGTGTGGGTGCCCCTGTACGACCTGGCGCCCGGCGCGGGTTTCGCGGCCACGGCACTGGCGCCGCTGCTCGCGATCCTGCTACTGGTGGCGGTGTGGGGAGGCGCCGGGATTCGTGGGCCGCTCGGGTCCAGGGCCGAATCGCCGATCAGCCCGAAGACCCCCTAGATCAGCGACAACGGCGCGATCGAGGTGAGGGACACCGCCAAGGCGAAGTCGCGGGGTTCACCAGGGCAGGACGTCGGGGACCGGGTCGGCCCCGAGCACGTGCTGATCGCAGAACGCGAGCACCGCCTCGTTCCACACGCGGATGTTGGACGGGGTGAGCACCCAGTGGTTCTCGCCGGTCATCTGCAGGAACCGGTGCGGCAGCGTCTCCGGCGGGCCGTCCCAACCCGAGACCAGATCCCACCACATCCGCAACGCCTCACCGATCGGCACCCGGTAGTCCCGGTCCCCATGCGAGATCAACACCGGGGTCCTCACACGCGCCGCGCCGTTGTGCGGGGAGTTGACGCGGTACCACTCGGGATCGTCCTCCTCGTGGCCGTGCACGCGCATCTTCTTCGCCGCCGCGTCGGTGGTGCGGTGCTGCTGCTCCAGCGCCCACGGCCCGGCGTGGGTGACGATCGCCGAGAAGCGATCGGTGTGTCCAGCGATCCAGTTGGCCATGAAGCCGCCGAAGGACGCACCGAGGAGCGCGGTGCGGGAGGCGTCCAGTTCCGGGCGCTCCAGCACCTGGTCGAGCAGCGTCTCGCACTCTCGATAGACCACGTCCGGCCGCCTGGGCCAACCTCGATTCAGACCGGCGTTCCCGTAGCCGGTGGACATGGCGGGGTCGGGCATCAGCACGGCGTAGCCGCGGGCGACGGACAACCACGGGCACCACCGCCAACTCCACGCGTTGAAGGAGGTGTGCGGTCCGCCGTGGATCCACAACATCGTCGGAGCCCGAGCGGCCGAGGAAGCGCCTTCCGGCAGGCACAGCCACGCACCGACGCGCACACCGTCGACCTCGGTCCACACCCGTTCCAGATCGCCCGGCAACGCCGCCACCGAACCGGGCGCCGGGAGTTCGCGCGATTCACCCTCCGGCGTCGACCGCACCGGTCGCGGAGGCGTGGCGATGTCGGAACGCAGCGCGTACACGGAACCGTCCGGCGCCGGGGCCAGGGAGGAGAACACCGCTCCGTCCACCAGGGTCCGCACCCGTGCGGTGCGCGGGTCCACGGTGAGCACCGCGCCGGAGGAGTGCAGGTCACCGGCGACCAGGAGGGTTCCGTCGGGGCGCCACGCGTATTCGCGGATCGTGAGGTCACCGACGTCGACGCTCACCGGTGCGCCGTCCGACAGCGGGTGGATCCACAGGGAGCCGTAACCGGTGTCGGTGGGGGTGGAAATCGTCCACCGCGTCACCGCACAGTGGGCGCCGTCGGGAGAGAGCAGCGGGGAGCCGTACTCCTGGTCGTCGTCGGCCGCCAGCAGGGTGGTCCGTTTGTGGGTCACGGTGTCGATCAGGACGATGTCGGTGCGAGTCTGCCCACCCCGGACCCGTTCGGTCCAGGTCGTCACGACGGTGCGACCGTCCGCGGACAGATCGGCCGCGGCACCGTTCAGCGCCACGGTGTCGGCGTCTTCGGTCAGGTCGGTGATCTCACCGTCCGGGGAGACGAGCACCAGGCGTGGGCTGAGGTCGCCGAGCGCGTGGTCCCAGTGGCGGACCGGCATGCCGGTGTGCCAGATGGTGGACTGTCCGGCGTCCTTGCGCGCGCTACGGCGACCGGCGTCATCGGCCAGGCCCGCGCCGACCGTCACACTCGTCGTCGCCAGGATCGAACCGTCGTCCGCGACCCCGGCGACGTGCAGACCTCCGGCGGTTCGGGCGACCGGGCTCGCCTCCCCGTGCTCGGGCAGGAGCCAGATCGCCGTGATGTCGTCTCCCTGCCCGCCCTCGGGGTCCGGGCGCCCGGAGGTGAACAGCAACGAACCGTCGGGGGCGAACCGCGGCGCGCTCTCTCCGCGTTCGGAGAAGGTGAGTCTGCGGGCCGGGGTCAAGCCCTCCGGGTCGAGTTCCCACAGAGCCGACGCGAACCTCGAACCGGACTCGTCGGGCTCGGAGACGGCGGCGACCACCCGACCTCGGGGGCCGACCGACACGGCGGAGATTCGGGGGATCCGGACGAAGGCTTCGATGTCACTGAAGTCGGAGAACACCGCCTCACGTTATCGCGGGCGACCGTCTCGGAGATTGTCAGGGCATTGAGTACGCGCACTCACGCGGCCCGGGCCCCGGTTCGACCACTATGGGGGCATGAACGAGACCTCGACTCACACCCCTCACCGCCCCCGATCGGTCCCGGTTCTACAGACGGTCGCGCTGCTGGTGGGATCGGCGATCTCCACTTGGTGGCTGACCTACACCCGTCCCGAGGAGGTCGCCGCCGCCGAGGGTTTCCCCTTGCCGGAGGCCGATTACGCCATCGACCCGCTCACCCTCCCCGCCTGGGCCGAGACCCTCCTCGGGGTGGGCGCTCTGCTGCTCACCGTGGCGATGGCGATCCTGCTGGTGCGCGCGGTGGCCTGCGGTCGGCTCGCGCCTCGTTGGGGCCTGGTGATCCTGTTGCTGACCCCGATCCCGATGATGGGCGGCGTGTGGTGGATGATCGCCACCGCTCCGGGCATCGGGGCCAACATCGGTCTGGGCCTGGCCGCCATGACGTTCGGCCCGGCGACTCTGATCCTGCTCGTCGCCGCGGCCGTCACCGCGTTCCTGGCCCTGCGCGTCCGCTGACCGGCCCGGTGGCCGGGTCAGGGTGTGCGGGCCACCCCGCAGTACTGGTCGACCTCGGTGAGCGTATCGGTCTCGCTGTCGCAGGGGCGCCAGAGGTTCGCCGACACCACGCCCGGTTCCAGGAGTCCCAGCCCCTCGAAGAAGCCCTCGATCTCCTTCGGCGTGCGCAGGTGGTACGGGATCGCGGCGACCTCGTTCCACCGGCGGGCGGCCTCGATCATCGGTTCGCTGGTGGACGTGCCGTCGCACAAGGCCAGAAAACTTCCCGAGGGCAGCGCGTCGACGTAGTGCACCTCGCCCGAGCCCTCCGCGTCCAGGATCGTGCGGGCGTGGGCCAGGACCATGGGGTCGTTGTCGACGTAGACCACCCGGGATCCGGGGGCCACCGCGTGGGCGACCTCGTGGGTGTTGTCGAGGGGGAAGAACGCCTTCGCATCCTTCCGTTTCCACGCCCATGGAACAAGACCGCATCGGCGGACGGGGGTGCGGTCGAAGAAATTCTTCGGTGATGACCTGCTCCAACGAAAACAACCGACATAGGGACGAGTTCGTGGCCGGTGATCGGGTAGCCGCCTCGTGGGGTCTCGCAACCCCGCTCTGCGAGAAAGGACCCGGATGAAGCTCCCCCGAACCCTCAAGCGGATCGCGACCGCGGCCGCCGCCACCCTGTTCCTGAGCGTGCTCGCCCCCGCGGGCGCCTCGGCCGATGACCTGTCCGTCGCCGACCTGAACCTGCGCACACCCTTCGAATGCGGACAGGTCTGGAACGCCAACACCCGTACCAACCACAACCCGCTGCTGTCCGTCGACTTCCAACGCTCCGACGCCCAAGGGCAGAGCGTGCTCTCCAGCGCTTCGGGCACCGTGACCACGGTCGCCGACCTGGGCGATGAGAGCTATGGCCGTTACATCATCGTCGACCACGGCGACGGCGTCACGACCCTGTACGCCCACTTGCAGACCCAGTCGGTGGCGGTCGGCGACAGCGTCTCCACCGGCGCCGCGATCGGCACCGTGGGCAGCACCGGCGGCTCCACCGGACCGCACCTGCACTACGAACAGCGCGTCGGCGGCACGGTCGTCGAGGTCGTGCTCAACGGTGTGGAGATCTACTACTACGGCAACACCACGATCACCAGCAGCACCGGCTGCTGACATCTCCGGGCCGCCCCGTTCCCGATCCGGGAGCGGGGCGGTTCGTGTTCAGTCGGTCGCGACCAGGGTCAGGACGGCGCGAGCCTGGTCGAGCATCGCCCGGTCCAGGAACGTGCCATCGGCCAGGGCGATGGCCCCCACACCCGCGAGTTCGGCCTCGGTGACCTTCTGGACGACCTCGCGAGCCCGGTCGACCTCCCCCTGAGTGGGCAGGAACGCCTCCCGGATGACGGGCAGCTGGGCCGGATGGATCGCGGTACGGCCGCAAAAACCCAGGTCGCGCCCGACCGCGCAGGAGGCCGCCAGCCCTTCGGGATCGCGCACGTGCGGATGCGCCGACATGGTCGGCGGCGGCAGCCCCGCGGCGCGGGCGGCGACCACCACACGACCTCGGGCCCAGGTCAGGCCGGTGTCGTCGGAGACGCGCAGGTCCGAGCGCAGGTCCGCCTCGCCGAGGGCGATCGACGCCACGGCGGGCGCGGCCCCGGCCAGGTCGAAGGCGCGTTCCACCCCCAGCGCCGACTCGATCAGCAGGTGCAACTCCCGTCCGGGCAGCAGCGCGGCCAGGGTGCGCACCTGGTCGGGGGTCTCGACCTTGGGCACCCGCACTCCCACATGAGCGGGAAGTTCGGCCAGGGCCGCCACGTCGCCGGTGTGCCAGGGGGTGTCGGGGTGGTTGAGGCGCACCTGCACCGGTCTGTTCACCCGGGACAGCAGCCGGACGGCCTCGGTCCGTGCCCGGCCCTTGTGGGCCGGGGCCACCGCGTCCTCCAGGTCGACCAGGACGACGTCGGCGTCTCCGGCCAGGGCCTTGGCCACCCGGTCCGGGCGGTCGGCGGGGGTGTACAGCAGGGTGAGCGGTGGGGCCGGGGGTCGAGTGCGGTTCACACCTGACCCTCCTCACGCAGTTCGGCGACGCGGGCGGCGGAGAAGCCGAGTTCGGCCAGGACCTCGTCGGTGTCGGCGCCGTGGGCGCGGCCGGTGAACCCGATGACGCCGTCGTGCTCGGAGAGACGGAAGAGCGGCCCCTGCATCAGGGTCGGTCCCAGGTCGGGGTCCTCGATCCGGTGGACGGTGCCGAGCGCCTGGAACTGCGGGTCGTCGACGATGTCCGCCCCGTCGTAGACCGGGGCGACGGCCGCCTCGGCCCGTTCGAAGGCGGCCACGACCTCCTCACGGGTGTGCTCGGCGATCCAGGAGCCCACGGCCTCGTCGAGCTCGTCGGCGTGGCGGGCGCGTTCGGCCCCGGTGGCGAACCACGGTTCCTCGATCAGGTCGGGGCGGCCCACCAGGCGCACCACCCGTTCGGCGATCGACTGGGCGGAGGTGGAGACGGCCACCCAGCGACCGTCACGGGTGCGGTAGGTGTTGCGCGGGGCGTTGTTGACCGACCGGTTGCCGGTGCGCGGCTGGACCGTGCCGAGCCGGTCCCAACGGGTGATCTGCGGTCCCAGCATGGCCAGGACGGGTTCGATGATGGCGGTGTCCACGACCTGGCCGCGGCCGGTGTGCTCCCGGGCCGACAGGGCCACCATGACGGCGTAGGCGGTGGCCAGGGAGGCGATGCCGTCGGCCAGCCCGAAGGGCGGCAGGGTGGGCGGACCCTCGGGTTCGCCGGTCATGGCGGCGAACCCGCTCATGGCCTCGGCCAGGGTGCCGAAGCCCGGACGGGTGCGGTAGGGGCCGACCTGCCCGAACCCGCTCACCCGGGCCAACACCAGGCGGGGGTTGCGCGCCGCCAGTTCCGCGTAGCCCAGGTCCCAGCGTTCGAGGGTGCCGGGACGGAAGTTCTCGATCACCACGTCGGCCCGCTCGGCCAGGGCGAGGAACACCTCGCGCCCGCCGGGCCCGGACAGGTCCGCGGTGACGGTCCGTTTGTTGCGGCCCAGGGTCTTCCACCACAGGTTGACGCCGTCGGCGGCGGCCCCGTGGGTGCGCGCCGGGTCGGGTTTGGTGGGGTGTTCGACCTTGGTGACGTGCGCCCCCATGTCGCCCAGGTGTTGGGCGGCCATGGGGCCGGCGAAGAGCGTCGAGGCGTCGACGACGCGCAGCCCGGACAGGGCTCCGCGGTCGGGGTCGCGGGAGACGGTCACGCGGGTTCTCCCTCCTTTCGCGGCAGGTCCCAGGCACAGCGGAAGCCGACCGTGGCCGAGCGCGCCTGGCCCAGGCCCGGCAGTAGGAGTTTGACGCTGTGGTCGGGGGCCCGGCGGCCACCCTCGACGTACCAGTCGGATCCGTGGGCGTGGTGGTCGCTGCCGCCCTTGAGCATGACGAAGCGGGTGCGCCCGTCGCTGTGTTCGCTCTCGGTCCAGTTCCATACCGCGGGTTCGCCTCGGCGCAGTCCGCCCTGTTCACCGGCGAGCTGCCACTCGTCCTCGGTGGGCAGGCGTCCGCCTCGCCAGGCGCAGTAGGCGCGGGCGTCGTCGAGGTCGACGAAGGTCACCGGCTCCTCGTCGGCGGTCGGGTCGGGGCGGCCGTCGTCCCAGTGGTCGAGGAAGCGGTGCGCCACGCTCGGGGTGTGGCCGGTGGCGCCCAGGAACTCGGCGAACTCGGCGTTGGTGACCTCGGTGGCGGCCACCGCGACGGGCCGGTCGAGCTCTCCGTCGCGTTGGAGGGTGCGGGCGTCGTGCAGACGCGGGGAAAGCGGTTTCCACTCGTCGACGTAGGGTGCGCCCTGATACATGCCGGTCTCGCGACCCCGGTGGCGCACGGTCAGCACGTAGGGGCCGGCCGGGACGACGACCGCGTCCGATTCCGGTCCCGGACCGGTGCGCTCCAACGGCGGCGCCGGCGGGGTGAGTCGGTGGGCGAGACGGTGCGGAAAGCGCGCGTCGGGGGTGTGCGGTCGTTGGGCGAGCTCCTCCAACAGAGCGGGAAGCCACTCGGGCGCGGCCGTCCCCGGAGCCACGTGCAACAGCGCGGCCACCCCGTGGGCGGGCACGAGCGTGTGCCCGTCGGCGGCGAGCCGGCCGGCGCCGGTGAGGTCGAAGAAGGCCCCGTCCTCGATCCCGCCCTCGGCACCGCTCTCCGGCAGCACCGGACCGTCGTGATCGGTTCCGGAGACGTTGGCCAGGGTCCACAGAGTGAGACCGTCGCGCTCCCACCGGGAGGCGTACACCCCGGCCGGTTCCGCGTCGGGGTGCAGTGCGGTGAGCGGGGTCCACTCCCCCGCCAACAGCAGGTCGCCGGCGGCGCGTTGGACGGCGACCATGCGGGCCAGGGTGGTGGCGTCACGCGCCGACCAGCCCACCCACACGCCGAAGACCACCTCCCAGACCATGAGGCCGACGCCGTTGAGCCAGGCCGACCGCAGCTCCTCGGTGTGGTCCCGATGCCAGCGCCGCACGTGGTGCTGCATGTGGCGGCGCTCGTACCAGTGCGCGCGCAGCACACCGGGCACGGGAGAGTCGGCGAAGAACTGGGCCCAGGAAGCGGAGTGGTCCTGGATCCGTTCCACCGACAGTTTGGACTCCCCTTCCAGCACCACCCCGGGCCTGGCCGCTTCCAGCCGGGCCACCAGTTCGGGTTCGGCCTTCTTCAGGGTGTCGAGGAAGACGCCGTCGACCTCCAGGTCGGCCACGAGCGAGGCGAGTTCGGTGACGTCGTCGGCGCCGCGCCTGGTGCCCACGTCCCAGGGGTTGTAGTCGACGAACACGCGCACCCCCGCCGCGTGCAGGGTGGCGATCAGTCCGTCGGGGCCGGCCAGCCCGGGCACCTGGCGGTAGTGGTCCCACTGGTTGCGCTCGTCCAGGCCGATCACCGGGTAGGCGTGCCAGAGCACGAGGGCGTCGAGGCCGCCGAAGCGCGCCCGGGCGTCGGCCAGGAACCGCTCGGGGGTGAAGCGGTGTTCGGTGAAGGAGTAGAGCAGTTCGTCCCACAGCCACACCTGGGCGACCGTGTGGCAGCGGGCCGCCCAGGCCGCCTCGGGGCGCGAGTAGGCCGCGTCGTCGTAGTGGTGTCGCGTGCGGGCGTCCTCGCGCCAGGCGTGCAGTCGCGCCCGCCAGGCGGGGCGGTCTGCGGCCCGGTCGGGGGCGGCGAAGATCTTGGCGTCGTCGAGCTCGGCGAGGCGTTCGGAGGTCGGGTCCCCCTCCAGCGGCACCTCGGTGGGCCGATCGATGGGGCGCGGGACCAAGGGGTCGAAGGTGTAGGTCATGGGGTCCTCGGGGAGTTCGGATCGGGCTCGACGAGGGCGAGGGTGCGGGCGACGAGGTCGTCGATTCGGCGTTCCCCGCCGGGCAGTGAGGTGTCGATGCGCCCGTCCAACGGGTCGGTCCACTGCGCGCCGACGCGGTCGAAGCCGCGCAGGGCGCCCACCACGCCGCCGACCGTGGCCGCGGCCGAGTCGGTGTCCCAACCGGCGGTGACCGCCATCGACACGCTCGGGGTGAACTCGCCCTCGCCCTTGGCCAGGGCGTAGGCGATGGTGGCGGCGTTGTTGAGCACGTGCACCCAGTGCAGGTCGCCGTAGGCCGCGTGCAACCGGTCCAGGCCGGAACGGACGTCGCCATGGGAGGCCGCGTCCCGACCCAGGTCGACCGCCTCGACGACGCGGCTGCCCGGGGGCAGGACGGCACGGGCGGTGTCGAGGACGTCCTCGACCTTGTCGTGGGTCAGGGCGGACGCGGCCAGCGCCGCCGCCCACATCGCGCCGTACACGCCATCGCGGGTGTGGCTGAGTCGAGCGTCGGTCCAGGCCAGGCGGGCCGCGGCGCGCACGTCGCCGGGGTGGGTCCACCCGTACAGGTCCATTCGGATGAGGGCCCCGATCCATTCCCGGAAGGGGTTGTGGTGGGTCGCGGTCTCCGGGACGGGGCGGGCGTCGAGGATGTTGCGGTAGGCCGCGCGTTCGGCGGTGAACACACGGCCGGCGGGCATGAGGTCGAGCCACAGCGCGGCCACGTCGTCGGTGGTGAAGTCGCGCCCGTGCCGTTCCATCAGGATGAGGGCGAGCATGGGGTGGTTGAGGTCGTCGTCCTCGGGCATGCCGTCGATGTTCTCCTCCAGCGACGTGCCCGCGCTGCGCCGGTTCCAGGGCCACCGCCCGGCGACGTCGTCGGGCAGGCCGATGGCGGTGAACCAGCGGTCCAGGGGCCAGCGGCCGGTGGCGCGCAGGATCTCCTCGATGCCCTGGCGGGGGATCTTCTCCACCGGTTTGCCGAGCAGGCACCCGGCGGCGCGTCCGGCCCAGGCCCCGCGCACCCGCTCGGGCAGGTCGTGCGGGAGCGGTGCCCGGGCCGGAGCGGTGGGCAGCAGCGCCTCGACCTCCGACCATGAGTCGGGCAGGTCGGGGCCGGGCAGGTCGTCGAGTGCGTCGAGGAGGTCGCGGGCCAGCGCCCGCAGGCCGGGGCCGGCCGCCGTGGGCGCGGCCCCGCCCACGGCGGGGACCGGGTCGCCCCCGGCCGCCGTCCACGTCTCGCGGACGCCGGTGACGTCGCGCCCCTCGGCCTCGGACTGGACGAGTTCGTGGGCGAGCAGGTCCTCCGGTTGCGCCCAGGTGAGTCTCACGCGGGTCCACCCCCGGTTTCGAGGGTGTCCAGCACCCGCAGTCGGGCACGGGCGCGGTCACGGTCGGTCCGCAGGATGTCGGTGGCCGCCTCGGCCATGAGGCGGCCGGTCGCGCGGATGTCCATCCGGCTGGCCACCTCCACCGAGTCGACCCACTCCGAGGGAACCGCCGGCGTCCCACCGAGCCCGGCGCAGATCGCACCCGCCATGACCGCGATCGAGTCCGCGTCGCGCCCGTAGTTGACCGAGGCGAGCACCGACCCGCGGTAGTCGCCGCGGTGTCCCAGGAGCAGACCCAGTGCGGCCGGAAGTTCCTCGATCGCTTTGGTCCGCGAGGGCCGGCGCGCGTCCATGGACATGTTCCGGTACTCGGGTCCCACCGAATCGAAGGGCGCGACCGTCTTCCGGACGAGCCGGGCCAGGGCGCGTTCGCCCTCGTCGTCGGTGGGCGGGTCGCCGAAACCGCCCAAGGCCTTGACCACCGCCTCCAGGGCGGCCCTGGTCCCGTCGTGGGAGACCTCCAACGCCGTGGCGACGACGTCGTCCAGGGTCGCTCCGGGTGCGACGGCCGAGGCGACCATCGCGGCGAAGACCCCGGCCGCCTCGCGGCCGTAGCTGGACTGGTGTGCACCGGTGAGGTCGATCGCCTCGGCGTAGGCGGCGCGGGGATCACCCGGGTTGGCCAACCCGACCGGGGGCACGTACATGGCCGCCCCGCAGTTGACGACGTTGCCGACCCCTGCTTCACGGGGGTCGACGTGCCCGTAGTGCAGCCGGGCCACGATCCACTTCTCGGCGAGGAAGACCCTCTGCAACAGCAGGGCCGTCGACTCCAGTTCGGGGATCCAGCGCGGCTCGCCGATCATCAGCGGCACGAGGTCCTCCGCCATGGCGTAGGCGTCCAGGTGCTCGCGACGCTTGGCGTACACCTCGACCAGCGCCCGGGTCATGAGGGTGTCGTCGGTGATGTGTCCATCACCCTTGTGGTAGGGCGCGATCGGGCGGGCGTCGCGCCAGTTCTCGTACCACGGTCCGACGATCCCGGTGACCCTGCCACCGTGCCGTTCCTCGATCTGTTCGGGTGTCCATCCCTCTGTGGCGCCGCCCAAGGCGTCGCCCACCGCGGCGCCGGTGATGACGGCCACCGCCCGGTCCTGCAACCAGTCCACGGGTCACTTCCCTTCGTCAGTGGACGCCGTGCGCGTCCTCGGGATCGCTATTGGGTGATCTCGTCCCAACCCGTCTGGAGTTCCTCCCTCAGTTCGTCGGCGTCGATCTCCTCGGCCAGGAACCTCTGGTAGGCCGGGGTGGCGACGGTGTCCTTCCACTGCGGGTAGGCGTCCACGAACAGAAACGGCGAGGACTCCAGGTGGTCGGCGGACTCGAGGATGGCCTCCCACCCGGGCTCCTCGGCCAGGGAGGTGCCCATGATCTCGCGGGCGGACTCGGTCGCCGGGATGAGGGCGTCGGCCTCGTTGAGCTCGGCGAGGTTGTCGGTGGAGGCGAAGTATTCGAGGAATTCGGCGGACTCCTCGATGTGCTCGGAGTCGACGTTGACCGAGAGGGTCTGCGGGTTGGCCGCCTGCCACGGACCGGCCGGCCCCTCCAGCGGGGGCAGGACGACCCAGTCGAGGCCCTCGGGCGCGTCGGCTTCGATGTTGGCGGCCTGGAACGACCCTTGGACGGTCATGGCGATGTCCTCGGCGTAGAAGGAGGCGAGCACATCGGAGCCGGCCTGGGTCAGGCTGACGGGTTGGACGGACTCGTCGTCGTGGGCCATCTCCCCGACCAGTTCGGGCAGGGCCATCTCGCCCTCCTCCATGATCAGGCCCGCGTCGGATCCCGCACCGTCGAAGAAGGTGCCTCCGAAGGCCGGTGCCATGGACATGAACGCGGCCGTCGGACTCGACAGGCCCCAGCCCAGGCCGTACTGGTCACCCGAAGTGGTGGCCTGGGAGATCTCGCGTAGTTCTTCCCAGGTCATGGTCTCGCCCTCGGGCACCCGCACCCCGGCGTCCTCCAGCAGACCGCGGTTGGCGAAGACCACGTAGGACTGCAGTTCCGTCGGGTAGGCCACGACCTGTCCGTCGACGGTCACCGAGTCCAGGATCCCGGAGGGGATGTCCACGCGCATGGCGTCCGACATCAGGTCCGACAGGTCGGCGAGGTAGCCGTCGACCGCGAAGGGCACAATGCCCGCGGCCTCGTAGTGGATGATGTCCGGTGCGGCGCCGCCGTTGAACTGGGTGATGAGCTTGTCGTAGACACCGTCCCAGCCGGCGGGGACGATCTCGACCTGGACGTCGGGGTGGTCCTGGTTCCAGGACTCGACGATCTGTTCGGTGGCCTCGATGGCCGCGGGCTGGTCCGAGAGCGACTGGAATTCCAGCGTGACCGCACCACCGTCATCCCCGTCACCTCCTCCGCAGGCGGTGAGGAGCAACATCGTGGCCGGAATGGCCGCGATGGACGCGACTCGGGTGTTCATGGGGGGTCCTTTCCTCAAGGGGAGCGGGGTAGTGGGGGTCGGACGGGTGCGGCGGGTGGCTCAACCCTTGACCGCGCCGGCCATCAGGCCCCCGGTGAGCTTCTTCTGCAGGAGGGAGAAGAAGACGATGCTCGGGATGGCGGCCAGCACCGATCCCGCGGCGAGCGGGCCCAAGGCGACCTTGCCCTCACCACCGATGAACATCTTCAGCGTGATGGGCAGGGTGTAGTTCTCCGGTGACTGGAGCAGTACGAGGGCGAAGAAGAACTCGTTCCAGGAGGAGACGAAGGCGAACATGGCGGTGGCGACCAGGCCGGGCAGCAGCAGGGGCAGCACGATCCGGCGCAGGACTTCCAGTCGTCCCCCGCCGTCCATGGCTCCGGCTTCCTCCAGGTCGACCGGGATTCCGGTGACGTAGCCCTGGAGCATCCACAGCGCGAACGGCAGTGTGTAGGTGGTGTGCACCAGGACCAGGCCGACGAGGCTGTCGGTCAGGCCGATGGTCCGCAGCACCAGGAACAGGGGCAGGATGATGAGGATGACGGGGAAGACCTGACTGATCAGGATCCAGCCGATCCCGGACGCCCGGACCAGCCCCTTGAGTCGCGCCAGGACGTAGGCGGCGGGCAGGGAGATGAGGATGACCAGCGCCGTGGAGGAGAGGGCGACGAGCAGGCTGTTCCACGCCGAACGCACCAGGCCTTGGCGGGCCAGCGCCTGGACGTAGTTGTCGAAGTGCCATTCGCGGG
The DNA here is from genome assembly GCF_900143625.1 of Nocardiopsis sp. JB363. Taxonomy (GTDB): domain Bacteria; phylum Actinomycetota; class Actinomycetes; order Streptosporangiales; family Streptosporangiaceae; genus Nocardiopsis. The sequence continues at coordinate 52,538 of NZ_FRFF01000131.1, forward strand.
GCAGCAGGCTCACGGTGAGCGAGTTGAGTTCGGCGGAGGTCTTGAGCGAGGCCGAGAGCAGCCACAGCAGCGGGAAGCCCAGGAAGAGGATGTAGCAGACCAGGGCCGCGTACTGGGCGGGTCGAACGAGAGAGCGCACGGTCATCTCACCTTGCCCTTGTCGTCCTGGCGGAACTGCGACCACAGGTAGAGGGCCAGGAGCAGGACCACCACGGTCACGAGCACCACGCCCATCGCGGCGGCGTAACCGATGTTGCGGTTCTTGAACGCCTCCAGGTAGGTGAAGAGCATCGGCAGCATGGTGCGGCCGCCGGGCCCTCCCTCGGTGAGGACGTAGACCAGCGAGAACGAGTTGAAGTTCCAGATGAAGTTGAGGGAGGTGATCGAGGCGATGATGGGACGCAGGCTCGGCAGGGTCACGTCCACGAAGCGGCGCCACGCGCTCGCCCCGTCCATGGAGGCGGCCTCGTGCAGTTCGTCGGGGATCTGTTGGAGTCCGGCGAGCAGTGTCACGGTGGTCTGGGGCATGCCCACCCAGACGCCGACGACGATGACGGCGGGCAGGGCCGTCGTGAAGTCTCCGAGCCAGTTGATGTCGCCCGGAAGGCCCACACCGTCCAGGACCGCGTTGAGCGGACCGGCGTTGGGCGAGTAGATCATCTGCCACATGATGGCCACGACCACCGGGGGCATCGCCCACGGGATCAGGGCCAGCACCCGGGTGAGCCCTTGGAGCCTCAGCCCCGAGTTCAGCAGCAGGGCCAGGCCCATGGCGGCGACCAGTTGGAGCAGGGTGACCGAGACCGCCCAGACCATGCCGATGCGGAACGACTCCCAGAAGAAGCCGTTATCGAACAACTTGGTGAAGTTCTCGAACCCGACCAGTTCGTAGTCGGGACTGCGCACCAGGCGGGCGTCGGTGAAGGCCAACGCCACGCCCATCACCAGCGGGGCGACACTGAGCACCAGGATCGGTAGCAGCGAGGGCATGACCAGCGCGGCCGCCTCACGACGGCGGTTGCGGGCCATGCCGCCGGGGCGAGGTCTCCGGTGGCCTGGGGTGCGGCGGCCGGTGGGCGGGCCGCCGGGCGAGGAGGTTCTCCCGCCCTTGGTGGGGTCCTTGGAGGACAGGGTTCTCACGGTGAGTCCAGGGAGAGGGGTTCGATGTCGTCGGGTAGGGCGGTGGGGTCGGTGGACTCCCGAACGACGAGCTCGGGCCCGACCTCGATCTGTCGTGTCCGCTCGTGGTGGCCCTCGGCCAGGCTCAGCATGATCCCGGCCGCGGCCCGTCCCCGCTCGGCCGAACCGAGGGAGACGCTGGTCAGGCTCGGCTGGAAGACCCGGCCGAACTCGGTGTCGTCCATACCGGTGACGGCCAGGTCACCGGGGACCGTCAGTCCGCGTTCGCGTGCGGCGCGGATGACGGCGATGGCCAGCAGGTCGTTGGCGGCCACCACCGCGTCGAGCGGACGCCCCTGGGTCTCGCCGGCCGCGAGCAGACGCCGGGCGGCGACCACTCCGGCCGCGACGGTGAAGTCCTCGGCGACCTCGACGGCCCCGCCCTGGTGCGCGGCGTCGAAGCCGCGCTGTCGTGCCTGACCGGGGGTGGTGTCGAGGGGACCGTTGAGGAAACCGATACGTCGCCGGCCGAGTTCGCGCAGGTGGTTCACGGCTCGGGCGATGCCGTCGGTCGAATCGGTGGAGACCGAGTCGAGGCCGTGTTCTCCGAGGGGACGACCGACGACCACGACGGGGACCTCCTGTTCCCGCAACGCCTGGATGAGGGCGTCGTCGGTGCGCAGTGGAACCAGGATCATCCCGTCGACGAAACCGCCGCTGAGGCTGCGGACCAGCTCGGTGGTGGAGGTCGTGGTGTCCCCCGTGGACATCACGACCACGCGGTACCCGTGCGGGGCCAGTACCTGATGGATGGCGGCCATCATCTCGACGTAGACGGGGTTGCCGATGTCGGCGACGGCGAAGGCCACCTGGAACGTCTTCTTCATCCGCAGCGAGCGCCCGATCGCGTCCGGGCTGTAGCCGAGTTCGGCGGCGGCCGCGCGGACGCGTTCGACCATGGCCGCGCTGGCTCCGCCGCCGTGCAGGGCGCGGGAAGTGGAGGACAGGGAGACCCCTGCCCGTTCCGCCACCTGGATCAGGGTCGCTCGCGAGGACGTCATGATGGCTCCAGTCGAACCGAGGGGGATCGGAAACGTTTCCAGCCGTGTCGGAACGCGACTCCGGAGGGGTTCTGGAAACGTTTCCGGGAAACCTACTGTCCTCGCCCGGAGACCGTCAAGTCAGACATCAGACCTCGGTCAGGCCCCGCGGACCAGACAGAAGGGGTGACCGGCCGGGTCCAGGAAGACCCGGAAATTGTCCGGGGCGGGCTGGAGGTCGGTCTTGCGGGCCCCGATCCCCAACACCCGCCGCTCTCCCTCGTCCAGGTCGGGGACGTCGAAGTCCAGGTGGAGCTGCTGGGGATGGGCGTCGCCGGGCCACTGCGGTGGCACGTGACCGGGAGCCTTCTGGAAGGCGATCGTGGCTCCGACCTCACTCGCGAGTTCGATCCAGCCATCGTCCTGCCACGGCTGGATCCGCCATCCGGTGATCGAGGCGTAGAACTCGGCCAGGGCGACGGGGTCGCGGCTGTCGATGGCGACCAGGCTGAACTTCGCGATCGGACTCATGGGAAGCGACGCTGTCACGGCGAGGCCACCCGGTCAATGGGTTTTTCGGCCCGGTGAACCTCATCGTTCTCCCGCACGTACCGCTCGGCCTGCCCTGGTGAGCACGACCGCTCAGCGCCGCCATGGCGATGAGCAGCAGCGCCGTCCCGCATAGCGACATCGACCCCGGATGCGATCACTCCTCGTAGTCCCCCTCGTCCGGGCTGGATCCGGGTGTCCGGGTTGTTGCGCCTGGTGGAAAGGTCGTCAACGCCGGTTGGAAGACCAAGCCCGAGCTCGGGATCCAGATCGGTTCCGGTGGCGACTCCGGCCAGGCCGAGCCGGCGAGCGAGGGCGAGAACCAGGAGCGGGAGCGGCGTTCGTTCCCGCTCCACCATTGTCCCGCACCTGTTCACCTGCGGGCCGGGGCGTCGGTGGACTACCGTCGGAGGGGAGAGAAGGGCGTTCGCTCTCCATGGGAGCGAGGGCCCGCACCCGAGCATTCATGGGACGAGCACATGCGGTTCCAGGTCTTCGGTCCGATGCGGATCCACGCCGATGGTCGGGCCACGACCGTCAGAGGGCGTCTACAGCGGGTATTGCTCGGGGTCCTGCTGTGCCGGGCCGGTGCCATGGTCCCCACCGACGTCCTGACCGAGGCGATGTGGGATGGACGGGACGCCGCGCGGGCCGCGTCCAACCTGCACATCCACGTGCACCGGCTGCGTCGGCTTCTGCCCGACCCCGAACGGTTGATCTCCGAACCCGGCGGCTACCGGCTCGCGGTCCACCCCGGGGAACTGGACGTCGACCACTTCGAGGCCCTCCTGGACGAGGGCATCACCCTGCGCCCGCAGGCGCCCGACCAGGCCGCCGAAGTACTGCGCCGGGCCCTGGACCTGTGGGACGGGCCGCCGTTCGAGGGGGTCGACGCCCCTCCCCTGGCGGACCGGACCCACCGGTTGGCGGAGCGGCGCCTGGTCGCCCTCCAAGAGCTGTACACCGCCGAACTGGCGCGCGGCCGACACTCCGCCGTGCTCGGCGAACTCGTCGAACAGGTGCGGCGCAACCCGCTCCACGAACACCTGCACGCCCTGCTGATGGTCGCCTACCAGCGTGACGGGCGCCCCGGCCGGGCCCTGTCCGCCTACCACGAGGCCCGTGGGGTCCTGTTGGCCGAACTCGGGCAGGAACCCGGTCCGGAGTTGCGCCGCGTCGAACAGCAGGTCCTGGCCGGGGGCACCGTCGACCTGGCCTCCCCCGGCGGCGGACGCACTCCCCCGGCTCAGCTACCGCACGACGCTCGCGGCTTCACCGGGCGCGAGAGCGAACTGGAACGGTTGGACGGACTGCTCACCGAACGACCACCGGTCCCGATCTGTGTGGTCTCCGGCAGCGGCGGGGTCGGCAAGACCACCCTGACCACGCGCTGGTCCCACCGGGCCCGGGACCGGTTCCCCGACGGACAGCTGTACGTGGACCTGCGCGGTTACGGTCCGCGTTCGCCGATGTCGGCCGAGGACGCGCTCGCCGTCTTCCTGCGCGGATTGGGGGTCGAGGCCGCCGCGATCCCCACCGGGGTGGACGAGCGGGCCGCCCACTTCCGTTCCCTGGTCGCCGGTCGACGAATCCTGGTCTTGTTGGACAACGCCCGCACCGCCGACCAGGTCCGGCCCCTGTTGCCGGGAGGATCGACCGCCCAGGTGCTGGTCACCAGCCGCAGCTCCCTGTCGGGGTTGGTGGCGCGCGAGGGCGCGCGGCGCATCGCCCTGGAACGACTCCCCCGGGCCGACGCCGTGGAGCTGTTGCGCACCCTGATCGGGACACGGGTGGAGGAGGAACGGGCGGCCGTCGCCGAACTGGTGGAGCGGTGCGCCCGGCTGCCGTTGGCGCTGCGGGTGGCCGCCGAACTGGTCAACTCCGGGCCTGGACGGAGCATCGAGGCGCTGACGGCGGAACTCGCCGACGCACAGCACACCCTGGACGTCCTCGACGCCGATGGCGACGAGAGCGCCTCGGTCCGAGCGGTGCTGTCCTGGTCCTACCGGCAGCTGCCGTGCGAGAGCGCCCGCGCCTTCCGCCTGCTCGGTGAGCATCCCGGCCACGACCTCGACCTGTACGCGGCGGCCGCCCTGACCGGGTCGGACCTGCCCGGGGCCCGGACGGTGGTGCGCTCCCTGCTCCGCGCCCACCTGCTGGAGGAGTCCGGACCGGGCCGGTACGGGATGCACGACCTGTTGCGCGCCTACTCCCTCGACCTGGGCCGCGAGCACGACACCCGGGCCGAACGCCGGACCGCCGCCGAGCATCTGTTCGAGCATTATCTGCACACCGTGTCGAGCGCGACGCGTGCCGCGCACGACCGGGCCGGGCCTGCCCTGGGACGGGCTCCGGCCCGGCCCGAGGTGGTCCGCGGGTTCGACACAGCCGACCAGGCGATCGGCTGGCTGGACGTCGAACGCGCCAATCTGGTGCGTGTCACCCGTTACGCCGCCCGGACCGGGTCGCTGCGCGAGGCGGTCGACCTGGCCGGATCACTGCGTCGGCACCTCAGCATGGGCGGCCACCACGACGAGGCGCTCGCGGTGCATCGCACCGCACTGGAGGCAGCGCGCCGGCTGGGCGATCTGACCGGGGAGGCGACCGCCAACCGCTGCCTGGGATCGGTGTACCGACGCTTGGGTCTGCTCGATCGGGCGACGACGTACATGCACCGCTCCTACGACTGCCTGACCCGCACCGACCAGGACCCGGAATCGGCGCTCCAACTCATCCAGCTCGGTGTCATGTGCGTGTTCCTGGGCCGCTACACCGAGGCGTTCGACCACCTGTACCGGGCACAGGAGCGCTCGGCCGGGCTGGGGACGGACGGCCGGTCCGGGCAGGTGGCCGCCCACACCTACCTGGGCCACTTGCTGCACATGCTGCGCCGCGACGAGGAGGCGCTGACCCACCTGTCCCAGGCCCTGGACCTGGCCGAAGGGGACGACTCGGGGCGACGCACCGACGCCGAGGTGGTCTCCGGTTGGGTGTACGGGACTCTGGGCGACGATCACCGTTCCCGACGGCACTTGGAGCTCGCCCGTTCCCTGGCGCGCGAGACCGGCAACCGGTTCGTCCAGGCCTGGGTGCACCCGCTGGCCCTGGTGTACTGGCGGGCGGGGATGCGCGCGGAGGCGTTCGCCTGCGCGGAGGAATGCCTGGCGGTGGCCTTGGAGCACCAGGAACGGCTCATCGAACCCAGCGCCCGCAACACCCTCGGTGAGCTGTACCGGCACGACGGACGGCCCCACGAGGGTCTGGCCCAGCACCACGCCGCGCTGGAGGCCGCCGAGACCGCCGGGATCCGCTACTGCGAGGCCAACGCCCACGCCGGGATCGGCGACGCCCACAAGCTGCTCGCCGAGCACGAGCCGGCGATCGACCACTGGAAGCGGGCGGTGACGCTGTTCGACCGGCTCGGGGTGCCCGCGGCGGAGGGCGTGCGATCCCGGATCGCCATCGGCTGAGCCACCCGCCGCACCGGTCCCTTCACCTCGTGCAAGCGGCGTGCAAGGTCACGGTCGCACCATGGCCGGATCCGGTGCCGACAGGGGCGCGCCGGAACCGCGAACGTCAGGGGAAGCGATGACCACGGACTACGCGTTCGATTCCGGCACCGACCTGGGCAAGGGGCAGCTCGACCTCCTGTCGGAGATGTTCGACGGGCTGAGCCGGGACTTCATCGGAGCGGTGTCCGCCCGGCCGGGACAGCGCTGCCTGGACCTGGGCGCGGGCAACGGTTCGCTCGCCCGGTGGATGGTCGAGCGGGTCGGCCCCACCGGTGAGGTGCACGCCGTCGACCTGGACACCACCCACCTCGACGCGCCCGGCGCCCACGTGCACCGGCACGACGTCAACGATGGACTGCCCGACGAAGGTCCCTTCGACCTGATCCACGCCCGCCTGCTGCTCCTCCACCTCGAACGTCGTCGAGAGATCCTGACCGAACTGGTGGGCGCGCTGGCCCCGGGCGGCCGGCTCGTGTTGGGCGAGTTCACCCACCCGCTCACCGTGCCGTTGGCCGCGCTCACCACCGCCGACGCGGAGCTCTTCGACAAGGTGGTGGGCCCCGGGCTCGGGAAGGTGGCGCCCAGCGCCGGACAGGACTATTCCTGGGGCCGCGGGATCGACTGGGCCATGACCGAAGAGGGACTGACCGAGGTGGACTCGATGGAGTACCACCACACCGCGCTGGGCGGTTCGACCGGGTGTCGGTTGTACGCCAACTACGCGGCGCAGATGGCGCCGCCGTTGCGCGCGCTCGGTGTCACCGACGAGGAGTTGCGCCGGCTCCACGAACTCCTGCACGACCCGCGGCTGCGCGTCCAGTTCTTCCCGTTCGTGTGCGTCCGGGGACGTAAACCAGGGGCCGACCCGGGACCGGTCCGGGAAGCGTGAAGGGGTGCCCGGATGAGCGGGACGGGCGCGAGGGTCACGCCGGCCACCGCTCGCACCCCGGAGGTCGGCGGCGGCACCCACGTGGTCCGAATCTCCGTACGGCCTGCCCTCGGGGTGGTGCCACCCCGAGGGCAGGCCCCGGTACGCGGTCAACGACTCAGGCCGAGGCGCGCGCCGCGTCCGTTCCGCTCCGTTCTTCGGAGGGCTCGACGGGTTCGGCGTCGGGGTCGCTTCGCAGGCGCCGCACCAGGGGGGCGAAGACCACGGCCACCAGGGCCAGGCAGCCGCCGACGAGGAACGCGTCCTGGGTGCCCTGGACCTGGGCGGCGACCGCGTCGGCCGTGCCCGCTGCGGCGGCACCGATCGACATGGCCGTCACCAGTACGGCCACACCGGCGGCGCCCGCGAGCTGCTGCAACGTGTTCATGATCGCGCTGCCGTGAGAGTAGAGCCTGCGCGGCAGCGAACCGAGGGCGAGCGTCATCAGTGGGGTCATGAGCATCGCCATACCGACGCAGAACACCACGTGCATGGCCACGACCACCGTGATGGAGGTCTGGGCCGTCAGGGTGCTCAGCCACCATTGTCCGGCGGCGAGCAGGACGGCGCCGGGGACGACCAGGGGCAGCGGTCCGACCCGGTCGTAGATCCGGCCGATGACGGGTGAGAGCACGCCTTGGATCAGCCCACCCGGAAGCAGGAGCAGGCCGGTGGTGAGCACGCTCAGCCCCAGGCCGACCTGGAGGTGGATCGGCAGCACCATGACGGTGCCGAGCATGGTCGCCATGCACACGGTCACGATGATCAGCGAGACGCGGAAGTTGCGCACGGCGAAGGGGCGCAGATCCAACAGTTCGCCGCCGGTGCGGGTCAGGGCGCGCTGGCGCAGGACGAACAGCACCAGGGCGACCACACCGACCACCAGGGCCACGAGCGGGACGACGCTTCCGTCGGCGAGCCCCTCGGCGGAGGCCAGACCGTAGACCAGACCGCCGAAACCGATGGCGGAGAGCAGGACCGAGAGCGTGTCCAGCGGCGCCTTCTCGGTCCGGTCGCTCAGGCGGATGAACGCCAGGCCGAGGGCGAGCGTGATCAGGGCCAGGACCAACATGAGACCGAACACCCAGCGCCACCCCAGGGCCTGGGTGATGGCCCCGGAGACGGTGGGACCGATGGCCGGGGCCACGGAGATGACCACGGAGTTCAGGCCCATGACGGTGCCGCGGTGGGCGACCGGCACCAGTCGCAGGGTGGTGGTCATCAGCAACGGCAGGATGATCGCGGTACCGCAGGCCTGGACCACGCGGGCGAGCAGCATCATGGCGAACCCGGAGGCGACCACGGCCAGCGCGGTGCCGGCGATGAACAATCCGATCGCGGTGAGGAACAGCGCGCGGGTGGTGAACCGGCGCAGCAGGAAGCCGGTGGTCGGGATGACCACGGCCATGGTGAGCATGAATCCGGTGGTGAGCCACTGCACCGTGGTGGCGCCGACCCCGAAGTCGTTCATGAGCTGGGGCAACACCACGCTGAGGACGGTCTCGTTGAGGATCATCAGCAGCGCGGAGATCGCCAGCACGGTGATGACGGGTGTCACCCGGTCCTGCCTTGTTCCGGCGGGATCGGGTGCGTCGTGGTCCGGGAGCCGTTCCCGGTCGTCGGCCTGGGTCATGAGGGCCTTCCTTGTGTGACTACAGCCCTCATCATGTCACTTTGTGCCATGTTGGCAGACCATGACAGGATGGTTTGTGGGCAGCGTCACCGCACGTGAACACGTGCTAGGAAGGAACCCATGAACGACGACGTCCCCCAGGACCTGCGCTCACGGCGCCGCCTCGACACCCGCCAGGAGATCCACCGCGCGGCACTCGAACTCTTCGAGGAACGAGGGGTCAGGGAGACCACCGTCCAGCAGATCGCCGAACGCTCGGGGGTCTCCTCCCGCACCTTCTTCCGGCACTTCGCCACCAAGGAGCAGGCCGGCCTCCCGGGCCAGCTGCGTCTGCTCCGGGCGATCGAGACCTTGGAGGTCACCGGCACGGATCCCGACACCGTGCTGCGCGACGTCGAGGCGGTATTGGAGGGGGTGATGGGTCGCGAACACGACCCCGAGCGGGAGGAACACCGCAGGGTCGCGCGACTGCTGTCCGGGGACTCCGAGCTCAGGGCTCTGGCCGCCGCCCAGGAACGGGGGCTGGCCACGCGCCTGCGCGAGCGCCTCACCGGGCAGCTGGACGGGCCGGACCCCACCACCGTGCTGCTGGTGGTGGAGGTGGCCGTGGCGGTGTGGAGCACCTGTTGGGAGCGTTGGGGCGAACTGGCCGCGCAGGGCCGCGAGGAGGACCCGGTGGAGTTGTACCGTCGATGCCGGTCGGAGCTGCGCCGTATCGTCGGCTGAGCCCCGACCACGGCACCGGTTCGTCAGGGGCGGGTTCGTCGGGAGCGGGTGCGTCAGGAGCGGTGGACGGTGAGGCTGTCGGCGGCCGCGGAAGCGGACTCGGCGCTCACCGACCCGGTGCGCGCGAACTCGCCCCACACCTGCCGCACCGCGCGGCCACGCCGGTCGAGTTCCGCCCAGGAGGTGCGGCCGACCAGGCTCGCCCGTTCCCAGGCCTTGCGCGTGCCCAGCAGCAACGGGAGGTCGGTGATGTGCGCTGCCCCGAACGGGCTCCCCTCCGGCCGCCAGGTGAAGGTGTAGCGCACCGCCCGGCCGCCGGCCCGACGATGGCGGCGCGCGAAGCCCCGCACGGGCCCGGTGTAGATGACCCAGGTGGTGAGGCGCACCAAGGCCCGGCGCAGGGTGGAGCCGATCACCGGCAGCTCGGACATCCTCTTGATCGGGGGCAGGAACTCGGCGAACAGGCCGGTCTCCTCACTGGTGGCGCCGACGAGCACGTCGATCCGGGGCGCCGCCTCGCGCCAGGCGCGGGTACGGAGGGACTCGGGGGGCAAGGGATCGTGCCCGTAACGCGTCCCGAACGGCATGGCGCTGGGCAGCCCGAAGCCCCTGCCGGCCTCGACCGCCTTCTCCTGCCGGGCGAGCATGTCGCGGGTGTCCGTCTCCGGGGTGAGGGCGCCCACCACCCCGGCCATCGCCTCGTACATGCGGTCGCGTCGGCTGAGGATTCCCAGCGGGGCGCTCTGCACGATCGCGCGCCGGAACAGCCCTTCGGCGCCGCGGCTGATCATCAGGTGGGCGACGGCGTCACCACCGGCGGACTGCCCGAAGAGGGTGACCTGGTCGGGGTCGCCGCCGAACGAGGCGATGTTGGCGGCCACCCAACGCAGCGCCGCCACCTGATCGAGCAGGCCGAGGTTGGCGGGGGCGACACCGGGCAGACGCAGGTAGCCCAGGACACCGAGTCGGAAGGTGACCGACACGACGATGACCCGTTGTTCGCGCACCAGCCGGGCCGGGTCGAAGATCGCCAGGTCGCCGGAGCCGGTGACGTAGGAACCGCCGTGGAACCAGACCAGGACGGGCGGACGCTCGTCCTCGGCCAGGTCGACGGGGACGGTCACGGACAGGTGGTGGCAGTTCTCGTCCTGGCGGCCGGTCGGGATGCCCTCGACCGCCCCGGAGACCACCCGGGAGGTCAGCTGTGGGGAGGCGGGCGCGGCCTCGGTGGCCTCGAAGGGTTCGGTGAAGGGCGGGACCGGCGTGGGAGCCCTGAACCGTTCGGCCCGCGCGTAGGGGATGCCGAGGAACCGAAGGACCCCGCCGCGTACCTTCCCCACGATCGGGCCCGCGGGGGTGTCCAGGTGGTGGTGTTCGTCCCTGGAGACGGAGGTGGATTCGGTCATGGCAGCTCCTGCGTTCGCCCAGGGTCCGTGGTCGGACCTTCGGTCACCCGAACGACGGTACCCGCCAGGGTCGGTCGGGTCTCGCCGGCAGCGCGGGGCCGTTCGGGCCTCGTGCGGCCGGCGCTTCGAGAAGGCCGCGTCCAAAAGGAGCGTCCACTGCGCCAAACCGAGATCGGACGGCCGGAGAGAGATCGGACCGCGGAACCGACCAGGGGAACATGCGAGAGGCCCTGACCAACCTCCGGTTGCTCCGGAACTTCATCGTGGAGCACTTGACCGAACAGCTCGACGCCTATGACCAGGTGATCCGTCTCCTCGCGGAAGAGCCGGGCGAGAGAGCTCAGGGCCACACCCTCGCGTGTTCGGCGCCACTCTCCTCTGTCGCTCCCATGCTGGTGAACGCGCGTAGACTCCTTCGGGTCGCCCTGTCGCCAGGGCCCATGGCCGTCCCCCGCTTCGGCGTCGCAGTGACGGCTTTCTCTATACCCGAACCGCCCTTCGGCGTGCCCGGTTCCTTTCTCCGACCGAGGAGACTCCTCTTCTTCATGTCCTCCACCCAGCGCACACGTGTGCGTGAAACCGGGCGCCGACCCGACCCCTGGGTCATCGGTATCTCCGGTGGACTGTTGGTCCTGTTCGTCGTGTTCGCCCTGACCCGGCCCACCATCGTGAACACCGCGGTCGACGCGGCCTTCGCCTGGTCGACCCGCTGGTTCGGTGCGTACTGGCAGGTCCTGCTCCTGGCCACCCTGGTGGTCGCCACCATCCTGGCGTTCTCCCGATACGGACGCGTGCGGATGGGCGGCCCCGTCACCCCCGAGTTCGGTTGGTTCCGGTGGGTGGCGATGGTCCTGACCACGCTGCTGGCCGCCGGCGGGGTGTTCTGGGCCGCCGCCGAACCGCTGGCCCACTACGTCGACCCGCCGCCGCAGTACGCCGACGTCTCCGGTGGCCTGGACGGCGCCGCGATCGCGTTGGCGCAGACCTTCACCCACTGGGGTTTCGTCGGTTGGGCGATCGGCGGTTCGCTGGCCACCCTGGTGATGATGCGCGGGGTGGAGAAGGGTCTGCCGCTGCGGCCGCGCACCCTGCTCTGGCCGCTTCTGGGCGAGAAGGTGCGTACCCACTGGCTGGGCACTGTCGCCGACATCAGCTGTGTACTGGCGGTGGTCGCCGGAACGGTCGGCCCGATCGGCTTCCTGGGCCTGCAGATGTCCTACATCGGCACCGAGATGTTCGGGTTGGACTCCGGGTACGGGACCCAGGTGGCGCTCATCGGGGGACTGACCTTGATCGCCACGGTCTCGGTGCTCAGCGGGGTGGACCGCGGTATCCAGTTGCTGAGCCGGATCAACGTCTGGGCGGCGCTGGTGCTCATCGTCTCGATCGTGGGACTGGCCTCCCTGCCCTACGTCATCGACCTGTTCCTGCAGGCGAGCGCGGTGCACGTACGCGAGTTCGTGCCCATGTCGCTGTACCGCGGCGACGACGCCTGGCTGGGGTACTGGACGCTGTTCTTCTTCGGTTGGTTCATCGGGTTCGGGCCCTTGATGGCGATCTTCATCGCGCGGGTCTCGAAGGGCCGCACGATCCGGGAGATCTACGTGGGCGCCACCGTGCTGCCCTCCGTGGTGACCATGGTGTGGTTCACCGCTCTGGGCGGTACCGGCCTGTGGCTGGAACAGCGCGACCCGGGGGTGATCTCCGGCCCCTACACCGAGCACGGTCTGGCCGCCGCCGCCCTGTCCATCGTCCAGGCGCTGCCGTTCAGTTCGGTTCTGGCGGTGATCATGATCGTGGTGACGCTGATCTTCTTCGCCGCCACGCTGGACGCGATGTCCTACGCCGTTTCGGCGTCGAGCATGCGCGAGGGCGAACCGCACGCCGTGGTGCGGGCGTTCTGGTGTGTGGGCATGGGCGCCACCGCGGTGGTGCTGTTGACCGTCGGCGACAACGGGGTGCAGGCGTTGCAGTCCGTCATCGTGGTCACCGCGGTACCGGCGGGCCTGGTGCTGTTGCCGCCCCTGTGGGGCGCCCCGCGTCTGGCCCGGGAGATGGCCGTCGAGCAGGGGATCGTCACGTCGATCGAGCCGCGGCGGGTCGAGGAACCCGAACGGGAGCCGGTCGGCTGACCGGCGGAGGACCAAGGAGGACGCCAGGAAGCGGGGGCCGCGGCGAGCGGCACCCGCCGCGGCCACCGCTTCCGGAACCCGTCCCTAGGCTCGACGGCCGGTGAGGGCGAGCAGGCGGGTCTGTGGATCGGCGTCCTCCCCGACCGGGACCGGGTCGGCGAACAGCCCGCTCGCCGCCAACTCCTTTTCCTGTCCCTTCATCCACGTGAGCAGTTCGGCGACCAGATCCGGGTCGAGATTCTCGTCCGCCCCGATGGCACGGGCCAGATCCCACGCGTGCACGGCCAGGTCGAAGGTCATCTGCCACAGGTACAACTCGGCCGGAGACTCCCCGAAGGACAGGTGGACCCGCTGTTCGAGGGCGGACGGGGCGAGCCATGCCGTGCGGGACTCACGGGCCGCCACCGACCAGGTGGCGATCGGTTCCTCCCCGAGGTTGTCGCCGTCGAACCGGTCTCCCACGTCCTCGGTCCGAGCCCCGTCCAACAGGTGGGGCACCCACAGCTGCTCGGTGGTCAGGTGGTCGACCAGGTCGTGCACGTCCCAGTCCGAGCACGGTGTGGGCAGGGCCCAGTCGGTGAGCCGTACCGCCTTCACTCGGCGGTCGAACTCCTCCATCGCGGTGCCGTGCAGATCGATCAGCGGTGTCACAGGGCCTCTTCCCGGGTTTCGGTGTTCTCGCCGAGGCGGCCTACCCGGTGGCGGGCTGGTCCACACCGGTCCGCCCTCTACCCGTAACGCTCACCTGTCAGACTGGGTCGCCACGAGGAGCGAAGGCCGACCGACAAGGAAGACATGCAACGCGGTTACGACATCGTCCTGTTCGGCGCGACCGGGTACACCGGCGCGCTGACCGCCGAGTACCTGGCGGAGAACGCACCCCGCGAGCTGCGGTGGGCGTTGGCCGGGCGCAACACCGACAAGTTGGAGGCCGTGCGGGCCGAGTTGGCCGAGATCGATCCGGACCGGCCCACCCCGGACCTGCTGCTCGCCGACGTCGACGACACCGCTTCCATCCGTACCCTGGCCGCCTCGGCCCGGGTGGTCATCACCACGGTCGGCCCCTACGCGGAGTACGGCGAACCCCTGGTCGCGGCGTGCGCGGCCGAGGGCACCGACTACGTGGACCTGTGCGGTGAACCGGCGTTCGTGGACCGCATGTACGTGCGCCACCACGCCACCGCACAGAGCACGGGCGCGCGGATCGTGCACGCCTGCGGGTTCGACTCCGTCCCCTACGACCTGGGGGTGCTGTTCACCGTCGGGCGATTGCCCGAAGGCGTGCCCCTGCACGTGGAGGGGTTCGTCCGCGCGCAGGGCAACGCCTCGGGCGGCACGCTGCGTTCGGCGGTGGGCGCCTTCTCCGACCCCGTGGGCATGATGGCCGCCGCACGGGACCGCCGGGCGATGGAGGGCTCGCCCGAGGGCCGCAGGGTGCGCATCGACCGGAGCGGGATCCCCCGCACCCGGTTGGCCCGGGGGTGGACGCTGCCGATCCCCAGCCTGGACCCGCAGGTGGTGGTGCGTTCGGCGGCGGCCCTGGAGCGTTACGGCCCCGACTTCAGCTACGGGCACTACGGGGCGTTCCGCCGGTTGGCCGCCGCGGTGGGCGCGGCCGGCGGTGCCGCCGGGGTGATGGCGGCGGCCCAGGTGCCGGCGTTGCGGGAGCGGTTGTTGTCGCTGCGCTCCCCCGGTGAGGGTCCCAACGAGGAACAGTTGGCCGGCGGTTGGTTCACCGTGCACTTCGTGGGTTCGGGTGGCGGCCGTCGCGTGCACACGCTGGTGTCGGGTGGCGAGCCCGGGTACGGGGCGACCTCGGGGATGCTCGCCGAATCCGCGCTGTGCCTGTGGCGGGACGAGCTGCCCGAGACCTCCGGGCAGGTGACCACGGCGGTGGCGATGGGCGAGGCGCTCATCGAACGCCTGCCCCGGGCCGGGGTGGGGTTCGAGGTGCTCCGGACCTTCGAGGACTGAGGGGATTCCAGGCCTGAGGGGATTCTCGCGACGGTGAGAGCGCGCACGGTGAGCACCGTGCGCGCTCTTTCGTTGGGGGTCTTGTGCTCGCTGTGCGTTCCGCGCAGCATGTACGGGTCACCGGCCGGCCACGGCCATCGCCGAGCACACGCCACCGGCCTTGTCCCGGACCACCACGTCGTACCCCCGAACGCGAGCGGCACGACCACCTTCGTCGTCGAACGCCCCACCGACCACCGGTGCGAACCGGCTCGCCCTTCCTGCCGCGTACCGCCACTCCCCTCTCCGCGCAGCCCCTCCCCGCAGACCATCGAGGGGCGCGCCAGGCGAAAGGTCGCCCCATGGAACCCCAGCTCCTGGCAGCCCTGCTCATCGGGGTCGCCGTCGTCGTCGCGGTGATCCTGTGGACCCGCCTCGACGCCTTCATCGGGCTCCTCACCGGAGCCCTGGTCACCGGTCTGATCGCCGGTCTGGCCCCCGCCGAGGTCCTCGCCATGGTCACCGGCGGTTTCGGCAGCACACTGGCCGGGATCGGCATCGTCATCGCCCTGGGCGTGATGATCGGCAAGGTGCTGGAGGAGAGCGGTGGCGCCGACGCCTTGGCCAAGGCGTTCGTGCGCCTGGCCAGCAAGGGGCGCGAGGACGTGGCCATGGCCGCGACCGGGGCCGTGGTCTCGGTACCGGTCTTCTGCGACTCCGGGTTCGTGATTTTGCACCCGTTGGCCAGGTCCTTGGCCCGTAAGTACGGCAAACCGCTGGTGGTGGTCAGTCTGGCCCTGGCGGGCGGGCTGTCGGTGACCCACCACATGGTGCCGCCCACGCCGGGCCCGTTGGCCGCGGTCGGTCTGCTGGGCGCGGACATGGGATTGGTCATCGTGGCGGGGACGTTGTTCTCGCTGGTACTGCTGCCCGTGGTGGTCGTCTACACCCGTGTGGTCGGGCCCGGGTTGGAGCGCCACCTGGATCCGACCCTGGTCGCCGCCCAGGGCGGAGGTTCGGGTGGAGCGGGTTCCGAGGGGACCGGGATCATGGTCGACGGGCGCGACATCGCCGATGAGCCGGATGACCCGGGGATCGGCGCGTTCAGGGCGAGTGTTCCGCTGCTGTTGCCGTTGGTGCTCATCATCGCCAACACCGTCACCACGGCCGCGGCGGAGGGCACCCGTCTCGCCCAGGTGTTCGGTGTGGTGGGCGAGCCCGCAGTGGCCCTGCTCATCGGGTTGGTCATCGCCGTGTACCTGCTGCCGCCGCGCGGGACCCGGCGCACCACGGTGGTGGGCTGGCTGACCACGGCCGCCGCCTCGGCCGGGATGATCGTGTTCATCACCGGGGCGGGTGGGGCATTCGGTGAGGTGCTGCGCGGCTCCGGGGTGGGCGAGGCGCTGGCCGAGGCGGTCTCCGGCTGGGCGGTGCCGATGTTCCTGCTCCCGTTCATCATCGCCGGCTTCGTCCGGGTCGCCCAGGGTTCGGGGACGGTCGCCATCATCACCTCCGCCACCCTGAGCGCTCCCATCGTGGAGGCCGCGGGGATGAGCCCGACCCTGGCGGTGCTGTCGGCCTGCGCGGGTTCGATCGTCTTCTCCTACTTCAACGATTCCTATTTCTGGGTGGTCACGCGGTTCACCGGGCTGTCCGGTGTGCCGGCGCTGAAGATGTGGAGTGGGATGACCACGACCCTGTGGTTGGCGTCGCTGCCGCTGCTGGGTGTGGCCGCCCTGATCCTGGGCTGAGACCGTTCCCGAGCCGGTGCGGAATCCGATCCGAAGGGGGGTGCGCGTGGCCGAGGTACTGGTGGTCGCCGACGACCTGACCGGGGCGAACGCGACCGGGGCCCGCTTCGCCCGCCTGGGGATGCGAGTGGGCACCATCGCGCCCGCCCGGGTGCGCGAGGTCCTGACGGCCTACGACGTGATCGTGGCGAACACGGGTAGCCGGCAGTCGTCGGCGGAGGAGGCGGCGGCGCGGGTGGGGTCGGTGGTAGCGGCGGCCTGGCCGGTCGCGCTGGTGGTCAAGCGGACCGACACCACGTTGCGCGGCAACGTCGGCGCCGAGGTGGACGCCGCCTGGGGTGCGGTGCGCGCACGTGTGCCCTCGACGGTGCCGGTGCGGGCGCTGTTCGTGCCGGCCTTCCCCGCGTCGGGGCGGGTGACCGTGGACGGGCGCCAACTCCTGGACGGGGTCCCGCTGGAACGCACCGAACTGGCCGTGGACCCGCTCGACCCGATGACCACCAGCGACGTGGTGGCGATCCTGCGTCGACAGAGCCGGGCAGCGGTGCGGCACGTCCCGTTGCGCCACGTCACCGGGACCGGCCTGGTCGACGCCCTGCGCGCCGGCGACGAGCCGGTGGTGCTGTGCGACGCGCTGACCGAGGAGCACCTGGTCGCCATCGCGCGGGCCGCCGCCGAGGCGCACCGTCGGGACGGCACGGTGTGGGTGTCGGTGGATCCCGGTCCCGCCGGTGCGTTGCTGGCCGAGGCGTCGGGACTGCACGACCGTCGTGGGGCGGGCGCTCCGGGACCGCTGCTGGCGGTGGTGGGCAGCGCCACCGCGTCGACCCGCCGTCAACTGGAGGTGGTGGCCGGCACCGCACCGGTCCGGTTCGTCGACGTGGACGCCGCACGGTTCTGCGCCGACCCCGGTCACCGGTCGGAGGTCGTCGGTTCCCTGGCGGCGGCTCTGACGGGGGCGCGTTTCCCGGAAGTCGTGGTGGTGCGCACCACCACGGCGGCCACCGACGTGGCCGAGCTGCCGGAGCGGGCGCGGCGGGACCTTCCGGCCCTGCTCGCCGAAGTCGTGGCCCGGGCGATCGAGGACGCCGGGCACACGCCCGCCCCGGACGGCACCCCGCGTTCTCGCCCCGGTGGGCTGTTCACCACTGGTGGGGAGATCACCACCGCCGTCCTGGACGCCTTGGACGTGCGGGTGTTCGAGGTACGCGGTGAGGTGCTGCCGTTGGCCGTGCACGGTGTCCTGGACGGCGGCCCGTTGGACGGGGTGCCGGTGGTGACCAAGGGCGGTTTGGTGGGCGATGACTCCGCCCTGCGTTCCTGTCTCGAACAACTCCGCGAGAGCGCGCGCGAGCGGCCGTTGCGGGTACGTACCGAGGTGTCCGAACCGGATGCCCGCGGTGGAACACGGGCGGAACGTTCCGGCACCCACGTGTCCCGCTCCGAAGCCGGGGTTCACCGGGATGGACCCGGCCCGACCCACGACCCCGAACCCCCTACCCATCCGACTGACATGGAAGGAAGGCGATCATGAGCGAACGTCCCCTGCTGGCGATCAGCGTCGGCGACCCGGTCGGGATCGGCCCCGAGATCACCGTCCGCACCCTGGCCGAACTCGGCGGCTCGGCGCCCGCGCGGGGGGTGGTGGTGGCCGATCCCGCGGTGCTGCGTCGAGCCGCCGCGGTGTGCTCCCTGGACGTGCGGGTGCGCGCGGTGGACCTGGAGGCGCTGCCCCCGGAAGAGTGCGGGGTGATCGACTGCCTGGACATCGGGGCGCTCGGGGAGACCGAACTCCCTTGGGGGAAGGTGGACGAGCGGGCCGGCCGGGCGGCGGTGCGGGCGGTCACGGTGGCCACCGAGGCGGCCATGGCGAGGAGGGTCGACGGGATCGTCACGGGCCCCATCAACAAGGAGGCCATCTGGGCGGCGGGCAGTGAACATCTGGGGCACACCGAGATGCTCGGGGCCCTGACCGGCACCGAGCGGCAGAACACCATGTTCCTGGTGCGCGGCAAGAGCATCTTCTTCGCCACCCGACACCTGTCTCTGCGGGAGGCCCTGGACCGGATCGGGGTGGAACAGCAGGGCGCGGCGATCGAGGAGGCGTTGACCGCGCTGCGGGTGTTCGGGCACGACGAACCGCACCTGGCGGTGGCGGCGCTCAACCCGCACGGGGGCGAGAACGGGGCGTTCGGCGATGAGGAGATCGCGCACATCGCCCCGGCGGTGGAACGGGCCCGCGCGGCGGGGGCGCGGGTCACCGGACCGGTCCCGGCGGACTCGGTCTTCCACCAGTTGCTCACCGGGCGGTTCGACGGGGTGCTCTCGCAGTACCACGACCAAGGGCACATCGCCGCGAAGACCGTCGACTTCGACGGCACGATCTCGGTGACGGTGGGGTTGCCGATCCTGCGCACCTCGGTGGACCACGGCACCGCCTTCGACATCGCCGGGCAGGGGGTGGCCGACCCGGGCACGATGCGTTCGGCGTTCCTGCACGGCGCCGAACTGTCCCGCTACGCCCACCGGATCCGCGCCGAGTACGGCGGCTGAACCGGCCGGGGGCGGGCCCCGGACCCACCGACTCACGACCTCCGAGGAATTCCGGAGACCGCGCGGCACGCCAGGGTGAGCGCTACGGCGTCCTCGATGACCGCGCCCTCCCAGGCCGGGCGGGACTCGCTCCACCAGGAACGCCACCGCACCCCCACCACGGCGCCCACCGGAGCGGCCGCCGCGGCGACGACGGCGGCCGGGAGCACGGGACCGCCCAGGTGTCGGGCGAGCAGAGCCCCGCCCCAGGCTCCACCGAGCACGCGCGACAGCAGGGCCGGCGCCGCCGTGCGGGGCGGGATGCCCGGCGCCTTGTCCACCGCGAACTCACCGGCGATGGTCAGCGCCAACAGACCGCGTCGCGACGTTCGTTCCTCGCGGGCCCACAGCGGTGCGCAGGGGCCCAGGGTGCTGCGCGCACCCGCGGCCAGCCCCAGGGCCAGGGAACGCGACAGGATCCGGGATGTGCTCATGATCGCCTCCTCGACGTGGCTGCGGCGAGTATCGCACCGATCCCCGCACCGGCACCGAACGACGTGCGGGGCACCTGTGTCCCGGGCATGGAGCGGTTCGATCCGCAAGGCAGAGCCTGACACCCGCGGTCCGAAAGCGGGGCGACCGCTGGGAACGGGCCCGGGTCAGGGGTCCACGTGCAGGGCGTGGACGCCCTCGGTGGTGGCCAGGACGATGACATCGTCGGGGGCCGCCACCAGGTCCTCCAGTTCACCCGGCCAGGTCCCCGGGACCTCCGTCACCGGTTGCCCCGGTCGGTCCAGCCATCGCACCCGCAGGTGGTCCAGGTACCAGCCGCCCAGCCCTTCGGGGCGGGCGTCCTCCTCCTGGTAGACGGCGACCGCCTCACCGGCCCACTCCACCAGCGAGGTCAGGGTGCGCGGACCGCCGAGTTCGGCGACCAGCTCCAGGTCGGGCAGGGAGTGCACGCGCCCGGCGACCGCGAGCAGAGAGCGCCCGCCCACGCGGGCGGCCACCGTCTCGGAGTCGGCGTGGCTCTCCACCTCGCCCAGGTATTCGCCGTCCTCCAGGCGGTAGACCCGCTCGCGGGGGTGCTCGTAGTCGGCGAGGATGACCGGGTCGAACCCCGGATCCTGACCGGGCGCCACCAGGTAGTCTCCGGCGAACGACATCCGTTCGCCACGGGCCTCGTGGCCGGGTCTGGAGTCGGCCAGGTCCGGCACGGTCGCCCCGGTGTAGGGGTCCACCGCCCACCATCGGGTGCCGCCGTCGCCGTCCTCACCGAAGAGGAAGACCACCGCCTCCTTGTCCACCACCCGCAGGGCGACGTCGTCGGGCCACCGCTCCCCCGGCTCGGCCAGGTCGGTCTCCAGCAACGGACTGCCGGTGCGGGGGTCGCGCACGCTCACCGACCGGCGCGAGGCCTGGACCAGGACGGTGCCCGGCCAGTCCTCGCCCTCGGGGGCCACCGCCAGGTTGACCGGTCCCTGGGCCTCGAAGGCGGTGCCCAGGGGACGCAGCGAACGGGCGTCGAAGGCCCGCGCCTCGTAGCGTGACTTGCGCGGATCGGTGCTGAGGTCCACGTCGCCGTGCACGAGGACCGTCCGGTCCGCCAGGAACAGGCGCGGAAACCGCAACCCCCTGCGCCACAGCCGTTCCGCGCGCACGAGTCGCCCTCCCCGTCGTCCCTGGGTACTTCCACGCCAACACGACGTTATCTGTTGCGGCGAGGGGCCGTCCTCCCCTTGGGGAAGACGGCCCCGACGACCGGACCACATCGCTCGTTCGGTAACGGTACCGGAAGCGGGGCGGTCTTCCCCGGGGAGAGCCGCCCCGTCGTGCGTCTCCCGATCGAGTCGCTCCAGGAGGTACCGGAATCGTCTGGAACGCGGCTGGGAACTCTGACAGACTCCGGGCCATCGGTGGTGAGCGAAGGAGGCACGGGACGTGGTTCAGGTGAGTGTGTGCGCGGCCGAGGACTTGGAACGCACCGAGGTGCTGGAGCTGTACGGGGCGGTCGGTTGGACCGCCTACACCGAGGCGCCCGAGGTGCTGATACGGGCGTTGGGCGGGTCGCACCGGCTGGTCGTCGCGCGCCGGGAGGGTCACCTCGTGGGCTTGGCCCGATCGATTTCGGACGGCGCCACGGTGGTCCACGTCCAGGACGTACTGGTCCACCCCGACGAACAGCGCACCGGCCTGGGTCGGCGGCTGATGGACGAATTGTTCGCCGGGTACGAGGGCGTCCGACAGCGGCTGCTGCTCACCGATGACGAGGACGGCCAACGCGCCTTCTACGAGGCGTTGGGTTTCGTGGCGGCACACGACCACCGGCCACCGCTGCGGTCCTTCGTACGGTTCGACTGAGCCCTCGGTCCAGGCCGGCGCGTTCGGGCTCCGGGTGGAGACGGGCGCCCGTGAGCGATCGGGGGTCGAGAAGGACTCTTGGGCAAAGACGGCGGGCCGACTCCCGAAGGAGTCGGCCCGCCGAACCGTCCCAGGTGCTAGCGCGGCAGACGCTCGGCCAGCCAGGCCTCGACATCGGCCGAGGAACGCGGCAGACCGGCCGACATGACGGTGCGGCCCTCCTCGGTGACCAGGACGTCGTCCTCGATGCGCACGCCGATGCCGCGCAGCTCCTCGGGGACGGTCAGGTCGTCGGGCTGGAAGTACAGGCCCGGCTCGACGGTGAGCACCATGCCCGCCTTCAGGTCGCCGTACAGGTGCGTCTCCTGGCGGGAGACCGCGCAGTCGTGCACGTCCAGACCGAGCATGTGGCCGGTGCCGTGCAGGGTGTAGCGGCGCTGCAGGCCCAGCTCCAGGACGCGCTCGACCGGACCCTCCAGCAGGCCCCACTCGACCAGGCCCTCGGCCAGCACGCGCTGGGAGGCCTCGTGGAAGGCGGTGAAGGGCTTGCCCGGAGCGACGGCGGCGATACCGGCCTCCTGGGCCGCGTACACCAGGTCGTAGACCTTGCGCTGCAGGTCGGTGAAGGTGCCCGAGACCGGCATGGTGCGGGTGACGTCGGCGGTGTAGAGGGTGGTGGTCTCCACGCCGGCGTCCAGCAGCAGCAGGTCGCCCTCGCGCACGGGGCCGTCGTTGCGGGTCCAGTGCAGGGTGGTGGCGTTGGCGCCGGAGGCGGCGATGGTGCCGTAGCCGACGTCGTTGCCCTCCACACGGGCCCGCAGGAAGAAGGTGCCCTCGACGTAGCGCTCGGAGGTGTCCTTGGCCTGCGGCAGCGCCTTGGCCACGTCACCGAAGCCGCGCGTGGTGGCGTCCACGGCCAGCTGAAGCTGGGCGACCTCCCACTCGTCCTTGACCAGGCGGTGGTCGGCCAGGGCGACGCCCAGGTCCTCGTCGAGCTTGACGGACTTGGCGCGGGACTCCTCGTCGGTGTCGGCGCGCAGCTCGTCCACGACGGTGTCGAGTTCGGTGTCGTGGCCGCGCACGATGCGCGTGGTGACGGCGTCGTCGGCGCGCAGGGCCGCGGGCAGGGTGCGCACGTCGGCGGTGGCCACGCCCAGCAGGACGGCGGCCTCCTCCAGGCTGTTGCGACGGCCGGTCCACAGCTCGCCGTAGCCACCGAGCCAGAACTCACCGTTGTCGCGGTTGGAGCGCGGCTTGAGGTAGAGCGTCACCTCGTGGCCGCCGCCCGCCTTCGGGGTGAGCACGAGGCAGTTGCCGTCGGTGGTGTCACCGGTCAGGTAGGCGTAGTTCGTGGCGGCACGGAAGGGGTACTCGGTGTCGTTGGAGCGGGTCAGGAGCTGACCGGAGGGGATGACCAGGCGGTCGCCGGGGAAGGCGGCGCCGAGCGTCTCGCGGCGGCGAGCGGTGTGCTCGGCCTGCTCGATCGGCTCCAGGTCGCGCATCTCGGTGTCGGCCCAACCGGTGCTCATCCACCCGGCGAGCTCGTCGGAGACCGACTGCGCCTGGCCGTTCTTGCGTGGACTGAACACGGGGGCGTCCGTCTCGGCCTGGGGGCGCTGCTGCTCGCTCACTTCGTGACTCTCCTCGTCGAGTTCGTCGAAAGGGTGGAAAGCGGTGACCTGGCCGCCGGCTGCGGCCGCCCCTCCATCGTAGAGGGCGGGGAGGGGCCGTGCCCGCCCGGGGACATAGCGCTCCCCATAACGTCCGCGCCCCTCGCCGGGGTCAGGCGTACAGGTCGTGGGCGAAGGGGACGGCCTTGGGGTAGGGCAGGTCATCGATGGTGGTCGGGTCCACCCACCGGTAGCCGATCCGTTCGTACAGGGCCACGGCCTCGGGCTGGGAGGGCCCGGTGAAGAGCATCACGGAGCTGTAGCCGAGGTCGCGCGCGGCGTCCTCCAACGCGGTCATGATGAGCCGGCCCAGACCCTTGCGGCGGTGTCGCGCGGAGGTCCAGATCCGTTTGAACTCGACCGTGCCCGGCGTTCCGTCCGGCGCCGGACGGTAGGGACGCAGCGCGCCACCGGCGACGATCTCACCGTTCGACTCGGCCAGGACCAGGCGACCCAAGGGCGCGACGAAGTCGGTGACGGGGTAGCGGCCCAGTTCGTTGGCGGCGCCCTCGGCTCCGTAGCGTTCGGTGTACTCGCCCAGGAGACCGTCGAGCAACCCTTGGACGCGGGGGTCGTCGTGCTCCACCCGCAGCATCCGCACCCGCCCGAGTTCGAGCCCGGTGGTCTCGGTCCGTGCCGTCTCGGTCCGCGCCGTCTCGGTCCGCGCCGTCTCGGTCATGGTGATTCCCCTCCCCCACGTTCACACCCACGCGATCCGGGAACGGTTCCCGACTCGGCGTGGGCGTCGCCATCGTCCGCCGGAATACTACGGCCCGGCATCGGCGGCCCGGTTGTCGTGTTACGCACAGATGAGCCCCCGCTTGCCCCGTTCTCACATGGGTCTGGTTAGTGTGTGCCCATGTCAGTCACCGAACGCATCCTGCTGGGACCGGGGCCGAGCAACCCCTACCCCGAGGCGACCCTGGGCCTGGCCGCCCCTCTCCTCGGGCACCTCGACCCGGAGTTCGTCGCCATGTTGGAACGCGCCTGTGGACGGCTGCGTTCCCTGTGGGGCACCGAGAACCCGCTCACACTACCGCTCTCGGGCACCGGTTCCCTGGGCATGGAGGCGGCCTTCGCCAACACCGTGCGCCCCGGCGACCAGGTGGTCGTCGCCGTCAACGGGCTGTTCGGTGAACGCATGTGCGAGGTCGCCTCGCGCTACGGCGCGCACGTGATCCGCGTGGACCACGAGTGGGGCCGTCCCGTGGACACCCAGCGGGTGCTGGACGCGCACCCCGCGCCCGCCCTGGTCGCGGCGGTGCACGCCGAGACCTCCACCGGTGTGGTCAGCGACATCGGCGCCCTGGGCCGGGCACTGCGCGAGCGCTCCGAGGAGACCCTGCTGCTGGCCGACTGCGTCACCTCCCTGGGCGGCATGCCCATGGACCTGGACGAGTGGCGGGTCGACATCGCCTACTCCGGCACCCAGAAGTGTCTGGGCGTGGCTCCGGGGCTGGCGCCCTTCACCTTCTCCGAACGCGCTTGGGAACAGCGGGTCCCCTCCCCTCCGGTCTGGTACCTGGATCTGGGGTTGCTCGGCGCGTACGTGCGCGGCGGACCGGGCGGTCGCGCCTACCACCACACCGCCCCCACCGCGATGGTGGCCTCCTTGGACGCGGCGCTCGCCCGCATCGAGGAGGAGGGTATGGAGGCCGTGGCCGCCCGCCACGCGACGGCCGGCGCGCGCCTGCGCGAGGGCCTGCAGGAGATGGGGCTGGAACTGTTCGCCGAGGAGGGCCACCGTCTGTCGCAGTTGACGTCGGTGCGGGTCCCCGAGGGCGTGGATTCGGGCAAGGTTCGTGAGCGACTGCTGCGCGAGTACGACCTGGAGATCGGCGCGGGTGTGGGCCCCTACGCGTCGACGGTGTGGCGGATCGGGCTGATGGGCCACAACGCCCGTCTGGACCGGGTCGAGCTGGTGCTGGCGGCGCTGCGCCGCGTCCTGGGCCGCTAGGTACCTTGCCGGGTCGCGGACCGCGACGCCTTCCCCGGGCGTCGACGGCCCTGACCCTGTTCGGCTATTCGGCGTTGGGACCGTAACGGTTGTCGTGGTCGCGGGGGTCGTCCGGGTCGGCGATGTTGCCCAGTGTCATGGCGATCGGCGGTAGGACCGAGGCCACCGCGCCCATCGCCACCGCCCATCCGGTCCCGAAGAGGTAATAGACGGGCACGGACCCGGCGAACAGCACCAGGCACGTTCCCATGAGGAGCCCGTACCACAGCTTCCTGCGTTTGATGAGATCACCCCCGAGCGTCACCGATCGGGCCTTGACCTCAGACTATCCACTCTGGTCGGCGCCCTCGGGGGCCTCCGCGCCCACGCGACGCGCGGTGGCCAGGGCCGGCCGCGGTGGGCTGAACCGGGTCAGCGAACGCAACGCGCCGGCGCCGTTCTCCATCCGGTATCCGGCGTCCAGCAGACGCTGTTTGGCCTCCTCGGCGCTGAGCACGGTGGCCTCGTCGAAGATCCTGTTGTAGAAGCGCTCGGGCACCCGGTTGAGCCCGGAACGCAACAGGCTCAGGCTCGCGGTGGCGGCGGTGGCCGCGCCGGGGGTCTGGGGGATCATCCCGTAGGCACGACGCGCCCAGGCCGGCAGGGTCGTGTAGGCCAGGGCTCCCACCGGGAACCACAGCGGTTTGAGCGGGGCCAGCCAGGCCAGCCGTTCGGGCACCTTGGGCCACATCAGGAAGCGGACCGCTTGTCGGGCCTCTTCGGTGACCCGGAGTTCGGGGCGCACGGCCGCCAGGTAGCGGCGCATGTCGGCGACGCTGCGCGGCACGTCGTCGCGGGACAGCCCCACGTAGGCGGCGGTGCGCGACTGTTCGTCCAGGTAGCGGTCCATCTCGGCGGGGCTCAGGTCCAGCCCGGAGCGCACCGTGGTCTCCAGGTAGGACGACACCTCCGCGCAGTGCACCCACACCAACAGGTCGTGCTGGTCGACCCGGTGCGGGCGCCCGGTGGCGGGATCGGTGAAGCTCAGGGCGCGGTGCACGCGCCGCACGTGTTCGCCCAGGGTGTCGGCCTCGGTGTGACTGCCGTAGGTGGTGACCGCGATGAAGTGGGCGGTGCGCAGCAGGCGGCCGGTGGGGTCGCTTCGAAAGTCCGATCGCTGCCACACCCCCTGCATGGCGATCGGGTGCAGGGCCTGGAGCATCAGGGCGCGCACACCGGCCACCCACATCGACCGGTCCAGGTGTACGCGCCAGGTGACGCTCTCGGGGGCGGCGACCGTCGGGTGCATCCACTCTCCTCCGGGTAGGCGCGAAGGGGGTCCGCGCCGGGTTCGGACGGTGCGGCGGGGTTCCCACGATACGAGAGCCTGCCCGGTCCGTCCCGCTATGGGGGCGTTCCCACCGATCCGTGACGTACACACGATCGAACCGGGAACCCGCCCAGGGACGGCCGGGTCCCCGGTTCGGGTTCAGCCGACCTGGGCGCGCAGGAACGCCAGGACCGCCTGGACCCGACGGTGCACCCCGTCGTCGGGTGGCAGGTCCAGCTTGGCCAGGATGTTGCCCACGTGTTTGCCCACGGCGGCGTCGCTGACCACGAGCTTGCGCGCGATGGCCCCGTTGGAGTGCCCCTCCGCCATCAGCTCGATCACCTCGCGTTCGCGGGCGGTCAGCCGCTGCAGCGGGTCGGCGCTGCGGCGCAGCAGCTGGCGCACCACCTCGGGATCGACGAAGGTGGCGCCCTCGACCACGTTGCGCAGCACCGAAGCGAACTCGCGAACGTCGCCCACCCGCTGCTTGAGCAGGTAGCCGACCCCCTCCCCCTCACCCGAGTCCAACAGTTCGGTGGCGTAGCTCAGCTCCACGTACTGGCTGAGCGCCACCACGGCCAGGCCCGGGTGGGTGCGGCGCAGTCGCACCGCGGCGCGCAGCCCCTCGTCGGTGAAGTCGGGGGGCATGCGGATGTCGGTGACGACCAGCCCGGGTCGGTGTTCGTCGACGGCCGCGATCAGTTCCTCGGCGTCGCCGACGGCGGCCACCACGGGGAAGCCGAAGCGTTCGAGCACCCCCACCAGGCCCTCGCGCAGCAGCACGCCGTCCTCGGCGAGCACGGTCGGTACCTGGGTCACCTCTGGGTCTCCGGTTGGTCGGTCGTACAAGGCAGCTCCACTCGGATCCGTGTCGGCCCTCCTACGGGGCTGGACAGGTCCATTGTGCCGCCCATGACGGCGACCCTGTCGGCCATGCCGGTCAGGCCGCTGCCGCGCGAGGGGTCGGCGCCACCGGGTCCGTAGTCGGTGACCTCCACCGTGAGCACGTCCCCGCGAGGCTCTTCCCGCAGGTCGGCGTGGACGGTGACGGCGTTGGCCTCGGTGTGCTTGTAGGCGTTGGTGAGGGCTTCGGCCACCACGAAGTAGGCGGTGCCCTCCACGTGCGGGGGTTGGCGTCGTGGCAGATCGGCGTTGACGGTGACCGGAACCGGACAGTGATCGGCGAGTTCGGCCAGGGCGGAGGGCAGGCCGCGGTCGGTGAGCACGCGTGGGTGGATGCCGCGCA
Organism: Nocardiopsis sp. JB363; assembly: GCF_900143625.1. Lineage (GTDB taxonomy): Bacteria > Actinomycetota > Actinomycetes > Streptosporangiales > Streptosporangiaceae > Nocardiopsis. Next base: position 80,362 of record NZ_FRFF01000131.1, read on the forward strand.
CCAGTTCGCGGATCTCGTCGATGAGTTCGTCGGCCTTGGCCTGGGCGGCCACCACCCGCTGATCGGCGGGTGAGTCCTCGTCCAGGTCCACGCGGGCCATGCCCAGGTCCATGCTGAGCGCCACGAGCCGTTGCTGCGCGCCATCGTGCAGGTCGCGTTCGATGCGGCGGCGTTCGTACTCGAAGGCGTTGACCAGACGGGCGCGGGACTCGGTGACCTGGCCCAGTTCGGCGTAGAGTTCCTCCTTGGGCGGGCCGACCAGCAGGGCCCGGGCGACGACCCCGTGTCCGTAGGACAGCAGGCCGCAGCCGTACAGCAGTGGGACCGCCAACAGGGGTGAGACCAGGGCGAAGGGCAGGGCCTCCTGGCTGGTGTAGAGCTGGAACGGGCCCATGCTCAGCGGCGCCTCCCCCGGGACGGTGAGGATGAGTGGACCCGCCGCGAGGACGATCATGGTGGCCAGCAGGAACCCGACCAGGGACAGGGTGACGACGAACAGGACGAGCATCACCGCCGCGTAGGCCACCTCGCGCCAGGTCGCGGCCTCGGTGTAGCGGGTGCGGACCCATCCCCACAGGCCCGCGGGCGGATCACGGTGTCCGCTGCCCGCCGGGCCGGGCAGGACCAGCCGGAGCCGGCGCCGTTCCAGCGCTCCGAGCGGGATGGCGATGAGCGGGCCGAAGCACAGCACCATCACCAGTCCGATGAGCAGGAGCGTCACCGAAACGAAGGTCTTCCCCTTGATGATCGTGGCCAGGCCCACGAGCAGCGGTGAATACAGCGGCATCGAGACCATCGCGAGGACCCCGCCGACCACGATGGTCGTCAGGGTGTAGGCCAGGACCCGCCAGGCCCAGCCGCTGATCAGGTAGCGCGGGCCGGCCAGGGCCCGGGGCAGAGTGGTGGTTCGGGCGTCGGGGACGCTTCGGGAGCTCATGATGCCAACGCTAGGCCGCGGAGCGGGCCCGGGAACATCCGCCGGACCCGTCGATTCGCGGTAGGGACGGCCCTACCGTCGTGGTCCGGCCCGGCCGACGGCGTAGCAGTTCAGACCGGTAGGATGGGCCGACGTGAGCGCGAAACCCGTCATCCCCGATGTCCTGGCCGCCCGCTACGCTTCGGCGGAGCTGACCCGGCTGTGGTCCCCCGAGTACAAGGTGGTCGCCGAACGGCGGCTGTGGCTGGCCGTGCTGCGCGCCCAGGCGCGCCTGGGCGTGGACGTGCCGGCCGGTGTGGTCGAGGACTACGAGAAGGTCCTGGAACAGGTCGACCTGGCCTCCATCGCCGAGCGTGAGCGCGTCACCCGGCACGACGTCAAGGCCCGGATCGAGGAGTTCAACGCCCTCGCCGGCCACGAGCACGTGCACAAGGGCATGACCTCGCGCGACCTGACCGAGAACGTCGAGCAGTTGCAGGTGCGCGACAGCCTGCTGCTGGTGCGCGGCCGCGTGGTCGCGTTGCTGTCCAGGTTGGGGCGGCTCTCCGCGGAGTACGGCGAGACCGTCATGGCCGGCCGTTCGCACAACGTGGCCGCGCAGGCGACCACGCTCGGCAAGCGATTCGCCTCGATCACCGACGAGGTGTTGGTGGCGTACGGGCGGTTGGAGGAGCTCATCGCCCGCTACCCGCTGCGCGGGATCAAGGGCCCGGTCGGGACCGCCCAGGACATGTTGGACCTGCTCGGCGGCGACCGCGAGGCGCTGACCTCCCTGGAGAACGAGGTGGCCGCCCACCTGGGGTTCGAGCGGCGGTTCACCAGCGTGGGCCAGGTGTACCCGCGCTCCTTGGACTTCGAGGTGCTGACCGCGCTGGTGCAGTTGGCCGCCGGACCCTCCTCGCTGGCCAAGACCATCCGTTTGATGGCCGGACACGAGCTGGTCACCGAGGGCTTCGCCGAGGGCCAGGTCGGCTCGTCGGCGATGCCGCACAAGATGAACACGCGTTCGTGCGAGCGGGTCAACGGGCTGACCGTGATCCTGCGCGGGTACGCGTCCATGACCGGTGAGCTGGCCGGCGATCAGTGGAACGAGGGCGACGTGTCGTGCTCGGTGGTGCGCCGGGTGGCGCTGCCGGACGCGTTCTTCGCCTTCGACGGGCTGGTGGAGACCATGCTGACGGTGCTGGACGAGTTCGGCGCCTTCCCCGCGGTGATCTCCGCGGAGCTGGACCGCTACCTGCCGTTCCTGGCCACCACCAAGATGCTGATGGCGGCGGTGCGCGCCGGTGTGGGGCGCGAGAGCGCCCACGAGCTCATCAAGGAGCACGCGGTGGGTTCCGCGTTGGCGATGCGTCAGGAGGGTGTGGGCAACCGGCTGCTGGACCGGCTGGCCGAGGACGAACGCTTCCCGTTGGACCGGGCCGCCCTGGACACCCTGCTGGCCGACCGGATCACGTTCACCGGCGCCGCCGCCGACCAGGTCGCCGACGTGGTGGCGCGAGTGGACGCCGTATTGGCCGAGCACCCCGAGGCCACCGCGTACGCGCCGGGGTCGATCCTGTAGTCGCCGCTCGATGTCGAGAGGGGGTCCGAGGCCTTGTGCCTCGGGCCCCTCTTTCGTGGGATCGGGCGTTCGTGTCTTCGGGATATGGCGCTTTTCACTCGCGCTAACAGTGGGTTTGAAAGTTAACACCTATTACGGTTGAGGGTGTCGGACCACCCCTCGCTAGGAGACCCCCATGATCGACCCGACCTCCTTCGGGACCGCCGTCCTGGTTCTGGGCGTGCTCGCCGCCATGATCATCGCCTTCGGGCTCGCCGCCCTGTCCGACATGGCGCTGCGTCGCCGTGAGGACCGCGCCACCAAGGGTCCCACCGGCGACTGAGCCTCCAGAAGTGGCACGTCCGCACTCGGTCCGAACCCCGTCTCATTCGGTGGCGGACGGGAAACGCCAATCGCCCTCCTCAACCTGCCGTTCCTCCGCGCTCAGGTCGACATCGGCCTCCGCGAAGACCTCGCGGACCCGCCGCTCCATGTCCTCGGACATGTAGTGGTGGCTCAGGTCCAACCGGGCCAGATCACGGAAGATCGGGGCGCCGATCAGCACTTCGGCGCCCTCGTCGGTGAGCGTGCCCATCGACAGGTCCAGGGAACGCAACCGGCCCACCACGGGAGCCTCCGCCAAGGCGCGCACCCACAGGTCGGTGTCCTCGGCGTTGCGAAGCCCCAGGTGGAGCAGGCGCGGGAACGCCTCGCCCGACAGGATGCGGGCCAGGTCTCGCGGGTAGGTGTCGCCCCGATATTGTCCGACCCCCAGCCACAGTTCCAGGTGCTCCAGCTCGGGCAGGTCGGAGCCGTCGATGCCGCGGGCGACGCGCGCGGGCAGGCCACCGGTCTGCACGGTGAGGGTGCGCAGCGCGTCGTGGCGTCCGATGTCCAACCCCAGATGGCTGCCCGGGTTGAGGTAGGGGTCGCCGGTGCCGCGCACGGCGAACTCGGTCAGGTTCGGGTAGGCGGCCAGGACCGGGGCCAGGTCCGGCTGATGGATCCAGGAGAGTTCGGCCTCCTCGGAGATGAGGTCGCCGATGAACAGTGCCCTGAGCCCGGGGAACCGGTCCGCGTGCTCCAGGAGCGCGTCACGGGCGGGGGCGCCGGGTTCGTCCAACTCGGAATCGCCCGCGGCTCCGATCACGATGGCCTTCACCGCGGTGGTGTCCGCCGCGGTCACGAAGGAACCGAAGTGGTCGGCGAACTCCTCCTCGGGTTCGAAGGACTCGACCTGGAACCGCCACGCGTAGGCCTCGGGGGTACGAAGGGCCGCGTTCTGCGTTTCGGTGTCCACGTGGTCACGTTCGTACCGGGGGGTCGAGGCCGAAAGCTCCTGCGCGGACGCGTAGTCGAATACCGGCAGGCCGCCGAACTCGGTGAGGTGTTCGAAGAACATGGGCCACTCCTGGTGCAGATGTTCAAGGTGTGGGCCATGTTTAGCACCGCGAGGTGACGAAACCCGGAAAACGCACGATTCGAGCACCGACGTTCAGGTGGCGCTCCCCCGGAACCGGACACCACGAAGGCATCGGAACCTCTTGGCGTCAGGCCCGTTGGTTTGCCCGACGCGGACACGGCCCCATCCCCGCGTGCGCGGGGAGCAGAGGTGGTGCAGGTGCTTTTCCAGGTCGGGCAGGGGTCCATCCCCGCGTGCGCGGGGAGCAGCGCGCGGCGCTTCTTGCTGCGGGGGCGGGGGGTGGTCCATCCCCGCGTGCGCGGGGAGCAGTGCATCGGCAAGCTCTCGGCCTCACCGTCCGAGGGTCCATCCCCGCGTGCGCGGGGAGCAGTGGTAGTCGGGGAAGCGGGTGCGGGGGTCCTTGGGTCCATCCCCGCGTGCGCGGGGAGCAGGGTGAACGGCCCCTACCTGGACGGTAGGGGCCGGGTCCATCCCCGCGTGCGCGGGGAGCAGCCGCGCATCATGAGGCACACCGCCGCCTCATGGGGTCCATCCCCGCGTGCGCGGGGAGCAGGTCATCTCGATCATCGCGGGGTCAGAAGCCGGGGGTCCATCCCCGCGTGCGCGGGGAGCAGGCCGGGGCCCGGTGGGTGCCCGCTGGTGCGTGGGGTCCATCCCCGCGTGCGCGGGGAGCAGGGGGTCGCCGACCCGAACGGGGGCACCGTCGCGGGTCCATCCCCGCGTGCGCGGGGAGCAGATGCTCCTCCTTGCCTGCCGGTTCGAGGAGCTGGGTCCATCCCCGCGTGCGCGGGGAGCAGCATGAGGTTCCTTTTCTGTTCGTTGTTCATGGGGGTCCATCCCCGCGTGCGCGGGGAGCAGCCGCGGGCAGCGCGGGCCCGGTTGGCTTCACTGGGTCCATCCCCGCGTGCGCGGGGAGCAGGCACCGTCGGGCACCTTGCGCTTGCCGGTCTCGGGTCCATCCCCGCGTGCGCGGGGAGCAGCTGGTGGGAGCCATCCGCCTGCCCGGTGGCGCGGGTCCATCCCCGCGTGCGCGGGGAGCAGGTCGGTCAGGGTCTGGCCCCGGCGGACGTCGGGGGTCCATCCCCGCGTGCGCGGGGAGCAGGCGGCGATGATGGCGGCCGCGCCACCTCCGCCGGGTCCATCCCCGCGTGCGCGGGGAGCAGATTTGGGCCCCGACCGTGGCCCCGGGGCCGGTGGGTCCATCCCCGCGTGCGCGGGGAGCAGGCCAACAGTTCGGCTCAGGGCATGCACCAGATGGGTCCATCCCCGCGTGCGCGGGGAGCAGGACCCGTTCCTCGCGGTGCTCAGCTTGGTGGAGGGTCCATCCCCGCGTGCGCGGGGAGCAGTCTCGCTGACCTGCAGCTTCACCCGGAGAACAGGCTCGAATCTGCAACTAGTTGAGAGTTGGACATTGATCCACTTTCCGGACAAAACTCACAAGCGAGCCACTCAAGCAAGTGCCCCTGCGGCCAGCGATCGACCAAAGGAAACACCTCCTACACCCGCTCAACGATAGCGAGGCAAAGGGATCCAGGCATCCACGAGCCTTCCGGAATTTTAGTTCAAAACTCGAAGCATCGCATGGTTTATTTCGAGGCTCAAACCGAACGCTAGAATTCCGGCCATGGACGACGGACTCCTCGCACGTGCGGTGCGGGCCAACCACGAGCTGTTCCTGCTGACCAGTGACCGCATGGCCGCCACCTTCGCGGACCTGGAAATCACCTCCTCGACGGCCTCGCTCCTGCTGGAGATCGACCCGAAACAGGAACCGCCGACCATGAAGGCTCTGGCGGGTCGGCTCTACTGCAACGCCCCCAACCTCACCTTCCTCATCGACCAACTCGTCGCCCGCGGCATGGTCGAGCGCGTGCGGGCCACAAAGGACCGGCGCCAACGCGCGGCCGTGCTCACCGAGAAGGGTGCGCGCACACGCGCGACCCTGATGGACGTCGCGCTCGCCACCTCCCCCTTGCGGCATCTGACCACCGAGGAGCGAACAGCGGTGTCGTCCATCCTGGAGGGCGCCCTCACACGCGCCAAGGCCTCTCCTGCCGAGGACGATCCCCTGACCACGGTCGACAGCACCCGGTGACCCACTCCCCGCGAGTCGGTGCCGCCATATCCACACCCGAAAAGTATTTCGAGTATCGAAGCATCATGCTAGCGTCAGTGCTTCGACACTCGAACCACTGGAGGATTCCGTGCGAGACGGCTATCGCGGCATCACCGCACTCGTCACCGGCGCGTCGAAGGGGCTGGGGCGAGAGCTCGCGCTGGAGCTGGCCCGGAGGGGTGCTCGACCGGTACTGCTGGCCCGCTCGGCGGATCGGCTGCGGGAACTCGCCGCGCAGATCAGCGAACAGCACGGCGGAGCCGAAACCGAGGTGATCGTCGCCGACCTCGCCGCACCGGAGGGACCGAAACAGGTCCTACGAGAGCTGCACCAACGCGGCCTGAGCGTGGACCTGCTGGTCAACAACGCCGGTATCGGCAGTGCGGGCCCGTTCCTGGACCGCCCGCTCGAACCGCAACTGCGTTCCGTCGACGTCAACATCGGCGGCCTGCTCACCCTCACTCACGCGATCGGGGCCGAACTGGTCGCCCACGGCTCCGGCGGCATCATCAACGTGTCCTCCACCGCGGCCTTCCAACCCATGCCCTACCAGGCCGGTTACGCCGCGAGCAAGGCGTTCGTGCTCTCCTTCAGCGAGTCGCTGGCCGAGGAACTGCGCGGTACCGGTGTCCACGTCATGGCCGCGCATCCCGGCGCGATCGCGACCGGTTTCTTCGACGGCACCTCCATGACGATCCCCCCGACCGCCGACGCACCGGTCTCCGTCGCGGCCGGCATCCTCGACGACTACGCCCGGCGGCGCGCGGTGTCCTACCCGGGCCGGAGCGTCTTCAGGGCCATGACCTGGGCTTCACGTCTGCTGCCGCGCACCGTCGCCGTGCGGGTGGCCGGTGCGTTCAACCGGCGGCTGCACCTGCACGAGGTCGTCGACCTCGTCTAGGTCATCTCCGGGAAGGACCACCACGACCGACCTCGAAAAACGGTGTGCCTCGTCGACGGATGGTCGTGAGGGAACCTCTCGTGGGGAGAGGCCCTGAGCCGAGAAGGCGGGTGCTTCCCTCGGGCCGGCCCGGTGGTTTCGACGGTCGACCCGAGAGAGGGGCCGGGCTCGGATCAGCGGGGCCGAGACCATGACGCGCCTTCCTCACGTGGTGCGGCCGGCCTGACGGGGGCGTACCCGTCTGCGCCGGCCGCACCGGTGGGCCCACCCATGTTTCCCCACACGCGCCCCGGCCCCTCTATCCGTCCTCGGGCAGGGTGAGGGCACCGTCGGCCAGGCGCGCGCGGGCACGGTGGTGTCGCTTCTCCACCGGCAGGATCGTCGTCGCCCCGGGCAATCCCATGGCCGGCGCTCCGACGTACATACTCTCGGCCCGTTCGACGATAAAGGTCTCGTGCCAGATCCCGACGGCGTCGGGGTGCTTCCTCGCCATCGCGTTGAACCTCGTCCACGCCGGGCGGTGGCTCAGCGAACCCGCGGAGGCGTAGTCGTAGAGCCTGTCGATCGAGGACCAGTACTGCACGGCGTACGGTCCCTTGCCGTTGAACAGCAGCTCGTAGCCGAGCAGGCCCGAATCCGGGTCCTCGGAGAGCTCGGCCAGCATCGGCCGCATGACTCGCAGGACCGGGAACCACAGGTCGGGACGCCACCACCGGTTGAGCGTCATGCCGATGTGGAAGACCACCAGCTCCCCGTCATGTCGATGGGTCACGCGACCCGACACGATCTTCGCCATGATTCCCTCCGATTATTGGATAGCTTCACTATCTAAATTAGCTTGTGCGACTATCCAAGGCAAGGAGGTTTCAGCATGCGCATGGCAGAGTTGTCCGCCGAGGCCGGCGTGCCCGTCCCCACGATCAAGTACTACCTGCGGGAAGGGCTGCTGCCCCAGGGCGTGCGGACATCGGCGACCCAGGCCCGCTACGGGGACTCGCACATCCGTCGACTCAGGGTGATCCGGGCGTTGGTCGACGCCGGGGTGAGCGTGGCCGGCGTACGCAAGGTGCTCGCCACCCTCGACGAGCCACCGCACGAGGTGGCCGACCTGCTCGGCGCCGCGCACGCGGCGGTCGCTCCGCGGGGGGACGATGGGATCCCGCTCGCCGATGCCCGACTACTCGCCGAACGTCTCGGCTTCCGCCCCGGGGCCTGCGAACCCGAGCGCCTCGCGGATGTCGCACGAGCGCTCGATTCCCTGAACAGGGCCGGCTTCGAGATCCCCCCGGACGTCATGACCGCCTACCTGGAGGGCGTGCGGACCATCGCGAGGGCCGAGATCGCCGGCGTTCCGGTCGACACCCCCGAGGAGGCGGTCCGGTACGTGGTACTGGGCACGGCCCTGGCCGAACCGCTCCTGCTCGCGCTGCGCCGCATGGCCGAACAGTTCGCCGCCGTCGAGCGCTTCCCCTCCGACACCTGACCGACCCGGCGGCCCGGAGGCCCGGTGCCGCGCCGGAACGGCCCGGGAGGCCCTACGCCGCGAGGGTCGCGCCGCGTAGGGCCCATGAGGTTCGAACCCGGAGCCGACCTGGGTCAGAACCCGCGCCCCTCAGTGCGTCAACGTCGACCAGGTGAACCCGCCCCCCAGCAGGGTCGCGGCCACCGGCATCGTCCGCAATTCCTCCGTGGAGCACGACAGGGGATCCCGCTCCACCACCACCAGGTCCGCGGGTTCGCCCGCCACGACGCCGGTCCGTCCCCTGGTGCTCGCGGCCAGAGCCGACTCGACGCCGATCCGCTGCTCCGGATGCCACGGCTCGCGGCCCTCGCGGCTGCGCGAGACGGCCGCGGAGATCGCGATCCAAGGGTCCAGCGGAGAAACGGGAGCGTCGGACCCCAATCGGAGCGTCGCGCCCGCACGCTGCAACGACGCGATGGCGAAGGCGCGCGCGGTGCGGCCGGGCCAGTGCAGTTCGGCCACGTCCCTGTCGTCCATGGCGTGTTCGGGCTGCACGCTCGCGATCAGGCCCAACTCGCCGAAGCGAGCGAAGTCCTCCTCCCGGACCAGCTGGGCGTGTTCGACGGCCCCGGTCATCGCGAGCTCCTCGAAGGCGTCCAACACCCCCGTGTTCGCGCGGTCGCCGATGGCGTGGATCGCCGCGGCGATACCCGCTCCCTTGGCCCTGGCCATCAGTTCCCGCAGGGTGTCCAACGGAACGCTCTCCATCCCGCAGGCGTGGGGGTGGGCGCCGTCCATGCCGGGGTAGGGGTCCCAACACCACGCGGTCCGGGTGTTCAGGGAACCGTCGACCACGACCTTGAGCGGGCCCATGGTGATGAGCCCTCGTGGGTCGAGGGGGTCCCCGGTGCGCACACCCCGGGTGATCGCGTCCTCCAGCCGTTGGGGCCATACCGACACCTCCACCCGCAGTGAGTCGACGCCCCGTGCCACCCGTTCGGGCCAGAGCCTGAGGTTGTCCGTGTTCTCGAACTCCACGATCCCGACCACGCCGCGGCGGGCCGCGGCTCGGGCGGCTTCGCGGTAGTCGTCGGTGGACAGATCGGCCGGGGACTGGATCCGGTCCAGCGCCCCGAACCACTCACCCTCCCGGACCAGACCGGTCGGCTCCTCCGGGGTCAGCGTGAGCAGCCGGGCCGCGGCGGTGTTCAGCCAGGCGCAGTGCAGGTCCTTGCTGACCAACACGACGGGGATCTCGGACGCGACCTCGTTCAACGCCTCCAACGAGGGGCTGTCCGGCCACGTGCCGTCCTGGAACCCGTAGCCGACGATCGGCGCGGGGTCCGCCGAACGTGAGGCGCGAGCCGTCGCGACCGCCCGCCGAACACGGTCCAGGCACTGGGCCGCGCTGGCCGTTCCGGACAGGTCGAGACGGCGCCGTTGGACCGTCCACTGTGCGAAGTGCACGTGGTGGTCCCACATGCCGGGCATCACGAAACGGCCCTCCACGTCGGTGGTCTCCGTGCCGTGACCGGCACCGGAGGCCGCCGGGAGGACCGCTTCGATCTCGCCGCGATTCAGCCGGATGTCATAGGTGCCCTCGTGTCCGGGGATGGACGCGTTGACCAACGTCCTGTGTTCGCCTTGTGTCATGTTCGCGCCCTTCGTCATCGCCGTGTACTCGCGTCTTCGGGTGCGCCCGCCGGCCGCCCCTGGGGATGTTCCATACCGTTGACCCGTGCCATCCGGGCGGCCAACGCCGGGTTGTTGTAGGGCCCAGGCTCGACCAGGTGGCCGATGATCTTATTGATGGATTCCTCGGGTTTGTCCTGGTTCATCTTCTCCTTCGCCTCGACGCGGTCCACCCGCAGGCGGAACCCCACCGTCCCGGTGACGATCCGGTGTGCGTACTCGCTGTTCTCGGCGGTGGCGTGCAGCAGGTGCGGGTCCGGCAGCACTCGTTCGAAATGGGCGACGAGGCGGTCCAGCACCCGCAGGTTCTCCTCATCGCCGAGGATCTCCGGGACTCCGTGCAGGTGGGCGACGGCGAAGTTCCAGGTGGGGACGTTGGGGCGGTAGCCGTACCAGGACGGCGAGATGTACCCGTGCGGTCCCTGGACGATGGCGAGCATCGCGTGGTGTCCAAGCCGGTGCTTGGTCTCGTCGGGCCGCCCCACGTGGCTGAGCAGGACGATGCCCTCGGCCTCCTCGTCCAGCAGCACCGGGTAGTGCGAGGCCACGATCCCGTGGTCGGGTACCGAGGACACGAAGGTGCACCAGGGGTTCTCCCGGATGAGGTCCTTGATCGTGTCCGTGTCGTCGAGCGCGTAGTCGCGGTTGTCCCTCATCGGCTCGCCCCCGCCTCGTTCACCGGGCTCGGGGCCGAGGCCCTTTCGAGTCCGTTCCAGGCCAGGTCGGCGAGGGCAGCGGCGTGAAGACCGAGTACCCCGTCATCGAACCGCGCCCCCTCCGAGTGCATCGGCGCCGCCACCTCCGGCGGCACGCCCTCGGGCAGCGCTCCGAGGAAGACCAGCGTTCCGGGAACCCTTTGGAGCACGTAGGAGAAGTCCTCCGAGGCCATGGCCGGTTCCGCCAACGTCACCACACGCTCGGGTCCATGGACCTCCGACAGCCTGGTGACGACCTCCGCGGTCTCGTGGGCGTCGTTCACCGTGGCCGGGTAGGACGGGACGAACTCGACCGTGGCCGCACAACCGTGGGCCTTGGCCAGGCCTCGAAGGAGCTCCGGGAGTTCGTCGCGCAGCAGCGCGAGCGTCCCCTCGGAGAAGTGGCGCATGTTGGCCTCCATGCTCACCGATCGGGCCAGCACATTGCCCGCGCTCGAATCGCTGGAGAGGGGGCCGATGGTGATCACCGCCGGGTCGCCGGCCGGGATACGGCGCGCGGCGAAGCTCTGGACCGCCAGGATCGCCTGGGCGGCGACCGGAACCGGGTCCACGGCCAGGTGGGGCATGGCCGCGTGGCCGCCGGTGCCCTCGAAACGGATGCGCAGGGTGCTGACCCCGGCCATGATCGGTCCGCTCCTGGTGACGAAGCGCCCGTAGGGGGTCGTGGCGTCCACGTGGATCGCGTAGGCCGCGACCGGTCGTTCGCCGGCGGCGTCGAGGACTCCCTCGTCGATCATGATCCTGCCGCCGCCGAAGCCCTCCTCCCCGGGCTGGAACATGAAGATCACCGTTCCGGGTAGCTCGTCCCGGCGTCCGTGGAGCAGTTCGGCCGCGCCGACCAGCCCGGCCACGTGCAGGTCGTGCCCGCAGGCGTGCATGGCCCCGTTGGTGGCGGCGAAGTCCAGTCCCGTCGCCTCCTCGACGGGGAGCGCGTCCATGTCGCCGCGCAGCAGCACCACCGGACCCCCGGCGTCACCGGCGGCGCCTCCGCGCAGGACGGCGACGACCGAACTCAGGGACGTGCCGGTGACGATCTCCAGGTCCAGCCCTTCCAGGGCGTCGAGCACGGCCCTTTGTGTCTCGGGCAGGTGCAGACCCACCTCCGGTCGGGAGTGCAGACTCCGGCGCAGCGTACGCAGCTCGGGCAGGAGTGTCTCGGCGGCGGGGGTGAAGGGGTTCCTCGTCACCGCCGGTTCGGGGCCGCCGGTCTTCTCCGGGGCGGGGCGATGGGTCATGGTGTCACGTGCTCCTCGAAGGTCATACGTTCGCCCAGTACCGGGACAGCGCTGAGGAGCTGCCGGGTGTAAGGGTCCTCGGGACCGTCCAGTAGTGGTTCGGTGGGTCCGGACTCGACGATGACCCCGCCGCACATGACGTGGATCTCGTCGCTCATGTAGCGGACCACGGCCAGGTTGTGCGAGATGAAGAGGATCGAGAGTCCCAGGTCCTGTTGGAGTTCGCGCAGGAGGTTCAACACGGTGCCCTGCACGGAGACGTCCAGCGCCGAGGTCACCTCGTCCGCGATCAGCACCTGTGGTTCCCCTGCCAGGGCCCGCGCGATGGTGATGCGCTGGCGCTGCCCTCCGGAGAACGCTCCGGGCAGGTCACCGGCGCGGTCCGGATGGACGCGCACCCGTTCGAGCAGCTCGCGTACGCGGTGGTGCCGCTCCGCGCGAGTCCACTTGCGCCCCGTGGCCAGGGTGGCCTCGGCGATCGAATCGCCGACGGACATCCGGGGATCGAGGGCGGAGTAGGGGTCCTGGAAGATCAGCTGGACACCGCGGCGGGCCTCCCGGGCCCGCCTGCCCCGTCCGACCGCGCTGACCCCGTCGACCAGGATGTCTCCCCCGCTGATCGGGGCCAGGCCCACGACGGCGTTGGCGATCGATGACTTCCCCGAGCCCGACTCGCCCACCAGTCCGATGGTGCGCCCGGGCGCCAGACTCAACGACACGTCCATGACCACGGGCCGTGTTCCGTATCGGATGCTCAGATTCTCCAACGCGAGAGCCGTCACAGCGGACTCTCCTCTCCTGCTCTGACGGCGCCGGACACCGCGCCCACCTCCGGCGTCCCGGCGTCCTGTTCTCCCGGGCCCGATCGGTCGTCGATCACCGGCAGGGGCCGGGTGCGGTCGGAACGCATGTCGGGAAGGCAGGCGATGAGCCCTCGGGTGTAGGGGTGCCTCGCCTCCTCGCGAATACGTCGTGCGTCGAGGTTCTCGACCACCTCACCGTCCTTCATCACCACCACCCGGTCACAGAACCCCGAGACCAGGGCGACGTCGTGGGAGATGAGGACGATGGCGGTGTCGGTGGCCCGCTGGGCCCGGTGCAGCACGTCGAGCACCTGTTTTTGCACGGTGACGTCCAGGGCGGTCGTGGGTTCGTCCGCGATGATCAGCCGGGGGCCGGCGGTGAGCGCCATGCCGATCATGGCGCGTTGGCGCATACCTCCGGAGAACTCGTGCGGGTAGTCCTTCAACCGCCGACGTGGTTCGGCGATACCGACGGCGTCGAGTCCCGACTCCGCCCGCTGTCGGGCCTCCTCGCGGCTCATGCCGAGGTGGGTCCGCGAGACCTCGGTCAGTTGGCGCCCGATCCTCAGGGCAGGGTTCAGCGAGGTCAACGGGTCCTGGAAGACGATGCCCAGTTCCGTTCCCAGGCGTTTGCCCTCCTTTCGTGAGAGCGGCGTGCCCAGGTCGATGTCGTCGAAGCGGCGGGTGCGCGCCTTCACGATCGCCCTGTCGTCCGACAATCCGGCCAGGGCCATGGCGGTCAGGGACTTCCCGGAGCCGGACTCGCCCACGATGCCGACGATCTCTCCGGGTCTCACGGACAGGTTCACACCACGGACGCGTTCCACGAATCCGCCCTCGCCGTCGGGGAAGGAGACGCTCAGGTCGGTGACCTGCGCCAGCGCGGTCCCATCACCGCCCGGGTCGACCCCGCCCACCGGCGGGGCGACGGCGGCGGCGTCGGATCGGGTCTTCCTCCCCGGCCCGCGTGGGAACAAGGACGCCCGGCCGGCCGCCGCCACACCGCGCAGCCCTTGCCCGGGGCGGTCGGCGAGCGCCTCGGCGATCATCGTGAAGACGAGTCCGGCGAAGACGATGGCGACGCCGGGACCGATGGCGGCCATGGGGTTGGTGTAGATGTGCCCGATGCCCTCGTTGATCAGCCGCCCCCAGTCGTAGGCGGGGGCCTGTACGCCCAGCCCCAGGAAGGACAGTCCGGCGAAGGAGAGAAGCGTGACGCTCGCGGAAGCGGACACCTGCACCAGCAAGGGGTTGGCGATGTTGGGCAGGATGTGCCGGAAGAGGACCCCGAGGGGCCCCACCCCGACCACCCTGGCCGCACGCACGTAGTCCTGTCCGGAGACCGAGGAGGCCAGGTTGTAGACGAGCCTGGTGAGGTTGGGGATCCCGGCCAGGCCGATGGCGAACATCGCCCCGGTGGCCGTGGCACCCCAGATGACGGTGAAGAACAGGACCAGCAGCAGCCAGGGGAAGGCCAGCAGCATGTCCATGAGCCAGATGAGGATTCGTCTGGGGTACTTCGGCAGGATGCTCGCGGTCAGGCCGACGATCACACCGCCGGTGACGCCGATGGCGGTGGCTCCCAGTGTGAGCAGCAAGGACATCCGGGTGGCCACCATGACCCGGGCGAAGATGTCGCGTCCCAGGTCGTCGGTGCCGAAGAGGAACTCCGCCCCGGCGGGCGTCCACCGGTCGGGCACCGAACGCGCCGTGGCGGCCTCCCCCCAGATTCCGGGGCCGGCGAAGGCGATCACCATGAGGACGGCGGTGCCCAGGATCGCGGTCAGACCCGCCGGGCCGACAAATCTCTTCATGCTCATCCCTCCGAGATCGAGGTGCGCGGATCGACGGTGATCAGGATGAGGTCCACCAGGAGGTTCACTCCCAGGACCATCAGGGCGAAGACGAGCACGACCCCTTGGATCATCGGATAGTCCTTGGTCTGCACGGCCGAGATCAGCGTGGTCCCCATACCGGGGACGGCGAAGACCGTCTCGATGATCACGGTCCCGGCGGTGAGCCCGGAGAGCAGCAGGCCTCCCACGGTCAACGTCGCGGTGACGATGTTCGGCAACGCGTGCCGGAAGAGGACGATGCGCTGAGGCAGTCGCTTGGCCTTCGCGGTGGTCATGTAGGTGGAGTCCAGGACCTTGATCATCTCCACCTGGACGATGCGGGCCAGGTACGCCATCGGTCCCAGGGACAGGCCGAGCACCGGCAGCACCAGGGAACCCGGGTCGCCCCAGCCCGCGGGCGGAAGGACCGCCAACCAGACGCTGAACACGGCGATGAGGATGGCCGAGAGCAGGAAGTCGGGGATGGCGATGAGCACCCCGAGCCCACCGGAGATGACCGGGTTGGCGGACCCGCCCTTGGTGGAACGGGCGATGAGCGCCGCCCCCATGCCCAGGGGCAGGGCCCCCACGAGCGCCACCGCGAAGCCGAGCGTGGCCAGGGTGAGGGTCGTGGGGAACCGCGAGGTGATCACCTCGGCGACGTCCTGCCGGGACTGGATGGAGGTCCCCAGGTCGCCCCGGAACAAGCCCCCCACGTAGTCGGTGAACTGCTGGGGCAGGGGTTTGTCGAGCCCGAGGTCGGCCCTGGTGTTCTCCACCAGCCCCACCGGCGCGGTGGGCCCCAGGGCGGCGCGTACCGCGTCCCCCGGCACCAGGTGCACCACGAAGAAGCTCGCCAGCACGACGATCAGCAGTGAGGCGACCAGGCGTCCGCTCCGGCGGATCGCGAAGGATCCGCGCAGGGAGAGCCGGTCGTTGAACCGCGCGATGGCGGCCACGGGGGCCATGGGCCGATGTGTTCTCGGTGCGGTGCCCATGGCGTTACTCGGTCATCCGGATGGAGGGCGCCTGGATGTAGGAGGTCTCCTCGAACACCGCGCCGTTCATGAAGGTGGACAGCAACGTTCCGGCCACGGGGAAGGTGTGGAAGTTCTCCACCAGCGCCTTCTCGGCGTCCTCCCAGTATCCGCAGGCCTCGTCCGGAGAGGCGGAGAAGGTCTTCTCGGCGATCTCGTCGTATTCGTCGCCGGCGGTGGCCATGAAGTTCAGGCCTCCTTCGTCGGGTGTGTCGCCTCCATAGAAGGCGTCCTGGAGGGTGGGGTTACCGGAGGAGATCTGGATCCAGCCGGTGTCCCAGTCGAAGGTTTCGTAGAGGCGTTCGGACCACCCGGCTCCGTCCAGGGCCCGCAGGTCCGTCTGAACGCCGATCTCCAGCCAGTACTCGCGCAACAGTTCGGCGGCCGGGGCGTGCGTCTCGCTGCCGGCGTCGTAGACGAAGACGATCTCCAAGGGCTCTCCGTCGCGGTGGCGCAGGCCGTCGTCGCCGAGTTCCCAGCCCGCCTCGTCGAGCAGCTCACCGGCACGGTCCGGGTCGTGCCCGGGGGCGTCCCAGAGTGGCCCGTCCTCGGGGACGCAGAGGAAGGGCGACTCCGTGATCAGGGAGTCGAGTTCGACCGGGTGGCCGCCGCTGACGACCTCGGCCGCCTCATCGTGGTCGATGCCGGTCACCAACGCCTCGCGGACCAGTGGATCGTGGGTGGGACGGTCGTCCCGCTCGTTGAAGAGCATCTGACCGATGGGGTTGACGACCCCCGTGTAGTCGTATCCGGCGGCCTCGACGCGGGCACGGTCGGCCCCGGTGATCCGTGCCGCGTTGAGCTCCCCGGAGATCAACAGGTTGGTCCGGGTGGACTCGTCGGTGATGACCTGGACCTCCAGTCCGTCGGGGATGCCCTCGGTCTGCGAGGTCAGCCCGCCCGGCCCCCAGTCGTAGTCCTCCCGTGTGGTGTAGACGAAACGGTCGGGAAGGGCCTCGGTGAGCTCGTAGAGACCGGTGCCGTTGGAGACCCCTTGGAGGCTGTCGGGGTCCTCGATCCCCGCCGCGCACACCATCTCCACGGTTCCGACCTTGCTCAGGAGGAAGGGGTCCGGGCCCGGGGCGGTGACCTCCAGGGAGAGTCCGTCGCCCTCGGCCTCCAGGCCCACCGGAACGAGCGAGTCGGTGTGCACGGAGGTGTTGTCCGGGTTCGCGTGGTATTCGAGGTTCGCGGCGGCCACCTCGGCGTCGAAGTCCGTGCCGTCGTGACAGGTGACGCCCGGCTTCAGCTCCAGGGTGACCGATCCCCCGTCCTCGCCCTCCTGCCATGACTCGGCCAGCCAGGGCTCGAACTCGCCGTCCTCGTCGATGTAGACCATGGACTCGTAGGCGTAGGTGACGACCTGGCGTTCCTGGGGCTGGCTCCCGGTCATGGGGATGGTGTCGTTCACCTCCCCGGTCACCGCGGCGGTGAAGGTCCCCCCGGAGACGAGCTCCGCGTTCTCCTCACCACCCCCGGGCCCTCCGCAGGCGGTGAGACAGAGGGTTCCGGCGCTCAGCAGCGCGGTGGCTCCGATGATCTTTCTGGTACGCATAATCGGTACTTTCTCTTCAATGTTCCAGAGGCGCTGTTCCGACGAGACGGGTGGGTGCGAGCGGGTGTCCGCCCGGGAGATCAGGCCGGTGTCGGGTTTTTGGACCCCAGTCGGGCCAACGGCCCCGCGGCCTTGACCGAGACTCGAACGGTCTGTTGGGCGCTGTAGGAGATGGGGGTTTCGAGGATGTCGACGACCTCCACCCTCAGCGGGTCCGCGCCCGCTTCGATGGCGCGCTCGACGGCCGCTCGTGAGGCCTTGGCGACCGCTTCGTCGCGGTCCTCATAGGTCCCGATCTCCTGGGCCCGGCCACCCACCAGGGACATGGCGGCCCCGACCGCGTTGGCCACGTCCCCGTGTTCGGGCCGCAGGACGGTTCCGGCTCCGGGAAGTTCGGCCGGGACCAGGAACGCGCCGCCGCCGACGACCACCAGCGGCATGTCGAGCTTTCCGTGCGAGAGCCGCTCCACGGACTCCTGGAGCCACTCGTGGGCCCGGCCCAGTGCCGCCTCCAGTACGCGGCCCACGTCCTGGGGGACGTCGAGGCTCCACTCGTTGGCGATCGCCGTGTCGTGCCCTGCGTGTACGACCGCGTCCGTGAGGGTGGCGGTCTCCCCGCCGAAGGTGAGCGCGGCGGTCTGCAGCCGGTGGCCGACGGAGCCCGGGCCGACGCGTCCGGTCTGGGTGTCGACGTGGGTACCGCCGCCGACTCCGATGCTGAGCACGTCCGGCATGCGGAAGTTGGTGCGTACTCCCCCGATCTCTCGGGGCAGGGTCGACTCACGGGGGAACCCGCCGACGACCACGCCCAGGTCACTGGTGGTTCCGCCGACGTCGATGACGATGGCGTTCTCCGCTCCGGAGAGGAAGGCCGCCCCCCGGATGGAGTTGGCCGGGCCGGAACCGATGGTCAGCACCGGGAAGCGCGCCGCGAAGTCCAGGGCCATGAGGGTGCCGTCGTTCTGCGCGAAGTACACGGCGGCGTCGGTGAGGTCCTGTTCCTCCACCACGGTCAGCAGGGCGTCGGCCACCCCCCGGGCGATCCCGTAGAGCGCCGCGTTGAGGACGGTGGCGTTCTCGCGTTCGAGCAGGCCGATGGCGCCGATGTCCTGGCTGAGCGAGACCGGGGTGTCCTGGCCCAGGTGTTCGCGGACGATCTCCCCGACCCGCGCCTCCTGTTCCGGGAAGGACGGGCTGAAGATCCCGCACACGGCGACGGCGTCGACCGGTTGTTCGAGACCGGACAGGAAGTCCTTGACGGCTCGGGGATCCAGCGGCGAGATGGGCATGCCGTCCACCATGTGGCCGCCGGGCAGCACGGCCGAGCCCGCCAGGACACTGTCCCGCAGGTCCTGGGGCCAACCGGTCAAGGGCGGGAAGCCGGTGGCGGCCGGTGCTCCGAGGCGGATGACGGCCACTCGGCCCAGCCCCCGGCGGCCCACGATGGCGTTGGTCGCGTGGGTGGTGCCCATCATGACGCGGGCGACCTCGCCTCGTCGGTCCCCCAGGGTCTCCAGGACGGCGGCGATCGCGGCGCGGATGCCGCCGGTCACGTCGTCCGTGGTCGGCTGCTTGGTGTGGGCGATCACCCGGTTGGACGCGTCCAGGACGACGGCGTCGGTGTTGGTGCCGCCGACGTCCACTCCGAGCGACAGGTCGCCGTGGTCGGGGGAACGGGGTTCGGTACTCACGATTTCGGCCTTCACGCGTTCGCTCCCGACGTGCTCGGTTCTTCGTTCTGCTCCGTCGAGGGCCGGGAAATGGCCCCCGCTTCGAACGGCACGTAGTCGATGTCGTAGCCGAAGGCGCGGGGCCCGGCGATGTCGAGTCCGCGTTCGGTACGCCAGAGGGGGTCGCAGGCCCAGGCCAGCACCGACACCCGCTGGCCGAAGCGCAGGAGTTCGGTGGAGATCGCGTGGCCGGTCTCGCTGTCCACCAGGGTGACCAGGTCGGGCACGCTGACCAGGATCTCTCCGTCTTCCAGCACGACCAGGTTCTCGTTCTGCAGCTCCACCCTGAGCAACCGGTCCCGCTCGGTCCCGGTACCGGAGATCGTCACCGAGCCGCGGACGAATCCCCCTTCGGTACGGCGTGAGACGTCGATGATCTTCCCGTTGATCAGCACGTCGGCCCGCAGGGTCCGGGCGAGCGCGTGAACCGGCTCCTCCGCTTCGAGCATGGCGTGGCCGACCTCGATGGCCCGGCTGACCGTTCCCTCGATGACGGCTCCGGGGACGTCCTTCGCGTCGAGCAGCGAGGCGCCCAGGCACAGGGAACCGCTGGCGACGGAGAAGGCCCGGACGTGGCGCTCCAGCCATGTGGCGTCGACGGTGCGCATCACGATCACGTTCCCGACCACGTCCGAGAGGACGGTGGTGTCGCGGGGCACGCCCGCCACGTTCATGGCCACCATCGTGGCCTCGGGGAACGCCCGTCCCATGCCGTCGGCGTCGAGGACGTCGAGCCCCAACTGGGCCGCCCAGCCGACCGGGCCCACACCGTTGGTGCCGCCGATCTCCGTGGCCATCACCGCGGTGATCCTGCGGCCCGCGACCCGCTCCGCCTCGCGCAGCAGGGTCTCGGGCTGTTCCGCCGAGGGGAGCATCTCGATCCCCACCGTCGGGGCCCCGATGCCGGCCATCACGATGACCATGTCGTCGTCGGTCAGTTCCTCGACCGTGCGAAGCCGCACGGGACCGTGTTTGCTCAGTGCGTCCGCGACACCGAACTGCGAAGTGGTGACGGCCCCGCCGCCGCCGGTTCCGAAGATGGCGGCCCCGGCTGCCAGGGCCGCGACATCATCGGAGGATATGTTTCTTGTCATATTCGGAGCCTAGACAGACCCCGCTCAAAAACAATGTCCTGATGGCACAGGAAAGTTGGGTACTTTGGGCTGATGGCACACATCGGCATCGAGCACATCCTTCGACAATCCTCCAGAATGGGAATCGAAGCGGTGGCGGGACCGCGGAAGGGGCGCAGGATCTCGCGCGTGGAGATCGCCGACATCGGTTCCATCGGCTCCCTTCCGGCCGGGACCCTGGTGATCGCCGACGTGTCCGAGCCGCCTTCGGCCTACCGGATCGACATCGCGATCCGCCAGGCCAGCGCCCAGGAGCTGGCGGGGCTCGTCTTCCCCGCGGAACTGTCCCCGGCCCTGACCTCCCAGGACCTGGCCGAACGTGGGGGGATCCCGGTGCTGCGGGCCCCGGGCCAGAAGGCCTCCGATCTGGCCGTGGCGATAGACCGCATGGTCAACAGCGAGGCCTCCGACGTCCTGACGCGGACACGGTTCGCGCTGGACAGGGTGCGAGAGGCCGCCGAGGGACCGCCGGAGGGCCGGGTGGCGGCGGTGCTCACCGCGGCGGGACGAGCACTCGGCGGAAAGGTCGAACTGAGGACGGACCCCCAGGTCGGCTGGACGGAGGAAACGGCCGTGTTCGTCGGCGAGGCGCCACGCGGCAGGCTGGTCTTCGAAGTCGACGACCAGGACGGCTACGCGGGGGACGACGCCGCGCGCCTGGCCCTGCCCGGTATCGCCTCCGTGGTGTCCAAGGTGCTGCTCAGGGAGGTGCAGCGCCGTTTCGCTCCCCGGCAGACCTCCGCCGAACTCATCGCGCAACTGGTGGTGGCCGAGTCCTCCCGGGTCGACTCATTGGCCGATCAGGCCTATCAGCTCGGCTTCCCGCTCCAGCTCTCGCACGTGGTGGCCTGGCTCGAATTCACCGACCCCGGGGACACCAGCCAACTTCCGCCGCGCGCCTTGCAGTCCGCGCTCGAACTCCACGCGCTCGAACTCTTCGAGCACCGCGACGAGCTCTGGCACATCGCCTTCATCCGCGATGACGCGTTGATCGTCTCCTCGGAGAACCCCGGCAGGGGCGACCAGCAGCGCAGGCTCCGCGAGGTCGCGGCGGGCATCGCCGACCACGCCCGGATCCTGGCCGGCGGCCGCTGGGAATCGACCGTGGGGCTGGGCGCCCCGCAGGTGGGGGCGTCCGGTCTGCGACAGTCCGCCTCCGAGGCGAGGATCGCCGCCGAGACGGCCGTGGCCTCCGGCCGGATCGGGCATATCGAGGTCACCGACGTCACCGGCCTCAAACGCGTCCTACTCGACTTCTACGCCTCCCCCACCAGCCGCAAGCTGCTGGAGGACCTGCTGCACCCGCTGGGCTCCACGAACCCGCACCGGACCGAGACGGCGGTCAGGACACTGCTGGCCTATCTGAGCCATCGGAACTCTCCGGCGAAGGCCGCTCGGGAGCTCCAGCTGCACCCCAACGCGGTCAGCTACCGGATCCGCAAGATCACGAAGGATCTTCAACTGGACCTCGACGATCCCGACACCCGCTTCGCCGTGGAACTCGCCTGCCGGGTCCGTCTCCTGAGCGCCGAGCGACGCTGAGGGGTGTTCGTTCCGCGTCGGTGCGCGGCCCGGGACATCGCCGAGGCGATGTCCCGGGCGGAACCGCACGTGTACCCGGGGGTGGGGTGCTCCTTCCCACCGGTCCCGACCTCGGCCCTCGTTCGTGTCCGGGAGCGGACGGCCCTCCTGGCCGAACCCCGAATGGAGTCGACACGACGGCACCTGGGACGTCCCATGGCGGGGCGTCCCAGGCGCCGTTCGACTTTCCCCTACCAGTGGACGGTGGCCTTGGCCGCGAGGTGCCCGTGGTCGTCCACCGCCACCACCCGGGCCTCGTCCTTCCCGTCCGTCACACCCACCGTGATCTCGCGGTCCACGAAGAGCGGGGCGGTCGCGGTGAACGAGTAGCGGGCGGGTGTCCTCTCGTGGCCTCGACCATCACCGTCGTGGCCCATGGCGGCGTCCAGCATCAGCAGCCGGGTGAGCGGACCGTGCACGAGCAGGTCCGCCAGTCCCTCTTCCCGTTGGGCCCAGTCCCGGTCGTAGTGCACGCGATGCGTGTTGAAGGTGATCGCCGAGAAGCGGAAGAGACGCCGGGAGTCCGGTGTGTGCCGGTAGGACCGCTCCCCCACCTCCTCCACCTCGCGCGGTGGCGCCGGTGGGGCACCCTCCTCAAGGAACACGTCGTGCCAGGTGCTCTCGACGGCCGGTTCTCCGTCCACGAAGTACCGTCGCTCGATGTCGGCGAAGACGAGCTTTCCGTTCCTGCCGCTCTTCTCCGTGACGCGTCCGGCCCGCACCCGCTGTTCGACGGTGTCGCCCAACCGGATCGGGCGGTGGAAGACGGTGTCCTCACCGGCGTACATCCTGCGTGGCAGATCGATCTCGGGCAGCACGTCGTCGCTCGGCGTGCCATCGGGGCGGAGCCCGTCCATGGTGGAGGAGAAGGGGAAGTACAACCCCTCCCACCCCGGGGGCAGCGGATCGCCGAGGGAAAGCTCGGGGAGCCCGGGGGCGAAGGTGCCCCGGTAGTTCTCCGCCGGAGCGAGATCCACGCGCTGGATACGCGTCACTTCACCGTCGCCCATCAGACGGTTCTGTTCTTCTTCAGCACGGCGATCTCCTCCGGGGAGTAACCGGCGACGACGGACAGCACCCGGTCGGTGTGCTCACCGAGCCGGTTGGCCGTCCTCTCCGTTTCGGCGGGGGTCTCGCTCAGCTTGATCGGCTGACCGAACATCCTCAGCCGACCCAGGTCTCCGTAGTCCGCCTCCACGATCATGTCCCGCTCGGCCGTACCGGGGTCCTCGACGACGTCGGCGACGGTGCGCAGCGCCGTCAGCGGGACGATGTCTCCGGCCAGTTCCTCCAATTCGGCCTGGGTACGGCCCTGGAACCAGGAGTCGATCAGCGGCTTGACCTTCCTGTCGTAGACCTCCTCGTCGAAGCGTTTGCGCATGGTGTCGATCTCCGGGTCCTCGGCGGCCTCGGGGGTGCCGAA
Source organism: Nocardiopsis sp. JB363 (assembly GCF_900143625.1). Lineage (GTDB taxonomy): Bacteria > Actinomycetota > Actinomycetes > Streptosporangiales > Streptosporangiaceae > Nocardiopsis. The sequence goes on from NZ_FRFF01000131.1 coordinate 103,484, forward strand.
CAACTCGCAGGTGACCCGCCACAGCTTGTCCGTGTACCCGGCGAAGAACACCTGGCCGTCGGCGCAGTCGAAGAGTCCGTAGGGGCGCACCCACGCGTGCTCGTTGCCGGCCGGTTCGGCGACCTTGCCGTTGACGGTGTAATCGACCACGGCCGTCTCGGTGAGGGCGATGATGCTGTCCACCTGGGCGATGTCGACCTTCTGCCCGAGCCCGCCACGCTCGACGTGCCGGATCGCGGCCAGGGTGCCGATGACGGCGAAGAGCGCGGCCGACAGGTCTCCGATCGTGGTGCCCACCCGGACCGGGGCCGTTCCGGGGTATCCGTTCATGGACCACAGGCCGCCGGCCGCCTGGGCCGTACTGTCGAAGGCCGGTCGGCGACTCCGGGAACCCGTGTGCCCGTAGCCGGAGATGGCCGTGTACACGAGCGCCGGGTTGATCTCCTTGAGCACCTCGTAGCCCACACCGAGCTTCTCCATGGTGCCGGGCCGGAAGTTCTCCAGCAGCACGTCCGCCTTGGCCACGAGGTCCTTGAGGACCTTCTTGCCCTGCTCGCCCGAGAGGTCGATGGTCAGGCCGAGCTTGCCTCGGTTGTACTGGCCGTAGTAGCCGCTGAACTCCTCCGTGTCGGCGCCCTCGGCCCCCTCATCGCCCTCGACGTCTCCCGGAGCGGTCAGGTACGGGGGGAAACCGCGGGAGACGTCGGGATCATTGGGGTTCTCGATCTTGATGACCGTGGCTCCCATGTCGGCGAGGATCTGGGCGGCGTAGGGCCCGGCCAGCACGCGCGACAGGTCCAGCACCACGATCCCGTCGAGCGCTCCGTCTCCACCGCCCAACTGACGGATGATCTCCTGCGTGTCGTTCATAGCGATCTCACTCCCTGTCGTCGGGCTGTGTGCGGGTCCGGGCCGAGGTTCGACCTCGGTGGACGTCTCCCGCACGGGTCAAGCGGAGGTTCCCCGCAACTCGCCCAGTACCTCGCGCGCGTACTCCTGCCGGATGCGTCCGGCCTCGACCAGTCGGGCGGCCACCTCCGAGACCTCCTGTCCCTCCGCGCCGGCGGTGGCCGCGAGGGTGCGGGCGTGCAGGGCCATGTGTCCGCGTTGGATCCCCTCCGCGGCCAGGGCCCGACAGGCGGCCAGGTTCTGCACGAGTCCCACCGCGGCGATGACCTCGCCGAGTTCCACGGCTGAGTCGACCCCCAGGATCCTGATCGCGGCCCTGGCGGTGGGGTGCGCTCGTGTGGCGCCGCCGACCAGACCCACGGCCAGGGGCACCTCCAGTGTGCCCACCAGGTTCCCGGCCGTGTTCCTCTCGAAGCGCGAGAGCGCCGTGTAGCGGCCGTCCCTCACCGCGTGGGAGTGGCATCCGGCCTCGACCGCGCGGGTGTCGTTCCCGGTGGCGAGCACGACGGCGGAGATGCCGTTCATGATGCCCTTGTTGTGCGTCGCGGCCCGGTAAGGGTCCGCGGAGGCGAAGTCACTGGCCAAAACGATGTCGTCGACCACCTGGGAGCCGCCCAGCAGTTCGGCGTCGAACTCACCGCGCACCCGCACGAGCCGTCGGTCGGCCTTGTTGCTGAGGATGCGCAGCAGCGACCTGCCACCGGAGAGCTCGGCCAGGCGGGGAGCCAGCGCCTCGGCCATCGTGTTGACGGCGTTGGCCCCCATCGCGTCGCGGACGTCCACGATCAGGTGCACGATGAGGTGGGTCCCCGAGGCCGTGGGGACCATGCGGACCTCCACGGAGCGGGCCCCGCCGCCCAACTCCACCAGGACGGGGTCCTGCTCGTTGGCCTGGGCGAGGATCTCCTCCTCGACCTCCAGGATCCTGAACCGGGCCTCCTCCGGGTTGGGCACGTCCACGAGCTGGACCTGGGAGATCATCACCGGACCGGAGGTGGAGGCCCTCAACCCGCCGAGCCCTCGGGCCATCCGGGCCGCGTTGGACGCCGCGGCCACCACGCTCGGTTCCTCGATGGCCATGGGGACGAGGTGGTCGCGACCGTTGACGGTCAGGTTGGTCGCGATCCCCAACGGAACGCCGAAGACTCCGATGGCGTTCTCGATCATCTGGTCGGCCTGCTCGAAGACGAGGCCGCTCTGGGGCTCGAAGACCTCGGCGTCCACTCCGGAATCCTCGGTGACCCGGGTACGGCGCTCCTGGACACTGAGTTCCCGGAGCCCTGGGATACGACTGTTGACGGGCAAGAATCCACCTCCTGGCGCACGGTGCCCGACGAGTCGCCGGGCCTCCTTCTCACACTCAGTGGCGAGAATATGGTCGCCCCGTGTCGCGCAGCATGGTTCTGAAATACATGAAAAGCGCGAATCACTGTGTCGAGAGTCCATGCCGGCCTCATGCGGCTCCCCCGGTGAATCGCTCCCGCAGTTCGTCCATGCGCACCGCCAGGGAGATCCGGAAGTAGTTCTCGTCCTCCCGCCATCCGTCACCGAGGACCCGGTCCAGCCGTTCCAGTCGCTGGAGGATCGTGTTGACGTGGAAGTTGAGGGCGCGCGCGGTCCGGGTGGGACCGGCCCCGTGGTGGACGAAGGCCCTCAGGGTACGGAGCAGTTCCGTTCCCCGTTCGGCGTCGTACCGCTTGACCTCCCCCAGGGACCGGTGGAGGAAGTGCGTCATCCCGGGGGCGTCGGTGTCGAAGATGGCCGCGTAGGGGATGTAGTCGCTCGTCTCGGCGAGGACGTCGGAGACCCTGAGCGCCTCCAACAGGCGCACGGTCTTCTTCACGAGGGGGAACTGGACGCCCTGTTCCCCCTCGGGCGGGAGCACGCCGAGCACTCCGCCCATGACGTGTTGGGCGACCCCGCTTCGGATCTCCTCGGCCCTGCTCTCCAGCCCGGGCCTGCCCAGGACGACGACGAGCCCCTGGTGCTCCCCCACCAGCGACCGTGCGGGGGCCAGCGACACCGCGAGCCGCACGGCGCGACCGCGCTGTCCGGTCGGGACGGAGAGCGCGAGCAGGGAGGTGAGGTCCACGGTCTCCATGCCCCGTTGCCTGCCCCGGGCGATGGCGTCCTGGCGCCGTTCCTCGTCCTCCGAGAGCAGGTCGGCGATGAGTTCGGTGTGCACGCGGTACTCCGTCTCGGCCACGGCCTCCTGTGAGAGCAGCAGCAACGCGCACACCTGCGCCGCTCGTTCGACGGTGCGGGCGTCCACGTCGGTGAGGGGGAAACCGCCCCGGCCGAGGAGGACCGTGCCCAGGTGCCGCTCTCCGGCCGCGAACACCACCACGCCCTCCACGGGCCCCTCGTCCACGAGCTCGACGAGGCGTCCCGACTCGGTGCTGCGGCGCAGCGCCCGGACCATCTCCTCGTCCTGGGGTATGTCGACCTCGGCCAGCCCGTCCCCCGCCTCGGCCAGGGGGTTCCCCGCCTGGTCGTACAGCGCCACGGGCCTGGCGAGTTCCTCGGACAGGGTGGTCGCCACCGTGCCGAAGTCACCGCCGGTCAGGACGGCCTCCACCAGCTTCCGGTGCACGCTGTGGGCCCTGTCCCGCTGGATCATGTGTTCGGTCAGTCGCGAGAGCGCCCGGCGGGACTCGTCCTCGGCGCGCTGGAGGCTGCGCAGTGTCCGGGCGGTCTGCAGGACCACCGAACCGTGGTCGGCCAGCGCGGTCAGCAGCGCGGTGTCCTCGGGGGTGAACTCGTGCTCCTCCCGGGTGGCGACGAAGAGCACCCCGAGGGCCTCGTCGTCCGCCAGCATGGGAACCCCGAGCATGGAGACGATGCCCTCCGCCCGCACCGCCGTGTCGATCCCGGCCTCTCTGCGGTCCGCCTCGAAGTCCGCGTACCTGGGCACCGAGCCCCCGGACCTGCGTTCCACCACGAGGCTGGCCAGCCCCTTGCCCGGGGGCACCCGCAGCGCCTGGAAGTCCGACGAGACGGAGCCGATCGTATGGCGAACGAACAGTTCGCGGGTCCTCGGGTCGTATTCGGACAGGTAGGTGAGGTCGCTGCCCATCATCTGGTGGGCGCGGTCGACGATCTTCTCCAGCAGCACGTCCCCGTCCCGCTCGGCGGCGAGTTCACGGGCGCTGGAGAACAGCGCGCCCAACTCGTGCTCCCGTCGACGCAGGCGCGCCAGTTCGCGTCTGTTCCTGGTGATCCTCTCGGAGAGGTCCCGCCCGGTGCGCTCGTCCAGCCCGAGGTGGGGCAGGGCCCGCAACGCGTCGGCCGCGTTCCCGTGGTGGGTGTCGGTGATGGAGGTGACGAGCATCGACACGGCCTCGTCCCTGGACAAGGGCTGTTCTCCGCGAGACCGATCGGTCTGGGCCGGGTTCTCCACGAACACCTCCGCGGTGCCACATCAGGATGGGATGAAGACTCATAAATCGAGCCGATCAACGTAGGGAAGACACATATCACGGATGTGACGGCCGCCACTAATTTGGTTGATGGCCCGATGGGACTCAAGCGCCCTCGCCATCGCTCCGTGCGCCTTCCCTGGCCGCACGACAATCACAAGGGAGAGTGGTATGGCCGTCTCGCACGACATCGACCGCGCCGGTCTCGACTCGCGTCAACAGCGGCGCAGGGCCGTCATCGGCAGTTCCGTGGGTACCGTCATCGAGTGGTACGACTTCACGCTGTACGGTCTCGCCGCGGCGCTGATCTTCGCCCCGCTCTTCTTCGGCGGGAGCGATCTCGCGGGTACCCTCGGCGCCTTCGCCACCTTCGCCGTGGGCTTCATGGCCCGTCCCCTGGGTGGTCTGTTGCTCTCCCACTATGGTGACAAGCTCGGACGCAAGGGAACGCTGCTGGTCACCCTGGTGATCATGGGCAGCGCCACGACGCTCATCGGTGTCCTGCCCACCTACGAGTCGATCGGCCTGTGGGCTCCGGTCCTGCTGATCGTCCTCAGGATCTTCCAGGGGGCCGGGGCCGGCGCGGAGTTCGCCGGGGCCATGACCATGGCCAGCGAGTCCTCGGCGACGGGAAGACGTGCCTTCACCGCCGGTTTCCCGGGTGCCTCCGTCTACGTGGGGATGGCCCTGGCCACCAGCACCTTCGCCGTCCTGACCTGGCTGATGTCCGATGAGGTGTTCCTGGCCTGGGGCTGGCGCCTGCCGTTCCTGGCCAGCGTGGCGATCGTCGCCATCGCGCTGTACTTCCGGTTCCGGGTGACGGAGACCGCGGCCTTCAAGGCCACCGAGAAGAACGACGACGTCAGCACCGCGCCCATCGTGGAGGCGGTGCGCGGCCACTGGCGCTTCCTCTTGGCGGGCATGGCCCTCTTCGTCTTCACGCTCCCCTGGGTCTACATCGTGCAGACCTTCGCCGTCTCGTACACCACCGGGACCTTAAACGTGGACTCCACGCACACGCTGATCGGCCTGCTCGTGGCCATGCTGCTCACCATCCCGGCGACCCTGGCTGCGGGAGCCCTGGCGGACCGGATCGGTCGCAAGCCCCTCCTCATGGGGGCGGCCATCTTCGGTGTCGTCTTCGCCTTCCCCATGTTCATGCTCTACCAGACGGAGAACTCCCTCCTCGTGGCCGTGGGGCTCATCCTCGGTCTCGCGGTCATCCAGGGAGCCACCATCGGTGTCTCCGCGGCGATGATCGCCGAGATCTTCCCCACCCGTATGCGCTGGAGCGGGATCGCGCTCTCCCGAGAGCTCCCCGCGGCCGTCGCGGCGGGCACCGCGCCCATGGTGGCCACCTGGCTGGTGGCGGTGGGTGGAGGAACCCCGTGGCTGGTGGCGGGCTACCTGGTCGTACTGAGCCTCATCGGTGTGGTCGGCATCTGGTACCTGCCCGAGACGCTGGTGAAGGCGCCCACGGTCGAGGAGAACCCGGAGGAGGAGTTCTCCCAGGGCGAGGTCGAGGAGACCCGGCTCGGCGGGCAGCGCGTCCACGACCACGGGTGACCCGTGTGGCCGCTCATCGGGGGATCCCCAGGCCGTGGTCGGCGAGGAGCAGATTCGCCGACCCGGCGGCCCGCTCAAGGTGTTCTTCGATACGTGCCCGGGGGCCACCGACGGACAGGGCGGCCACCACGTTGCCGGCCACCACGACCCCGACGGCCACGGCCGCCACGTCGGTGACGGACTCTCCGATGTTGGTCGCGTATCCGCGCCGTGCGGTCAGCGCGATCTCGGCCTCGACCGCTTCAGCCGGGACATCCGTGTGGCCCGGTGCCTCGGTGGCCTCGACCCCCGGAGCGCCGTAGGCGAGAAGGATCTTTCCGGAGCTGGAGGGCCACAGGCTCCTGCGTGTGCGCAGCACGGGGGAATAGGCGATGGGATGTTCGGAGGGCACGGTGTGCACGTAGGAGAGTTCCGATCCCACCGGAACGGCCAGTGTCACGGTCTCCCCGGTGCCGCGGGCCAATTCGCGCATGACCGGTTCGACGAGTTCGACGACGGAGGTCGAGCGCGAGGCGAGCAGCGCGTGCGCGCCGAGCCCCAGGACGTACCTACCGCCCTCGGGAACCTCCACCAGGTAGCCCTCGTCGACGAGCCCTCGGACGAAGTCGTAGATGGAGGAGCGGGGTGAGCGCGACTCCTCCACCAACTCTTGGAGGCTCGCCCCGCGCTCGCTCCGAACGACGTGTTCGAGGATCCCCACCACCCGGCTGACGGTGCGATGCCTGCCTACCACCGCCGCGTCACCTCCTCACGGTCGGCGTCGACCGACGTGGCCGGCCGCACGGGCCGCAGGGGAGAGTCGGAGAAGGAGATGTTCGGCGTCGTCCGGAGATAGGAGTGCCCCAGGGGATGCCGGATCTGCTGAACGGTTCCCCGTTCCCTCAGATAGTCGTCCTCCACCAGGGATTCGATGGTCCTGACCGGCTGCACGGGGACCCCTACCGACCCGCATTCGTCGAGGATCTCCCGTGTGGTCCGCTCGGCCGCGTAGTCGGCGATGATGGCCTGCACGTCCTCCATGTCGTCGTTCCGTTCCTGGTTGGTGGCGAACGGAACGTTCTCGGCGTCGCGGTCCACCCCGGCGATCCGGAGGAAGTCACTCCAGTTGCGGTCCGAGTACGGCAGGACGCAGACCCAACCGTCCAGGCATCGGTGCGGTCTGCGGCTGGGCGCCAACGTCCTGTGCCAGCCCGCGGGGCCCCGGGGCGGGATGAAGGAGAAGTCGTTGAGCTGCTCGGCGAGGTTGAAGTCGACCATCACGTCCACCATGGGGACGTCCACCCATTGGCCCCGCCCGTGCGTGTCCCGATGGTGCAGCGCCGCCAGGACGGAGTAGACGATGGTCAGGGCACAGACCTTGTCCGCCATCACGTAGGGGGCGTATCGCGGCCGGCCCCCGGACTTCGAGTAGATGTCGCACACCCCGGAGGCCGCCTGGACGGTGTCGTCGTAGGCGGGTGTATCGGCCATGGCCGAGTCACCGGCATAGCCCTGCGCGGTGCACAGGATCGCCCGCGGGTTGAGCGCTCGTACGGACTCCCAGTCCAGGCCGAATCTGCGGCGTCGGGCCGGCAGATGGTTGGTCACGATGATGTCCGCCGACCCCAGGATCCCGCGGAGTTCCGCCAGGCCCTCCTCGGTGCTCATGTCGATCGCGATGTTGTACTTGCCATCGCCCAGGGAGTGGGCCGCTCCGCTCATCCCGGGTGCGACGCGTGCGCCGATGTGCCGCACCACGTCTCCGCGGGGCGGTTCCACCTTGACGACGGTCGCGCCCAGTTTCGCCAGCAGCCTGCCGGCCATCGGTGCCATCACCACGCTGGAGATCTCCGCGACCCGCACACCGGCCAGCGGACCGGCCCCCGTCCCTGGATCCAGATCCACGTCGTCTCCCCCGCCCTCGGCGCCTCATCCGCATATCCGTTGCGTTAGCCGTATATGCAACTATCAGTCCGGTGGGAGCCGCTGTCAAGGAGTCGTCGCACGGCACTCGAACGTCGGGATCAGCGGACCACCGAACTGAGCAGCAGACTCGTCTCGCTGTTGACCACACCGTTGATCCCGCGCATCCGGCGCGGCAACTCGTCGAAGTCACGGAGGTTCTCACAGGAGATCTCCGCGACCAGGTCCCACCCGCCATTGGTGGTGTGCAGCGCCATGATCTCGGGGAATCCCCGCAACTCGGCGATCACGTGGTCGGTGGTCCGCCCCACCACTTCGATGAACGAGATCGCCCGCACCTCCCCCGTCGCACGGTGGTCGCGCACCCGCACGCCGACCCCACGATCACGCCCTGGGACTTGAGTTTCTCGATCCTGTTGGTCACCGTGGCCCACGAGTCGGTCCGCGTGGTCGGTCGCCAAGCGACCGACCACGCGGACCGCACTGTTCTCGGGGGACACTCCCGCCATCCGTCTCTTCTCGTCCCGGTACGTGTACGCGGTCGGCGCCCCTCCCGGATCGGTGATCAGACGGGGTCGGCCTCGATCACGCGGAAATCGGTTCCGGCGACCCGGTCGGAGACCGTACGCAACCGGAGACCGGAGGTCTCCAGGAGCACGGTGAAGTCCGCGAGGGTACGTTCGACGCCTCCGGCGGTCAGAACCAGCATGTTCAGGTCGCTCAGCGCGCTCTCCAAGGCCATCTCCGCGCCCGGGTCCGCGCGTTCGGACAGGACCGGTTCGACCAGGAGCAGGCGACTTCCCTCGCCCATCGCGGAGCGGCAGTTGCGGAGGATCCGTACACAGGACTCCTCGCTCCAGTTGTGCACCACGCTCTTGAGCAGGTAGGCGTCCGCTCCCGGAGGCACCCCCTCGAAGAAGTCTCCCTCGACCACCTCGCAGCGACCGCTCAGTCCGCGTTCCTCGATGAGGGCACGGGCCTGCTCGGCGACCTGAGGCGTTTCGAGTACCACCCCTCGCGCCCGGGGGTTCTCCGACAGGATCCGGCTGAGCAGGGTCCCGTCGCCGCCGCCGACGTCGACGATGGTCCGGTAGTCGCCGAAGCCGTGAGCGGCGGCGATGCGCGGGGCCTCGAACCGAGCGTTCTCGGCCATGGCACCGCCGAAGAGCGCGGCGTAGTCGGGATGGGCGCCCACGTAGTCGTAGAAGGACGACCCGTGCACCTCGTCGAAGGCCGCCCGGCCGGTCTCGATGCTGTGGGTCAGGTGCAGCCATGAGTCCCAGAACTCTCCACCGGTGAAGAGTCGGGAGATCATGCGCAGCGAGTGGTCCCGATCCTCGGTCAGGAAGCGTCCCAGGGGCGCCAGTCCGAAACGTCCCGGCTCGGGCTCGGAGAGGAGCTCCAGGGTGACCAGCGCCCGCACGAGTCTGCGGAGCGAGGGGGTGTGCGTGCCGGTGGCCCCCGCCAGGTCGTCGATGTCGCGGTGCTTGTCGCGAAGGAGGTCGGGCAGGCGCAGTTCGACCGCCGTCCTGATGATCTGCGAGCCCATGTACCCATAGGCCATCCGGACGACGGCGGCCCTTGAGGACGCCTCGGTCTCAGCGTGGTCAGCGGTGCGATTCATGGGTTCTCCCGGAGTAGGAGGTCGACGACCTCGGCGAAGGAGTCCGTGATGTCCCCGGCGCCGGAGGCCAGGAGTTCGGCTTCCTCGCCCACCCCGTAGGTCACCCCGATGGTGGCCATGCCCGCCGCGCGGCCCATGCGAATGTCACCGACGGTGTCTCCGACGACGGTGCACCGTTCCGGGTCGGTGTCGAGCAGCCCGGCGGCGTGCAGGGCCATCTCCGGGTCGGGTTTTCCCGTGGCCACCATGTCGTCGCCCACCAGGGCCTCGATCAGGTCGGCGATGTCCGTGGCGCGGACGGTCTTGCGTGCCCCGTCCAGGGTCTTGGACGTGGCCACCGCGGTCCGCGTGCCCCGCCCTCGCAGCCGGTCCAGTCCTTCACGGACGCCGGGGTAGAGGAGATCCCCTCGCCTTTCCCGCACGTAGGCGCCGAACCGCTCGCGGTACAGGGTCTTGGCCTTGACGATGTCGGGGTGCTCGGGTTCGAGGCCCATCAGTTGGGCCAGGTTCTGTTCCAAGGGCTTGCCGACGGTCGCGCGGATCTCGGCGTCGGGGAGTTCGTGCCCCATCTCCCGCAGGAGGTCGCTCGTGATCCGGGTGATGGCCGCGGGGCTGTCGACCAGTGTTCCGTCCAGGTCGAAGATGACCGCTCGTGCGCTCACGCTCCCGCCTCCTCCACGCTCATGGCGACGGCCAACTGCCCGGAGAGTCGGGCGTTGCTGACCAGGACGGCCTTGGTGGCCCTTCCACTGCGTCCGCCGGTCGCCTTCACCACGGCCTTCATGAGGAAGGGACTGAGGGCGTTGCCGGTCACACCCGTCCGCTCGGCCTCGGCCAGCGCCTCGGTGACGGCGGTGTCGATCTCCTGGGGGTCGAGGGCCTCCTCCTCGGGGATCGGCGCGGTGAGCAGCACCGTTCCGTCCCCGTTGAGGTCCCAGTGCAGGCGGGCCGCGCGGGCGACCGTTTCCATGTCGTCCACCCTGGTGACGGGGATCCCCGATGAGCGGGCGTAGAAGGCGGGGAACTCGTCGTACCGGTATCCCAGGAGCGGGACCCCCGCGGTCTCCAGGTACTCGACCGTCAGCGGCAGGTCGAGGATGCTCTTGGCACCCGCGCAGACGACCACCACCCTGGTCCGGGTGAACTGGAGCAGGTCCGCGGAGATGTCGAAGGTGCGCTGGGCGTCGCGGTGGACGCCTCCGATCCCCGCGGTCGAAAAGACCGGGATACCGGCGAGCCGGGCGATCACGATGGTCGAGGCCACGGTCGTGGCCCCGTGGGCGCCGCGGGCGAGCGCGAGGCCGAGGTCACGGCTGCTGACCTTGGCGATGTCGTCGGAGCGTCCGAAGAGGTCGATCTGCTTGTCGTCCATACCGACGACGAACTCGCCGTCGATGATCCCGATGGTGGCGGGTACGGCACCGGCGTCCCGTACGGCCGACTCGATGGCCTGGGCGATCTCGACGTTGAGCGGGTAGTCGGGGCCGTGAGCGATGAGCGAGGACTCCAGGGCCACGACAGGACGCCCGTCGGCCTGCGCGGCACGGACCTCCTCGTTGACTTTGAGTGGGGGGGCCATGTCTTTGCTCCTTCGCTTCTCACCTGTGGTGGGGGGCACTGGGTTTCAGCGTGCCGCCCGGTCATGGGCGGCACATCACGTGTTCGCGTGAGCCGCCCGACCCCGTGGTGGGGCCGGGCGCGCGGTCAGGTACGTGCGGACGCGGAGTCGCTGATCTCCTCCGGCGTGGGTGGGGCCCCGGGCTCCGGTTGGGCGGCGCGGGGCAGCAGGGGGACCAGGATCAGGGCGATCAAGAAGGCCCCGGCGTTGTACCAGAGCGTCGTGGCGGCGGCGTCGGAGAACGCCTCACCGCGGTTCGGTCCCGCGGGGTCTCCGGTGGCGAGCCAGAAGAAGAGCACGCCGACCACGGCCACACCCATGGCCGTGCCGAGCTGCATGACGGCGTTGGCGACGCCGGACCCGGCTCCGGCGTTCTCCTCCCCTACGTCGGCCAGTACGACACTGGCCAGGATGGGAACGCACATGCCCATTCCCAAGCCGGTGACGAGTACCGGTAGCGCGACCTGCCACCAGGTCGCGGCCGGACCGATGACGGACAGGACGCCGATCAGGGCGAGCACGCCGAGCAGCATGACCGCCACGCCTATACCGATCACACGGCGCCCGTGGGTGGTGGAGTAGGCCTGGGCGACCCCGGACATCAGGGTGATGCCGACGGGCCAGCTGACCACGGCGACGGCGGTGAGCATCGGTGTCCAGCCCTGGCCGAGTTGGAGGTTGTAGGTCAGGACGAGGAAGAGTGAGGCCAGGCCGGAGAAGAGAACGAACATCACGACTGCCCCGGCCGTGAAGGAACGGTGGGTGAAAAGGGACGGCGGCACCAGTGCCGAACCCGTGGTGCGGTCCCTGTTCCTCTGGTGCAGGACGAACAGGATCATGAGTGGGACGGAGGCGACGAGCAGGCTCAGCGACAGCATGTCCCAGCCGCGTTCACGTCCCTGGATGAGCGGGAACATGAGGGCGAACATCGCCAGGCTGACGAGGACGATGCCGACCAGGTCGAGACGGAGCGGGTCGGTCGCCCTGTTCTCGGGCATGAGCCACAGGGCCAGGGCGATGGCGAGCGCGCCCAGCGGGACGTTGACGTAGAAGATGGCGCGCCAGCCCAGGCCGAAGATGTCGGCCTCGGTGAGGACCGCGCCCAGGAGCGGGCCGCTGACGTTGGCCAGGCTGAGTGTGATGCCGTAGAAGACGAAGGCCTTCGCCCGGTCCTTGTGGTCGAACAGCACGATGATGATCGACATCACCTGGGGCACCATCAGGGCCGCGGTGAGGCCCTGGACGAGCCGGCCGGCGATGAGCACCTCGGCCGTGGGCGCGGCGCCGCACACCACCGAGGCCACCGTGAAGCCGGCCATCCCGATGAGGAACATCCGCTTGCGGCCGAGGATGTCGCCGAGGCGCCCACCGGTGATCAGGGCCAGCGCGAAGGTCAGGGAGTAGCCCGCCAGGATCCACTGGGCCGCCGAGTACTCGGCGCCGAGGCTGCTCTGGAGACGGGGCAGGACGATGTTGACGATGGTCGCGTCGGCGAGGTCCATGAACAGGGCGAGGAGGACCACCCCCAGGACCACCCACCTCTTGCCGCTTCGGGCCATGGGTGGGGTGTGCACTTCCGTCATGGTGGGCTCCGCTACAGGAAGGTAGGATCAAAAATAAGGCAACTTAGAGAATGACTAATCTAGTGTCTCTCTATTTTAGAGAGACTATGGGAAGGGTGAGCGCAGTGTCAACGTCCCAGGACGACACCAAGGCCCTCTATAAGGAACTCCGTGTGGGAGCCTCCCTGGCCGTGCGGTTCCACTCGGCCCTCGCGGCGTACGCGGGCATCAACATCACCGACATCACCTGCCTGGGTGCCCTGGACAAGAACGGTCCGATGAGCCCCGGCGAGCTGGCCGGGCACGTGGGGCTGTCGCGCGGCGGAGCCATCACCGCCGTCATCGACCGATTGGAGAGGGCGGGGTTCGTCCGACGCGGCCGCGACGCGACGGATCGCAGGAAGGTCGTTGTCGAACTCGTCCGCGACGGCGCGTACGCGCGGCTGACCGCGACCTTCGACGCCCTCGGGCACTCCTACATCGAGACCATCGAGCAATACTCCGAGGAGGAGCGCGACCTGCTCCTGGAGTTCAACCGGCGGGTCAACGCCCGGCTCCAGGAACGGATCGGCGAGCTCCAGGAGCGCGCATGACCACCACGTTCCCCTCGGTGCCGTACCCCAGGACGTCCTGGGCGTACTGCTCGTCGTCGAAGGTCACCATGACCCAGTCGGCACCGGGTTCCGAGGAGACGGGAAACGCCTGGGGATGTGGTCCCCCCGAGACGTAGGGCGCGTCGATCTCCCCCAGCCTCCGCAGGTCCATGTCATAGACCTTGTACACGCGTTGGGCGTCGTCGGTGGCCAACGCCCACCACCTGCCACCCGCGCGCCGCAGCACGCAACCCTCCGTGCGCCGGGAGGCCGTGTCCACGGCGGCGACCGTCATGGGCGCGGACAGATCCGCCCCGGGTTCGGACACGGCGAGGACGGGGCGGAACTCCAGTTCGGGCACCAACCGGACGACGTCGGCGTAGAGCACGTGCCAGCGCCCGTCGATCCTGGCCAGCGACGGCTCCCAGGCGCTCAGGGTGGACGGCGCGGCCAACCGTGTGTTCGGGATGACGTGCACCCCCGTGAGCAGATCCGCGTCGGTACGCGCGCACCGTACGTGCACCCCCGGGGTGGGGAGGTCTCCTCCGCACACCACCAGGGAGAAGTAGCCAGAGGCCTCGTCGTATACCACGTGCCCGGCGTTGTCCCCGGTCACGATGCCGTCATGGGCGAAGAACAACTTGGCGGTCTGCCGCATCCGGTCCGGTGCGTCGGGGTCGAACTCCCACACCGCCCAGTGCGCCTCCTGCGCGAAGCCCATCCCGGCGCACCCGGCGGTGAGGAAGAACCGGCCGTCGCGTGTGTAGGGGCGCCCGTCGGCGTGGGTGATCAGCTGTGGATCGCGCAGGCCCACCTGACCGAAGTAGCCCGCGCGTACCCGCCGCAGCCCGGCGCCCGACGCTCCGAAGGCGCACTCCCACCGCCCCAGGAGCCCCGGGTCCCGTAGGTCCACCAGGGAGCGCACGTCGGCGCCCCTGCCCAGCAGCGGGTCGCCCCACTCCGCGCCCTCGTCACGGACCAGCGCGGTCACGACGTTGCCGGTGACGGTGACGGCCAGCTGGTGAGGCAGGACCGGACGGACCGGCGCGTCCGCCGCGACGGTCGTTGTGCCATCCACGGTCACTTCCAGCCGGACCTGTCCGACCCCGGCGTCGTAGACGACCACGACCCCGTCCTCCGAGCCCTCCTCACCGCTGCGAAGCCCTGCCGTCACCGTGCCCCCCGCCGTCGCGGCTCCCCCGATCGGGTCGGCACCGACGTCCACGAGAACGGTCGAGAAGGGGGCGACCGGTGCGTGCCCGGTGAGCACCGTTCGCCCGGCACCGCCCTTCAAGACCTCGGGATCGTCGGTGTCGAACACGACGAACCCCGGCGCGATGAGGTCGAAGGGGCGGAAGCGGTGGCTGATCTCGAAGCGCAGGTCGCTCAGGGGCGTCCGGATGGAACTCATACTCGTCCTCTCCATGGCGGTCCGGACACGTCCGCGCCCGGGCTCCGAGCCTCACACCCCACTGATCCGACGAACATCCCGAAACCTCGCCAGAGCCTCCCGGTCCGATGCGCCGCGTACGTGTCCGGCCGCCGGGGACCACGCGAAATGACGTGAACACGTGAGGTGCGCGGGCGGGACGCTCTGCGACGGTGATCGCGCCCGCCCGACGAGGAGAAGTGAGGAATCATGCGCCTGCGACCCTTGGGGAACACCGGAATCAGGGTGAGTCCGTTCTGCCTGGGCACGATGATGCTCGGGCCCTGGGGAGGAACCGACGACGAGGACGCCGCGCCCATCATCCACCGGGCCCTGGACGCCGGCATCAACTTCGTGGACACGGCCGACGTGTACGGCAACGGAGCGACCGAGGAGATCGTCGGTCGCGCGTTGAAGGGACGCCGCGACGACGTGGTACTGGTCGGCAAGGGCCACTACCCCATGTCCGAGGACGCGAACTCGTGGGGGAACTCGCGACGGTGGATCACCCGCGCCGTGGAGGACAGTCTGCGCCGCCTGGGTACCGATCACCTGGACCTGTACCTGCTGCACCGACCCGACCCCCACACCGATATCGACGAGACCCTCGGGGTCCTCAGCGACCTGGTGCGCGCGGGCAAGATCCGGAGCACGGGCACCTCGACCTTCCCCTCGGAACAGATCGTGGAGGCCCATTGGGCCTCCGAGCGACGGGGCCACGTCCGGCTCCGCACCGAGCAGTCGCCCTACTCGATCCTGAACCGCTCCGCCGAGGCCTCGCTCTTCCCGACCTGCGAGAAGTACGGCATGGGGGTGATGGTGTGGAGCCCGCTCAGCGAGGGGTGGCTGACCGGACGCTTCCAGGGCGAGATCGATCTCAGTCGGGGTCGTCAGGCGGCGCACAAGCTCAACTTCGATCCGGCCCTGCCCGGAAACGTCCGCAAGCGCGAGGCGGTCGCCGAACTGCTGGAGCTGGCCGAGGAGAGCGGTCTGTCCCTGGTCCACATGGCGATCGCCTTCGCCGGGAACCACCCGGGAGTCACCTCCGTGATTCTGGGCCCGCGCACTCCGGAGCAGTTGGAGGATCTGCTGGCGGCGGCCGAGACCACCTTGGACGACGACGTCCTGGATCGGATCGACGCGATCGTCCCTCCGGGCACGGTGCTCAACCCGGCCGACTCCCACCAGCGGCAGCCGTCCCTGCGCGACCCCCGGGCGCGTCGCCGGGCACACCACTTCGAACCCCTGGTCGAGACGCCGGGCCCGGCCACCTCATGACGGGTCCGCGGGATCCAGGGGCCGGCCACGCCCTGTCCGCACTGCGATCGGGATTCGTTGGCGAGGTGCACGAGGTCGCACCGGGCGAGGCGCCCTTCTGGCTGCCCTGGCGGCGCAACGTCGTCCCGAAACCCGGTGTGGTCGCCGACCCCGTATCCTCGGGGGACGTGGTCCGCGCGGTGGCCCACGCGCGCGATCGGGGGCTCGACCTGGACGTCCAGTGCGGCGGCCACGGAGCGGTCCGCGCCCTGCCCCATAACGGTCTACTGCTGCGTACCGGTGGCCTGGCCGCCGTGGAGATCGACCCTCGCCGTCGGACCGCGCGTGCGGGCGGCGGCACCCGGTGGGGCGACGTGGTCACGGCCGCGGCCGAGTACGGTCTGGCTCCGGTGTCGGGGACGTCGCCGGACGTCGGGGTCGCGGGCTACACCCTCGGTGGCGGACTCGGCTGGCTGACCCGGCGTCACGGGTTCGCGGCCGACAACCTGGTGTCGGCCGAGGTGGTCACCGCCGACGCCCGGGCCCTGCGGGTCTCGGCGGACGCCCACGAGGACCTCTTCTGGGCCTTACGGGGTGGCGGCGGAAATTTCGGTGTGGTGACCGAACTGGAGATGCGTTTGCACCCGATCGGACGGATCAGCGGC
This sequence comes from Nocardiopsis sp. JB363, assembly GCF_900143625.1. Classification (GTDB taxonomy): domain Bacteria; phylum Actinomycetota; class Actinomycetes; order Streptosporangiales; family Streptosporangiaceae; genus Nocardiopsis. The sequence continues at coordinate 120,028 of NZ_FRFF01000131.1, forward strand.
GGCGTGCTGTTCTTCCCCTTCGAACGCGCGCACGCGATCCTGGACGCCTACCGAAGCCTGGCTCACCGGGAACCCGAGGACGTGGTCACGGCCGTGGTCCTGGTTCGGCCGCCCGACTCCGACGAGGTGCCCGAGCCGTTGCGCGGACGCCCCGTCGTGGCCCTGCGCGTCTGCGTCCTTTCCGAGGCGCGGGACGCCGCCCGCCACGTCGACCGCCTGTTGTCCGCGACCGGGCCTCCACTGCTGGGTGGGTTGGGTCCCCTGCGGTTCCCTGAGCTGACCGCGCTCTCCGACCCGCAACCGCTCCCCCAGGTGTCCGAAGAGCACACCGACCTGTTCGACGCCCTCCCCGACGCGGTCGTGGACGAGCTCGTGTCCGTGTGCGAACACCCGGACTCGCCCGTCTCTGTCGTGGAGGTGCGCAACTGGACCGGGGCTCCCGGACGACCACCGGCGGACGCCGGGCCGGCGGGCCATCGGAACACGCCCTTCTCCGTGATCGCCATCGCCCCCGGCCTGAACGAACGGACCTTGGAAGGTGCCCGCTCGGCGATGGCCCGGCTGGCCGCACGCCTGGCTCCACACGCCACCGGTTCGGTGTTCCTGAACTTCCTCAGTGACCCGGGTCGGGTGGCGGCCGCCTACCCGCCCGAGCACCTGGGGCGGCTACGGGAGCTGAAACGGCGCTTCGATCCCGACAACGTGTTCCACCTCAACCACAACATTCGTCCCTGAGCCGGAGGACAAGCGAGGAGGGTGCGCGCACCCTCCTCGCCGTCACATCGATCCTGGGGCCGACACCGCTCAGCGGGGTTCGTCGCGCAGGGGTGGTACGGGCGGCAGCTCCACCGCGTCGCGGATGTCCTCCGGGGTGATCCGGAACTCCTCGGGAAACGACTCCCGGACGGACTGGCGCGGAGGTTCGGTGGTGCGCCAGGTGTAGTGGCAGATCGAGCACAGAACCACCTCCCACACCCCGGGCACCGGAGACACCGCGACGGTGGCGGCCCCCTCGTCACCACAACGGGGACAGATCATGGTCCTCACCTTTCCTTGGTCCGTTCACGGAGCCACCGCAGCCAACGGTCCGTGTCGGGGTGGTCCCGCACCGGATGGGCGTGCCGCCCTCGGACGTCGGGGGCGACGGGCGCGGTGGCGTCGATGACGACCTTGCCGCTGACGCCGACCGGCGACGATGACGGGTCCAACGGCAGAATGGACATGTTGGACAGGTGCACCATGTCCTCATCCGGGTTGACCTTGGTGGACAACGCCCACATCACCTGCGGGAGGTCGAAGGGATCGACGTCCTCGTCGACGACGATCACCACCTTGCAGTAGCCGAGCCCATGTCTGCTCGTCATCGCTCGCAGCCCCACCGCCCGGGCGAACCCGCCCTGGCGGGGCCGCACCGACACGATGGCGACCAGCCCATGGGTGTACATGGCGTTGACCGCGACGACCTCCGGGAAGTCCTCCTTGAGCTGCTGGTACAGGGGAACACAGGTGGCCGGCCCCATCAGATAGTCGATCTCCGTCCAGGCTCGCCCCAAGTGCAGGTGTTCGAACACCGGGTCGTCGCGGTACGAGATGCGGTCGATCCGGATCACGGCCATCGCCCGACCGCCGGAGTAGTGGCCGGTGAACTCACCGAAGGGTCCCTCGAACTCACGCACCCGACCCTCGATCACCCCCTCCAGTAGCACCTCCGTCCCCCATGGCACGTCCAGGCCGGTCAGCGGCCCCTTGGCCAGAGTGACCGGCGAACCTCGCAGGGCCCCCGCCATCTCGTACTCGGACTGGTCGTAGGCGATCGGAGCCGAAGCCACGATGGACACGACCGGGTCGTTGCCCACCGCGATCGCGACGGGCACGTCCTCTCCCCGTTCCTCGCCGATTCTCAGGTGGTGGGCGATGTCATGGATCGTCCCGGGCTGGAGGCCGAGTTTGTTCGGGCCCTTGACCTGGAGTCGGTAGATGCCGACGTTCTGGCGTCCGGTGTCGTCCCAGTGGTCGGGGTCGCGGCTGATGACGGAGGCCTTGTCCAGGAAGAAGCCGCCGTCCCCCTCGTTGACCCGGAACAGGGGGAGCACGCGGAACAGGTCCACGTCCGGGCCCTCCTGGACGTTCTCCAGGAAGGGAGGGTCCCCACGATGCACCGGTGCGACGGGGTGGTCGTCCCACCGACGGGTGAACTCCTGGATCTGCTCGCGTACCGGGGTGTCCCGGTCCATGCCCATCGCGATGGCGTGGTTGGGCCACGAACCGTGGGCGTTGAGCACGATCCGGGCGTTGGTGAACCCGTTCACCAACGTGAAGTACAGGGCGGGGGCCTTGTCCCCGAGTCGGGCGGCGGCGTTGGCGGCGGCGGCCAGATCGGGTTCGCAGTCGACGGGTTCGCCGACCCGTACGAGCTGGCCTTCGCGGTCCAGCGCGTCGAGGAAGCCCCGGAGGTCTTCGATAGCGGTCATGGTCGTCCTTTCCGCTGTCAGGGGGTGGTGGAAACGGCCCGGTCCCGGGGACCTCGGTCGAGTCGGGCCCGGCGCATCCCCTCCCATCGGTCGGCGGGGACGGTGATCTGGAACTGGTCGAGTACGCGCGCCACCACGTGGTCCACGATGTCCCCCACCGTGCCGGGGTGGTTGTAGAAGGCCGGTGTGGGAGGCAGGACCACGGCCCCCATCCGGGTGAGGGCGAGCATGTTGTCGAGGTGGATCTCGTTGAGCGGGGTCTCCCGTGTCACGAGCACCAGACGGCGTCGCTCCTTGAGGACCACGTCGGCCGCCCTCGGGATGAGGCCGTCCGCGTACCCGGTGCGGATACCGGCGAGCGTCTTCATGCTGCACGGCACGACGACCATGCCCTCGGTGAGGAAGGAGCCGCTGGAGATCGGTGCCCCTTGGTCCTCGGGCGAGTACACGAGGTCGGCCAGCTCCGTCAGGCGGGCCACCCCGTGGCCGCACTCCAGTTCGACGGTGGCACGGGCCCAGCGACTGACCACCAGGTGCGTCTCCACCTCGGGGATCGCCGCCAGCACCTCCAGGAGGCGCACACCGAACGGGGCGCCGGTGGCGCCGGTCATGGCGACGACCAGGCGGCGCCGTGCCCCGCCGGTCACCGTTCGCCCGCCGTCATCTGGAGGACCGCCGCGTCGAGGTCGGTGAGGACCCGATCGGTGGGGAGCACCGCCGCGCAGCGAAGGGCTCCGTAGTCCAGGGCCATCCGGTGCTCCTTCTCCGAGAAGTCGGCGACCGCGTCGGAGACCAGGAAGGGTTCGACATCGCGGGCGAAGGCGTCGGAGGCGGTCATCAGACAGCCCACATGGGCGTAGACCCCGCAGATGATGAGCTGGTCCCGGCCGGCGGCGCGCAGGCGCGCGTCCAGGTCGGAGCGGACGAAGGCGCTGTAGCGCCATTTGGTGAGCAGGGTGTCGCCGTCCCGAAGCGCGAGTTCGGGGATGACCGCGCGGGGTGTGCCGGGCCCGGTGCCCTCCGCGCTCATGCCGGGCCCCCAGAAGTCGTGCAGCAGTCCCCTCTCCTCGGAGGTCATGGAACCGGGCTGCGCGGTGTAGAACACCGGTATCCCCCAGCGGTCCGCCGCCTCGCGGAGCCGGACGCAATTGGCGACGAGTTCCGTGACGGGTGAGCTTCCCGCGCGGAAGAAGTCCACGAAGTAGTTCTGCATGTCGTGGATGAGCAGGGCGGCGCGCCGGGGGTCCGGGCTCCAGGACACCGTGTTGGTCGGTGGGTCGTCCGGCATCGGGTAGTGCAGCCCGCGTCGGATGGTCATGGTCCTCCGTAGGTCGTCGGGTGTGGGGTGTCAGGCGCCCAGCGCGGCGCCGCCGTCCACGTGCAGGTTCTGCATGGTGATGTGCCTGGCTCGGTCCGACACCAGAAAGAGGACGGCGTCGGCCACGTCCTCGGGCCGGGCGATTCGACCCAGGGGGATGCCGATCCGATGGTTCTCCAGCGAACCGTGAAGCGTCGCCCGTCGATCCTGTTCGGTCCGCCACATCGACCTGAGCATCGGGGTGTCGGTCGACCCGGGGCCGATCACGTTGCAGCGGATGCCGTACTCGGCCAGTTCCAGGCCCAGGCACCGGGTGAACATCGCGGAAGCCGCCTTGGACGCGGCGTAGGCGCCCATCCGCGCCCGGGGGACCTGGGCGGCGTTGGAGGCGACGGTGACGATGGAGCCACGGCTCCGGGGGATCATCCGTTCGGCGACCGCACGTGAGACGTGGAAGACACCGTGGGTGTTGACGTCGAAGACCGCCCGCCACTCACCGGTGTCCAGTTTGACCAGATCGTCGGTGTTGAGTATCCCCGCGACGTTGATCAGGGCGTCCAGGGGCCCGTATTCGCTCTCGGAGCGTTCCACGAGGCGTTCGACCGCGGGGGCGTCGGTGACGTCCACCGCGTGGGGATGGACGGCACCCCGTGCCCCGTCGAGTTCCGCGGCGAGGTGCCGCACGCCCTCACCGTCGATGTCGCAGGCGAGCACTCGGGTCCCCTGTTCGGCCAGTGAGCGGACGACCGCGGCGCCGATACCGCGCGCGGCGCCGGTCACCAGCGCCGTCTGCCCGTGGAGTTCCGGGTATCCCATGTCTTCTCCGTTCTTCCTCTCGGTGATGGGCGAGGTTCACGCACATGCGGTGAGGAACAGGTGGGCTTGTTCGGGGTTGAGCCGTGGGTCGCACAGGCTCGTGTAGCGTTTGCCGACCTCGGCGGGGTCGCCGACCGGCCCGCCCACGCACTCGGTGACGTCCGCCGCCGTGACCTCCAGGTGGAAGCCGCCCGGGTGCAGGCGATATCGGCGGAGGGTCCCGAGGAAACTCCTGGCCTCGGCCACGATGTCGGAGAGGTGACGGGTCTTGTGTCCTTCGTCGGTGCGCACGGTGTTGCCGTGCATGGGGTCGCACACCCACACGACCGGATGTCCGCTGTCGCGTACGGCCTCGATGATCCCCGGCAGGGCCGCGCTGATCCGGTCGTGACCCATGCGCGTGATCAGGACGAGGCGGCCGGGTCTACGGTCGGGGTCCAGGACCTGACACAGCCGGACGACCTGCTCCGGGGTGGCGGAGGGGCCGATCTTGCACGCCACCGGGTTGGCGATGGCGGCAAGGAGCGCGGTGTGGGCGGACTCGGGATCCCGGGTCCTCTCCCCCAGCCACGGTAGGTGCGTGGATCCGAGCAGGAGGCGACCGTCCACACCATCCCGACGCAGGTGGGGAACCTCGTAGTCGAGCACGAGGGCCTCGTGACTCACCCACGGACCCGCGTCGGTGTACCCCGTCGCCCGCCCCCGGTCGCGATGGCGTCGCACCTCTCGGACGACGATCTCGCTCGCCGCCCGGGCGTCGAGCATGCGCAGCGGGTCCGGGCGGCGTGCTGCGGGCGCGGGTTCCTCCGAGTTGACGAGGTGGCCCCGGAAGACGGGGAGCTCGGTTCCGTCGACGGTCTCGATCCCGTGGGAGCGGGGCTTGGCGAACTGGCCTCCCATCCGCCCGACCTGCACCACGTTCAGCCCGAATAACCGGCGCATGTGCCCGCCGAGGCCGGACAGGACCGCGATCTTGACCCGGGCGTGTTCGGCCGTGCACTCGCCCAGGTCTTCGGCGCAATCACCGGCCTGGAGCAGGGAGGCCCGCCCTTGTGCCACCTGGGCCAGGTCGGCCCTCAGGCGGTCGGTCTCGGCGATGTCGACCAGGGGCGGCAGCCGGGAGATCCGTTCCCTGGTCGAGGGCAGTGACTCGTGGTCGGCCCAGTCCGGTTGCTGGGCCGCCGGCAGCCGCGACCACGGTCCCCCGAACGGGGCGGTCGTGGCGTCCGCGGTGGCGATACCGGTGCCGGAGCTCCGGTGGAGACGGTCATGCACGGGGACCCCCCACGGGCGGTGTCAGGGAACGGACCGAGGCGGCGACGAGTTCCGGCCCACGGTGGGTGAGCAGGGACTCCGGGTGGAACTGCATGGAGGTGAAGTTGGATCCGCGCAGGGCGTGGACCTCACCGTTGGGGTCGCGGCTCACACGGACCGGGCCGCTGGGGCCCGCGACGCGTCTGACAGGGGACACCGCGACGTAGGTGTTGTAGAAGGCGACCGTGGTCCTGTCTCCGAAGAAGTCGATGTCGCGCCGGGTACCCTGGGCGGGCGCCGCGCGTCGGCGCAGGCGTAGTCCCAGTTCGGCGGCGAGCACCTGGTGCGACAGGCACACGGCGAGGAAGGGACGCCCCTCCTCCAGGAGGAGACGGTTCAGGCGGCTCAGGGCGGCCACGCGCGGGTCGGAGGTGTCCCTGGGGTCCCCGGGGCCGGGGCCCAGGACGACCAACCCGCCCTCGCCGAGGACCTCCTCGGCCTCGTGGTAGGGAACGACCTCGACCCGTCCGCCCAGGGCACGGAGCTGGTGGGCGAGCATGCCGGTGAAGGAGTCCTCGGCGTTGACCACCAGAACCCTCTGGTCGAGCAGCGGCGCGGGTGAGGGGAGCGCCTCTCCTTCCCCTCCGGCCAGCCAGAAGTCGGACAGTCCGGTGTTGCGCTCCCGGAGAGCCTCCAGCACCCGGGCGTGCCCAGTGATCGTCTCGGGAGCGCGTACCCCCGGCCGGTCGCCCCCTCCGGTCGCGCCCAGCAGTCCGGCCGCCTTGGCATGGGTCTCCGCCGTTTCCCTGGACGGGACGGAGTCACGGACCAGTGTCGCGCCCACCCTCAGGCTCATGCGGCCCGCGGGCGATATCTGCGCGGTGCGGATCATGATGGCCGAGTCCAGCGTGAGTTCGCCGGAGTCGGTGCCCAGGAGGGCGATGGCGCCGCTGTAGTACCCGCGTCCGGAGGACTCGCGTCGAGCGACGACGCGGCAGGCGTTCTCCAGCGGACTGCCGATGACCGTGGGCGCGAACATGGTCCGTTCCAACACGCGCCGGGGGTCGAGCGAGGTCGGCCCGCAGATGTCGTACTCGGTGTGCGCGAGGCGGGCCATCGAACGCAACCGGGGACCGTGGACGCGACCGCCCTCATGACAGACCTCGGCCATCATCTTCAGTTCCTCGTCCACGACCATGTACAGCTCGTCGATCTCCTTACGGTCCGTGACGAAGTCGAGGAGGCCTTCCAGGGCCGGCCCCTCCTCGGGATAGTGATAGGTCCCGCTGATCGGGTTCATCACCGCTGTTCCCCGATGGAGGCTCACATGACGCTCGGGGGTGGCCCCGACGAAGGTCCTCTCACCGGTGTGGACGACGAAGGTCCAGTACGCGCTGTTCTCCCGGTGCAGGAGCCGGTGGAAGAGGCCGAGGGCGAACCGAATGCGGTCCTCCCGGACCCGGGTGGTGAAGGTCCTGCTGATGACGAAGTTGGATCCGGCCCCCGAACCGATCTCGTCCGCGACCACCTCCTCGACCGTCTTCTCGTACTCCGCGTCGGAGACGTCGAAGGAGCCCTGGCCTTCGAGCTCCACGGGAAGGTCGGCGAGAACCTTCAGGTCGTCGTCGGAGACCACGCCCTGTTCGTCGACGTTCAACGCCAGGATCGGCTCGCCGTCGTCCTGGGCCGTGAAGCCGCGTTCGGTGATCTGCCGGTAGGGCAGGAGTACCAGGGAGTGCTGCCGGGTCCCCTCCTTCGGGTCGGGGAGGGGGACCCGCCTCAGGAGGTCGTACTCGCGCACCACGCCCTCGAAGGCCTCCACGCGGCGGGAGCCGCCGTGGACGTCCCTGGCCACCAGGGCGAACGGGCCGGGGGAGGAGGACAGCGCGCGGTCGAGGATGGTTCTGCCGATACGCTCTTCTGATCCGGATGTCATGTCCACCAGTCTTCGGACCCCACCTTCGCGCGTCATCACGAGATCTCGGATACCTGGGCCGGCCCCGGGGCGGCGGGACCGGTCCGGGCCGCGTCGATCCGGCGCAGCGCGTTGCCCCTGAGGACGCTCGCGTAGACCTTCGGCGCCAGGTCGAGCGCATCGAGCTTGGCCAGTTCCACCCCGGTGTCCTGAAGCGGGGACTCCGACCCGAACAGCACCCGGTCGGGGCCCAGGACCCAGATCGCCTCCGCGACCGCGCACGTGTACCCACCCGAGGTCTCGACGAGGATGTTGGGGAGCGGGGCGACCAGCGAGATGCCGTACAGGTCGATGTTGCCCACACCCGTGTGTCCCATCACGAAGACCACGTCGGGGTGCTCCCCGGCCAACCGGACCAGGTCCGCGACCCGGGCCCCGGCGCGTTCGAAGCACACGACGTACACGCTGTGGCCCCACCGCGCCGCGGTTCTGATCAGGTCGGCGAAGCCGGGGTCGCTCAGCGGTGGGCCGTGCACGGCGGGCGAGATCTCCAGCCCCCGGAAGCGGTGGGCCGACTCCCTGTAGGCGTCGGTCCCGCCGTGCGGGTTGCCGAAGTAGAAGGGCACCAGTCTCCCGCCGCTCTTCTCCGCCATGGCCAGGACGAAGTCGTTGTCGAGGTCGGCGGTGGTGCCGCCCCCCTCGACGAGTTGACGGGACAGCTCCGAGAGCGAGAGCGCTCCCCCGGCGCACGCGACGGCGGTCTCGACCCCGTGGGCGTCCATGGAGCGCAGGATCCGGTCGCGTGCCGAAGGTAGAGGGGGGAGGCGGACGTGGAAGTCGACGACCGGGAGGTCGGGATCGCGGCTCATGCGCGGCTCCCGTCATCCGACCCGATGGCGGACGCGCCGCGCACCGCGTCCAGGACGGTCCCCCAGTCCTCCGGCGGAGTGGCACCCCGCCAGGCCACGTGTTGGTCCGGCCGGACCAACACGAGGTCGTGGCCCCACACCGAGCGCGCCCACGGGTCGCTCACGGGCAGGTGGAGCAGTGGCATCCCCCGCTTCTCGGCGGCTTCCACCGCCGCGGTGCCGGCTCCGTCCGCGCCGAAGTCGACCAGTGTGAACTCCGCGCCCAGCAGATCGAAGAGGGGTGTCCCGTCCTGAAGGCGGACATGCGGGGGCCGACCACCCGGCCAGGTGGTGGGGGTGGTGCCGCGCCAGGACCACGGGGGTTCGGTACCCGCACCCGGGATCACGATCGGCGAGGAACCGTACCGGTAGTCGAAGTGGATCGCCAGGTTCTCGATCTGGTGTTCCTCTTCCCGAAGGAAACCGGCGAGCGTCTGGCGGGAGGCGCCGGAGGCGGCCAGCCGGGGGAAGCGCCCCCACACCTCCAGGAGGTTGGCGCACATCTCCAGGTTGAACAGCGCGACGGGCCTCCGCTCGGCCTCGTAGCCGTCCAACAGCCCCGGGCCGCCCCAGCCACGGACGAACGCCCCGAGTTTCCAGCCCAGGTCCACGGCGTCGCCGATGCCCGTGTTCGCTCCGTGTCCGCCCGTGGGGTAGAACTGGTGGGCCGAGTCGCCCGCGAGGAGGATCCTCCCCTGGCGGTACCGGGCCGCCACGGCCATGTTCCCCTTCCACGTCGCCGTGTGGACGACCTCGTCCACGTCCAGCTCCACACCGAGGCGGCGGCGCATGATCGTCACCGCGTCGTCCTCCTCGTGCTCGGCGACCGGGAAGAAGGCCGTCCAGGTGTCCTGCTCGTCACGGGAGACCAGCGTGATCCCCGTGGCGACGATGTTGAGGAAGTACCGGCCGTGACGGCGCAGCATGGGGTCGGAACTGCGGAAATAGACGTCGCGGTGGTCCCCGCTGGGCCCATGGGCCTCCGTCGGGATTCCCGCCTCACGGCGGACCGTGCTGCCGGCGCCGTCGCAGCCCACGACGTACCCGGCCCGCGATGCGTACTCGCCTCCGCCGTCGCGCAGGTGCACTGTGACGTGGTCCTCTCCCTGGTCGAGGCCCAGCACGGCGGTACCGGTGCGCAGGTCGACCAATGGGTGGGCGGCCGCCCGGTCGCGCAGGATCTCCTCAAGGATGTTCCCGGGCAACCGCTGGTAGGCCTCCAGCCCTGAGGTTCCGTCGTTGGTCGCCTCTCCCCTGCGATCGAGTTCGCTGACGGAGGCGTACTCCCAGGCCGCCACCGGAGCTTCGGAGAAGTCGGCGCTCCAGTGGAAGCGGCAGGCGTGCCCGGCCCCCACCCCCTTCGCCCGAATCTCGTCCACGACTCCCAGGCGTCGGAGCAGTTCCATGCTGCGTCCGTTGAGGAAGTCCATCTTCGGGTAGGGCGAGCGCCCGGTGTGGCGTTCCACCAAGGTGCTCGCCACCCCCTGACGTGCGAGCTCCAGCGCCAGCGTGGTCCCCACCGGCCCTGCTCCCACGATGAGGATCTCGGTCTCCGGTGTCCCACTGGTGTCGTGTCCGGTGCCCACAGCGGGCTCCTCTCTCACGGCATTGGATGTCCGGATACTTTCGGAAACCCCACCGAACACACATCACGCATTTCCGTGATCAGCCGCAAGCCGAGGATTCAATAGCATCCTGACCGATTGTGGACGGAATATATGAGAACCGAAGCCGATGCCCTAGTGTGATCAACCGTTTGAACCGGACCCGAGAACAAGAATGGAACCGACCGAGTACATGAACTCCGAGTGGAAGCACATCGAAACACAGAGTCCCGGAGTAGTCACCGTCTGGTCCGATATCGGATGCCCGTGGGCGAGCCTGGCCCTGCACGTCCTGCACGCCCGAGCCAGGGAAAGGGGCGTGGGATTGACCGTCGACCACAGGGCCTTCCCGCTGGAGCTGTTCAACCGGATACCGACACCGCGGTCGATCGTGGAGTCGGAGGTGGTGGCCATCGCGGGCGTCGCGCCCGACCTCGGCTGGAGACTGTGGCCGGGCCCGGAGTCCACCTACCCGGTGACCACACTCCCCGCCATGGAGGCGGTGCAGGCCGCGAAGGCACCTGACGTCGGTGGGCTCTCCGGCAGCGACGAGCTGGACGGCGCGTTGCGCAGGGCCTTCTACGAGCAGGGCCGGTGCGTGAGTATTCACCCGGTGATCCTGGAAGTCGCGGAGGAATGCCCGGGGGTGGACGCCGAGGCCCTGGAGCGGGCGCTGGCGACCGGACGGGGGCGTGCCGAGGTCTACTCGCAGTGGCGAACGGCGAGCGGTCCGGACGTCCAGGGCAGCCCGCACCTGTTCGCCCAGGGTTGGGCCGAGCACAATCCGGGCGTGCGCTACCACTGGACGGCACCGCCCCCGGAGGGCGGCTTCCCTCGTTTCGAGACCTACGATCCCATGTGGGCCGACACCCTCATCGACACCCTGTCGACCAAGGAATAGGACACGCACCGAAGGCGGGACGAACACCAGGGGTATTTCTCATTACGAGAATATCGCAATTCTACCCGCCCGCATCCGAACAACGACGTTCACCAATGAAAAGCACGACCGCGCCCTAATCCGCCGGGCAGTGACCCTGACCTGGAAAAAAGAAGGATCCGGGGGATTATTTCATGGAGAACTTGGTCGGTCACACCCGTGAGGTGGGACATCTGCTCGACCATCTGAAACGGATGGAGAAAGGAACCGGACACCACACCGTCATCGAGAGCCCTCCCGGAATGGGAAGGACGACGCTGCTGGACCGCTTGGCGGAGGAGGCCGAGTCGAGGGGGATGCGCGTCCTGTCCGGCCGGGGCACACGTTTGGACCGGTGCGTGCAATGGAGCACGCTGATGCGCCTGTTCCAGCACCCCCTCGGGCAGGGGATCTCGTTCCTGACGGACCACGGAACGGGGCACGTGTTCGATCTCGCGCTCCGCATGGGCAACCGCCTGACCGAGTACGCGAGTCGGCAGCCGGTGCTCGTCACCTTGGACGACGCGCACTGGAGCGATGAGATGACCGCGCTCCTCCTGCCGATGCTGGTCGAGCACACCCGGGAGCTACCCATCTTGTGGCTCATCGGATGCGGCCCCCTGCGCAACGGCGGACCGGTGTCGCAGGCGCTAGAACTCCTCACCGAGGAGCAGGGACACCTGCTGCGCCTGGGGCCACTCCTCGACGAGGAGGTCACGTCCCTGTACCAGGAGACCGTGGGCGAACCGCCCCGAGGCCACCTGCGCCTATTGGAGAAGTGCCGAGGCGTCCCCTCACTCGTCGTGTGGATGGTGAACGCTCTTCGCGAGTCCAGGAGTACCGACCCGACGAGGCTCTGCGAGGTGGCCGACCTTCCCGATGCCTTCCACCACCAGGTGGTGTCCCGGCTGGACAAACTCGACCCACGGATCAACCTCGTACTCCAGGTGAACGCGGTCCTGGACCGCCCCTTCACGCTCCACGAGGCCGCCCGTCTCCTCGACTCCACACCCACCAACCTCCTTCCCGTGATCGATGAGGCCCTGGCCAACGACATCCTGAAGGCCAGGGAGGGACGGTTGGAGTCCACCGACGACCTCACCCGAGAGTCGGTGTACCTGACGATGAGCCCGCACACCCGGCACGCGTTCCACCGGGAGGCGGCCGCCATGCTCGAGGAGCGGCCCTCGGGCACCAGGGCCGAGATCATCCGCCACCTGGTCGTCTGCTCCGAGAGCGACCGGGAACTGACCGACAATCTCTGCCACGCCATCGAGAGCGGCGACATGAGCGCCGACATGCTGGCGGAGACCACGCACCTGCTCCTCGCGAGCGGGAGAACGGCCAGGGCCCGCTCGGTCGTGCTGGCCGTCCTGGAGAGGATCTCCTACCCGTCCCTGCTCTACACGGCACTGGCGGGTTTCCAGGAGACTTCCAGCCAGCACAGTTCCTTCGTGGACGTGAGTCCACACGTCGAGCGCGCGCTGCGCACCGTAGAGCCGGGCTCCGAGGCCCGGGCCGGGCTCCTCGCCATCCGGGCGGGCTGCCTCCTGGAGCAGGGACGGCCCGATCAGGCCCTCGACTCGGTGGAGGAGGCGGTCACCCTGGGACTGGCCACCCGGCAGACGACCGCCATCGTCAGCGCCGAGGTGGTCCGCCTGCGCATCGCCTTCGGCCGCGGCGACCTCGATTTCGCCCGGGACCACGCGGGCGAGGTCCTCCAGCGCATCCCGGGGTCGGCAACCGCCACCAAGGCGCACCGTACGACCCGGCTGATCCTGGCCGTGGCCCTGGCCTCACAGGACCGGTTCGTGGAGGCCTCGTCCACCATCGACATGGCCCTTTGGGAGGAGGTGGCGGCGGACGCGTCGGCCGCACCGTTCTGGGAGGCCCACCGCGCCCTGCTGCTCCTATGGCGCGGCGAACTGGACCGGGCCGAGCAGGCCTGCCTTCGGGTGGACTGCGGAGTGGACCCGAGTGGGAACCTCGCCAGGGACGTGCGATCCGTCCTGGGCCACATCCACCTGCTGCGGGGTGAGGAGCACGTCGCACGGCAGTACTTCCACCGCATCCTGGCCGAGGACCGCTCCCTGAGCTGCCCCCGCCAGCAGGAGGCGACACTGGGCCTGGCTCGGGCCACCGGTGGTCTCCCCGCCGCGGAGATCTACGGCTCCTTGGAGGGAAACGCGACGCTTCTCCTCCGCAGTCCCGAGTCCGCCGCCCACCTGGTGCGCCTGGCCCTGAAAGCGAACCGGCCCGAGCAGGCGGAACGGGTCGTGCACACGAGCACCCGGCTCGCCCGGGAGAACCCGGGAACCGCCTCCCTCCTGGGCGCCGCACGGCACGCGTCCGGACTGTTCATGAACGACCCGGGACTGCTCCAGGCGGCGGTGGAGGCCTACGAGGACAGCCCGCGCCCGTTCCCCCGCGCACTGGCCCTTGAGGACGCGGGGCGAGCGGCGGCCCGCAAGGGCGACACGGCACGGTCCCGTCCCCGGCTTTCCAGGGCACACGAGATTTACGAGGGATGCGGAGCCCGGGGGCCCGCCGACCGGGTCGCCCGTGCCCTGCGCGACCTGACCAGGCGCTCCGAGGGCACACCTGCCGCCGCGACTCCGGCTCCCGACCGGGCCTGGAACGAGCTGAGCGACTCCGAACGTCGCGTCGCCCTCCTCGTGACCGACGGGCTGACCAACCGTGAGGTGGCCGACCGGATCTTCCTGTCCCCGCACACCGTGGACAGCCACCTGCGCAGCAGCTTCCGCAAGCTGGAAGTCCGCAATCGGGTGGAACTGGCGCGTCTGATGATCTCCCGCATCTCCTGAGCCGACGATCCCCTCCCCCGACGCGACCATTCACGTGTCCACGTGATGTCGGCAGCCGCCACCGCGCATGAGGATTGCGCTGTGTCGGCGGCTGCCGGGCGACGGACCTCACCCGCTCGGACCCGGCCGGCCGGAACGCGAGAGCGCCGAGGAGGCCCCGTGACCGTCAGAGCACCGTTCGAGATCCACTGGAACAGTCCCGAAGAACTCGCCGCCCTTCAGAGCAAGCGGCTGCCCCAGGTCCTGGAGTGGGCCTCCGCGTCGCCCTTCTATCAAGAACGACTCTTCGCCTCGGGTGCCCCGCCCACCTCCGTGGATCTGCCCTCCCTTCCCCTGACCACCAAGCAGGACCTCCGTGATCAGCGGCCCTTCGGCATGCTGGCGGTGCCCCGGCGCCGCGTCGCCACCTACCACGAGTCCAGCGGGAGCGCCGGTCAGGCGACACCGTCCTTCTACACCGAACAGGACTGGGAGGACCTGGTCGAGCGGTACGCCCGCAAATGGGTGGCCATCACCGCCGAAGACACCTTCCTGGTCCGCACGCCCTACGCACTGATGCTCACCGGCCACCTGGCCCACGCGGCCGCGCGCTCCCGAGGAGCCACCGTCGTCCCCGGCGACAACCGTTCACTCGCCACCCCCCTCTCCCGCATCGTCGAGGTGATCCGGGACCTGCGGGTGAGCCTGACCTGGTCCATGTCGACCGAGACGCTGTTGTGGGCGGCCGCGGCGCGGGCGACCGGGCTGGACCCGACCTCCGACTTCCCCGAACTGCGCGCGCTGTTCGTCGGCGGGGACCCGCTGACCCCCGAACGGCGACAGCGCATCGGCGAGATCTGGGGGGTGCCCGTGGTGGAGGAGTTCGGATCCACCGAGACCGGCAGTCTTGCCGGGCAGTGTCCCGCCGGGAGCATGCACCTGTGGGCGGATCGGGTCCTCTTCGAGGTACTCGACCCCGTGACCGGCACGTCGTCACCGGAGGGCCGCGGACGTCTGGTGGTGACCCCGCTCTACCGGGAGGCCATGCCCCTGCTCCGTTACGACCTGGAGGACGACGTCGAGGTGTCCTATACGGCGTGTATGTGCGGGTGGCCGCTGCCGACCGTACGGGTCCTCGGCCGCTCCGCCTGGGAGTACAGGGCGGATGGCAGACCCGTCACTCAGCACGATCTGGAGGCTGCGGTGTTCGGCCTGCCCGCGCGGTACGGCGTGCTGTTCTGGCGGGCTCGGGCCGGCAGGAACGGTCTGGTCATGGAGTTCGAGGTCGCGCCCGAGTACCGGGCGGATGCCGTGGCCCGGTTGCGCACGGCGGTCCAGGAGGCACTGGGGATCGTGCCGGACCTGCGCCCGGTGGCGCCGGGATCACTGGTCCCGCATGGTCTCCTGACCGCTTCCCAGGACGTGGTCAAGCCGCGGAGCCTCTTCGCCGAACATGAGGACTGGGATCGCGCCGTCCTCTACCACTGATTCCTCCCGGTTCGATATCCGAAGATAAACGCATCGATAACCCCTGGGCCGATGCTGAGGAGTGTCGGACCGACCGCTCGCGGGGTCCGGCCGACCCTGACCGAGTAGTGAAAGGCATGGGCGCATGCGCTGCGCACGGATCGAAGGCGGTGGCGATGGTGACATCAACCGTGACCGCCGTTGAGGCTCCTCTTCCCACGACGTCATCGCGGACCCGAGCAGGAAGCATCGAGGTCTGGAAGTTCGGTGGCAGCTCCCTGGCCTCCCCGGAGCAGGTGCGGGCGGTGGCCGAGCGGATCGGCCGGGAACGTCGACAGGGACGCTCCCTGGTCGTGGTGGTCTCCGCCAGAGGCGACACCACGGACGAACTCTTGGGCGCTGCGGCCTCGGTGGGCTCCACCGCACCCGGCCGCGAGATGGACCAGTTGCTGGCCACCGGTGAGAGTGCCAGTGCCGCCCTGACCGCCATGGCCCTCCAAGCCCGCGGGGTGGCGGCGACCTCCCTGTCCGGCCTTCGTGGGGGCATCCGGACCTCGGGCCGCCCCGGCGAGGGGAGCGTGACCGCCATCGACACCGAGTACGTGCTGCGCGCGCTGGACTCCGGGCACGTGGCGGTGGTGGCGGGTTTCCAGGGGGTCGGCCCCGAAGGCGACATCACCACCCTGGGCCGCGGCGGCTCCGACACCACCGCGGTGGCGCTCGCGGCCGCGTTCGGATCGGCGAGCTGCGACATCCACACCGACGTCGACGGGGTTCGCACCGCCGACCCCCGAGTCTGCCCGAACACCCGCCTCATCCCCGAGATCCACGCGTCGACCATGGCCGAGATGGCCTTCGCCGGGGCCCGGGTCATGCACTCCCGGGCCGTGGAGACGGCGGCACTGCACGGCGTGGAGATCCGGGTCAGGAACGCGTCCGAACAGCACGGGGGCACGCGAATCGTGCCTGAAGGGGACAAGGACATGGTCGAGACCGTTCCAGCGGTCCGGGCCGTCGCCCACGAACTGGGTGCCGTCCGAGCACAGCTCCGGATCGCCGAGGCCGACGGTGCCCTCACCGTCGAACTGTTCCGCGCACTCGCCGCGGCACCGGTCCCCGTGGACATGGTCTGGGCGGACCACCGCGATGACGGCGCTTTCCACTCCGGGATCACTCTCCGGGGATCGGACGCCGAGCGGCTGCGCCGTGTCCTGGCCGAGACGGTCGGCCGTGAGGGTGTCCACCTGGGGTTCGGACCCGCCGTCGGCAAGGTCTCCCTCGTCGGTTCCGGCCTGCTCAGCCGCCCCGAGTACACAGCACGCGCGCTCTCCGCCCTGGCCTCCGCGGAGATACCCGTGGGATCTCTGGCCACCTCGCAGTCACGGATCTGCGCCACCGTCCCCGAGCCCGAGACCCACCGGGCGGTCCGTGTCCTGCACGGCGCATTCGACCTCGACGCACGCCTGGGACACCAGCCCTCCGGAACCGCGTCCTGACCAGAAAGGCACACCAGCCATGCCCGACAACACTCCCTTCGCCCGGCGACTACGTCTCCAACGCATCTTCCGCCACGATGAACAACGCCTCCTGGTCGTCCCACTGGACCACTCCGTCACCAATGGCCCCGTCACCGGAGGCAACCGCCTCAACCTGCTGGTGGGGCAGCTCGCCACCAACCAGGTGGACGCGGTCGTCGTGCACAAGGGCGCCCTGCGCCACCTCGATTCGGACTGGTTCACCCGGACCTCGCTCATCGTGCACCTGAGCGCGAGCACCATGCACGCCGACGACCCGGACGCCAAGTACCTGGTGGCCGGGGTGGAGGAAGCCGTCCGCCTGGGAGCGGACGCGGTCAGCGTCCACGTCAACCTGGGCTCCCGTGAGGAGCGGCGCCAGATCGCGGACCTGGCCCTGGTGTCCGAGAGCTGCGACCGCTGGAACCTGCCCTTGCTGGCCATGGTCTACCCGCGGGGCCCCAAGGTCGCCGATCCCCAGGATCCGGAGCTGATCTCCCACGCGGTGTCGCTCGCCGCGGACCTGGGCGCCGACCTGGTCAAGACCGAGTACTCCGGTTCGGTCGAGAGCATGCGCGAGATCGTCGCCTCCGCCTCGATCCCCGTCATCCCCGTCGGTGGGCCCAAACACGAGGACGTCGAAGAGGTGCTGCGCTACGTCGACGACGTCATGTCCTGCGGCGCCGCCGGGATCGCCATGGGGCGCAACATCTTCCAGGCCCCGGACCCGGGATCGATGGCCGAGGCCGTCGCCCGGCGTGTCCACAACCGTTTCGACCTGGCTCAGGGCTCTATGGAGGGCCCCTCTCGGGCTCTCGCCGACTGACCCCGCCCCGACCATCCATGACCCATCCCCTTCCACCCCAAAAGTGCACGACCATTGAGGAGTTGTCCCGTGAAGCTGACCTGGCTCGACATCCGCGGTACCGGAGAGACCACCGCCGCCGTGGTCCAGGAGGCCCTGCACCACAGGGTCGACGGACTCGTCTCCGACGACCCGGCGGGCTTCGCCGACCTACCGCCGACCGTGACCAAGGTGTTGCTTTCGCTGAACGGCCCGCTGCCGGAGGACTTCGGGGGAGCCGACGTGGTCATCGTCGACCCCGAGCGGCACGGCACCCCGGCGGAGCTGTCCCTGCTCCACCCCGAGGTGGAGTTCGGCCGGTTCGTCGAGATCATCGACGCGGAGACCCTGGAGAAGGCCTGCCAGTCCGCCAGAACCGAGCCCTGGAGTGTCCTACTGTTCCGAGACCCGACCAAGATCCCGCTGGAGATCGTCATCGCCGCGGCCGCGGGCGCCTCGGGCAGCATCATCACGATCGCGCAGGACATCGAGGAGGCCGAGATCATCTTCGGTGTCCTCGAACTGGGTTCGGACGGGGTCATGATGGCGCCGCGTGCGGTGGGCGACGCCGCCGAGCTCCGGGCCTCCGCCGAGACCGAGACTCCCGACCTGGAGCTGGCGGAACTGGAGGTCACCGGCACGGAGCACATCGGTATGGGTGAGCGCGCGTGCGTGGATACCTGCACCCACTTCCGCGAGGACGAGGGCATTCTCGTCGGCTCGCACTCCAAGGGGATGATCCTGTGCGTGAGTGAGACCCACCCCCTGCCCTACATGCCGACCCGCCCCTTCCGGGTCAACGCGGGCGCGATCCACTCCTACACCCTGTCCAAGGACAGCCGCACCAACTACCTGAGCGAGCTGAAGGCGGGCAGCAAGGTGATGGCCGTGGACGTGGAGGGCCGCACCCGCCTGGTGACGGTCGGCCGGGTCAAGATCGAGTCACGTCCGCTGATCTCGGTCAACGCGGTGTCCACCGACGGACGGTCGGTGAACCTGATCCTTCAGGACGACTGGCACGTGCGTGTGCTGGGCCCGGGAGGAGCGGTGCTCAACAGCACCGAACTCAAGCCCGGGGACCGGGTGATGGGATACCTTCCGGTCCAAGACCGTCACGTCGGCTACCCGATCGACGAGTTCTGCCTGGAGAAGTAGGTCGCGGACGACGAGGCGCCGCCGGGACGGACGTCCCGGCGGCGCCGGCCCGTGTGCCGGGTGTTCCGGGTTCACACGTCGTAGGTGTAGAACGGGGTGTGGTCGACCAGGTCGGCCGGGGTCATCGTGTTCCAGGGCGCCAACAGGGTGTGCAGGGACGGCACCCCGGGGGTGGGTTCCACCGGCAGGTAGTGGGGGACACCCGGATGTTCCTCCTGCCAGAGCGCCCACAGCTTGTCGATGAACGCGTGGTGCAGGAAGAAGACGGGGTCGTTCGGCGAGCCGATGTAGAGCATATGGCCGCCCACCCACACGTGGACCGAACCGTGCAGCTTTCCGATGTTCTCCTCCCACGGGAACATCGCATAGCCCTCCACGTGGTTGCGGAAGCTCTCGAAGGGCGGCTCGTAGCCCGACGTGTGGTTCCAGGGTGGGGAATCGTAGACGGGCAGGGCCAGCGTCTCCTCCAGCTCCTCCGCGGTGGAAAGCTCACCGAGCCCACCCAGGTCGCGGATGAGGTAGGGGCGGTCATCGTGGGTGTAGTTGCCCTCCAGCCACGGGTCCTCGGGACCGTCGGGCACAACGCTGGTGTTGATCCGCCATCCGTTGGCGAAGGCGAACGGTCCGGTGGTGACCCTGCCGTCGCCGGGGCGGCCGTTCCCGCCCAGGAAGTCCTCACCCCACAGTGGTGAGTCGGTTCCGCGGTCCGTCGTCCAGTCCCAGTAGGGCAGGGTCACCGACGGGTCCACCCACCGGAGGGCCTTCTCGAACTCCAGCAGGTATTGGCGGTGCCAGGGCATCAGACCCGGGTTGATGTGGCCGTAGCGGGGCCCATCGTCCTTGTTGATGTAGTCGGACGAGTTCATCCGGATGTGCAGCCGTACGAACTCGTCATAGACGCCTCTGCGCTTGAGTTCGAGGACGGCGTCGATGAACGCGCGCCTCTCCCTGTCGGTCATGTCCAGGTGGTTCTTGCGAACGTGCGCCATGTCCGTCTCCCTCAGTTGTGGCCCGCGTGCCCGATCGGAAGCAGGTCGGCCCCGCGCAGCTCCCGTACCGCGGTACGCGCCGCGTCCAGCGGATTCGGCGCCATCCGGTAATGACACATGGAGCTGAGGTAGGCGTCGTCGGCGAACTTCATGAG
Source organism: Nocardiopsis sp. JB363 (assembly GCF_900143625.1). GTDB lineage: Bacteria > Actinomycetota > Actinomycetes > Streptosporangiales > Streptosporangiaceae > Nocardiopsis. Next base: position 140,161 of record NZ_FRFF01000131.1, read on the forward strand.
GTGGAGTCGGCGCCCGTCGACGAAGACGGCGTCCTCCCCCGCCACCGTGGTGACACGGATCTCGCGCCCCTGGTAGGTCTCGGTGTACTCGCCGCTCTCGGCGCCGGCGAACAGTTCGGGGCCTCGCAGGACCAGGGCGACCGGTAACCCCGCCATCACCGTGGCTCCCGCCGTCCACTTCAGCAGCTCTCTCCGTCTCACGGAAAACCTCCTCGTCGTCGCGGGCAGGGTGCCCGCGGTCCCATGCTGGCCACCGCCCGTATCGCACCCGTATCGGCGGGATATGGCGTGCCCGGGAACGAGTCGGCCCGCGACCGCGGGTGGCGGTCACGGGCCGTGAGAACGCGATTCGGGGATTTCGGGGTCAGGCCTCCGGGTCACCGAAGCGGGTCAGAGCCAGGGCGAGCAGCCCCGACAGGAGGGGCAGGACCATCACCGCGGCCAGCCCCGGTGCCGGGCCGAGAACCCCGAAGAGGGCCCCCGCCGCGGCGGAGCCGACGGCCCCGCCCAGGAAGAAGGTGAGGTTGAGGAGGCCCATCCCCGCCCCCCGCTGGGGAAGCGGGACACGCGGCGACACGAACCCGGTCATCACCACCTGTGTGACGGCGAAGGCGGCCAGGGCCCCCGACGTCCCCAGTACCAGAAGCGCGGGGCCACCGCCGACCAGGGCGTACGCACCCAGCAGCAGGGCGCCCGCCAGGGCGGTACCGGTCACCAGGAAGACTCCGACCGAGGTTCCCCGGCGGCCCGCCATCCGGGACAGGACGGCCGCCACCACGGCACCCGGCAGCAGCCACAGACCGACCTCCAGGACGGACCAGTCGTAGTCATCGAACAGGATCCGGGGCACGCCGAACATCGCGGCGAACAGCCCCGCGTAGACCCCGGAGCCCACGGCGACGGCCAGGAGGTAGGGGCCGCTGGTCACCAGACTCGCGGGGATGAAACCATCCGTGCGCCGAACGGTGCGCGCGACGAGCAGCCCGGCACCGAGGAGGCCCAGCACCGCTGTCACCACCACCGCTGTGGGGGGCAGAACCAGCGCCGGAGCCTGAATGAGCACCAGCAGGGAGCCCGCCGCCAGGGTGAGCAACCCGGCACCGGCCAGGTCCATGGGCCTGCCGGACCCCGTACGGGCGGAGGCCAAGCGCAGGCACAGCGGTACCGCCGCCAGGGACAGCGCGGGCAGGACCAAGGTGACCCGCCAGGACAGCCCGGCGGTCACGACACCGCCCGCCAGGGTCGCCCCCGCGGCGAAGAACGCCATCGCGGCGCCGAAGATCATCAACACGGCGGGCCGTCGGTCCGGTGGCGAGGAGGCCGCCAGGGCCAAGGCGACGGCGCTCATCGCTCCGGATCCCGCCGCCAGCACGAAACGCCCGGCCACCACGACCCCGAGGGCGGGCGCCACCAGGCAGACCACCGTGCCCACGACGAGGAGCACCGCTCCGATGAGGAGGGTGCGCCGGGCCCCCAGGGAGTCGGCCAGGCGCCCGAACAGGGCCGTGCCCACACCAAGGGCGAGCGCGTGGGCGGTCAGGACCCAGACGACGGAGGAGGGCGGGGCCCCCAGCGCCGCTGAGACCTCGGGCAGCGCGACCCCCGCGGCGGTGACCCCGAACACGGCCGGGCCGAACAACAGGGCCAACCGCAGGCCCGCCGAACGGGCGCTGATTCCGGGATCGCCCCCGTCGGCGCGCCTCCCGGGGGCGCGGGGGGCGCGAGTGCGGTGTCGGGACGGCGGGGTGAGGTCTCAGACATGCTCGGGCTCCGGGGCGATGTTGTGGTTGGCTCGGAAGATGTTGTTCGGGTCGTAATGGGATTTCACGCGCACGAGCCGGGAGTAGGTGTCGGCGTCGAACGCCTCACGGGTGAGGTCGGAGGCGTCGGGACCGCTGAGGAAGTTGATGAACCGGCGGCCCGCGTAGTGGACGCGCATCCTCTCCAGTAGGGCGCCCTCACCCGGGTCCGCACCCGGCCCCGCACCCGCGGGGACCTCCGAGAGCGTGGTCAGTGTGAAGGTCGCGTCCCTGCGACCGACGGCGCTGGGGACCCTGGGCGGTCGGGACAGCGCACCGCCCAGGTGGCGCAGTTCGACGATCATGTCCGTGCAGTCGGAGTCCGGACCGGCCAGTTCCACCATGGTCCGGACCCCGTCGTCCCCGAGACCGTCGAGCATGATGCAGCGTTGGCGGTAGGGGGTGGGAGCGACCGGGTCGCTGTACACAGAGGCGATGTCGGTGTAGGACATCTCGCGGACGGTGTCGACGATCGGCTCCATCGCCCGGAACGGCGCCACCAGCCGCTCGCCGTGTTGGGGGGAGCCCAGGTGAACGAACCGAAGGGCGACGGAGAGCCGTCCCCGCAGCGGTTCCGGGATCGGCGGCGCGTCCGGGAGACGGAGCAGGGCCAGGGAGGAGGTCATCTCCTCTGGGCAGTCCGCGGTCCACGCCCGCCAGGCGAGCATGGCCTCCGACGCGGATCGACCGGGCAGGATCAGCGCCCCGGCGTACACGTTGGGCACGGGAAAGAGACCGAACTCCATGGCGGTGACCACCCCGAAGTTCCCCTTCCCCCCTCGCAGCGCCCAGAAGAGGTCGGGGTGCCGATCCGGCGTCGCGGTGGTCTCCTCCCCCGAGGCGGTGACCAGGTCGATGCTCAGGACGTGATCGGCGGCGTAGCCGTGGGTGCGGGACATCAGCCCCAGTCCGCCACCGAGTGTGTAACCCACGACGCCGACCCCGGGCGAGGACCCGTTGAGCGGGGCCAGTCCGTGCGGGGCCGCCGCGTCGATCACGTCCTGCCAGAGGGCACCCGCCTGGACGAGCGCCGTACGCCTGTCGGGGTCGATCTCCACCCCGCTCATTCGGCGGGTGCTGATCATGAGGGTGTCGATCGCGGGGGCGGCGGCCCCGTGGCCTGTCGCCTGGACCGCCACGGCCATGCCGTGTTCGGCCGCGAACGCGACGGCGGTCCGGACGTCCTCGGCCGAGGCGGCCGCCACAACGAGTGCGGGACGGTGCTCGAGGGCGGTGTTGTAGACCGCTTTCTCCTCCCGGTAGCCGCCCTGGCCCGGCAACAGCACGGACCCCTGGATCCGCTCCGCGAGTGAGGCCGTGCCGGCGGGCGCGACCCGGGGCGCCGTGCCGGAGGAGAGGGAACTGGACATGCTGGGACGTCCTCCTTCGGAAGGGTGTCATCGTGTGCCGACGAGTCTTCCGAGGCGGATGCGCCGATCCCATCCCTCACTTGAGGGGAGACAGGACCTTGGCGCGGAACCGGGTGTCGGGGAGCGGGGCGACCGCCCCGCTGAGAATGGCGTCCTCGATGTCGCGCAGGGCACGGCTCGGCTCCAGTCCGAGGTCGTCGACCAGACGTCTGCGCGTGCTCTGGAAGAGACTCAGTGCGTCGACCTGGCGATTGGAGAGGTAGAGGGCGAGCATCAGCTGCCCGCACATCCGTTCCCGGAAGGGGTTCTGGGAGACCTCTCGGGTGAGTTCACCGACGACCCGGCTGTGATTTCCCACGAGCAGTTCCAGGTCGAAGTACTCCTCCAGCACGGTGAGCCGGTCCTCCTCGTACCGTGCGGCCGCCGAGCGCACGAGCAGGCTCTCCACACCCGGGGCGATGGGGCCCTGCCACAGGTCCAGTGCGGCACGCAGGTCGGCGGCCGCGGACTCCGTGTGACCGACGTCCGCGGCACGCCGCCCCTCACGCACCAGACCGGTGAACCGAAACAGGTCGAACGTGCCGTCGGGCACGCACAGCAGGTAGCCGGAGGGGTGTGTCTCGATACCCGCCCACTCCCCGGACAGGGAAAATTTTCGACGCAGTTCGGAAACACATATTCTCACTTGACTCTTGGCCGTCATGGGGGGTGATTCACCCCACATCGCGTCGATGAGGGATTCGATGTCGACAACATTGTTGGCTTCCAGGAGGAGAACCGCCATGAGTGCCTTATGTCGTTTCCCCTTAATGGGCACTTCCTTTCCCTGCATCATCACGGAGAGTGGTCCGAGAAGTCGATAGTACGGAGTCGTGTTCATGACTGGTCCTCTCATGGCGGGACTGGGACGCATCGCTCACGCGCATTGACCCGAAGAACGGGGCTCCCCGTCGTCCGGCCCACCGTTTCCGATGGATCAGCACTTCAGTAGCGGAGGTCGACTCGCCTGGACATGAAGTGCGATGCCCCTCGGACCTGCTCTCCCCGAATCATGGCAACCGACCTCCGTTCGGTTCACCGACCAGAAGCTACCATCCGGGGCGGACACAGAAATGAACGGAATAATAATTGTCCGAATCCGGCCACGGCAAGCATCTCGGGGAATATCAACGGCATCCCCGAAGAACTCTGAGAACCACCCTCACCTGCACGTACACGACTTCTCGATATCCTTTATACGGAACCTCCTGGCAAGTCAATCCCGCAGATGGTGGATTCTGCGTATTGCAAGCTCACCGGCGACCGTGCGTGTTATTGTCGAAAGCGCCGTCCGGAACGGAAGGATCGAGAAATGCCTGCCCTCACCCCACCGGAGATCCAGCACCGGCACAGCGCCCTGCTCGACCTCATCGGTGCCGCACCCGACGCCCAGGCGCTGTTCGCGACGGTCTCCGCCCGACTGCGAAGACTCGTGCCCTTCGACGCCGCGGTGTGGCGGGCCACCGACCCGGACACCGGACTGGTGACCGCACCCATCCGGGTCGAGAACCTCCAGGAGGGCCAATGCGGCACCTACTGGCGCCTGGAACTCTTCGAGGAACGGGTCAACCGCTTCACCGACCTGGCGCGCTCCCCCGTCCCCGCCGCGGCCCTGCGTGAGAGCACCGGGGACGCGCCGGACCACAGTTCCGTGTACCGCCACTTCATGCGACCGCACGGGTACGGCGACGAGCTACGAGTGGTCCTGCGCGCCGGTGGACGCCCGCACGGACACATCAGCCTGCTGCGCGAGAGCGGTCGTCCCGCGTTCACACCCGCGGAGACCCTGCTGGCCGCCGGACTGTCGGTGCCGCTGGCCAAGCGCCTGCGCCGGACCCACACCGCCCCCGCCGGGGGCACGGACACGGACGGGGACACCGGCCCCGGTCTGCTGGTCTTCGACCCCTCGGGCGCCCTGCTCTCCGTCAACGACGAGGCCCGCCACCACCTCGCCACACTGCCCACCGGCCCCTCCACGGACACTTCTTGGGGACTGCGCCTGCCCGAGTGGATCCACAGCACCGCGGCACACGCCCAAGCGGTCGCCGAGCAGCGCGGCACGGGGGGCACACGAATCCGGACACGCACACGTTCGGGCGGCTGGCTGGTGTGCCACGCCTCGTGCCTGCGCTCGCCGGAGGGCCGCCGGGGCGGATCGGCCGTGGTCATCGAGAGGGCGAAGGCCTCCGAGATCGCCCCGCTGCTGTTGGAGGCCTACGAGCTCTCCCACCGGGAACTGGAGATCACCGGGTTCCTCTCCCGCGGCCTGCCCACGGCGGAGATCGCCACACGGCTCTACCTGTCACCCCACACGGTCCGGGACCACATCAAGGCGGTCCTGGCCAAGACCGGCGCCTCCAGCCGCGGCGAACTCGTCGGGAAGCTCTTCGCCGAACACTACGCCCCACTGGCCGAGGAGGGGACCGTGCGCGTCCTCGAAGAGTGACCCTGAGGTCGATATCGGTCGCTAAGGCGTCCGATAGCCGGGATCCCCATGCTGGAGGCCGATCCCGACGACCCCAGTGGAGGGTATGCATGCTGGCGAACGAGCATCCGGTTCTCGACTGCCCACCGGACCGGGTCCCCGAACCCGAGGAGCTGCTCAGAGCGGCATTGCGCTGGCACTTCGACCCCCGTACGGGATCGCCGTTCTGGCTGCGGCGCGCCCGCTCCCTGGACTTCGACCCGGTACGGGACGTGCACACCTTCGACGACCTGCGGTTGTTCCCCAACGTCGTGGACGAACTGCGTGAGACCCGCGTCGAGGACCTGGTCCCGCGGGGCTACGGGGACTCCTCCGGACGAGTACGGGTCTACGAGAGCGGGGGCACGACCGGGGCACCCAAGCGCGTCGTGTTCACGGACGACTGGCTGGAGCGGTCGGTCGCCTGGTCGCTGCGGAACATGAGCGAACGCGGACACCCGGAAGGCCTCAACTGGTTGGCCCTGGCACCGGCCGGACCCCACATGTTCGGCGAGATCATCGCCCGGCAGGCCCGGGCCCGAGGCGGTTTGCTGTTCACCGTGGACTTCGATCCACGGTGGGTCAAGAAATGTGTCGCGCAGGGGCGCACGGAGGAGGCCGCCCGCTATACGGAACACCTGCTCGAACAGGCCGGACACGTCCTCGCCACCCAGGACGTGGGGGTGCTGGTGGCCACCCCGCCGCTCCTGGAACGCATCGCCCGTGACGCCCGCCTGACCGCGCTGGTGAACAAGAACGTCCGGCTGATCCGATGGAGCGGGGCTCACATGGACCCCGACACCCGTGACCTTCTGCGCGACGAGGTCTTCCCCGAGGTGGAACTCTCGGGGGGCTATGGAAGCACGATGATCCTCGGTGGTGTGGACGAGCGCCCCGACACCGAAGGGGTGAGCGTCTTCGACCCCTTCTCCCCGTACATGTCCTTCCGGGTCGTCGACCCGGAGACGGGGGCCGAGGTCCCCTATGGCGAACGCGGCCAGGTGGTGATGAACCACGTCAGCAAGACGATGCTGCTGGTGAACAACCTCGAACGCGACACGGCCCTGCGGGTCCGGTCCCGGGAGGGACAGGTCGGCGACTCACTCGGCGACGTCGAGCCCTTGGCCTCCTTCGGTGGCCGGGCCGCGATCGAAGGGGTGTACTGATGTCCGGCACCCTCTACCTGGACGCCCTGGGCCCCTCCGGCCCCTACCGCCCCACCAGGCGCAGTGCCGTCGAGGACGTGACCGGAACCCGGGTCGCCGAACTCGCGCTGGTATCGGAACTGTTCGCGCACCGCGCCGTGAACGCCCTGCGCGCGGCCGTCCCGCTGCCGTCCGACGAACGGATCGCCGCCCTGGAGCGGGCGGGAAAGGCCTTCGCCTCGGCCCCGGTCGGCGGTGTCCCCACGCGGGAATACGAACGCCTCGTCGCCCGTGTCTCGGGAACCCCCCTACCGGCCGTGCGCGCGACCACTCGATCCATCGCGAACGCCGCGTTGGAGGCTCACCGGGCCGCCCACGCGGCCCGCCCCCAAGGAGCGGTGGACGACTGGCGCTCCCCTTCGGCCCGCGCGGGCGGGGCGCTGTGGTCCCGGCGCGGCGGCGTGCTGGCCGTTCACGCGCCGGGCAACCACCCGGGCGTGCATGCGCAGTGGTTGGAGGCCCTGGCCCTGGGCTACCGGGTCGCGGTGCGACCGTCCCGCCGGGAGCCGTTCACCCCGCGACGGCTCGTCCAGGCCCTGCGCACAGCGGGGTTCCCCCAGGACCACGTGGCTCTGCTCCCGTGCGAACACGGGGTCGCCGACACCTTGATCCGCGACACCGATCTGGCCATGGTCTACGGCGGCGACGACGTCGTGGACCGCCATCGCGCAGACCCCCGCGTGCTGGCCCAAGGGCCTGGTCGCTCCAAGATCCTCATCACCAAGGACCACTCGGCCGCGACCGTGTTGGACACGGTGGTGGACTCGGTCCTCCACCAGGGCGGAACCGCGTGCGTCAACGCCACCTCCGTGTTCGTCGAGGGCGACCCTCGCCCCCTGGCACGGATGATCGCCGATCGACTGCGCGGGCTCCCGGTGCTGCCGCCGGACGCCGAGGACGCGGTCCTGCCGGTCCGGCCGGTGGCCACCGCGCGGGCATTGGCCGGGCATCTGGCGGACAGGGCCGCCGACGCGGTCTCACATGGGGAGGACGTGGTCGCCGACATCGGCGACGGCAGCGCCTGCCTACGACCGGCGGTGCATAGCCTGGACGGTGCCGACGCCCCGCAGCACCGGACCGAACTGCCCTTCCCCTGCGTGTGGGTGGCGCCCTGGTCGTGCTCCGACGGCATGGCCCCGCTCCGCGACACCCTGGCGCTCACCGCCGTGACCGACGACGAACGGCTCATCGACCGACTGATGTCGGAGCCGACCGTCAGGAACGTCTACGTCGGGGCGCATCCGACCCACTGGACGGTGCCGGGCGTCCCGCACGACGGCTACCTGGGCGAGTTCCTGATGCGCAGCAAGGGCCTGCGCCGTGCCTGAGCCGATCGCCGGGACACGGCACGGCACCGGGTGGCGCGCGAACACGAAGGGACGAGAATGATCCACACGACCGGCTGGGGGGCGACCGCCCCCGGTGGCCCCCTGGAACCGATGGACGTACCGCGCCGTGACCCCGGCCCGGGGGACGTCGTCATCGACATCCTGTACTGCGGCGTCTGCCACACGGACATCCACCAGGTCGACGACGACTGGGGCAACTCCCACTACCCGATGGTCCCCGGCCACGAGATCGTGGGCCGGGTGCGCGAGGTCCGGTCCGGGTCCGGTGACCTCGCTCCCGGAGACCTGGTCGGCGTCGGATGCATGGTGGGGTCCTGCGGCGACTGCCCCTCCTGTTCCGAGGGGTTGGAGCAGTACTGCGCCCGGGGTCCCGTACTCACCTACAACTCCAAGGATCCGGCCACGGGCCAGATCACTCTAGGCGGTTATTCGGGGACCATCGTGGTCTCCGAAGGCTTCGTCCTCCCCCTCCCGGAGGGCCTCGACCCCGCCGGGACCGCGCCGCTGTTGTGCGCGGGGATCACCGTGTACTCGCCGCTGCGCCGCCATGGCGCCGGCCCGGGCACCCGCGTCGGGGTCATCGGTATCGGCGGTCTGGGGCACCTCGGCCTCCGGATGGCGTCGGCTCTGGGCGCGGAGACGGTGGCGATCACGAGTTCGCCCGACAAACGCGACGACGCCCTCCGGCTCGGCGCGGACGACGTGCTCGTGTCCACCGACCGGGAGGCGATGGGGCGCTGGTCCGGCGGTTTCGACCTGCTGCTGAGCACCATCGGCACGCCCCACGACCTGAACCCCTACCTGGAACTGTTGCGCCGCGACGGCACGTACTCGCTGATGGGCGCGCTCGGCCCGACCCCACCGGTGGTCGGTGTCCTCCTGGCCGGCCGCAGGGCCGCGCTGACCTCCTCGATGTTCGGCGGGATCGCCGAGACCCGGGAGATGCTCGACTTCTGCGCACGACATGGGATCACGGCCGAGGTGGAGACCGTGCCCGTGGAGCGGATCGGCGAGGCCTTCGCGCGAACGGCGGCCAAGAAGGCCCGGTACCGGTTCGTGCTCGACCTGACCTCCGCCCGAGGGAATGCGGGGGCACCGTGACCGGGAGGATCTTCGACGCGCACGCGCACCTGGCCCCCGTGCCGGGGGCCACCGAGCGGCTGCTGGCCACCATGGACTCCTGTGGGATCGACCGAACCATCGTGGTGGCGGGCGGCGTGGTCGACCCGGACGTGCTGTCCCGCCAGATCGCCCAGGGCGGGCAGAGCCTGAACGACGCCGACAACGAAACCGTCCTGTCCGCCGCGAAGACGGCGCGGGGGCGGCTCATCCCCCTCTTCTTCGCGAACCCGCACGGCGGCCCCGCGCCCTACCGTGAGGCGGCCTCCGGGTTCCGAGGGCTCAAACTCGCGCCGGGCGTACACGGGGTCGCTCTGGACGACCCTCGGACGGAGGCGCTGGTGGAGGTCGCCGCACGGGTCGGACACCACGTCTACCTGCACTGTCTGGGCCGCCCCGGGTTCGGCGTGGCGGACCTGGTCCGGTTGGCCGGGCGGTTCCCCGGGACGGTGTTCGTGCTCGGGCACGCGGGCGTCGGGGACATGGACCTGCACGGGATCGACCAGATCGCGCCCGATCCCGACATCCTCCTGGAGACCTCCGGCGGCTACACCGCGGTGATCCGAGCGGCGTTGGAGCGTCTGGGTCCCGACCGCGTGCTGTTCGGCAGTGAGTACCCGCTCCAGCACCCCGAAGCCGAACTGGTCAAATACCGGCTCCTGGACCTTCCCGAGGACGTGTCGCGCCGGGTGCTCTGGACCAACACCCACCGCCTGATCGACGAGGAGACCAAGTGAGGACCGCACTCGCACGCGACCTACCCGTTCTGGGGGACTGGCGCGGCTTCGACGAACTCCACCGGCTCCAAGAGGAACGGGTCGCGTGGACCCTGGAGCGGGCGCTCGGAACGCCTTTCCACCAAGGGCGACTCCGTGCCCCGTCCTCGATGACCGGGATCGACGCCCTCTCGGACCTACCGGTGACCCGCAAGTCGGACCTGCGCGACGCCTACCCCTTCGGTCTGCTGGCCGTGGAGCGGGAACGGCTGGCCACCTACCACGAGTCCAGCGGAACCTCCGGTGCTCCTACCGCCTCGTACTTCACCGACGGCGATTGGGAGGACGTGGCCGACCGATTCGCCCGCAGCCGGGTGGGCCTGGGCCCGGCCGACACCGTCATGGTGCGCACGCCCTACGCCATGCTCACCACCGGCCACCAGGCGCACCGGGCGGCCAGGGCACGGGGCGCGACCGTGGTGCCCGCCGACAACCGGACCCTCGTGGTGACCGGTGCCCGGGTCGTCCGCCTACTGCGCGACCTCGACGTCACCGTGGCCTGGAGCCTGCCCACCGAGTGCCTGTTGTGGGGCGCGGCGGCCCGATTCGCCGGGATGGACCCGGGACGGGACTTCCCGTCCCTGCGTTCCCTGCTCGTGGCCGGTGAGTCCTTGACCCCGGCCCGCCGCGCGGCCATCAGCCGTCTGTGGGGTGGGATCGCCGTGATCCAGGACTACGGGTCCACCGAGACCGGTTCTCTGGCGGGAGAGTGCCCCCAAGGGCGGTTGCACCTGTGGGCGGACCGGTTCGTCCCCCAGGTGTACGACCCGGCCACGGGGCGCAGCTCGCGCACCGGCACGGGCCACCTGGTCATCACCACGCTCTACCGCGAGGCGATGCCCCTGGTGCGCTACGACCTGGCGGACCGGGTGCGGATCCGCGAGGAGGCGTGCGAGTGCGGTTGGTGGCTGCCGACCGTCGAGGTGCTGGGCCGGGAGACCGAGGTGCGCGGCACCGGGACCACCCAGGTGTCCCAGTCCCGCTTGGAGGCCGCGGTCTTCTCGCTCCCGGAACGCTACGGTGTCCTCTTCTGGCGGGCCCGCACCCTGCCCGACCACCTGGAGGTGGAGGTGGAGGCGGTGCCCGAGCACGCGGAGCAGGCGGCCGCCGAATTGGAGAACGCCCTGCGCGCCACGCTGGGAGTGGAGTGCCGCGTGCGCGGCAGGGCCCAGGGAGAACTCGTGTCGGAGTCCGTCCTGAGCCGCACCGACGGTTTCGTCAAGCCGCGAAGCCTGTTCGGTGCCGACGAGGACTGGGACCGGGCCTTCGACTACCACTGACCGCGCGAGGGTTCTCGAAGGAACCTCCCGTTCCGCGTGGACGCCGGTCGGCGCAGGCTCACCCGGCCGCGTGACGCGGGCTGGCTCGATTCTCAGGGAAGATCGAGGTCTGGAGTGTCCACAGACCGCCGGTGTCGGCCTCGGTGACCTGGCGGCGGAAAACTGCTCTCGGCCACTGGTTGGCGGCGCCCGGACGACGGCGGATACCCGACCGGCCGTGAGTGGATCGACTCCTGAACTGGACCTAGGAGAGAAGTTCCAAGAGCTCGTGTGCTTTTCCCAGGATCTGTAGGGATTTGCGGTATTTGTCCAGTGCGGCTTTGAGGCGTTCGTTCTCTCTGGTCAGGCGTTCGGTTTCCTTGCCAGCGGTCGCTTTGGGGGCGGGGCCGGTGCGTTGGGGGTCAGTGCTTGTAGGGTGCCAGCCTCTCGTTTTGTTCTAGTTAATACTAGTTCATACCTTTTGTCTCACTTGAGTCTGACAGACAGGGCGGCCCCGGTGTTCCACTTGGGCCTGAGGCAGCGGATTCCTCGCGACCACTCGCGTGGGTTCTCGTACGAGGTCATCGGGGTAGACCCGACAGTACGCGCCGCGTGTATCCCCACTCACACCACGATCCGTGGGGCATCGATCACTACTCCTCCCAGCTGTCTCGATTGAGGTCGGTCACATGAAAAAGACGTGGAAGTTCGTGATGAGCCTGCTCGGGATGTCCGTATCGGCTTCCGTGTTGATTTTGCTTATCCCATCGCTCTTCCGCCCAGGTGAACAGGCGAACCTTTGGGTTTTCGGAGGCCTCGCGTGCCTCAGCTTGTGTCTCGCCGTAGGAACGTTGTACTGGCGCCCATCGACGTCAAACCCCTCCTCGGCGGGTTGAAGCCGAAAACCCGATCGTCTTGTATCTTTCGTCCCTATGGCCTGATCCCTGCCACGAGCAAGCTGATGAATAAGCCTCCGGAATACGGGTCCACTCCGGCTGGATCGGTCAGGTCCATCAACAGATCAACGGAGATGGGCCGGTCCAGATCCGCGTCATCGGCCAGGTGGTGTTCCGTGCCGGGTGCCGGCCCTGGCCCGCTCCTGTCTTGTACCGAGGTCGGTGGAGGCAGCGGCGTGTGACGGGTCATGGGTGACCTTCTGGATCGGACGGAACCTCGACGAACCGTATTGCGCCACTCTGACACGCGGTCGCCTCGCCCGATCCGGCCACTCACAATGCCCCAGGGCCCTCAGCGCCTCTCTCCCATGCCTTGGGGCACACGCCCGAGCGAGCGTGTGCCGTCACCAAGTTCGCCACCGAGTGGGCGCCCGGGGCCGGGCGTCACCGGCCCCGGGCGCCCGCACCCCCGACGAAAGTCGGTGCCGCGCATCGACCATGGCGACACGGCGGGCCGCAATCGCGCCGTCGAAGGCACAGGCGGGAACGTCCCGGCGGTGGATGTGGGGGCGGGTGCGGCGCTTCTAGCGTGGACAACGTCCCCGGCGGTCGCGGAATCGATCGCCGTCCCGCAGCAGAGAGGCAACGAACATGATCCCGGAGAACCTACTGGCCAACAGCTCCCCCGAGCTCCTCTTCGGCCTCGGATTCGCGGGGGTGTACCTGACCATCGCACTGGCGGTGGTCGTCCTGGTCGTCGCCGCGGTGTTCAGCGTCCTCTTCTCGCGGATCGGTTTCGGGATGAAGGTCGTCTGGTTGATCTTCGTCATCATCGCACCCGTCATCGGGGCGCTGCTGTGGTTCTTCATCGGCCGCAACCACACACCGGTCCGCTACTGGTGAGGGACCCGAGGGGAGGTCCCTCCGGGTCGTCGGGATGGGCGTACAGCGTCCGTCCGACCACGTTCATACCTCGCCACCGCCTCGTGCGGTGCCCGCATAGGAGAAACGCAGGTCGAAATGGTCGAGGGACGCGGGCAGTTCGTACGGCCGCAGTGGCGGTCCCTCGTCCACACGGTGCAGCGGACCGCCCCGGAGCAGCGCTCGCAGGAAGAGGGAGACGGTCAACGGAACCAGATCCCGCCCCGGGCACCCCGCCGGACCATGGCTGAAGGGCAGGATGCCGGGTTCGTGTTCGGCGCGTCCGTCCGTCCAGATGGTCGGCTCGAAGGCGTCCGCGTAGGACAGGCGGGAGGAATCCCGGTGGAAGTAGGAGCTCATCACCAGGAACGCCGTTCCCGGTTCGATGGTCCGCTCACGCCAGGTGGTCTCCCGCAGACTCTCCCGGATGACCACCAATGTGGTCGGCCACAGCCGGACGGATTCGCGCAGGGTCGCCCGCAACAGCGGCAGATCGACCCCGTCCTCGGTGAGACCCTCCGCGCGGGCGGATTCCGCCGCGGCGCCCGGGGACGTCAGCAGGGCCAGGGCGCGGTAGGTCGCGATGGCCGCCGCGTCGAAGGCGAAGAGCCAGTGGGCGACCTGGTCCTCCGGGCGTTCCTCGGACCCGGGCCGGCCCAGGCCCGCGGCGAGGGCGCCGGGCTCGGCACGGTCGATGTTCTCGCGCACCCGCTCCAGGAACGCGCTCCTGATGCTTCGGTCCACCGGCGCCAGGTACGACCAGTTGGCGCGTGCCCGTAGGCGTCGCAGGAGATCGGTGGTTCGGCGGTCCCGCGCCGCGAACGACCCGAAGACCACCCGGCGCGCGAGCGCGTCGAAGGTCTCGGAGAACCTGGCCCAGTCCAGGACACCGCCCCGAGACCCGGCGCCCCGCAGCGCCGCGACCAGGGCCCGCCCCTCCTCGTCCGCGTGCGCGGCGATGGTGCGGGCCTCGGGGTGGATCGGCCGGCCCAAGGCCAAGGCGTGCTCATTGGCCTCGCGCCTGTGGGGCCGGACGTCCTGGGCGGAGATCAGGGACCCGTGCGGTTCGAAGTGGGAGAGCGCCCCGTATTTCTCCGCGCCCGCGGGAGAGAACGGCTCCGGGGTGTCGCGCAGGAGCACGCGAACGTCCTCGGCCGCCAGGACCAGGGCGATGCGCCTGCCCGTGTACCGCAGGGGCAACGGGTCGTCACCGTGCCGTTCGCGGAGCGCGCGCAGGGTCGAGACGATCCTTCGGTCGCTGCCGGTGGCCGTGGCCAAGGCCTCTCCGACGGGGCGACGCACGATGGCGCCACGCGCGACGGTGGGCAACAGGACCGACGAGAGGACCCCCAGTGTCTCCTTGGCGCTCGTACCGTTCGCCTTGTGGTGCGGCTCGCTCTGCATGTGGGTCTCGGCTCTCCCTGGTTCGCCTTCGCTCGTCGCACACCGTCGCGCGGTCACACCCGGTGGCGCGGTCACACGTGGTCGCGGGGCAGGCTCTCGGTCCACTGCCGGGAGAAGATCCTCTCCCCGGACTCGTAGGCGTCGAGTGTGGCGTGCACGCGGAACTCCTCCTCGGTGCACTCCAAAGCCGTGTAGGTCTCGGTCCGGGCGTGCCAGTCCCCCCGGGAGAAACTCATCGTCCACGCCGTTTTGCCGCACGCCGACGTGAAGTCGTCCCCCACCGCCTCGTAGGTCTCGTGGGCCTTGCGGGTGACGTCGAGGTCGACGTCCTCCAGGTGCAGGACGCCTCCGTCCTTGATGATCCTCAGGGTGATGCGGTTGTCCGCCAGATTACGATGCACCGACCACTCGTGCTCGCCCGGGCTCGTGCGCGTGGTGGTGATCGAGGGCGTGGCCTCCGGCAGCTCGAACACCTCCTCGTGCGGGTCCTCGCCCGGGGCCTGCTGTCGCACCGGAAGGACGAGGGCGCTGTTCTCGGGGTGAACCGACATCAGCGCCGGTCGCGGCGGTGGCCAGGCCAGCGGCCAGTAGGAGGTGGACAGTGACAGGCGTATGCGGTGCCCGGGCGGGAAGGCCTGGGCGACACCGTTCAGGGTGACCTCCACACGGTAGGTCTCCCCCGGCACCAAGGACTCGGGACGCTGATGCCCGTTCCGGTGGGTCAGGTTGAGCAGACCGTAGGTCACCCGAGTGGCGCTGCCGTCGGGGGCCACGTCGCACAGCCGTGCCGCGACCATCGCGACCGGTTCGGTGACCGAGAGTTCGAGCTCGACCCGTGTGGGGCCCAGGATCTCGACCCGTTCCTCCAGGGGTTCGGTGTCGTAGACCAAGGAACCGCCGTCCTCCTCTCGTTGGTCGTAGGGCAGGTCCGGCGGTGCACTGTAGGAGGCCCACTTACCGGCGAACTGCCCCACGGACAGGGGCGAGAGGATGCTCTGCGGCGCGGTGCTCCTGCGTTCCTCGGCGACGCCGATCCGGTTCTCCGACAGCGGCAGGGAGCGGTGTTCGACGCGGTCGGAGGGCCAATGAGGTTCGTAGACCCAACGGCCGGGGCGTTCCTCGTAAGAGGTGGAGGGTGGGACGCTCTCCTGCATCCAGAGCCAGAGTCCGGTCTCCTTCTCGACCCCACTGCCCTCGCCCTTGGTCCAGTGGTCGAGCCAGCGCACCACCTCCTGGAGGTAACCGATGGCCGGTCCGGGGACCCCCATGTGCGGGTACCGGTGGGACCAGGGCCCCACCAGGCCCTTGACCGGGGTGTCGAGGTTCTCCATGAGGCGTAGGACGGCGTTGGAGTAGCCGTCCGCCCAGCCGCTGGAGGCCAGCACCGGGCACTGGACGCGGCTGTAGTCCTCTCCGACGGAGGCGTGCCTCCAGTAGCCGTCCCGGCGCTGGTGGCGGAGCCACTCGACGACCCAGGGGCCGTTGGCCTCCAACCTCTCCAGCCACATACGACGCCACTCCGGGCCGACGACCTCCGGGTCGGGCGGGCAGGTGCCGTAGGCGAAGGTCGTTCCGGCCTCGGCCAGGTTGTCCGAGAGCAGGCAGCCGCCCATGTAGTGGAAGTCGTCGGCGTACCGGTCGTCGGTGAACGAGCTGATGGCGATGGTCCGCAGGCTCTCGGGACGCCTGGCGGCGACCTGGAGCGCGGAGAACCCGCCCCACGACAAACCCATCATCGCGGTGTTGCCGTCGCACCAGGGTCGCTCGGCCAACCAGGCCAGGATCTCCTCGGCGTCCTGCTGTTCGCGCTCCAGGTATTCGTCGGTGAGCACGCCCTCGGAATCCCCCGTGCCCCGCAGGTCGACGCGTACGCATCCGTAGCCGTGTCCCGCGATGTAGGGGTGGTGCATGGAGTCGCGTACCGCCGTCAGGTCCCGCTTGCGGTAGGGGATGTACTCCAGCACCGCCGGTACGGGGTGGTGGTCCGCCGCCAGTGGTCGCCACAGTCGGCCCGACAGACGCACCCCGTCCGACATGGGAATCCAGAAGTGGTTCTCGGTCCGGATCTCATACGGCAGATCCTCGACTAGACGCATACGCACCTCCTCAGTTACCGGTGATGCCCTCGACCCGGTTGCCGCCGCTGCCACCTTCCTCGAACTCGAACCACAGGCCCTTCACACAGCGTTCGTACTTGGCCTGCATCTCGATCTCGCTCGCGGCGCCGATGACGATCTTGGCCAACTCGAAGCTGTAGCTGTCCTGGGCGAGCATCTCGGAGAGACGTTGGCCCACACTCGGGACGATGTGGATGCTCACGCCCGACAGCGACTTCTCCAGGGCCTCCACCTCCTCCGCGTCGGGCACCCGGGTGACGATTCCGTCCCGGAAGCGTCGGTGGTACCACTCCGCGGAGACGGAGAACTCTCCCTTGGACCTGTCGGCCAGCGCGGGGTCCTCGCTCAGCGCCATGCGGAGCATGCGTTCGTGGTTGGGCACGCCGTCCACGAGTTCGAAGAGGGGGGTGTGGCTCTGGGAATGCCGAGGGTTGATCTCCACGATGCCGAGGCTGTCCCCGATCGGGTCGTAGAAGAACTCGACACTGAACGTCGAATTGTCCAGTCCGTGCTGTTCGATGACGCGCACGGAGATGTCCCTGATGCGTTCCTGGACCTTCTCGGGAAGGCTGGAGGGGTACTGGTGGCGCAGGAAGGACGGGTTGCCCGGGAAGTCCACCGAGTCCAGCACCGCGTACACGTTGATGTCGCCGTTGTAGACGTAGCCCTCGGCGGCGGTCTGGAGTCCGTGCAGGGCACCCTCGGCCAGGCAGTGGTGTCGTCCCGCCTCCGCGACCTCCGAAGGCAGATCCACCCGTTCCAGGATGCTCTCGAAGGGGCGACCGATCCTGTCGATGCTTTCGCGGATGCGCGCCGCCGCCGCGTCGAAACCCTGGTCGTCCTCCACCCGGTAGGCCAGTTCGGAGGAGGCGGACTTGATGGGCTTGAGCCACAGCGGGTAGTCCAGGCCGTGTTCGGGGTTCTCCGTGTCCAGGTCGACCAGGGAGAAGGGAGGATGGGCCTCGGTCACCTGCGCCTGCAGGAACCTGCTCCAGTACTTGTGCTCGCACTTGACCACCGATGCCAGGGCCGGTGCGGGCAGTCCGCGCTCGGCGCACAGGATCGGTACGAGCAGGGTGATCGGAAAGTCGCGGTAGCCGATGATGGCGTCCACCGTGCCGTCGAACTCTTCGAGCACGGCCCGGGCCGCGGCGAGGGTCTCATCGATGTCGATCTCGCCTCGTTGCAACTCCTTGATGCCCAGGAGCTGATGGAACCGGCAGTCCCGCCCGGTGGGGGTCCTCGCCAGGAGTTCCCGGTTGCGGTCGTCCAAGCCCATCACGAACACGTTCTTCATGCTCTCGCACCGCCCTTCGCTCATAGATGCTGTGCTGGGGGATGTGAGAGGGATCGTCTCTATTGGCGCGCCTACCCGGGTCCCATCCGTCCCATACGTGCGCATGACCACGGTTTCCTCGGAGAGGGTTCCGGGTATCCGGTCCCTCGCCTCCCTCGGTAACGACCCGCCAGTCCGAGAGGACATCATGACGAGGCTGGGATACTTCCTCGCGACCGAGGAACACGGCCCCGAGGAGTCGGTGCGTCAAGCCAGGGCCGCGGAGGGCCTGCCAGAGGCGGGCGCAGGCCGGTCGCAGCCGGTCGACACCGCCACGGTGCTGAACACCGCCCTCCGCCTCCTGTCGGATCGTCCCCTCGATGCTCTCGGTGGCGTCGTTCTCGGTGGCGTCGTCCTTCCTCGTGCTCCCTCACGTTTCGTCACCTTCGGGCCTGCCCCGGGCCTTCGGCACGAGCCCTGTTGCGCGCCCAGCGGTGCAGCGCCTCCCCGTCGCCCGCGGTGTCGAGGTTGACGGCGGCCTCGATGAGCGCGAGCTGGGTGAAGGCCTGGGGGTAGTTGCCCGTCTGGGTGCCGTCGGCCGTCATCCCCTCCGCCTGAATCCCCAGTTCGCCGGTGCTCCCGCACAGTTCCTCGAACCTGCGTCGGGCCTCGTCGGTGCGCCCGGCGAGCACCAGGGCGGACACCATGTCGAACGAGCAGAGGAGGAAAGCGCCTTCCGGGGTTCCGATCCCGTCATCGGTCCGCTCGGGGTCATAACGGTGGACGAGACCGTTCCCCTCCCCCAGCTCGGCCTCCACCCGTTCCAAGGTGCGCCTCACCCGCGGGTCGGTTCCCTCCAGGAACCCCAGGAG
Source organism: Nocardiopsis sp. JB363 (assembly GCF_900143625.1). GTDB lineage: Bacteria > Actinomycetota > Actinomycetes > Streptosporangiales > Streptosporangiaceae > Nocardiopsis. The sequence continues at coordinate 159,027 of NZ_FRFF01000131.1, forward strand.
CGGGATCCGCAACAGCGACCCGTCGACGTTGTTCGCTCCGTACGCCTGGACGAAGGACCCGCCGGCGGTGTCATAGCCGTGAACCAGAACGTCCTCGTGGATCTCCTCCGCCGCACGGCGCCACTCGGCCAGCGGAACCCGGTCCTCGCGGCCGGTGATCCGTGCGAGTTGGATACCGCGATCGAGACATCCCCAGGCGTAGACCTTGGAATTGGTCCAATGGCGCGGGGACGATCGCACCTCCCACGGGCCACTGTCGGGCTCACGCCACAGGGCGCGGGCCGCCTCGACCACGGAATCGAGCTGGGCCAGTTGATCCGGGCTCAGGCCGCCGGTGGCCTCCTCGTAGCACAGCGCCGCGTCGAGGATGTGCCCGTACACGTCCAGTTGGTGTTGTGCGTACGCGGCGTTACCGATCCTGACCGGGCGGGCACCGCCGTAGCCGTCCAGGTGGTCGAGGGTCTCCTCCTCGGGCGGCGGTCGCTCGTCGACGGCCTGCACGGGAGGGATCCAGCCGATGGGCCGCCCGCACATCCGCAGGAGGAAACGCAGGTAGCTCCCGGCCTCCTCCTCATGTCCCAGCCGGAGGAAGGCGAGGACCACCAGAGCCGCGTCACGGTGCCACACGTACCGGTAGTCCCAGTTGCGCACCCCTCCCGGGTCCTCGGGCAGGGAGGTGGTGGGGGCGGCGATCAGTCCGCCGCTCTCCTCGTGCAGGAGTCCGCGCAGTACGAGTGCGCTGCGACGCACGTGGGTGGCGCCGATACCGTCGTAGTGGGTCTTGTCGGACCAGTCACGCCAGGCGGCGAGGGTGCTCTTCAACAGCGCGCGCCCCTCCCTCGGGGCGATACGGCGTTCACCGCGCAGGTAGTCCAAGGCGAACACCGCCGTCTCTCCCTCGGACAGCTCCACCCTGGACTCGGGGTCCCCTTCGTCGAGGAGGTCGAGGACGTGGTCCCCCGACAACAAGGGCCCCGACTCCTCCTTCCAGGCTCCGTCCAGGTGGCGCCACGAGGCCGGCGCACGGCCGAAGTCGGGGCGGGCGCGGAGCCGGGAACGCACGGACGTGCTGCCCGACCGGCATTCGATGATCCTGAGCAGGAGCCCCTCCCGCCACAGGCCGGTGCCCTCCTCCGAGGGACGCACCGCGAGCAGGTCGTGGCCGACGAGCGTGAGGTCCTCCCCCTGCCAGTGGGTCTCCAGGACCAGGCTGTCCTCCACGTAGGCACGGCCGACCGGGCGCGCCCCCTGCACCTCCATCGTCCATCCGCCCCCGCGGTCGGGGTCCAGGATCCCCGAGAGGAACGCGGGCCCGTCGAACCGGGGCGCGCACAGCCAGGTGATCGTCCCATCCGGGGCGGTGAGCGCCGAGGTATGGCAGTCGGAGAGGAAACCGTGCTCCCCGATCGGTGTCGTCCGATCCCCCATCGGTGTCTCCTCCATCGTGCCGCTCGGGTCCCTTCCTGCCCGACTGCCCCGGCACGCACATGATGAAACGGCTGCTCAGCGGCCTTCAGTCCGGTACATCACGTCTTGGGGCCCCGACCAGGCGCGGCCCTTCGCCCGATGAAGGATGTGGGCAACCCGAGAGCAAGAGTCGGCCAAGTCCCCCGCGTCGGCGTTTCCCACGCCCATGGTCCAGGGCAGGGTCGCAACCGATGTGTTCTTCGCGGTCCGCCTCCCCCACGTCCATGCGGAGACACGGCGCCGGAGTCCGGACGCCGTTCACCCACGACACCGTCCGTACAGCGAACGGTCTGGAGGCCCATCTTGCATTCCTCCGTGACGACCTTGGTGCCCGTTCCTTCCACGCCTTGCGAGGAACTCTCCCCAGAGGCCTCCGCCGAGGAGTTGCTCTGGGCGCTTCAGGGCCTGGACCGGGACGGCCCCGGGGCCATACGGCTGCGAGAGCGTGTCCTGGCGCACTACAAACCGATGCTGAACCGCATCGCACGTCGTTACCGAGGCAGGGGCGAGAGCGTGGAGGACCTGTGCCAGACGGCCTACCTCGGGCTGTCCAAGGCCATCAACGGCTACCGGCCCGATCGGGGGAAGGCCTTCATCTCCTACCTCCTGCCCACCGTCACCGGGGAGATCAAACGCCACTTCCGTGACCACACCTGGGCGGTCCACACCCCACGAGGAGCCCAGTCGCAACGCCCCCGGTTGCGGCGGGCCAGACAAGACCTGGAACAGAGACTGTCCCGCACGCCCACCAACGACGAGATCGCCCGGGAGATGGAGGTGACGGTCAAGGAGGTCGAAGAGATCCTCCTGGTGTCGGAGGCCTACGACACCCTGTCCCTGAGCGCTCCCGGACCCCGCGGAGAGGAGTCCACCACCACCTGGGATCGGTACCTGGGGGTGGAGGACCACGCTCTGGACCTGGTCGTCCAACGCGAGGCCGCGCGGTCGGCCCTGCGAGGACTCCCCGACCGGGAGAAACTCATCCTGAAACGGAGCTTCTTCGACGAGTGGAAGCAGGAGCGCATCGCCAAGGAGGCGGGCTGCTCCCAGATGCACGTCTCCCGATTGCTCACCGCCTCGCTGGAGCGTCTGCGCAAGGAGTTGGCCGAAGACGACCCGCCCGGGAGCGCGCCCTGGAACCGGAGGGTCGGGCGTGGTTCGTGATCCCGGTCAGCCGGCGTCGACTCGGGTGCTGTTCTCCCGGCCCTCGTCGATCTCCTCCAAGAGTCGCTCGGTGTCGGTGAGCAGGGCGCCATAGATCGGCCACCGCTCGTCGTCCCAGGAGTGGAGCATGCGTTCACGTTGCTCCACGACCTTGTCCAGGGCCTCGTTGACCAGGGCCCTCAGGTCATCGGAGGGAACGTGGTGCTCCGGTTCCTCCGCGTCCCGGACGAGCGCGAAGGTCTTCGAGACTCGTTCCATCACGGTCGCCAGTTCCTGGAGGAAGGCGTCGTCGATCGCGGGAGAGCGGGTACCGGAGTCGAGGGCCGTCCGTAGGGTCCGCACGAGGGACCGCATGTGCTGGGAGGCGCGGCTCAGGGCGTAGATCCAGGTCCGGTAGGTCCTCAGCCGCCCGACCGGTATGGTCGGTCGCCGCACCAGACGTCGGGGGTTCAACCGAAAACGGTCCTCCTGACGGCCGACCGTCTCCAGGGCGTTGCGCACGGTCCCGTCGAGTCTCTCGGAGGCCTGGTCCCAACGGTCCAGATCGAGTCCCTCCTCCCCACCGCTCAGCCCTTGGGCGATGTCACCGCTGAGGGTGGACAACCCGTCCGCGAAGTCCAGCACGGCGTTCCCTGCGTCCCGGAAACGAATGGCGGGAGCCATAAGAATGTTGACGAGCAGGGCACTGACCGAGCCGACACAGACCATGAGCAGTAGCGAACCCAGCTCATCGAGGTTGGTCGCCGACCCGCTCGCCAGGGCGAACCCCGCGATCACCGCGAGCTGGCCGCTCTGGCCACCGAAGTACTTCACCTGTCCCATCAGCAACGCCACCACGATGGCCAGGGTGAACGACCACAGGTGCGTTCCCACAGTGAGGCCGATGACCCCGGCCAGCAACGCTCCGAGGAACACGGCCACCACGTAACGGCCGGAGCTCAACACCGACCCGTACACGGTGGGCCGGACCACCAGCAACGCCGCGAAGACCGCGAATCCCAGCTGGGTTTCCTCCCCCATCAGGACGCCCGCCCCGAAGGCGATGACGGAGGCCAACGCGGACTTGACGACGAAGACCAGGGTCTCCCGTTCGAAGCCGCGCCTACGGTAGGCGCGGCGCAGTGTTCTCGTCAGGCCCTCTTTGAACATCGTCCCCTCCGCAACGGCGTGCTCCGTACTACGCGGGAGAAAGCCGGACCCACAGTCTGCCGTCCACGATCGACGTCTCGAAGGGTTCCACGGGGGCGGTCGCGGGCCCATGGACGACCGTTCCGTCATCGAGTCGGAACTCGCTCCCGTGCCAGGGGCAGCGCAAGCACCCGTCCGCCAGTTCTCCCTCGGCCAAGGGGGCTCCCATGTGCGGGCAGGTGCCCATCAGCACGGACACCGCGTCTTTTGTGCGGGCCACCACGACCGGGACGCCGTCGACGTCGGCGCCGGCCGGGTTCCCTTCCGGGTATGCCTCCAGCTCTCCCAGGTCGTGCCACCCCTCGGGCACCAGGTCGACGAAGTGGTCGGCGCTGTTGGCTCCGCCCGCGCGGTGGTAGGCGATGTGTCCGCCCAGTGTGCCGCCGAGACCGATGGCGCCGAGTCCGGCCAGGGCCAGCCCCTTGCCCCAGCCCCACCTCCCCCGCGCACGTGCCAAGGAGGAGGCGCCGAACAGCAACGTTCCCATCCCGTTGGCGGCCACGTGCACCACTCCCACCCGCTGGTGGCGCTCGTGCTGCTGGGCCCAGTCGGCCAATCCGCTGAGCACGGCGGGCGAGACGGTCAACAGACCGATGTCGACCAGTGCGCGGGCCTCGCGACGGTGGTCTCCCGGCAACAGGTCGAGCAGGACGGCGGCCGTCCACGTGCCCATGGGCAGGTGGATCATGATCGGGTGGAGCGGGTGCCCCAGTTGAACGCCGTGCAGGACGTCGCGCGCGGTTCCCGAGGGCAACCGTTCGGCGAGACCCTTCAGGCGGGCGACCAGCGGGTCGAGACGGTCCTCGTGTTCGATCTCGCGGATGCGTTTACCGAGTCTCATGATCGCCCGGCTACCCGGACGGCCCGCCGTCAGTCCCTCTCCGGGCGACATTCCGGGAGCCTTGACCGGTTTTTTCCCGGCTCTCTCGGGCCGCGCACCGGGGGTGTGCGGTGCTCAGTCGGGGGTCTGGGTCTGTCCCTGGTAGACCAGGCTGCGATGGTCCACGACCGCGTATCGGGCACCCTCACCACCGTTGGTGTGCAGGACCAGAACCTCCGTGTCCGGGTCCACGGTGTTCACGGGCACCCGGGCTCCGTCCCAGGGGCCACCGATCACCTCGAACGGGACCTGCCCCCGTCCCCCCCAGGCAGAGCAGTGCGACGACCAGCACCGGGACGACGCTCGCGAGGAGGAACGCCGTGTCCCCGGTCCAGGTCCAGACCATCTTCAGCGCGGCCGTGCACAGCAGAAGGACGCAGACCGCGACGGCGCGGCCCTTCCGGGAGAGTCGTCGCCTCGCATGGGCGCTCATGTCCATGACGTTCTCTTCTCGTGGCGCACCGCGCGTCGTCCCGATCGCCTCTGTCGAGTCATCGACGTTCGGGATCGGTCCCGGAAGGCACCGCCGCGTACGGGTGGTGGAGATCGAAGGCCGGACGCTCGGACCGGATCCGCGGCAGCGCCGTGAAGTTGTGCCGCGGTGGCGGGCAGGACGTGGCCCACTCCAGGGAGCAGCCGTACCCCCACGGGTCGTCCACACCGACCATCGGCGCCTTCCTCGCGGTGATGAAGATGTTCCAGAAGAAGATGAGTGTGGAGGCCGCGAGCACGAACGAGGAGATCGAGGAGATCTGGTTCAGCTGAGTGAAGCCGTCGTCGGGCAGGTAGTCGGCGTAACGACGCGGGAAGCCCGCCACACCCAGCCAGTGCTGCACCAGGAAGGTGCCGTGGAAGCCCAGGAACAGCAACCAGAACTGGAACTTGCCCAATGTCTCGTTGAGCATCTTGCCGGTGAACTTGGGCCACCAGAAGTAGAAACCCGCGAACATCGCGAACACCACGGTGCCGAACACCACGTAGTGGAAGTGCGCCACCACGAAATAGGAGTCGGTGACGTGGAAGTCCAGCGGCGGCGACGCCAGGATGACGCCGGTGATGCCACCGAAGAGGAAGGTCGCCAGGAAACCGATCGTGAACAACATCGGCGTCTCGAAGGAGAGCTGCCCCCGCCACATCGTGCCGACCCAGTTGAAGAACTTCACACCGGTCGGAACCGCGATGAGGAAGGACATGAACGAGAAGAACGGCAACAACACCGCTCCGGTCG
>NZ_FRFF01000147.1 GCF_900143625.1 Nocardiopsis sp. JB363
GCAACACCTTCTCGTCCTGAACGGTCAGGTGCTTGAGGCGGGTGCGCACGGCCACACCGGTCGGTCCCGGAACCGGGTAGGGGGCCGCGATCGACCGCACACCCCGCTGATCGGTGCCCACCACCCGCTCCTCACCCCCTGACCGTGTTCGATCCTCGTGCTCGAACACCACGCTAGCCACCTCCGGGGGTGGGTGTTGCACGAACCGCAAAACTCCTCTGCCCGGGTCAGGGCACGGACCGGTCCCGACCCAGTGCCGAACCCTCTCGTCGGCGAAGTGGTTCCAGGTGTTCACTCATGAACGTTCACGCACACCCATGTGACCGCGCACACCAACAGACGAAAACCCCGGGCTGGACAGACGGGACGTGGAGACGGAGATCCACGCGCGGTTGGGCATGCGCCACGCAGTGTGGCTTCCGTGCGGGCTCTGGCGCGACTACGAGGAGTTCGGCACCCGCGGGCCCTCACCGACGAGGACGGCGAGTTCGTCGACTGGTCCTACATCAACCACTACGTCGCCAACGGGGTCGTGGTGCTGTGCGGGTTCGACGATGCGCGCGACGAGGTCGCCGCGCGCATCCTGGCCGACATGTTGGAGTTGTTGGACGTCATCGTCGCCGATGACCCCGAACCGCGCGGAGACTTCTGGCGCGCGCAACCCTGGGTCGAGGTCCCGGCGGCCTCGGCGGTGCGACCCGACTCGTTCCCGGACCTGGGTGTCGCCGACGCGGACGCCGCCCGGCGGGTGTTGGACGGGCTCCGGATCGGCGCCCCGCGGCTCTACACCGGCCGCGACCCCGAGGCCGGAACCGCGGAGCACCCCGGTGTGGGCGGTCCCACGGGACGGGCGGTGCTCACCCGGCCCAGCGTGCTGCGGCTGTGGGAGGAGGCCCGAGCGGACCTGGAGGCCTCCGGTGTCGTCGTACCCGAGACCGACCTTCCCGTGGTGAGCAACTACGAGGGGGACCGTCCCGGCGCCCCCACCATCGAGAACCGCGGTCTGGTGGGCCGGGAGTACCTGGAGCGTGAGCTGTTGGACCTGTCCGCCTGGGCGTGGCAGGACTTCCTTCGCGCCAACGGCGACCCCGGATCGAACGACCTGGGCCGGGTCGACGGCGCCCGCATCTTCCCGCACGACCCGAACGCCCTTCCGGACCGCTACGACGGGTTCGACGACGACATCGCCGCCTACCCGGAGTTCGTACGCCGCACCGGCATCTCCTCCCTCACCGAGATCCCGCACCTGGAAGAGGGGCTCCAGGGCCTGGAGCGCACGCGTCGGGTCGACTTCGAGGACTGGTTGGACGAGGCGGGGTTGGACGCGATCGTCTTCCCGGCGGTGGCCGACGTGGCGCCGGCGGACGCCGACGTGAACCCCGCCTCGGCCGACATCGCCTGGCGCAACGGGGTGTGGGTGGCCAACGGCAATCTGGTCTGGCGTCACCTGGGCATCCCCACGGTGACGGTGCCCATGGGCACGATGCCCGACACGGGCATGCCGGTGGGGTTGACCTTCGCGGGTCGCGCCTACGACGACGTGCGTCTGCTGAGGATCGCGGCGGCCTTCGAGGCGACCGGGCGGCGGCGTCAGGAGCCGCCCCGCACCCCGCCACTGTCGAGGACGAAGTCGTACTCGGCGTACAGGTAGGGCTCGGTGGATTCCCGTCCGTCGGGGGCGGGTCCGGCGGGCCGTTCGACGAACGGCACCACCAGGGCGTCCTTGGTCCCGAACACCACGTCGGTGGCGAGGTGGTCGGCGCCCTCCCGGAACAGGTGGGTGATCAGTCGCGCGTACCCGGGTTCCTCGATGAGGAAGTGGATGTGCGCGGGCCGGAACGGGCTGATGTCGGTCCTGTCGACGAGTTCACCGACGGGTCCGTCCATGGGGATGGTGTAACCGAGCGGGGCGATGGTGCGCAGACAGTACGCGCCGTCCTGGCGGGCACGGTACTTGGCGCGCAGGCGTGCCTCGTCGACGTCGAGTTGGGCCTCGTAGGCGCCTTGGGCGTCGGCCTGCCACACGTCCAGTACCGCACCGGGCACGGGTTCGCCCTCGGTGTCCAGGACACGTCCGGTCAGGTACAGGGGTGTCCCCCGGACGCCCTCGGCCATGTCGTGCCCGAACTCCGCGGGCGGCGACCCGTCGATGTGGAAGGGCCCGAGCACGGTGGCGGGCGTGGCTCCCGGCGAGAGTCGGTTGTTGAGCTGGACCACCAGGGTGCTCAGGCCCAGCACGTCGGAGGCCAGGATGAACTCCTGGCGTTTGTCGTCGCAGGTATGTCCGGTGGCGGTGAGCCAGTCGATGGCGGACATCCACTCGTCCTCGGTCAGCTCGACCTCTCGGGCGAAGGCGTGCAGGTGGCGCACGAGGGCGGAGAGCAGTCGGGCGGTGCGGGGGTCGTGTGCGCTTCCCCAGCGCTCGGCCGCCAGGTCGGTCAGGTTCTGCTCGGTCACGAACGCCATGGGGATCGTCCTCCGCCTTCAGAGGTGGTCGGGGGTGTAGGGATCGGGGTCGACGGCCCGGTTGTTCAGGTCCACCGAAAGGAACACGTCGTTGGCCACGGGTGCGCGCAGTTCTTCGGCGAGTTGACCGACGAGCCCGGCGGTGCGGGCCAACAGGGCGAATCCGCGCAGGAGTTCGATGGGCAACCCGAGGTCGGCCAGGGCCGCCCCGCACACTCCGGCACCGTTGAGCGGCAGGGTACGGCCGAGCACTCGGGGGTGGGTGCGTCCGATCGCCTCGAACAGACGAAGGTGGGGACCGAACTGTCCCTCCTCGCGGGCGATGCGGAACAGGGCGGGGGTACGCGGATCACCCTGTTTGTGCACGTGGTGTCCGAGCCCGGGGATCCGGCGTCCGGCCGCGCGTTCGCCCTGAAGGGTGCCCAGGGCCAGGGCGTCCCATGCGGCGTCGTCGGTGGGATGTTCGCCGTCGAGCGGGGCCAGGACGGTGTGCAGGAAGCGGCCGGTGTCCTCGGTGACGCCGAGGAAGCGCGAGCCTCCGCCGAGGAGCCCGGCGGCCAGTGCCCCCTGAACGGAGTCGGGGGCGGACAGGTAGGTCAGCCGGGTGACGATGGCGGTGGGGGTGAACCCGTGGTCGGCCAAGGCGGCCAGGACCGCTTCGAACACCCGGGTCTGTCCGGGGGTGGGGCGGCGTTGGGCGGCCAGCCAGAAGGCGAGTTCGCCGAACCCCACCTTGCCCATGACGTCCTCGGCCAGGTCCTGGCCGAGCAGGGTGATGGCGGTGGGCGAGGAGGCGCCCAGGGCGGTCGGGTAGCCCGGGTGCGTCCCGGGGCCGTGGTCCTGGTCGTTCATGCCCGTTCCTCCTCGTTCAGCCACGCCCGCAGGGCGTCGCCGTGTTCGTCGAGTTCGGGTGGTGGGTACCGCGCGGTCCCCCTCCCCCACGGAGACCACGGGGTCCAGGCCGAAGCGTTCGGCCATGGCGAAGCCACCGTCGATGGTCTGGATGGGTCCGCTGGGCACCCCCGCCTCGACGAGCAGGTCGAACCACTCCAGGGCGCCGCGTTCGGCCAGGCGTTCCACCAGCAGCGGGCGCAGGGTGGCGCGATGTTCGGTGCGGCCCGCGTTGGTGGAGTAGCGCGGGTCCTCGGCCAGGTGCGCGGCGCCCAGGACCTCGCACAGCGCGCGGAACTGGCGGTCGTTGGCGGCGGTGACGATGAGGTCCTCGTCCGCGGTGGGCAGAGGTTCGTAAGGGAAGACGCTGGGGTGGGCGTTGCCCATGCGGGTGGGGACGGCGCCCCCCGCGACGTAGGCGGAGCTGTGGTTGACCAGACCGGTGAGCGCGGAGGAGAGCAGGTCGACCTCGACCAGTTGGCCCTCTCCGGTGTCGTCGCGGTGACGCAGCGCGGCGAGGATGCCGATGGTGGCGTGGTTGCCGGCCATGACGTCGAAGACGGAGATGCCGGCGCGGTAGGGCGGTCCGTCGGGGTCGCCGGTCAGGCTCATGAGGCCGGAGACGGCCTGGACCATGAGGTCGTAGCCGGGGACATGGCGGCCTTCTCGGGTGCCGAACCCGGTGATGGAGCAGTACACGACACCGGGATTGGCGGCTCGGACGCTGTCGGCGTCGAGTCCGAATCGGGCCAGGCCGCCCGGGCGGAAGTTCTCGATGACGACGTCGGCGCGGCGGGCGAGTTCGCGGGCGGTGCGGTTGTCGTCGTCCCGTTTCAGGTCCAGGGCGATGGAGCGTTTGTTGCGGTTGACGCCCAGGTAGTAGGTGGAGGTGTCGCCGCGGACGGGCGGTTTCCACGTGCGGGTGTCGTCGCCGGTGGGGCCCTCCACCTTGACCACCTCGGCGCCGAGGTCGGCCAGGAGCATGGTGGCGTAAGGCCCGGCCAGGATGCGGGAGAAGTCGGCGACCAGGAGTCCGCCGAGGGGCCCGGTCGTCGGCGACGGCCCGCTCCGCTCGGTGGTGCGCGCGTCGGAATCCTCCGGCATCTCTCTCCCTATTGTCCGCTCACCGGACATGTGTCCGTTCGAGCGATTCTGCGCGGACCACCCGCCATCGTCAACCCTTGTCTTGGGAAATATCACCCTGATTTCGATTTCTCCGCACCCTGTCTTGACAGAAAACCAACGGCGACAAAAGGTAAAATCCACATCGAAGACCGAACAGCGGACCATCGGCCGCTATACCCCTGGCTTGAGGAGCGCCCCCATGAACAGCCCCCGCGAAGTCCCCTCGGGCCGACCGGTACTGCTGCGCGGTGGCACCGTGCTGACCATGGACGACGCACGGACGGTGCTGCACGAGACGGACGTGCTGGTGGTCGACGACCGGATCGCGCGGGTGGGGTCCGGGCCGGCCGTCCCCGAGGGCACCGTGGAGATCGAGGCGCGCGGCGGCATCGTCATGCCGGGGATGGTCGACACGCACCGGCACATGTGGCAGACCGCGATGCGCGGCTACGGCGCCGACTGGACCCTGGCCCAGTACTTCGTCTGGTACTACCTGGAGCACGGCCGCCACTTCCGACCCCAGGACGTGCACGCCGGCAACACCCTCGCCGCGTTGGAGGCCTTGGAGGCCGGGGTCACCACCGTGGTGGACTGGTCCCACGGGTTGAGTACGCCCGAACACGCCGACGCCGCCGCCGACGCACTCCTGGGTTCGCCCGGCCGGTACGTACTGGCCTACGGCAACATCCACCAAGCGCCCGCCGAGTGGACGGGCACCCCCGAATTCCGCGCCTTCGTCGAACGCCATCGCGGCAACGACCGGCTCGGCCTCCAGGTGGCCTTCGACGTCACCGGCGACCCGGACTTCCCCGAACGTCCCGCCTTCGAGGTCGCCCGCGAGCTGGGGCTGGCGGTGACCACCCACGCCGGGGTGTGGGGCGCCACCGGCGACAACGGTGTCAAGCTCATGCACGAGAACGGGTTCATGACCCCCGAGACGATCTACGTGCACGGGGCGTCCCTGTCGGAGGACTCCTACCAGCGCATCGCCGCCACCGGCGGTTCGGTGTCGGTGTCCACCGAGAGCGAGCAGAGCGCCGGTCAGGGCTACCCGCCCACCTGGCGGCTGCGGGCGCACGACATCCCCGTCTCGCTGTCGATGGACTCCAGCGTGTGGTGGAGCGGCGACCTGTTCAGCGCCATGCGCTCCACACTGGGCGCCGACCGTTCCCGCCAACACCTGGAGGCGCAGAGCCGGGGCGAGACGGTCACCCATTCGGCGTTGCGCGCCCCGCAGGTGGTGGAGTGGGCCACCCGGGGCGGCGCGCGGGCCCTGGGCCGCGACGACCTGGGGCAGGTCGTTCCCGGCGCCAAGGCGGACCTGGTGCTGTTGCGCAACGACGACTCACCGGTGTCGTTCCCGCTACTCAATCCGTACGGACACGTGGTGTTCCAGGCCCAGCGCGGTGACGTCCACACGGTCCTGGTGGACGGGCGTGTGGTCAAACACGAGCACCGGCTGGTGGGCGTGGACCTGGCGTCGGTGCGCCGCCGGAGCGAGGAGACCGTCGAGCACCTGCGGTCGACGGTGGGCGAGGAGGCCTGGCAGGCGGGGATGAACCCGGACATCCCGGAGTCCAAGGTGTTGGACAACCCCTACACCTACACCGAGTTCCGGGACGCGAGCACCCGCGGCCGCTGAGCGGGGCGGTCACGGGAAGGGCCGGTGTCGCGGCGTGGCCCGGCACCGGCCCGATCACCATCGGCGGGATTTCGTGGGCCGGTGCTGTATATGCTGGCGCTTCCACGACACCGACGGGAGAGACCATGCCGCGCGAGGGCGCCGGCCCCGACTTCATCGAGGCCCTGGCCCGGGGGTTGGACGTGATTCGCGCGTTCCGGCCGCACCGGCCCACGATGACGCTGGCCGAGGTGGCCAAGGAGACCGGATTGGCCCGGCCCACGGCTCGGCGCGTCCTCATCACCCTGCAGGAACTCGGATACGTGCGTTCCGGCGCACAGGGGTTCTCGCTGACCCCTCGGGTGTTGGAGCTGGGCACGGCCTACGTGCGGTCCATGGGGTTGTGGGACGTGGCCCGACCGCACCTGGAGGAGCTCTCGCGCGCGACCGGTGAGTCGTGTTCGATCGCGCAGCTGGACGGGTCCGACATCGTGTACGTGGCGCGGGTGGCGGTGCCCAAGATCGTCACCCTGGCGGTGCAGATCGGTACGCGTTTCCCCGCGTTGCAGACCTCGCTGGGCAAGGTGCTACTGTCCGCGCTCTCCCCCGAGGAGGTCGAGCGGGTGCTGGCCGAGCCCTCACGTTCGGGGCTGGAACCGTTGTGGCGGCCGGGACCCGAGGAACGGTGCTCGGTGCTGCGGGAGGTGGGCGCTCGTGGGTGGGCGCTGACCGACGAGGACCTGGCATGGGGCATCCGTTCGGTGGCGGCACCGCTGCGTGACGGTCAAGGGCGGGTGTTCGCGGCGGTGAACGTGAACACGAACTCCGCCGAGACGTCGTTGGAGCACCTGACCCGGCACCACCTACCGTTGCTGTCGAGTGCCGCGGGCGAGATCAGCGCGGACGTGGCCCGGCTGGAGTCGGTGCCCCAGGTCGACCGCGTGCCCTGACCGGAGTTTTCCCGGCCTCTCGCGAGCCACGACGATCAGGCGGGGCGGACCGTGCCGGTGGAGCGCAGCAACGTCCGTTCGCGCATGCGACGTTCGCTGCGTACTTCCTCAAGAGCCCTCTTGAGCTTCTCCTCGGGCGTTTCCGTTTTCTCCGCCAGATAGTTCTCTCGGGGTCTGGTGAGCTTGATCTTTCCCATCTCGACCATTCCTGTTCTCGGGGTCGGGGCCTCCGGTCGCGCCTCGGGCCGCCTCCGCGAACAATATACCCAGTGCGGCGGCGAACAAAGCGATCGTGGAACCGTGCTGGTGGTCGAGGCTGCCCGGGTCGGGGGCGTCGATGGTGACCATTCCGAAGGCGTGTTCGGTGGACCGGATCGGCGCGGCGATGAAGGTGCTGTAGTGGGCGCCGGTGCCCGCCCAATAGGGGGTGTCGACGCCTTCGGAGCGCAGGTCCTCGACGATGACGAAACGGCCGGGCAGTTCGTCGAGGATGCGGAAGGCCTGGTCACCGCGTTCGGTGCCGCGGACGAAGTCGCGAGGGCGGTCGGGTCGCCCGGCCGGGAAGCGCGGTTCCATCCGGAGTCCGTCGGTGGAGACCACGAACACCACGGCGCGCACACCCGGCACCAAGGTGAAGGCGGCCCGCAGGTCGCCCGCCACCCGCATCGCCGCGGCCTCGGAGAGCTCCACCCTCTTGTCGCGGGGGCGGAAGGTGGCGGTGGCGGCCAGTTCCAGCAGCGGCGCCAGTGCCTCCTCCAAGACCTTCTCGCGGGCGGAGGTGAGTTCGTTGTTGTTCTTGCTTCGGCGTTCCCACCAAAGGTCGAGGGCGGGGATGGTCACACCCACGACGATGGGCGGCACGCCCCACCAGATCACGACGCCGGAGACGATGCCGCCGAAGGCGACCAGGAGACCGGACAACACCAGGGCCAGTGGTTTGTGACGGTGCGCGAGGTAACCCAGCCACGAAATCGTGCCCAGGAGGGGGTTCACGGGCTTTTTCACGCGCTCACCCTAGCGGGATCTCCGCCCGGGCGTGGCTCGGGCCCGGTGGGAAGCTCCGGCGTGATGCCGGGCGCCCCACCGGGCCCGAGTACCGATCAGTGTCGGCCGGAGGTGACATCCGCTCCGGGTTCGATCTCCTCGGTCGGCTTCCGGTCCTCGTCGGTTTCCTCGGTCGGCTCGTCCTGGTGCAGGTGGGCGCGCTCCAGGGCCGATCCCTCCACGTCGACGTCGGGCAGCACACGCTCCAGCCACTTGGGCAGCCACCAGGCGGCGTCGCCGGCCAGGTGCATCACCGCGGGGATGAGCAGCATGCGGACCAGGAACGCGTCCAGCAGCACACCGAAGGCGAGCCCGAAGCCCACGGAGCTGATCATCATCATCTCGGAGAAGATGAACCCGCCGAACACCGAGATCATGATGATCGCGGCGGCGGTGACCACCGAACGGCCGGCTCGGAAGCCCTGCACCACCGCGAGGCGGGCCGGGGCGCCGTGCACGTAGGCCTCGCGCATGCCGGTGCCGATGAAGAGCATGTAGTCCATGGCCAGGCCGAACAGGATGCCCACCATGATCGTGGGCAGGAAGCTCAGTACCGGCCCCGGGTTCTCCATCCCGAGCAGACCACCGAGCCAACCCCACTGGTAGACGGCGACCACACCGCCCAGGGCGGCGAAGTAGGACAGGATGAACCCGAGCGTGGCCACCACCGGCACGAAGATCGACCGGAACACCAGCAGCAGGATGACCAGGGACAGACCCACGACCACGGTCAGGTAGGTGGGCAGGGCACCGGCGATCTGCTCGGAGATGTCGATGTTGCCGCTGGCCATACCGGCGACGCCGAGCGGCGCCTCACCGTGGATGGGCTCCATGTCGCGCAGCTCGTGGACGAGGTCCTCTGTGGACTCGCTGGAGGGGCCCTCCGCCGGCTCGACCTGGAAGATAGCCAGGTTCTGGTCGTCGGAGACACCGATGGGCGCCACCGCCTCGACGTCCTCCAGCGCGTAGATCGCGTCGGCGACCTCGTACTGGTACTGCTCGGCGTTGGCCTCGGCCTCGTCGTCGTTGGGGCCACCGGGCAGGTCGGCGGTGACCAGGAGCGGACCGTTCTGGCCCTCGCCGAAGTTCTCCTCGATGGCGGTGTAGGCCTTGAACTGGGTGGAGTCGACCGACTGTGAGGAACCGTCCGGCAGCCCCTGGCGCAGGTCCAGGACGGGCAGGGCGATGATGCCCAGGACGATGATCGCGATGGCGGCCCGGCCGAGTGCCCGGACGTTGGACATCGGCTTGACGTGGCTGTGCTTCTCGGTCGCCTGTCCATTGGCGGAGGCGGCGCCCAGGCGGGCGTGCTCACGCTTGGACAGGATGCGCTCGCCCACCAGTCCCAGCAGCGCCGGGATGAGGGTGATGGCGACGACCACCGCGATGGCGATGGCGATCGCGCCGACACTGCCCATGAGACCGAGGAATCCGATACCGGTCAGGTTCAGACCCAGCAGGGCGATGAGCACGGTGGCGCCGGCGAATACCACGGCGTTGCCCGCGGTGCCGTTGGCCAGACCCACGGACTCCTGGAGTTCCACTCCCTGTTTGAGTTGGCGTCGGTGCCGGTTGACGATGAACAGGGCGTAGTCGATGCCCACCGCCAGACCGAGCATGAGGCCCAGGATCGGGGTGATGTCGGCGATCGCCAGGACACCGGACAGCGACATGGTGATCAGGGTGGCGATGCCCACGCCGACGAGGGCGGTGAGGATCGGCAGGCCGGCTCCGATGAGGGTGCCGAGCATGACCACCAGGACGACGCCGGCGACGACCACGCCGATGATCTCGGCCTTGCTGACCAGGCTGGGCAGCTCCATGGCGATGTCGTCGGCGAACTCGACGGTGGCTCCGTCGACCGGCTCGCTCTCGAAGATGGAGATGACGGCGTCGCGGGTCTCCTGGGAGACCTCCTCCTGCGCGTCGGTGAAGGAGACCATGATCAGGGCGGCGTTGCCGTCCTCGGAGAGGGTGCCGATGCCGTCGGCCATCTCCATCAGGGCCTCGCCCTGTTCGAGCTGCTCCTCCTCGGCTTCCAGGGTCTCCAGGCCCTGGTCGAGCTGGTCCTGTCCGCCGTCGAGGGCCTCCTCCATCTGGTCGAGCATCCCGGCGGCCTCGGCCTGGGCGCGGTTCTCGTCCAGTTCCTCCTGGCCGGCCTCGGCCTCGGCGCGGGCGTCGTCGATCTGTTCGCGCCCGTCCTGGAGGAGTTCGACCTGTTCGGCGCGCTCGTCCTCGGTGGAGAACGGGTCTACGACGTTCTCGACCCCGTCGACATCGGTGGCGAGGTCGACCCGCTCACCGATGGCCTCCTTCTGTTCGTCGGTGAAGGGCTCGCCGTCATCGGTCTCGTAGATGATGGTGCCGGCGCCGCCGCCCATGCCCTCGAACTCGGTCTTGAGGCGCTGGTTCACCTGGTCGGTGGCGGTGCCGGGGATGGAGAATCCGTCCTCCAGCTCTCCCGAGAAGAGGAAGAAGGCACCGCCGGCGACGACCAGCAGGGCCAGCCAGAGCGCGATGACGGTGCGGGCGCGCCGTGCCGAGGCACGCCCTAGTCGGTAGAGAAGTTCAGCCATGGTTCTTCCGCAGGAGTGGTGGGTGTGGTGAGCGGATGCGCTCAGGTGGCCGCGGTGCCGGTGTCCAGGGTGCCGAGGCCGTCGCGGTAGGTGCCGATCATGCGGTCGAGCAGTTCGTTCCAGACACGGCGGGATTCGGCGGTGTCAGCCCCTTGGGTGGCCCTCTCCCAACGACGGACCACGACCAGGGCACCGCCGATGAGAGCGCCGCACATCAGTTCGACCTCCATGGGGTCGGCCGAGGGGTGGTGGCGCAGGGTGGTGGCCGCGATCCGGGTTCCCAGGTCGGTGAGGGCGCGCTCGAAGAGCACGGCCTGACGCGGGTTCAGGGCCCGGTCACCGGTGGCGAGGACGTGGCCGGGGCCGCAGTCCTCGGTCTGGAAGATGCGCGTGAGTTCGTTGATCGGGGTGACCAGGTCGGTGGCGCGCAAAGCGCCCGCGAGCCGGTCGAACATCGAGGTGCCCTCGTCGCGCGCGGCGAGGTTGGCGTCGACGCCGTCGAGGATGACCGCGAGCATCTCGCGGAACACTTCGAGGGTGATGTCGTCCACCGTCTTGAAGTGGTTGAAGACGGTGCGTCGGGAGACATCGGCGCGCGCGGCGAGACGATCGACGGTGAAGTCGGTGCCGCCGATCTCGGACATGAGCTCGGCCGCGGCGTCGACGATGGAGCGCCGGTGCCGTGCCTTGAGTGCCTCACGTCGGTCGAGGGCGGGCGCGCGCCGCTGTTCTGCCATGGTGCAAGACTACGGAACTCGGTGCACTCAGTGCAACGACGCACTGAGTGCACCCGATCACATCGTTTCGGACGTATCCGCCCATGGGCCTACCGAACGGACGTAGGACACGGTCGTGGCGACCATGAGCACGAGCGCCACGATGCCGAGGAGGCCGTGGTACCACTCCCAGCCGGGGCCCATCCCGAGGAAGGCGTCGGCGGCCATCGCCACGGCGGCGGCGCCCACGCCGAGCAGCGCACCGGACAAGAGGAGCAGCATCAAGGGTCGTGGCACGCGGCGACCCGCCTCGGTCACCGCGGCCAGGATCAGCAGGGCCCCGGCCAGGCCGGTGGCGGCCGCGAGCCACTGTTCGGCGGCCACGCCCAACACCGCGCTGACGGGACGTTCATAGGCCTCGGGCGGGACGTCCGGACCGCCGGGGAAACCCAGGCGGCCCTGGGAGGCGTAGTAGGCCTTGCCGAGGGCGTAACCGAGGAAGGCCACCACCAGCGGCACCGCGGGCCATCGTGGGCGTCGTCGGTCGTTCACGGGCGCTCCCCCTGTCCGGCGAGGGCCGACCCGTCGCCGTGCCCTCACATCCAGGGTGGACCCGTGGGGCCTGGTGGAGCCTCCCCCTTCGGAGGGATCGGTGTCCCACCGCGAGGGGAGCGTCAGTGCGCGGTCGGGCTCACTTGCGCTTGGCTCGACGGCCCACACGCCAGTAGGCGCAGAACTGGATGTTGTCCTTGGGCACCCCGCAGGTCCGGGCCAGGGAGCGCGCGGCCAGGACGAAGGCCGCCTCACCGACGACGTACACGCGGGTGTCGGCACTGATGCCGCGCGAGCGCAGGTGTTCCAGGGCCCGGTCCCCGGCGGCCTCTCCGTAGGTGCGCACGTTCCAGACCGGGTCGGCCCCGACCAACTCGCGACGGTCCGCGGCCTCGGGGACCTCCAGGACGTAGTCACAGGGTGCCCCGTCCAGGGAACGGGCGATCCCCTCCACACCCGGCAGACCGCTCTCGTCGGCCACCACCAGGACCGGACCGGTGTGGTCCTCGACGTTGAAGATGCGTCCCTGGTCCAACACGCCGATCCGGTCACCGGGGCGGGCGTCCAGGGCCCAGCGGGCGGCCACACCGTCGACCTCGCCGGTGGCGACGCTGCGGTGGATGACGAAGTCCAGGTCCAGCTCCCAGAACTCGCCCACCCGACGGGCGTCACGGATGGTGTAGTTGCGCACCAGCGGACGGTGCGCCTCCTCGATGTCCAGCAGACGCGAGTACCAACCCTCCAACCCGCCCAAGGGCAGGTCGAGGGTGCCGTCGGGGGCGGTCAGGAACAGTCGGAACCACTGGTCGAAGCCCAGGTACTCGAAGTCGTCCTCGAACCCGTCACCGGTGCTGCGCAGGGTGACACGGGCGAAGCCGGGGAAGGGGCGGGAGGTGGCGTGCACGGCCAGTGAGCGGACCGAAGCGGCTCGGGGCTGGACGGGTCGAAAGTCGGAGAGCTGCTCGGCCATGGGGGTGCCTCCTCAAGGTGCGGGTGATCGGGAGGGGGCGTCCTCGATCCGCGGTTCGGGCTGTTCGGGGTGGGTGCGGTCCCGACGAACCCGGAAGACCGCACCTTGGCCAGGTTAGACTAACCTAACTAGTTTTTCGAGGGCGGGCCGGGAACGAATTCCAGGACGACGGGGCCGAGGTTGTGGGATCACCACAGTCGACCGCCGACCCAGGGTGTGGGCGGGAACACGCTCCCAGGCGGTCCGAGTGGTCCCTGGCGTCGGGAGACGGGTCGTTTTTGGTCGATCTCCACAACTCCAGCCCCTCAAGATGCGTTGGGTGCGTCATGGCGCGCGGGCTCCCTCAGACGAGAAGGTGGAGACTGCCGGGGCCGCGTCATGTCGCCGCGTGCACATCATTGGTCTTACAGAAGGGCTCATTCGGGTGTTCAGTCGTGTCGCCATCGTGAACCGTGGAGAAGCCGCCATGCGGCTCATCCACGCCGTCCGTGACATCGCCGCGGAGAGCGGAACACCGATCGAGACCGTCGCCCTGCACACCGACGTCGACCGCACGGCCGCGTTCGTGCGGGAAGCCGACCTGGCCTACGACCTCGGTCCCGCCGCCTCTCGCCCCTACCTGGACCTGGAGGTGTTGGAGCGCGCCCTGGTGGAGTCGGGCGCCGACGCCGCCTGGGTCGGGTGGGGTTTCGTCGCCGAGGACCCGGCCTTCGCCGAACTGTGCGAACGCATCGGGATCACCTTTGTCGGCCCCTCGGCCGAGGCCATGCGCAGGCTCGGCGACAAGATCGGCGCCAAGCTCCTCGCCGAGGAGGTCGGGGTCCCGGTCGCCCCGTGGAGCCGCGGCGCCGTCGAGACCCTCGACGACGCCTTGGCCGCGGGTGAGCGGATCGGCTATCCGCTGATGCTCAAGGCCACCGCCGGAGGCGGCGGACGCGGCATCCGCGTCGTCAACAACGGCGAGGAGCTCACCGAGGCCTACGAGCGCACCAGCCAGGAGGCCGCCCGGGCCTTCGGCAGCGGCATCGTGTTCCTGGAGCGTCTGGTCACCGGCGCCCGCCACGTCGAGGTCCAGGTCATCGCCGACGGGCAGGGCACCGCCTGGGCATTGGGCGTGCGCGACTGCTCGGTGCAGCGCCGCAACCAGAAGATCATCGAGGAATCCGCCTCTCCCCTGCTGAGCCCGGAGCAGACCAGGGAACTCAAGGAGTCCGCCGAGAGGCTGGCCGTCGCGGTGGACTACCGCGGCGCCGCCACCGTGGAGTTCCTCTACCACCCCGGGGAGAAGTTGTTCGCGTTCTTGGAGGTCAACACCCGCCTTCAGGTCGAGCACCCCATCACCGAGTCCACCACCGGGTTCGACCTGGTGCGCGGCCAGTTGCACGTGGCCGGCGGCGGGAAGCTGGAGGGTGAGGCCCCGGCCGAGCGCGGGCACGCGGTGGAGGCCCGGCTCAACGCCGAGGACCCCGACCGCGACTTCGCCCCCTCCCCCGGACGCATCGCCCGTCTGAACCTGCCCTCGGGCCCGGGCATCCGCGTGGACACCGGTGTGGGCGAGGGCGACACCATCCCCGCCGACTTCGACTCCATGATCGCCAAGATCATCGCCTACGGGCACGACCGTGAGCAGGCGATGGCGCGTCTGCGCCGGGCGATGCGCGAGACCACCGTCATCATCGAGGGCGGCGCCACCAACAAGAGCTTCGTGCTGGATCTGCTGGACCGACCCGAGGTGATCGACGCCTCCGCCGACACCGGGTGGATCGACCGGGTGCGCGCCGAGGGCGACCTGGTCTCGCACCGGCACTCCGCGGTGGCCTTGGCCGCCGCCGCCATCGAGGCCTACGAGGAGGAGGAACGGGTCGAGCGGCAGCGGCTGCTGTCCACCGCCTTCGGCGGGCGCCCCCAGGTGCAGCACGAGAGCGGCCGTCCGCTCGACCTGAAGCTGCGCGGGGCCGGTTACCGGGTGCGGGTGGCGCGCATGGGCGCCGACCGCTTCCGCGTGGTCGTGGCGGCCGGCGAGGACACGCACACCGCCGACGTGGAGCTGGAACGCTTCGACCGGCACAGCGGCCGCATCACCGTCAACGGCTCCCGCCACCACCTGCTCATCGGTGCCCATGGCCCGGTCCACCTGGTGGAGGTGGACGGTGTCGCGCACCGGGTGAGCCTGGACGAGGGCGGCGTGCTGCGCTCGCCCACGCCCGCCCTGGTCGTGGCCACCCCGGTGCAGGTCGGCGCCGAGGTCGAGGCCGGCGCTCCGGTGCTGGTGCTGGAGAGCATGAAGATGGAGACGGTGCTGCGCGCGCCGTTCCGCGCCCGCCTGAAGGAGTGCGCGGTGATCGTGGGCGGTCAGGTGGAGACCGGCGCCCCACTGCTGCGTCTCGAACCGCTGGCCGACACCGAGGAGATCGAGGAGACGGCCGACGCCCCGGTCGCGCTGGACCTGCCCGCGCGGGCCGAGGAGGTTCCCGCCGTCGAGCGCCTCGCTCGGGGCCGGCAGGACCTGCGCGGTCTGCTGCTGGGCTTCGACGCCGACCCGTTGGACGAGCGACGGGTGTTCGATGAGTACCTGGCGGTGCGCAACGAGACGGTCGCCACCGGTCACCGTCCGCTGGCCGCCGAACTGGACCTGGTCGACGTGTTCGCCGACCTGGCCGAGCTGAGCCGTAACCGGTCCGCCGGTGAGGACGACGTCAGCGACACCCACGTGCACAGCCCCCGCGAGTACCTGCACACCTACCTGCAGAGCCTGGACGTGGAGCGGGCCGGACTGCCCGAGTCGTTCCAGACCAAGCTGTCCCGCGCGCTGGCGCACTATGGGGTCACCGACCTGGAGCGCACACCCGAACTGGAGGCCGCGGTGTTCCGCGTCTTCCTCGCCCAACAGCGTTCCTCCGCCGACGCCCGCCTCGTCACCGGTCTGCTGCGCGCCTGGTTGCAGGACGCCCCGCCCGACACCGAGATGCGCGAACCCACCGGTCTGGCCCTGGAACGGCTCGTGGCCGCCACCCAGGTGCGGTTCCCGGCCGTGGCCGACCTGGCTCGCGGTGTGGTGTTCGCGTGGTTCGGGCAGCCCATGCTGCGCCGGAACCGCGCCGAGGTCTACGCCGAGGTGCGCCGTCACCTGCGTCACCTGGACCAGACCCCGGACTCGTCCGAGCGCGCCGAGCGTGTGGCCGCCATGGTGCGCACCACCGAACCGCTGGTGCGGCTGCTCGGTCAGCGGCTGGTCCGCGCCGACCTGGACAACAGCACGCTGTTGGAGGTGCTGACCCGTCGCTACTACGGCAACAAGGGTCTGGCCGACGTGCACACCACGCGTGGTTCGGGGTGCACGTACGTGGTGGCCGAGCGCGCCGGGGTCCGCCTGGTGTCGGCCGCCGTCGGGTTCGAGAACCTGGGCGACGCGGTCCGGGGTCTGGCCGAGCACGCCGAGAACGACGTTCCGGTCGACGCCGACCTGTACCTGGCCTGGGAGAAGCAGCCCGAGGACTTCGACGCGATGGCGACCGCCCTGCACCAGGCCGTCAACCTGCACCCGATGCCCACGGGTGTGCGCCGCCTGACCACCACCGTGGCCGGTCGCGACGGCTCGGTCATGCACCACCACTTCACGTTCCGTCCCTCCTCCAACGGGCTGGACGAGGACCGACTCATCCGTGGACTGCACCCGCACATCGCCGAGCGCATGCAGATGGAGCGGTGGAACCGGTTCGACCTGACCCGTCTGCCGTCCGCGGACGAGGAGGTGTACCTGTTCCGGGCCGTGGCGAAGGAGAACCCCTCCGATGACCGGCTGGTCGCCTTCACCCAGATCCGGGACCTGACCGAGCTGCGCGACCACGAGGGTCGGCTCATCTCCCTGCCCACCGCCGAGAACACCATCGCCACCTGTCTGGACTCGATCCGTCGCGCCCAGGCCGGACGACCGAAGAAAAAGCGGTTCAACACCAACCGGATCGTGCTGTACGTGTGGCCGCCGGTCGGCATCACCGACGAGGAGATCCAGGCGATCGGGCGGCGGGTCCTGCCCACCGTCGCCGGGGCCGGTCTGGAGGAGATCCTCTTCATCGCGCGCCGTCGCGACACCGAGACCGGCGAGCTGGTCAAGACGGCGGTGCGGGTGCCCTTCGACGCCACCGGCGAGCCTGGCCTGGCCATCGGTGGATTGTCCACCGAGCCGGTCGAACCGATCGACGACTACCGCCAGAAGGTGCTGCGCGCCGGCAGCCGCAACACCGTCTACCCCTACGAGCTCACCGATCTGCTCGGTGACTTCGTCGAGCACGACCTGGACGAGCGGCACGAGCTGGTTCCGGTGGACCGCCCCAAGGGGCGCAACTCCGCGGCGATCGTCGCCGGTGTGATCACCACCCGCACACGACGCCACCCCGAGGGCATGAGCCGGGTGGTGCTGCTGGGCGACCCCACCAAGTCGCTGGGCGCGCTGTCGGAGGCCGAGTGCCGCCGTGTCATCGCGGCTCTGGACCTGGCCGAGCGCAGGGACGTACCGCTGGAGTGGTACGCGCTCTCCGCGGGCGCCCGCATCTCCATGGAGTCGGGCACCGAGAACATGGACTGGGTGGCCGCCGCGCTCAAGCGCATCGTGGAGTTCACCCAGGACGGCCGTGAGATCAACATCGTCGTGGCGGGCATCAACGTCGGCGCGCAGCCGTACTGGAACGCCGAGGCGACGATGCTCATGCACACCAAGGGCATCCTGGTGATGACCCCGGACTCGGCGATGGTGCTCACCGGCAAGCAGTCGCTGGACTTCTCCGGTGGTGTGTCCGCCGAGGACAACCACGGCATCGGTGGTTACGACCGGGTCATGGGCCCCAACGGTCAGGCCCAGTACTGGGCGCCCAACCTCATCGCCGCCCGCGACATCCTCATGTCGCACTACGACCACACCTACATCGCGCCGGGTGAGGCTTCTCCGCGACGGGCCGCGACCTCCGACCCCGCCGACCGGGACGTCTCGGACTTCCCGCACGTGGTGGAGGGCAGTGACTTCACCACCGTCGGGGAGATCTTCTCCAGCCGGGCCAACCCCGACCGCAAGAAGCCGTTCGACATCCGGACCGTGATGCGGGCGCTGTCCGACCAGGACCACCCGGTGTTGGAGCGTTGGGCCGGCATGGCCGACGCCGACACCGCGGCGGTGCAGGACGTGCACCTGGGCGGGGTCCCGGTGTGCCTGCTGGGCATCGAGTCGCGTTCGGTGCAGCGGCGCGGTTTCCCGCCGGCGGACGGCCCTGACACCTACACCGCGGGCACCCTGTTCCCGCAGTCGTCGAAGAAGGCGGCGCGCACGATCAACGCGGCCAGCGGCAACCGTCCACTGGTGGTGCTGGCCAACCTGTCGGGCTTCGACGGTTCGCCGGAGTCCATGCGCAAACTCCAGTTGGAGTACGGCGCGGAGATCGGCCGGGCGATCGTGAACTTCGAGGGCCCGATCGTGTTCTGCGTGATCTCCCGGTACCACGGTGGCGCGTTCGTGGTCTTCTCCAAGGCGCTCAACCCGAACATGACGGTGCTGGCCTTGGAGGGCTCGTTCGCTTCGGTGCTGGGCGGCGCCCCGGCCGCCGCGGTGGTGTTCGCCGGTGAGGTCAACGCCCGCACCGCGGCCGACCCGAGGGTGAAGGACCTGGAGGGACACCTGGCCGAGGCCTCGGGCACGGGGCGGGCCACCCTGGCCGCCGAGTTGGAGGAAGTGCGCGCCTCGGTGCGTTCGGAGAAGCTGGGCGAGGTCGCCGCGGAGTTCGACCGGGTGCACAGCATCCAGCGGGCCGTCGAGGTGGGTTCGGTGGACGCGGTGATCAGCGCCGCCGAGATGCGTCCGCGCATCATCGAGGCCATCGAGGCGCACCAGAACAAGGGCGCATAGCGGCAAGCGAAAGGGGCCCACCGAGTTTTCTCGGTGGGCCCCTTCGCGCTGAAGTGGGCCGGCACGGCGGTCGCCTCACGGCGGATGGCACAACAGGGCTCCTGCCACCTGACGGTGCGGTATTCCCTGAAGGCTGTGTGTAGAGCCCGGGGGACACTTGATACCGCGCCGACCCACCACGTGTAACGAGCCCGCCCCCACCCCTATTCCACGACCCATCACAAAAGTCGTACCCCCGTCCTAGGGTCGTGGCATGCACCTGGACGCCCTCGCCATCGAAGCCGACGACCCCACTGCCCTGGCCCGATTCTGGTCGCGTGCCCTGGAGGCCCCGGCTCTGGACCGCGGCCCTTTCGGGATCGAGATCGCCACGCCCGTGGTGTCCCTGCTGTTGGTGTCGGCCTGCCCCTCCCCCTCCGACCGGGACCACGACCAGGTCACCCGGATCCACCTCGACCTCGACGGTGGCCACGACCACCACGCCCACGCCGAACGGCTGGTCACGCTGGGGGCGGAGCGCCGGGACATCGGGCAGGGCGACGCTCCCTGGGAGGTACTCGCCGATCCGGAGGGCAACCTGTTCTGCGTGATGCCCGGCAGCAGGTACGAGGGAGTGGGTCCGGCCCTGGGTTCGGTACCGGTGGACTGCGCCCGACCAGAGGTCGACCGGAACTTCTGGGCCGGGGTCCTCGGTTGGGCCCCGGTCGACGTTCACGGCCGGGGGCTGCGTCACCCGGACGGCGGTGGGTTCGTGCTGCAGTTCTGCGACGAGCTCGCACCCAAGCCGCCCGGCGTGCGCAACTCGCTGACCCCGGTCCTGCGCTCCGGTCCGGGCGAGGTGGATCCCCGCACTCGCCTGACGGATCTCGGCGCACGTCCCGTGGAATCAGAACGGGGGTCGCCTTGGCGGGTGTTCGCCGACCCCTCCGGCAACGAGTTCCGGATCCCGGCGCGCTGACCTCGATCAGTCGTCGTCTTCCTCGTGGTGGTCGAGGTTGCTGGTGCCCCGGCGCCAGTAGCCGTCCACCTCGCTGGTCTTGTTGCGCACGAAGCCGCGTTCCTTGAGCAGCCGGCGGATGGGCTTGAGGGTGGTGGCCTCGCCGGCGGCGTAGACGAACCCGTCGCCCTCGGGCAGCTCCAGCGCCTCGAAGGCCTCGAACAACGACTCGGTGCTGCCGGCCTCGGCCTCGCCCCGGTGCAGCCAGGTGACGCGGGCGTCGTCGGGGGCCCGCAGCTTCTGCTCCTCGGCGGCGTCGGCCACCTCGAAGAAGGCGAACACCTTGGCGTCGGCGGGCAGGTCCTCCACGTATCGGGCGGCGGCCGGCAGGGCGGTCTCGTCGACCAGGAGCACGTGGTAGTCGAACTCGCCGGTGATGTGGGCGGTGCCGCGAGGGCCGAGCACACCGAGCTTGTGGCCGGGTTCGGCGTTGATCGCCCACCGCCCGGCCGGACCGTGATCGTGGGCGACGAAGTCGACGCTCAGGCGTCCGGCCTCGGTGTCCAGGTAACGGACGGTGTAGTCGCGGAAGACCACCCCGTCGGCGCGGAAGTTGAGACAACGATCGTCCTCGACGATGGGCAGGACGTGCTCGCCCTTCTCGTTGGGGAACCACAGCTTGACGTGGTCGGCGAAGTGGTCGCTGCGCAGGCCCTCGATGTCGGGACCCTCCAGGTGGATCCGGATCATGCGCGGGGTGACGCGTTCGACCTCGGCCACCTCCAGGACACGTCGCTTGAGGGGGTACATCTCGATGCGGCGTTCGTGGGTCACTTGCTCTCCTCGTGGTCGGGGTCTTCGTTGCGGTAGTGGGGGGTGGGTTCGGGTTCTCGCAGGACCTGGGCGGTGCGCAGGCCCGCGAAGGCGAGGGCGAGCGCGCCCACGCTGACGACGGTGAGGGTTCCGCCGGCCAGGAGCGCCCCGGCGGCGCCGATGAGCGGGGCCAGGCCTCCCAGGGTGAGCGCCCCGGCGGAGTTTCCCACAGTCGATTGCGCGGTCCAGACCGCGTTGACGCGTCCACGGAGGTGGTCGGGGGTGTGGGACTGAAGCAGGCCGTAGCGCAGGATCTCCTCGATCACCTGACCGAAGCCGAGGAAGACGAGGAACACGAACGCCACGGGTGCCCAGGTGCTCGCCCCGAAGCCGAGGACGGCGAGCCCGCACAGGGCCACGGCGACGAGCAGAAGCGAACCGGTGCGCCGGGCGCGACCGGCCCAGCCGCTGGTGAGGGAACCGATGAGCGCACCCACGGCGGGCGCGGTGTAGAGCAGGCCGACCATGCTCGCGCCGCCGCCCAGGACCTTGTCGGTGAACTCGTTGATGAGCACTTGGGGCGCGGCGAACAGCATCTGGGCCAGGCCCAGGAGCAGCAGCGGGCCGACCACCCGATGACGCACCGCGAAGGAACCGCCCTCGCGCAGGGCGGCCAGGACGGGTTGGGCGCGACTCTCGGCGGGGGCGTCCAGGCGGGGCAGCCGCCACACCAGGAAGGTGGTGAGCAGGGAGAGCACCGCCGTGATGAGGTAGTTGGAGCCCAGGCCGAAGGCGGCGATGATGAGGCCGCCGAGCGCGGGCGCCAGGACGGAGCCGAGTTCGCCGTTGAGGGCGAGCAGGGCTCCGGCGGCGGGCAGTTTGTCGCGGGGGACGAAGCCGGGCGCGGCCGCTTGGAGGGCCACGGCGCTGAAGGATCCGAAGAACCCGTTGAAGACGGCGATCGCGTAGATCACCCACAGCCAGGGTTCGGTGGGCAACAGCGTGTTGGCGGCCAGCACCCCGAAGCCGATGACGGCGGAGGCGCGACCGATGACGATGAGGCGCCGTCGGTCGCCGCGGTCGGCGAGCATGCCGCCGACGAGGGTGCCCGCCAGGACGCTGACGGCGGAGGTGGTGTGGACGGTCGCCACGAGCAGGGAGGACCCGGTGAGTTGGTAGACCTGCATGGGCAGGGCGACCGCGGCGAAACCCAGTCCGAAGATGGAGATGAGCCGGGCGACGAAGACGATCCTGAACTCGCGGCTCAGTCGCAGGGGGCTGATGTCGACCATCAGCTGGGAGAGTTTCACGGGGTCCTTCGCGGGTGGTGGGTGACGGTCCGCCGGAACGCGGACGGTGGAGGCCCCCGATCCGGGGGTCTCCACCGACCTTCCTCGGTCGTGTCCGTCCGGTGTCAGGCGAGCGACTCGCGGAGGCTGAGCGGACGCAGGTCGGTCCAGTGGATGTCGACGTACTCCAGCGCCTCGTCACGAGGGACGGGGCCGTAGACCGGGGTCCAGCCCTGGGGCACCTGGGCGAACTCGGGCCAGAGCGAGTGCTGTTCCTCGTCGTTGACCAGGACGAGGAAGGTGCCGTCGGCGTCGTCGAAGGGATTGGTCATGGTCGTGGCTCCTTCGTGATGGTGATGTGCCGGGTCCGCCGCCACGGACCCGAGGCGGCGGACCCGGTGGGTTCAGAGGCCGGCGAGGACCTCTTCCAGTTGGTCCAGGACGTCGTTGGCCTGGCCCCAGGTACGGGAGAAGCTGTAGCGCATGGGGTGGACCTGCTCGTTCTCGACGGCCGGCAGGGTACGCCAGAGCTGCTGGTCGAGCAGGCTCGCGGTGAAGTCGTCCGGTTCCATGGACACGTCGGTCTCGTAGAAGACGACGTCGGCGTCGTCGAGCTTGTCGATGTTCTCGTAGGACTGGAAGGTGGCGAAGTCCTCACCCGCCTCCTCTACCAGTGAGGTGGCCTCGGCTCCGAGCTCGTCGAGGATGTAGGCGCCCCAGGCGTTGGTGTTGACCGCGGCGAACTCGTCGTCCACACCGAACACCACCGCGAAGGTGTTGTCCTGGAGCCGGTCGGCGTAGGTCCGGCCGATCTCGTCGAGGCGCTCCTGGTAGCGGTCGCGTTCGGCCTCGGCGCGCTCGGCGTCACCGATGACCTCGGCCAGCTCCAGGCTCATGTCGCGCAGTTCGGGGCCGGCGCCGTCGAAGTCGAACAGGATGGTGGGCGCGATCTGGGACAGGTCCTCGAAGTGCTGCTCGTAGTCCTCGTGGCTGACCTCGCGGACACCGCCGATGATGAGGTCGGGCTCGGCCGCGGCGATGGCCTCGACGTTGAGTTCCAGGCTCATCTCCTGAACGACGTCGGCCTCTCCGAGGACCTCCATCTGTTCGGGGGTGTAGAGGCTGGGGTTGGGGTCGATGACGCCGACGGGGTCGATCCCGGCTTCGACGAGGATCTCGTTGCCGAACTCCAGGGAGACGATGCGCTCGGGGTTCTCGGGGATGTCGACGGTGCCGTAGTCGGTCTCGACGGAGACGTTGCCGGCCTCGTCGGTTGTACCGGCGTCGGTGGAGTCGTCGCCGCAGGCGGTGAGGGCGAGGGCCAGGGCGAGTCCGCCGGCGATGAGGGCTCCGCCGCGCAGGTGGGTCGTCAGCTCTGTCACGGTGTTCGCTTTCGTGGAGATCGGGGGAGTACGGGGATTTCGCGGTCGCGAGGGGACGAACCTTGGAACTTCCCTGAGGTTAGCCTTACCTTATATTAATCGTGTGCGCGGGGGCACCCTTGACTCAGGCGGGGTTCGTCCGGTCATCGCCCTCCTCTCCCCGCAGGGCGCGGTCCAGGACCGGGCCGATCACCGCGAGGGCGGCCGGCCCGGTCATGTCGTCGTGGTGGTGGTCCACGGGGGTGTCGATCACCTGCCCGTCGACGTGTTCCTTCCACAGCTCCGCGGTGATCCCCGATCCCGGGTCCCGCTGGGCGTCGGCGGAGAAGAAGTGCAGGTCACCGTCGAAGACCCGGTAACGGGACCGGTACATCACCTCGTTGGTGTACATCCGGGCGCGCACCACGCGTTCGATGGTGTCGGCGTCGAAGTCCGCCCACACGCCGCCGCTGTCGCTCATGAAATCCACGACGTCCTCGCGCCGGTAGGGCGGGGTGAGCCACGACGGCGGTTCACGTCGAGAACTGGAGAGCAGGAATTCCAGGGCCTCCTGTTCGGCCTCCTCCTCGGTCATCGCGCCACCCGCGCGCAGCACCGGTTCGGAGTCGGTGGGGTAGGTGTCCAGCATCCCCAGGAAGGCGACCCGCTCCCCCTCCGATTGCAGGAGGGTGGCCAGTCCGTGCGCGATCTGCCCGCCGAAGGACCAGCCCACCAGGTGGTAGGGGCCGTTGGGTTGGACGGTGCGGACCAGACGGGCGTAGTGCTCGACCAGTTCCTCCATGGTGGGCGGCAGGGCGTCCTCGCGCAGCCCGGGGAACTGGACACCGACGATGGGGCGTTCCCGGTCGACGTAGGGGGCCAGCCCCGCGTACGACCAGCTGAACCCGCTGGCCGGGTGGAAGCAGAACAGCGGACGTTCGCGTCCCCCCTCGCGCAGACGGAGCACGGGGGCGAGCAGGTCCTCCCGACGCGGGGACTCCAGGTAGTCGCGCAGGCGGGCGACGGTGGGCGCGGCGATGAGGTCACCGGCGCGCAGCCGCTGTCCGGTGCGCTTGCGAATCCGTCCGACCAGGCGCATGGCCAGGAGGGAGTGGCCGCCCAGGTCGAAGAAGTCGTCGTCCAGGGTGAGGGAGTCGACCTCCGTCCCCAGGACGACGGCGAAGTCGGCGAGCAGCTCCCGGTCGACGTCGTCGCGTGCCGGGCGACCCCCAGGGCCCGGGCCGGCGGTGGTGTGGGCGGGGGCGGGCAGCGCCGCCTGGTCGAGTTTGCCGTTGATGGTCAGTGGCAGCCGGTCCAGGACCACCAGGGCGGAGGGCACCATGGCGTCGGGCAGGGCGGCGCGCAGGTGGGTGCGCAGGCCGTCCGGGTCGATGGCGGTCCCCGCTCCGGGGACGAGGTAACCGACCAGTCGCTTGAGCCCGGGAGTGTCCTCGCGGACCGTGACGGCGGCCTGGGTGACGTCCGGGTGTTCCTCCAGGGCGGCGACGACCTCGGCGGGTTCGATGCGCACCCCGCGGATCTTGACCTGGTCGTCGGCGCGGCCCAGGTAGTCGATGAGCCCGTGTTCGTCCCAACGCACCAGGTCACCGGTGCGGTACATGCGTGATCCGGGCGGCCCGTAGGGGTCGGCGACGAAACGTTCGGCGGTCAGGTCGCGGCGTCCGGTGTAACCGCGGGCCAGTCCCACTCCGCTCACGTAGAGCTCGCCGGGCACCCCCGGGGCGACCGGGCGCAGGGAGGTGTCCAGGACGTGGACGTCGGTGTTGGAGATGGGTCGGCCCACGGTCGGGGTGGCGCTGTCCCCTGTGCCGCCGCCGAGTGTGTTGATGGTGTACTCGGTGGGCCCGTAGAGGTTGTAGCCGAGCACGTCGTCGGCCTCGCGCAGGGTGTCCCACACGGTGCCGCCGACCGCCTCACCACCGAGCAGGACCAGGGGCGGCCGGTGCGCGGACGCTTCGGCGTCGGCTCCGTCGTCCCCGCCGTCGAAGAGGCCGTCCTCGATGAGCTGACCGCAGTAGGAGGGGGTCACGTTGACGACGTCGATCGCCTGGGTGGCGCAGTAGGAGACCAGGGCGGCGGAGTCTCGACGCAGTTCCTCGTCCATGAGGTGGACCTCGTGGCCGTCGATCAGCCACAGCAGTTCCTCCCAGGACATGTCGAAGGAGAACGACACGGTGTGCGCCACCCGCATCACGCGTCCGCCTTGGGCCGCCACCACCGGGTCGAAGATCTCCGCCCGGTGGTTGACCAGCATGTTCACCAGACCGTGGTAGGGGATCTCCACCCCCTTGGGCCGACCGGTGGAGCCGGAGGTGAAGATGACGTAGGCCAGGTGGTCCCGTCGGTGCGCGCGCCGTCGCACGGCCGCGGTCGGGTCCACCTCGGCCAGGGCGTCGAGGGTGTCGGGGTCGTCGAGGAACAGGCGCCGGCCGCCACCCCGCGCGGGCAGGTGCGCGGCCGCCTCGGCGGTGGTGACGGTGACCAGCGGGTCGGAGTCGTCGAGCATGTGGCCCAGCCGCGCCGCCGGGTGCTCCAGGTCGAGCGGTACGTAGGCGGCGCCGAGTTTGAGGACGGCGAAGAGGGTCACCACCCAGTCCGCGGAGCGGTACAGGGCGATGGCGACCCGGATCTCCGGCCCCGCTCCCAGGTCGGCCAGCACGCGAGCCAGCCGTTCGGCGCGCTCGTCGAGTTCGGCGAAGGTGAGGCTCTCGTCCCGCGTGACCAGGGCGACGCGATCGGGGGCGTGCCGCACCGACTCCTCGAACATCCCCGCCAGGGTGGTGTCCGGTAGGTCCAGGCGCTTTCCCTCCCCCAGAGCCAAGGCGGCGTCGACGGTGCGCGCGTCCAGGGGGTCGAGGTCGGCGACCGGGGCGTCGGGCAGGGCGGCGATCTGTTCGAGCAGACGCACGACCCGGTCGAACAATTCCCGGGCGGTGTCGGTGGCCACCACGTCCGTGCGATAGGCCAGGCTGAGGCGAAGCTCGTCACCGGGTTGGGCGACGAAGGTGAGCGGGTAGTGGGTGGCGTCGTTTCCGGTGACCGACTCCAGTCCGGTGAGCTCGCGTACCCGCTGGTAGCGGTCGTCGTCGCGGGGGATGTTGCGCTGTACGTACAGCGAGTCGAACAGGCGTTGGGTCCCGATCGCGCCCTGGATGTCGGCGAGGCCGACGTGGTGGTGCGCCAACAGGTCGGCTTGTTCTCCCTGGAGACGCAGCAGCAGCTCGCGGACGGACTCGGCCGGGTCCACCCTGACCCGGATCGGCACGGTGTTGAAGAAGACGCCGACGATCGAGTCCACTCCGTCGATCTCGGGGGGCCTGCCGGCCACGGTGCTACCGAAGACGATGTCGTTCCCGCCGGTGTGGGAGCGCAGGACCAGGCCCCAGGCGGCGAGGAAGAGCGTGTTGGGGGTGACCCCGACCTCCCTGGCCAACGCGGTGAGCCGTTCCACCAGATCGGGGGCGACCACGCCGTCGATGGTGCGCGGCATGATCGTGGTGTCCCCGGAGTCGGTGACCGAGACGAGGGTGCCCTCCTCCACCCCCTCCAGGGCCGAACGCCAGGCGTCGATGGAACGGCGATGGTCCTGGCGGGACAACCAGACGAGGTAGTCGCGGTAGGGGCGGGGCTCGGGCAGGGCCGAGTCGTCCCCGCCGCGCAGGTACAGGTCCATGAGTTCGGCGTTGTAGAGCTCGCCCGACCAGCCGTCCATGACGATGTGGTGGAAGGTGAGGACGAGGACGTCCCGTTCGTCGGGCAGGTGGACCAGGACGTGCCGGATCAGGGGCGGGCGGGACAGGTCGAAGCGGCGTTCACGCTGGCCGACCCGGATCCGGTCCAGTCGCCGGCGGGCCTCGGTGGCGGGAAGGTCGGACAGGTCGGTCTCGTGCCAGGCCACCGGAACCTCGCGTGGGATGAACTGGACGGGACGTTCGACGCCCTCGTGCATGAACCCGGCGCGTAGGGCGGGGTGGCGGCGCAGCATGGCTCCTGCGGCGGCGCGCAGTGCCGTGGCGTCCACGCGGCGGGTGAACTCGAAGACGTTCTGGACGGTGTAGACGTCCAGGTGCTGTTCGTCCTTGACGGAGTGGAACAGCAGACCCTCTTGGAGGGTGGCGAGCGGAAGCACGTCCTGGATGTCGCCGGGGCCTTCGGCGCTGGCGTTCATGGGTGTGGTCCTCTTCGGTTCGGTGACGGGCTCGGGCACGAGGGGGCTGGGTCGGGTGGATTCAGTCGTCGGGGTTCCAGAGGCGCTGGAGTCGGTCCATCTCCCCCGCGTCCAGCAGGTCCGCGAACTCGTCTCCGGGCGGTGGTCCGGGTTCGGCGGGTTCGGGCGCGGTGGGGTCGGGCGCGGTCTCGGCGAACGCGGCGAGGCGTTCGGGGGTACGCCGGTCGAACACGTCCCGGACCCCGAACCCCAGTCCGGCCGCGCGGGCCCGGCCGACCAGTCGGATGGAGGTGACGCTGTCCCCGCCCAGGGCGAAGAAGTCGGCGTCGGCGGGCACCTCGTCGGTGGTGAGGCCGAGGAGGT
This sequence comes from Nocardiopsis sp. JB363, assembly GCF_900143625.1. Taxonomy (GTDB): domain Bacteria; phylum Actinomycetota; class Actinomycetes; order Streptosporangiales; family Streptosporangiaceae; genus Nocardiopsis. The sequence goes on from NZ_FRFF01000147.1 coordinate 27,757, forward strand.
CGGCGATGGCGGAGCAGAGGACTCGTTCGGCCTCCGTGCCCGGGGCACGGCCCGAGGCGGTGGCCGGTGCGACGGAGGGCGCGGGCAACGCGCCTCGGTCGACCTTGCCGTTGACGCTCAGGGGCAGGCCGTCCAGGAAGGTGATGCCGGCGGGGACCAGCGCCGCGGGCAGGGTCGTGGCGAGCCGGGAGCGCAGGTCGTCCGGGTCCGGTGCCGCACCGGGCGCGGGGACGACGTGACCGGCGAGGAACATGGTCCCGGTGGGGCCGGTGTGCACGGTGACGGCGGCGTCGGCGACCCCCGGCAGGACCCGCAGGACCGCTTCGGCCTCCGCCGGTTCGACGCGTACGCCGTTGATCTTGACCTGGTCGTCGGAGCGCCCGAGGTAGACCAGGGCGCCGTCGGGCAGCCGACGGACCAGGTCCCCGGTCCGGTACAGGCGGGCCCCCGCGCGGCCGGTGGGGTCGGCGACGAAACGGCCGGCGGTGAGGTCGGGACGGCCGACGTAGCCACGGGCGAGCTGGACGCCGCCGAGGTAGAGCTCGCCGATCGCGCCGGGCGGCACCGGGCGCAGCACGTGATCGAGGACGTGGAGGGTGGTGTTGTGGACCGGGTGCCCGATGGGGACCGTGCCCGCGTCCCCGTCTCGGGCGTCGCCGGACGCCGGGTGGGAGGTGACGTCGATGGCGGCCTCCGTGGGGCCGTAGAGGTTCTCCAGGCGGGTGTGGGGCAGGGCGGTGGCGAAAGCGGTGGCCGAGTCTCGGGTGAGGGCCTCCCCGCTGGCGATGACCAGGCGAAGGGCGGGCAGGGGGCCGGTGAGGTCGTCGACGAACAGGCGCAGCATCGCCGGAACGAAGTGGCAGACGCTCACCCCCTCCCGTTCGAAGAGTTCACGCAGGTGGGCGGGGTCCCGGTGACCGTCCGGTCGGACGGTGACGATGGCGGCGCCGGCGGCCAAGGGCCACAGGAACTCCCACACGGACACGTCGAAACCGACCGGGGTCTTGAGCGCGACCCGGTCCCTCGGGGTCAGCCGGTGGGTGTCCTGGGTCCAGGCGACGCGGTTGGCGATGGCACGGTGCGTCACCCCGACCCCCTTGGGCCTGCCGGTGGAGCCGGAGGTGAACAGGGTGTAGGCCAACTGCTCGGGGTGGGGTTCCGCCCACGGCAGCGGATCCAGCTCCGCCAGTCGGGCGATGGTGCCGGGGGCGTCCAGCTCGACCCGCGCCACGTCCTCGGGCAGGTCGGCGAGGGCGTCGCGCCACGCGGAGGTGGTGAGCACGGCGACGGCTCCGGCGCGTTCGGCCATGTCGGCCAGGCGCGCGGGCGGATGGTCCAGGTCCAACGGTAGGTAGACGCCCCCGCTCCGGAGCACCGCGAGCACGGCGGTGATCAGCGCGGAGCCACGTGGCAGCGCGACCGCGACCGTGCCCTCCGCCACCGCGCCGTGTTCGGTGAGCAGGTGGGCCAGGCGGGCGGCTTCGGCGTGCAGCTCACGGTAGGTGAGAACGCCGTCCTCGGTGATCGCGGCGGGGTGGTCGGGGTGGACGTGCTCGGCCTCGGCCAGCAGGGCGTTGACCGTGTCGTGCCGGGCGGGGCGCTCGGTGTCGTTGTGTCGTGCGATCCGACGGTGCTGCTCGGCGGTGAGCGGGTCCAGGGCGTGCACGGGGCGCAGGGGGGTGTCGCACACCTGGTCGAGCAGGTGGGTGAACAGGTCCAGGAACGAGCGGGCCGTGGTGGCGGGGACCGATGGCAGATGGTCCAGGCGCAGCAGGGTGTCGCGTTCGGGGCCCTCGTCGGGCAGGACCGTGAGCACGGCCGGGTAGTGCGTGGCGTCGCGCACCTGGACCCGGCCCGGACGCGGGCCCCTGTGATCGGTGCCGTCGGCGACCTCGTCCAGGGGGTAGTTCTCGACCACCAGGAGGGTGTCGAAGAGGGTGCCGTGCCCGGCGGCGCGCTGGATGTCGGCCAGACCGGTCCACTGGTGGTCGAGCGTGTCGGCCTGTTCCAGGCGGACCCGGGTGAGGAGGTCGGCGAGGGGTTCGGCGGGGTCGAGGGTCACCCGCACGGGGAGGGTGTTGGTGAACAGGCCGACGGCGTCCCGGGCGTCGGGGAGTTCCGGTGGCCGGCCGGAGACGGGTTGGCCGAAGACGACGTCATCGCGGCCGGTGTGGACGGACAGGGTCAGCGCCCACAGGACCTGGAGGACGGTATTGGTGGTGACCCCGGTGTCGGCGGCGAGGGTGCGCAGCCGGTCGCTGCCGGCGGCGCCCAGGGAGGTCTCGACGCGTTCGGGCTCCGATGCCGGGGTGCGGGTCGGGGCGAGCAGGGTGGGTTCGGCGAGCCCGTCCAACGCCGCCGCCCAGGCCTTACGCGCCGCCTCCTGGTCGCGGCCCTCCAGCCAGGCCAGGTGGTCCCGGTAGCGCGGGGCCCGGGGCAGGGCTTCGGTGTTCCCATCCGCCACGTACAGCCGGAGGAGGTCGCGGGTCAAGATGGGCAGCGACCAACCGTCCAGCAGCACGTGGTGCGCGGTGATCACCAGCACGGTGCGGTCGGGATCGGTCGTCAGGGCGTGGAAGCGGATGAGCGGGGGCGCTCCCAGATCGAACCCGCGCCCGAACTCGCCTTCCACCACTCGTTCCTCGGCGGCCGCCGGGTCGAGGTCGGCGGTCAGGTCGCTGTGCGCCCAGTCCAGGTCGGTGTCGGCGGGAACGAACTGGACCGGCTGGTCGAGTTCCTCGTACAGGAAACCGGCCCGCAGGTTGGGGTGGCGCCGCAGCAGGGCGGTGGCGGCCCGGCGCAGGCGTTCGGGGTCGGTGGCGCCCAGGAGTTCGAGCCGAAGCTGAATTCCGTAGGAGTCGGTGGTCCCCTCGGCCAGGGCGTGGTGGAAAAGCAGCCCCTCTTGTAGGGGACCGAGCGGCAGCACGTCGGCGATCCCGCCCGAGGGCGGTGTCTGTTCGCGTGCGGTACGGGTGGGGTCGGTGTGCGGGGTCAACGCCGCTTCCTCCACATCGATTCGAGCTGGTCCAGCTGGCCCGGGGCCAGTGAGATCAGGGGTTCGTCCGGGACGAGGTCCGGTGCGGGATCCGGCACCCGGGGCGTCGCGGGTTCGGCGACGGCTGCGAGGTCGGCGACCATGGGGTTGCGGAAGACCTGGCGTCCGGTGAGGACCCAGCCGGCCTTGCGGGCATCGCCGACCAGGCGCAGGGTGAGGACGCTGTCGCCGCCCAGGGCGAAGAAGTCCTCGTCCGCGCCGACCTCGTCCAGGCCCAGGACCTCGGCGTAGACGGCGCACAGGGCGCGTTCGGCTTCGGTGGCGGGGGCCCGCCCCACCTCGCGTCCGGCGGCGGTCTCGGTCGGGTCGGGCAGCGCCTTGCGGTCGACCTTGCCGTTGGCGGTGAGCGGCCATGCGTCCAGGGTGACGAAGGCGCTGGGGATCATGTAGCCGGGCAGGTCGGCGGAGAGCCCCGCTCGCAGGTCGGCCGCGTCCACCGACGCGCCGCTTCCGTCCGTGGTGAGGTAGGCGACGAGTCGGTGGTGTCCGTCGTCGCCCTCATGGGCGGTGACCACGGCCTGGGCGACTCCGTCGAGCCGGGCCAGAGCGGTCTCGATCTCGCCGAGTTCGATCCGAAAACCGCGGATCTTGACCTGGAAGTCGGCGCGACCCAGGAAGTCCAGGGTGCCGTCCTCACGCCAACGGGCCAGGTCACCGGCCCGATACATGCGCGCGCCCGGGACATGGGCGTAGGGGTCGGCGACGAAACGCTCGGCGGTCAGACCGAAACGCCCGTGGTAGCCCACACCCACGCCCTCCCCGGAGATGTACAGGTCACCGGCGACCCCCGGCGGCACGACTCGTAGGTGGTCGTCCAGCACGTAGACGCGGGTGTTGGCCATGGGGCGGCCGATGGAGACGGGCTCCCCGGCGTGGACGGGGTCCGTGGTGGACCAGATGGTGGTCTCGGTGGGCCCGTACACGTTGGTGACCTGTCGCGCGTGGGCGGCCAGGTCGTCGGCGAGCGCCTGGGGCAGCGCCTCGCCACCGACCAGGACGCGCAGGTCGTGCAGGACCTCGGGCTTGGTCTCCAGCAGCATCCGCCACAGGGTGGGGGTGGCCTGCATGACGTCGACGTGGTCCCGTTCGAGCAGGTCTACCAGGGCCACCCCGTCTCGGACGGTGTCCTTGTCGGCCAGCACCACGGTCGCGCCGAACAGCAACGGCAGGTACAACTCCAGGGCGGAGATGTCGAAGCCGACCGTGGTCACCGCCAACCACCGCTCCCCCCGCGACAGCGGGAAACGACGCCCCATGTCGGTCAGGAAGTTGGCCAGGTTACGGTGATCGATCACCACACCCTTGGGCCGCCCCGTCGAACCCGACGTGTACAACACGTACGCCACCGCGCCGGGGACCCGGGCCGGTGACCTCGGGGTTTCCGCCCCCGTCGGGGCCGGGTGGTCCCCGTCCAGGTCCAGGACGGGGGTGGTGACACCGGCGGGGGCCCGCACTCCCCCACCGGTGAGCAACAGGGCCGTGCCCGAGTCCTCCAGCATGTACGCCAGACGATCGGCCGGGAACTCCGGATCCAACGGCAGGTACACACCGCCCACCCGCTGCACGGCCAGCAGCGCGGCGAGCATGTCGGCCGAGCGCGGCAGGGCCACGCCCACCGTCCGTCCGGGGCCGACCCCGTGGGCGTGCAGCAGGGCGGCGATCCGTTCGGTCCCGCGGTGCAGGTCGGCGTAGGTGTGGGCCCCGGAGCCGTCTTCGACCGCGGTCGCCTCGGGGGTGCGCTCGGCCCACTCCCGGAGGGCGTCGCAGGGCACCGGTGCGGTGATGGGGGTCTCGGTGTGGTTGAAGCCCTCCAGGATCCGGTCCCCTTCGGTCGCGCCGAGCACGTCCAACTCGCCCAGCGCCAGGTCGGGGTCGGCCGCGACGCGGTCCAGCAGGTGCACGAGCCGGGCGGCGATCAGCTCGGCCGTGCCGGTGTCGAACAGGTCCGAGGAGTGGTTGAGCGCCAGGCGGGTGCCCCTCTCGGGATCCTCGACGTAGGCGAACTCCAGGTCGAACCTGGCCGTGTCCAGCGGAGTCTCGACCAGCTGGGTGGTCGAGTCGAAGAGGCGGTCCGTGCCCCGGGGCCGACGCTGGTAGGACACCATCGTCTGGAAGAGCGGGTGGCGGCTGACCGAACGTTGCGGGCGCAGTGCCTCCACGACCGTGTCGAAGGGGGCGTCGGCGTTGGCGAAACCGGCCAGGTCCACCTCGCGTACCCGGGCCAGGAGTTCGGCGAAGGTGGGCCGTCCGGACAGGTCCAGGCGCAGTACGAGGGTGTTGAGGAAGAACCCGACCGTGTCCTGGAGACCCTCGTCGGCGCGGTCGGCGACCGGACTGCCCAGGGGGATGTCCTCGCCCGCGCCGAGTCGGTGCAGGAGGGTGGCGACGGCGGCCTGGACCACCATGAACACCGTGACTCCGTGCGCGACGGCCAACTCGGTCAGGGCCGAGTGGAGTTCGGTGTCGACCGGAACCTGGACCAGCCCGCCGGTGTGCGAGGGAAGGGCCGGTCGGGGTCGGTCGGTGGGCAGGACGAGCTCGTCGGGGAGCCCCGCCAGGCTGTGACGCCAGTGGACGAGCCGGCCCCCGAGCGGGCTGTCGGGGTCGTCGGCCGCACCCAGCCAGTCCAGACGAGCGGCGGCGTAGTCGGCGTACTGGAGCGGCAACGGCGCCCAGTCGGGGGCCCGGCCCCGGGCGCGGGCACGGTAGGCGGTGTCCAGGTCCCGAAGGAGAGGCCCGAAGGACCACTCGTCGGCGACGAGGTGGTGCAGGACCACCAGGATGACGCAGCCCTCGCCGATCTCGGGGCCGGTGAGCAGGCGTACACGCAGGGGCGGGCGTTCGGCCAGGTCGAAGGGTTGGGCGGTGATACGGGCGAGCTCGGCGTCCAGGGGGCCGGACAGGGCGCGGGCGGCCACGTCGACGGTGTCGGCCGGCAGCGGGTGGGGCACCGGAACGCCCGTGTCGGCGGGGTCGGTGCGGATGGCGGTGCGCAGGACCTCGTGGCGCCCGACCAGGTCCATGACGGCGGCCGGCAGGATGTCCGGGTCCAAGGGATCGTCGACGCGCACCGCGAGGGGCACGTTGTAGGCGCCGCCGGATTCGTGGACCCGGTCGATGAGCCAGAGCCGGTGCTGGGCGTGGGACAGCCGCCGGGGTTCGTCTGCGGGCCGGGGGGTGACGGCCGGCCGGGCGTGGCCGGTGTGTTCGGTGCGCCGGGCCAGGGCGGCGGCGGTGGGCGCCTCGAAGAGGTCGCGAACGCCCACGTCCGCACCGAGCAGGGTGCGGGTCCGGGCCACCACCCGGGTGGCGAGCAGCGAGTGGCCGCCCAGGGCGAAGAAGTCCTCGTCGGGGCCGACCCGGTCACGGCCCAGGACGTCGGCGAACACCCCGCACAGGATCTCCTCGCGGGCGGTGGTGGGTGCGCGCCCGTGGTCGTCCGCGCCGGTGATGGTGCCCGGGTCGGGCAGGGCCTTGCGGTCCACCTTGCCGTTGGCGGTGAGCGGGAGGGTGTCGAGCAGGACGACCGCACCGGGCACCATGTAGTCCGGCAACAGCCGGGCCATGTGCGCTCGCAGGGCCTCCGGTGAGGTCCGCGCCGGGGCCCCGGGGGTGGGGACGACGTGGGCGGCGAGCCGAACGTGGCCGGCTTCGTCTCCGCGAGCGGTCACGACCGCCTCGGCGACGCCGGGAGCGGACAGCAGTGCGGATTCGATCTCGCCGAGTTCGATCCGAAAACCGCGGATCTTGACCTGGAAGTCGGCGCGACCCAGGAAGTCCAGGGTGCCGTCCTCACGCCAACGGGCCAGGTCACCGGTCCGATACATGCGCGTGCCCGAAGCGGTCGCGAACGGGTCGGCGACGAAACGCTCGGCGGTCAGACCGAAACGCCCGTGATAGCCCACACCCACGCCCTCCCCGGCGATGTACAGGTCACCGGCGACCCCGACCGGAGCGGGGCGAAGGGCGGTGTCCAGCACGTAGACGCGGGTGTTGGCCATAGGGCGGCCGATGGAGACGGGGCCGTCGGTGGTCAGGGGCACGGTGGTGGACCAGATGGTGGTCTCGGTGGGCCCGTAGACGTTGTGGGCGCCCGCGGAGCCTTGGGCCAACCTCACGGCCAAGGGCTCGGGGACCGCCTCACCGCCGACCAGGACCCGCATCCCCGACAGCACGGCGGCGTCGTGTTCGAGGAGCGACCGCCACAGGGAGGGGGTCGCCTGCATGATCGTTGCGCCCGAACGCGCGGCCAGGTCGGTGAGCAGCCGTGGGTCTCGGACGGTGTCCTTGTCGGCCAGCACCACGGTCGCGCCGAACAGCAACGGCAGGTACAACTCCAGGGCGGAGATGTCGAAGCCGACCGTGGTCACCGCCAACCACCGCTCCCCCCGCGACAGCGGGAAACGACGCCCCATGTCGGTCAGGAAGTTGGCCAGGTTACGGTGATCGATCACCACACCCTTGGGCCGCCCCGTCGAACCCGACGTGTACAACACGTACGCCACCGCGCCGGGGATCGGTTCCTGGAAGTGGACGGCACCGATGCCGGTGGGTTCGTCCTCCCGGCCGACTTCGTCCAGGTCCAGGAGGGGGATGGTGACACCGGCGGGGGCCTGCACTCCCCCACCGGTGAGCAACAGGGCCGCGCCCGAGTCCTCCAGCATGTACGCCAGACGATCGGCCGGGAACTCCGGATCCAACGACAGGTAGGCGGCACCGACCCGCTGCACTGCGAGCAAGGACGCCACCAGGTCCACCGAACGAGGCAGGGCCACGCCCACCGTCTGTCCGGGGCGGACCCCGCGCACGTACAGCAGAGCGGCGATGTCGGAGACCCAGGAGTCGAGCGCGGCGTAGGTGTGCTCGCCCTCGGCGTCGACCACCGCGGGGGTGCCGGGTGCCCAGGTCGCCCAGTCGGTGAGGGCGTCGCAGGGCCGCCGCGCGGTGATCGGGGTGTCGGTGCGGTTGAATCCGTCCAGGACTCGTTCGTGTTCGCTCGGGGTGAGGGTGGCGATCGCGGCCACGGGGGCGTCGGGGTGTTCGGCGATCTGGGTGAGGACGGTGCGCAGCCGGTCGAGGAGAGCGGTGGCCCGGCGGGTGTCCACGGCGTCGGGTCGGTGGCACAGTCGCAGGTCCAGGGTGCGGCCCGGGAACACGTTGAGCGAGACCGGGTAGTGGGTGGCGTCCTCGACCTGGACGTCGGTCAGGCGCGCCCCGGCGTGGTCGGTGTCGGCCAGGGCGTCCCGTCCGGGGAAGTTCTCGAAGACCAGGAGTGTGTCGAACAGCGGCGCGTGCCCGGCCAGTTCCTGGACGCGGGTCAGGGAGGCGTGGTGGTGTTCGGCCAGGGCCGCCTGGCGGCGCTGGAGGTCGATGAGCAGATCGCTCAGGGTGGTCCCCGGGCGCATGCGCAGCCGCACCGGAACGGTGTTGATGAACAGGCCCAGGGCGGTATCGGCGCCGGGCAGGTCGGTGGGCCGTCCGGAAACGGTGGCGCCGAAGACGACGTCGTCCCGGCCGGTGGCCGGACCCAGGACCAGGGCCCAGGCGGCCTGGACAAGGGTGTTGGTGGTGACGCCGAGGGCTCGCGCGGTGGCCGCCGCCCGGGTGGTCTCCTGCGGGGTGAGGCTCGCGTGCAGGATCCGCTGGGCGTCGCCGCCGTGGGCGGAGGCGTCGGGGGCCAGGAGGG
>NZ_FRFF01000150.1 GCF_900143625.1 Nocardiopsis sp. JB363
GGGGCGGGGGTGGCGGAGGTACTGCCGGGCGCGACCCAGCCGCCCGGACCGCTCTCCGGGGTCTCCGGCCGCGCGTGGGCTTCGTGGGGTTCGTGTCGTGGGTCCATCAGGTCGCGTCGTCCCGGAGAGACCCGGCGCGCACGGCCAGTTCCTCGCTGAGCCGGCGCGCTTCCTCGGCGTCCAGGCCCTCGATGGTCGAGGACCCGGCGTAGGAGGCGGTCCGTACCTGGAGCGTGGCCACGTCGAAGATCCGTTCCAGCCACCCCTGGGTGTGGTCGACCGTCTGTAGCCGGTTGACCGGAACCAACTGCCAGGCCCGGCTGATCCACCCGGACCGGGTGTAGATGACGTCCTCGTCGACCTCCCACCTGTGCACCCGGTACCGCCATGAGGGCACGATGGCGATCTTGAGCAGGGCGTACACAACGTAGGCGGAGGGGAAGGCCCAGGCATTCTCGTGGGCCCACGTCGGCACCCAACCCCAGGCGAAGTTCCCCAGGGCCCAGGCCGCCGCGCTGAGCAGGGCCAGGTTGAACAGCGCGCCGAAGGCCATCCGCAACGTCCACACCCCGATCGAACGGCTGCTCACCCTCCGCATCGGCGGGCGTAGCCGAGCCACACCCGTCCCTGGGTCCGCGGAATGGGGCGTTTCCCTCGGCTGGGGCACGGCGTCGTGGGGCGGGATGTTCGTCACCCGCCCGAGTCTAGGCCCTTCATACGTTCCTCGATCGTGGGCGGGGGCGATGAATCCGGGGCCGGGGGAAGGGCTCACTCCGGCTGGGTGTTCCTTCCACAGCGGTACGCGGACTTCCCTGACACCCGGAGTCGACATTTCAGGGCGAGAGCACCGAGAACACGTATCAGCGTTCTGTCAGTACCGGTCGGCACACTGGGGACAGACATCGAATCGGAGGAAACTGATGACCGACGCCATCCGCGCGGAAGGTCTGGTCAAGGAGTTCAAAGGCGAACGCGCCTTGGACGGAGTCGACCTGACCGCCAGGACGGGGGCCGTGCTGGGCGTCCTGGGGCCCAACGGGTCCGGGAAGACCACGACCGTGCGCATCCTGTCGACGCTGCTGCGCCCCGACGGCGGGCACGCCACCGTCGGTGGGTTCGACGTGGTGCGCCAGCCCCACGAGGTACGCCGCCAGATCGGCCTGACCGGCCAATACGCCGCCGTGGACGCCGAGCTGACCGGTACCCAGAACCTGGTGCTGATCGCCCGTCTGTTGGGCTTCGATCGTGCGCAGGCCCGAGCCCGGGCCACCGAACTCCTGGAACGCTTCGAACTCTCCGACGCCGGCGGTCGCCCGGCCAAGACCTACTCCGGGGGCATGCGCCGCCGGCTGGACCTGGCCGCGAGCCTGGTCGGTCGGCCCGCGCTGCTGTACCTGGACGAACCGACCACGGGGCTGGACCCGCACAGCCGCAACGGCATGTGGGCGGTGGTCCGCGACCTGGTGAGCGACGGGGTGACCGTGCTGCTCACCACCCAGTACCTGGAGGAGGCCGACCAGTTGGCCGACGACATCATGGTGCTGGACCACGGCAGGGTGATCAGCCAGGGCACCCCCGAGGAGCTCAAGAACCAGGCCGGCGACCAGGTACTGGAGCTGCGCACGGTGGACAGCGGCCAGCTGCCACTGGCCACCAAGATCATCGAGGCGGTCACGAGCGCACCCGTGCACAGCGACGGTCTGGTGGCCAACGTTCCGGTCAACGACGTCGCCGTCCTGCCCGAGGTGGTCCGCCGACTGGACGAACAGGGTGTGGCCGTGGGCGAGCTGTCCCTGCGCAAACCCAGCCTGGACGAGGTGTTCCTGGCCCTGACCGGGCACTCCGCCGAGGCCCCGGACACCGACGACGCCCCCGAAGGAGCTCGCCCGTGAGTACCGTGACCACCCGGCCGTCGGCCGCCTCCTCCGGACCCGTACCGCAGATCCCGCAGCGGATCAGTCCGCTGCTGACGGTGCAGAACGGGCTCCAGCTCACCTGGCGCAGCGTGCTGAAGATCAAGGCCAACCCCGAAGAGGTCTTCGGGCTGATGCTGCAACCGGTCATGTTCGTGACCCTGTTCGTCTTCGTCTTCGGTCAGGCGATGATGGGTGACTGGCAGACCTACCGGGACTTCCTGATGCCCGGCATCATCGCGCAGTCGGTCATCTTCGCGACCATGGGCACCGGTTTCAGCTTGAGCCAGGACGTGGAGAAGGGCATCTTCGACCGCTTCCGCTCGCTGCCCATCGCCCGTTCGGCCCCACTGATCGGCGCGATCCTGGGCGACCTGGTCCGTTACGCCATCACGGTCGTGATGGTGCTGGTGGTCGGACTGGCCATCGGCTTCCGACCAGAGGGCGGGGTGGTCGGAGTGCTGGTCGCCGCGGCCCTGATCCTGCTGTTCGCCTTCGCGCTGTGCTGGATGTCGGCCTTCGTGGGGATGCTCGCCCGCACCCCCATGGCCGTGCAGTCCTTCGCGATGATCCTGCTGTTCCCGTTGACCTTCGGCAGTTCCGCGTTCGTCTCACCCGACGACATGCCGGGCTGGCTCGCGCCCATCGCCGCGAACAACCCGGTCACCCACGTGGTGGACGCCATGCGCGCGCTGATGCTCGGTGGCGACGTCGCCGGACCGGTGATCTGGACCCTGGTGTGGTCGGTCATCATCACGGCGGTCTTCTCCCCGCTGGCGGTGTGGGCCTACCGGCGCCGCACCTGAGGATCCACGGTGCACCCTGAACGTCCCGGGCGGTTCCGCGCCACCGGGACGTTCGCAGGGGTCAGGATCAGCAGGGGCCGAGATCAAGGGCGGGTTCGGGTCGGTGTCACCATTCTCCGACGTCGACGTCGTCGGGCACGATCGGTCCCAGCCACCGCTCCACGTTCTCCAGGATCCGTGTTCTGGGCGTCTGGCGGCCCCGGATGATCAGCCGTTCCGCCTCGGTCCCGCCCAGCGCGCGGTCCAGGCGCGAGCGCAGGGCACCGATCTTGGCGGATGCGCTGTTGAGGACCCCGCGCAGCCCGGCGCTGTACCCCAACAGCTCCGCGGCCCATCCGGGGTCGCTCTCCGCCGCCAACCGGGAGAGGGTCTCCAGTGCGGCCGGCCCGGCCATGTCGGGCCCGCTGCGGGAGAGCCACCACGCCCGTCCCGCCTCGTTCCAGGCCCGTTCGACGTCCCCCTCGGCCCACGCGAGTTCGGCGGCGAGGGTGCGCCAGGTGGGTTCGATGTAGACCGGCGCGAACCCGCCCAGCCCGCGCACCAGGGGTTCGGTACGGTCCAGCAACCGACGGGCCCCCTCCAGGTCCCCGGTGGCCTGTAACCAATGGATCCTGGTCATGCGGTGGGTCACCAGATGTTCGTCCTCGACCGTTTCCTCCCTGACCCGTTCGAATACGAGGGCGGCACCCTCCACGTCACCGAGTTCGACCAGGACCTGGGCCATCAGGGTGCGAAAGAGACCGCCGAGCCGCTCCAACCCGGAGCCTTCGGCCAGGTCGATGCCCTCCTGCAGCAGCTCCCGAGAACGTTGCAGGTCGGTGGCCGCGGTCGTGTCCACGAGCTGGGCCAGTGCGTTGCACTGCCCCCATACGTCGCCGCACTCGCGCATCGTCGACAAGGCGATCTCCGCCCGTTCTCGGGAGCGGGGAGCGTCACCGAAGACCGCGTCGAGTATCGACACCGACAGATACATCATCGCCCGGACCCAGGGATCCTCGTGCCGCCGAAGAGCGGCCTCCACCCGTACCCGCGCGGGGCCGTCGGGGTCGCCCTCGGCCATCGCCCGGTAGACCAGGCAGGAAATGAGCACCGGGTGATCCTCGACCCTCGTCCCACCGGCCTCGCACACCTCCTCCACCCGGGCCAACCGTTCCAGTAGGACCGCGCGCCCCGCGGCCATCTCCCCCGCCTTGTGGAACAGGCAACCCGCGTAGGCGGTCTCCCTGCCCGGTGGCACCTTCTCCCCCACCAGGTCCAGTACCTGTGCGGACCAACGGTGGACCTGCCGCCAGGCACCGTCCAGCGTCCAGTACCACTGGGTGCGCTCCACCAGGTCCAGGGCCAGGTCGGCGTCGTGGCTCTCCAGAGCCCAGTGGAAGGCGGTCGTGCAATTGTCGACCTCGGTCCTGAGCCGGTTCAGCCAGAGGATCTGCCCGGGTCCGCGCAGCCCGGGGTCGGCCCGCCGCCACAGCTCCAACACGTAGAGGGCGTGGGCATCACGGACACGGCCCTCCTCCCCCGACTCGACCAGGCGTTCCCACCCGTAGGCCCGCACCGTCTCCAACTGCCGGTAGGCGGGCGGCGCGTCCTCGTGTGCGGGCCTCTCGGCGATCACGAGGGACTTGTCCACCAGGGCGAACAGGACCGTCCACACGTCCCGGCCGGCGACCCGGCCCGGTTCACTCGCGGGGTCGGCCGCCACCCGCTCGATCGCCTCCAGCGTGGCACCGCCGGGGAAGACGGCGAGCCTGCGCAACAGCCGACGTTCGGCCTCGTCCAGCAGTTCCCAACTCCAGTCGACCACCGCCCGCAGGGTGCGGTGGCGGGGCAACCCCGCCCTGCTGCCGTTGGTGAGCAGACGGAACCGGTCGGTGAGACGTTCGGCGAGCTGGCCGGCGCTCATCACCCGAAGGCGGGCGGCGGCCAGTTCCAAGGCCAGTGGCATGCCGTCCAGCTCACGGGTGATGCGCACGACGTGGTCGACGTTGTCCGGGGTGAGACGGAACCCCGGGCGAGCCGACTCCGCGCGGGCCGCGAACAACTCCACGGCCGAGCAGGCCAGGGCCAGGTCGACATCGGCACCCTCCGGCGGCAGGTCGAGCGAGGGAACCGGCAGGAGCGCCTCGCCCGACAAACCGAGCGGCTCCCGGGACGTGGCCAGCACCCTCAGACCGGGACAGCGGGCCAGAAGGGTCTGGACGAACCGGGCGGCGTCCTCGATCAAGTGCTCGCAGTTGTCCAGCACCACCAGACAGGGTCGCGCGCCCAGATGGGCGGCGATCCGGTCCGTCGGCGACGCCTGAGCGGCCCCGGTGCGGGCCTTGATGACGTTGAGCTCGCGCAGTTCGAGGGCGGCGGCGACGGCCTCGGGCAGGTCCTCCCCCTGCCGTACCGGTGCGAGTTCGACCCACCACACGCCACCGCTCACCAAGGAGCGGTCCCGTTCGACCAAGGTGGCGGCGGACTCCGTGGCCAAGCGGGTCTTGCCCGCGCCCCCGGGGCCGGTGAGGGTGACCATGCGGGTGACGCCGAGCCGATCGACGGTCGCCTCGACCTGGGCCTCGCGTGCCACGAACTCGGTCAGGTGGTGTGGCAGCCGGAGCGGGGGCGCCGGAGCGGCGCCCCGGTCGTCGCTTCCGGGGCCGGAATCGCTCGCCCGCGTCCTCGGGGTCGAGCGTGGCGGGGTGAGTTCACCGCGCAACAGGTCGAGGTGGACCTGCCGCAGACGGGGTGAGGGATCCAGCCCCAGTTCCTCGGCCAGGCGACCACGAAAGGTCTCGTAGCCCGCGAGGGCGTCGGCGGTACGTCCACTCCCGGCCAGGGCGCGCATGAGCAGTTCGACGGGGCGTTCACGGTGCGGATCCCCCGACGCCAAGGCCTCCGCCCGGGGCAGGGCGTCGGTCGCCCGACCGAGGGCGACCTGGGCCTCCAGATGATCCTCGGTGGCCGTGCGGCGGGCCTCCGCCAGGCGCAGGGCGACCTCCTCCGCCCACCCGCGGGAGGTGAGGTCGGGCAGAGCGGGACCACGCCACAGCGCCAGCGCCGCGCCCAAGGAGTGTTCGGCCCGCTCGAATCGGCCGGCCGTCAGATCGGCCCGTCCACGCTCGGCCAGATCCTCGAAGACGTGCAGGTCCACCTGTTCGGGGGCGACTTCCAACCGGTATCCGCCGCCGTCACCGAGCAGGACGGCCTCCTCGCCCAGCGCGCGGCGCAGACGTGATGCCAGCGCCTGTAGGGCGTTGCCCGCGGCGTTGGGGACGGACTCTCCCCAGATGGCGTCGGTGAGCTCCTCCACGGCCGACGGACGCCCTGGCCGGAGCAAGAGCAGCACCAGCAGGGCGCGCAGACGGGCACCGCCCACGGCGACGGGTTCACCCGAGGAATCGAGTACTTGGAGGGGACCGAGAATGGAGAACCACACGATTTCATGATGACCGATTCCCGGCGCCGACGCCTTCGGTTGTCCACAGCCCCCATCGGGTGTGGGACTCCCGAGAGTCACAGGGGCTCGTCGGACCACAGTAGGGTTCGCTCAGGACCGTGTGACGGCGCCGGAGACGGCCCCGCGCGTACGGTTCCACCGCGACGGGCACCGGAGCTTGCCTCCCGTGTGCCGGGTCCGGTGCACAGCGAGTCTCGCCTTATGGCCCGAAAGTCCAGCAGGAGCCCCATTTTGTTCCCGGTCTTGCCTTTCACCCGGACCGTCGCCGACACCGGCACGGTCCGCACCCGTCCCGGTGTCCGAGCGGGTGCCGTCGTGGCGGGGGCCGCCCTGCTCGCGTCGACCGGCTGTGGTGTGCTCGATTCGGAGTTGAGCGGCGAGATGCCGACCGACATCAACGTGATCAGCACGATGATGCAGGAAGGGCAGCCGCTGCCCGCCACCTACACCTGCGACGCCGAGGGGGAGCCGGTCTCCCCACCGTTGACCTGGTCGGGGTTGCCCGACGACGTGGGCTCGATCGCGCTCGTGGTGGACGATCCGCAGGCCGCTCTCGTGTTCTGGGTCGTCCATGACCTGGACCCCCAGCTGGTGGAACTGCGACAGAACACCGTCCCGGCCGACGCCAAGCTCGGCCAGAACAGTTCGGGCGACGCCGCTTACGGGGCCCCCTGCCCCGAGGAGGACGACACGCACTCCTACCGATTCACGGTGTACGCGCTCAACGAACCCCTCGATCTGCCCGAGGGCGCGTCACTGGACCTGACCCTCGAAAGCATCGCCGCCCAAGCCGTGGCCAGGGGCTCCCTCGTCACCAGCAGCGAGTGAAATAGATCACCATGGGCGTTTTCTGACCGGCTCCACCCTTCCCACCAGGGACCCGGGAATGAACCGAGACAGCTCCCGTTGCCCTCTGCACACAGCGCACGACAGCACATACAGTAGGGCTGTGTCCCTCGCCCCTTTTCAGATGACCGATTCCCGTCCACCCGCCGCGCGACGCCCCGGCCCGAGACCGCATCGGGGCTTCGGCGCCCACTTCGCCAAGGCCGAGTGGGTCAGGCACCCCGCGGTCACCCGGAACCAGTGCGCCGCCCTCCCCCGGCCGGTCCTCACAGGACCGGTTCCCGGTGCGTCCCGGGCGCGGCAGACCTCCCCAAGGTAGTGCGTACACCATGAGCGTCACCCTCATCATCATCATCGCCGTCATCGTCGTGCTCGCCGTGCTGGTACTCCTCCTACTGGGGATGCGGGCGCTCAGTCTCGGCTCGAACGACGACTACGACGACGATTACGACGACGACGTCGAGGACGATCGCGATGATCGGCCTGTCCGGGGTCGGGGGCGATCGTCCGACCTCGACGGCGATGACGAGGGGGCACGGGAGCGTGGCCGCCGGCCGAGCCGGACGGAGCGACGACCCAAGGGGCGGCGACAGCGCGAAGTCGACTGGGACGACGATTCCGGCGGCCTCTCCGACAACGACTTCTGGTCGAGTCTGAACGACGAGGGTCCCGCGCAGACGAGCCCTCGGGACCGGGACGACGCCTATGGCGCGGGGGACGTCGGCGGCTATCAGTATGACGAGGACTTCGACGACGAGCCCGTGCGCGGTGGCCATCGGGACCAGGGGCCTCCCACCATCGTCGACACCCCGGAGGAGAATCGGGTCCCGCGCGGAACCACCTCGGACCTGGCGATGCTGGCCGGCCTGGGGCACAGTGACACCCCGAACGAGGCACCGCCGCAGCGCCCGGAACCACGGCATCAGGAGCCACAGCGCCGGCCGGAGCCGCCTCGACGTCCCGCCGCTTTGGACTCGGGTCCCTCACTGTCGGCGCTCCCGCCCACGCAGGGGCTACCGCCCACGCAAGGGCTGCCCCCCGCGCAGCCGCCCATGCCGGCCGCCCCCGGGATCCGCGACGAAGATCCGTTGGGCACGGGTTGGACCCCACCACCGCCTTCCACCGGTGACCCCTTCGAGGGACGCGAGCCCCTCAGCCCGTCCGAGCGACTCGGGGCGGAGGACGACACCCCCGGCTCCTATGGTTCGGACCGCACGCCCTTGGGATCGGGCCCCGGTTCCTCCGACCCGCTCGACCCGGGTTTCCGCCCCAGCTCGAACAACGACTTCACTTCACCGATCTGGTCCAGCCTGGACACCGGCGCCCATCAGCGCCCCGACCTGAGCGGCTACGGCATGCCCGGTACGCCGGGCGCACCGGGTGGTTCCGGACCCGGCGGCCACTCGGGGGCGATGCCCGCGCCCGGGCAGCCCATGGGCGGCCCGAACGTGCCCGGGCACCCGGCCCCCGGCCCGGGTTCGGATCCGTTGACCGGTGGTTATCCCTCAGGCTCGTTCCAAGGCGGGCCGTTCCAGGGCGGGCCCGCCTACGACCCCAACGTCACCTCCACCGATTCCTTCAATCGGCCGGAGTTCGACACCGGAACCCACCAGCGCAACCCCTACGACAGCGGCACCCACACCCGGCCCGGCCACCCAGGCGGACTCACACCACCCCGCCCCGAATACGACACCGGCCAACACAACCGCCCCGCCTACGACACCGGATCCTTCACCCGACCCGAGTACGACACCGGAACCCACCAGCGCAACCCCTACGACAGCGGCACCCACACCCGGCCCGGCCACCCAGGCGGACCGATCGGCCAGGGCGATCCCGGCCGTTTCGACGCTCCGAGCGCCCCAGGCACGCCGGGCGCCCTGGGCATGCCGGGTGCTTCCGGCGTTCCCGGTGGTCCGATGGCTCCGGGCGGACCCGCGATGCCCGGGGCACCCGGTGCGGGCCACGGCGGCAACGCCCCCTTGTGGGAATCCCCGGAGGAGGCCGGCTACGGAGGGCCGAGTCAGCCCACGCGGATGCCGGGCGGACTCGGCGCGCCGGGCGGCCCCGGTCAGCCCGCCCCACATCCGACCGGCGGTTACCCCACCGACCCGGGGTACGGGACCGGCGCCTACCAGAGCGGTCAGTTCAGCGGTATGCCCTACGGGGAGCAGCGACCCCAGCAGACCGACCAGTTCGGGCGGCCGTTGGGTCAGGGCGGCCCTCCCCAGGGGCCCGGTGGTCAGAGCGGTCAGAGCGGTCAGGGCGGTTACTCGGACATGCTGGGCGGGAACTTCCCGTCCCCCGACTACGGGTACCCGCCGGTGGAGGATTGGCGCCCCGAAGGCGACCGGCCCGGCCAAGGCCCGCGGTACGGCGGCCCCGCCCCGCACCCGGGACAGGGACCCTACGACGAGGAGCCCCGCCCCGGTTACCGCCCGGACTACTACGAGGGCGGTTACGAGGACGGGCGCTTCCGGTGACCGCGCACCTCTGACCGGCATCGTCCACAGCCTTGGCTTCACACCACCGAGGTGGCGGGAAACCCCGCCACCTCGGTTTTCGTTGTGCCCCGTGCGTTTCCCCCACCGATCAAAGTCGGGAAACGGTTACCAGAACCACAACGGTTCGTCACTCGGTGTCATGAATATTGACTACAATGAGTGACTAGACATGCACCCGTCGAGGTGCGGTCGTTGTCGCGCGCACCCCCGCTCACGTGCGTTCCACGCGTACCCGCCCGGTCCGACCCACGGAGCAACCATGCGTAACCCCGCTCAGGAGACACCACCCGGGCGGCGGGGAGACACCTCCCCGCCGCCGACCCACACGGCTCGCCAGCGCCTCGCCGCCGACGTCGGCGCCTCCCTCGTGGTCTTCCTGGTCGCCGTCCCCCTATCCCTGGGGATCGCGGTCGCCTCCGGCGCACCCCTCGTCGCCGGCATCATCGCCGCCGTCGTGGGCGGTATCGTCGCCGGACTGGCCGGCGGTTCGGTGGTCCAGGTCAGCGGCCCCGCCGCAGGCCTCACCATCATCGTCGCCGATCTGATCCTGACCTACGGCTGGCGCGTGACCTGCCTGATCACGCTGCTGGCAGGCCTCGTCCAACTGGCCCTGGGCGCCTTCCGCGTCGCCCGGGCCGCCCTGGCCGTCTCCCCCGCCGTCGTCCACGGCATGCTCGCCGGGGTGGGCGCGACCATCGCCCTGGCCCAGCTCCACGTGGTCCTGGGCGGCGCACCCCAGAGCTCGGCACTGGCCAACATCACCGATCTGCCCCAACAGATCGCGCACAACCACACCGCGGCGGTCGCCGTCGGGGTCATCACCATCGCCATCATGTTCGGTTGGGACCGTCTCCCCACCATCGCCGGGTTGCGGCCGGGGATGATCCCGGCGGCGCTGGTCGCGGTCGGCACCGCCACGGTCATCGCCGCCCTGGGCCGCTGGGATGTGGAGACCGTCACGCTGCCCGCCTCCCTGGCCGAGGCGTGGAACGGGCCGGCCCTGCCCGATTCCGGCCAGTGGCACGGGATCGCCCTCGCGGTGGCCACCGTGGCCATGGTCGCCAGTGTCGAGTCGCTCCTGGCCGCGATCGCCGTGGACCGCCTGCACGGCGGCCGGCGCGTGCGACTCGACCGAGAACTGTGCGGCCAGGGCGCCGCCAACACCGTCAGCGGCGCTCTCGGTGGGCTGCCCATCGCCGGGGTGATCGTGCGCAGCACCGCCAACGTGCGCGCCGGGGCCCGAAGCCCGCTCTCCACGATCCTGCACGGCGTGTGGATCCTGCTGTTCGTGGCGTTCTTCGCGCACGTGGTCGAACTGATCCCGATGCCGGCGCTGGCCGCGCTGCTGGTGTTCATCGGCGCGCGGATGGTCTCCCTGGCCCATCTGCGCGACCTGCACCGCCACCACGAGGCCGGTGTCTACCTGGTCACCCTGTCCGGTGTGGTGTTCCTGGGACTGTTGGAAGGGGTGTGCATCGGGTTCGCGCTCGCCATGGTCATGGCCCTGCGCCGACTGACCCGGATCACCGTGACCACCGAGGAGCGCCACGGTCGCGTACACGTCATCGTGGACGGCTCGCTCACGTTCCTGGGCGTGCCCCGACTCGCGCACGTGCTGCGCACCATCCCGGCGGGCGCCCACGTGGACCTGGACCTGCACGTGGACTTCATGGACCACGCCGCCTTCGAGACCATCCACGCCTGGCGGGTGGACCACGAACGCACCGGCGGCGGCGTCGACATCGACGAGGTGCACGAGCAGTGGTACGCGCGCAGCTCCGACCGTTCGGCACCGGCCGCCAAGACCATCCCCAGGGGCCGCTGGTGGGCGCCCTGGGACATGCGCGACCGGTCCTGCACCGAGGAGGAGGCACACCCGATCGGGCTGCTCACCGCCGGTGCCCGGGAGTACCACGCGGGCTCCGCCGACCGGATGCGTTCGGTGATGGGCTGGCTGGAACACGGCCACCGGCCGACCGCGCTGTTCATCACCTGCGCCGACTCCCGGGTGGTCCCCGACCTGATCACCGCCGGCGGCCCCGGCGACCTGTACACGGTGCGCAACGTGGGCAACCTGGTGCCCGCCTTCGAGGACCCGGACGGTTCCGTGGGCGCAGCGATCGAATACGCGATCAACGTCCTGCGAGTGCCCTCCATCGTGGTGTGCGGCCACTCGCACTGCGGGGCCATGCGGGCCCTACTGGACAGGACCCATCAGGGGCCCGAAGAGGTGGAGAGCACGCACATCCGCCGCTGGTTGGCCAAGGGCGACGCGAGCCTGCGCCGGGCACGCGACGACCACGAAGAACTGACCGGGCTGCCCACCACCGAGGCGCTACGCCGCCTGGCACAGGCCAACGTGGTCGAGCAGCTCGACAACCTCAGGAGCCACCCCGCGGTCCGCGCGAGGGTGGAGTCGGGTGAACTGACCCTGTCGGGCATGTACTACGACCTGGGGACGACAAGGGTGCACCTGTGGGACCCCGAGACCGGAGACTTCGGCCCGATCCGGAGTGTCCAGGAGATGACCGAACCGGCGCCGCCGTCGCGTCAGCCGGAGTTCGAGTCGTCGTCCGGGGCGTCGTCGCGCCCGTCCTGCTGAACACCTGATGCCTGGTACATGGCGAGCAGGATGATCGCTACGATCGCCAGGATCGGTAGGCCGAAGAGGACCACCCAGACGGCGGTGGAGTCCAACGAGAGTCACCCATTCCCTTGAACGCGGATGCCCGTCGGTTCGACCCGATCGATCCCACGGGCGTTCGCGCCCCGGGGACCGGAGCGCATGGGCCAATGTACCGGTGACACCGGGGTTGGGACCATCACCACCGAGCGGTATCCCCGTATCCCCGGCATATCCGGCCCCACCCCGAAGATCGAAGAGTCGAAAGAGGAAGGAGTCGGCCGATAAGCCGGATTCTGTCGGGTCCTTACGGACCGGACGGTCATCCATCTGGGGCCGTCGTTGCCGACGACCTCGGTGCGGTCTACCCGCGGACTCGGGCGGGCCACCCTCGAACATCCGCGCGAGAACCCGAGGGTTCTCTTTTTGACCTTGCTCCGGGTGGGGTTTACCTAGCCGTCCGGATCGCTCCGGCCGCTGGTGGTCTCTTACACCACCGTTTCACCCTTACCACCGCAAGCGATGGCGGTCTGCTTTCTGTGGCACTGTCCCGCGGGTCGCCCCGGGTCGGTGTTACCGACCACCCTGCCCTGTGGAGTCCGGACTTTCCTCGAACCCGCGCCGGGCGCGGGTCCGCGACCGTCTGGCCGACTCCCCCTCTACGGTTCAGTCTAGCCCCAACAGATGAGCGGTGTCGTTGAGGGAACGCACCACCTGGGGACCGTCCGCGTAGTAGTCCACCTCGGTCAGGCACGCGGTGTCCAAGTGCATGCGGTACAGCGCCTCGATGGGGGCGAGCAACGCCTGCTGAACGGTGACCTTGATCGGGGTGACGTGGCTGACCAGCAGTACCCGACGGCCCCGGTGGCGTTCCAGGAGCGCGTCGCGCGCCCTCGCCACGCGCCGGGCCACCTGGGCGAAGCTCTCCCCCTCGGGCGGCCCCGTTTCGGGGTCGGACAGCCACCGGTCGACGTGCTCGGCGTCGCGTTCGCGCGCCTCGGCGAACGTCAAACCCTCCCAGATCCCGAAGTCGGTCTCCACGAACCCCTCGTCCACCTCCACCGGCAGGCCCAGCAGGTCGGCCGCGTACCCGGCGGTCTGCCGGGTACGCGCAAGCGGCGAGGACACGATCACGTCGACACCCAACTCGGCCACCCGGCGCGCGGCGGCCTCGGCCTGGGCGTGGCCGGCCTCCGTGAGGAGGATGTCACCGCGTCCGGCGAAACGCCGTTCGACGGACAGCGGTGTCCGACCGTGCCGAAGCAGGAGCAACCGGGTCGGTTCGGTGTCGGGCGCACCCCAGGCACGGCTCATTCGGCGACGGGAGCGTTCAGACCCGACTCCTCGGTGCGCACCAGGATGCGTCGGCAGTCCTCACAGCGAACGATCTCGTCAGCGGCCGCGGCCCGGATCTCGTTGAGCTCCATGGTGCTCAGCGCCAGCTTGCAGCCGTTGCAGCGGCCGTAGCGCAGCGGGGCGGCGGCCACACCGTCGTACTGGTCGCGCAACTTGTCGTAGAGCTTCATCAGCTCGTCGGGGATGTCGCCGGACACCCGCTCACGGTCCTGCTTGACGCGGGTGCGGTCCCACTGGATCTCCGCGGCGGCGGTGTCGCGGCGGGCGGTGACCTCGGTGACCTTGGCCACCGCGGCCTCACGTTCCTCGCCCAGGCGGACGACGTCGGCGTTGACCGTCTCGGCCTCCTCCATGACCTCCAGGACGACTTCCTCCAGCTCGGTCTGGCGACGTCCCAACGACTCGATCTCCGACTGCAGGTTCTGCAGGTCCTTGGCGTTGGTGATCGCACCCGAATCCAGGCGCTTGGCGTTACGGTCGGCGCGGGTGCGCACCTGGTCGACGTCGCTCTCGGCCTTGCGCTGGTGGCGCTGGATGTCGGAGGCCTTGGTCTGGGAGGTCATCAGATCGGCTTCCAGGGCGTCGGCCCGCTGCTTGAGCTCGGCCACCTCGGCGATCTCGGGCAGGTTGTGGAGTCGGTGGTCCAGACGCTCTAGTTCGGAGTCCAGTTCCTGGAGATCGAGGAGTCTGGCCTGCGCGACGGGTTCGGCTTTCACTTGGGGTCTCCTGAGAATCGCGGTTGGGAGGCCGGGGAGGGCCGCCCGCGCCCTGTGCAGTTGTGGTCTCGGGTAATGCGAGTTCTACACGTGTTGGAAGGTCTGTGACCAGGCGTCCGTCACGGTGGTCGACACGTGGATCTCCACGTTAGCCCCATTCGGACCGACGGAGCGCCCGAGTGCGTCACCCAGGTGGATCGCGCCGTCGGCCAGCCACGGCCACTCACTGGCGAAGTGCGCGGTGTCGATCAGGGCGGGGCCGCCGGACTGTTCGACGAACTCCGAGGCCGGGTGGTGGCGCAGGTCGGAGGTGACGTAGACGTCCACCTCGGCGGCGCGAGCCGCGCCCAACAGGGAGTCCCCGGCGCCACCGGAGACGGCCACGGTGCTGATCAGGCGGTCCAGGTCTCCGGCGACCCGGATGCCCGCGGCGGTGGCCGGCAGGCCTTGGGCGACCTGTTCGGCGAAGTCACGCAGGATGAGCGGGGCCGACAGTTCACCGATGCGCCCGATGCCGCGCCGCCCCTCGGGGTCGGTGGTGTCGGGATCCAGCGGGCGCAGCGTCCCGGTGAGTCCGACGGCGCGCGCCAAGGCGTCGGAGACCCCCGGCGAGGCGGTGTCGGCGTTGGTGTGGGCGGTGTACAGGGCCGTACCCGAACGGATGAGCCGGTGCACGATCCGGCCCTTGGGGGTGTTCGCGGCCACGCTGGTGACCCCCCGCAGCATCAACGGGTGGTGCGTGATGATCAGGTCGGCGCCCCAGGTGAGGGCCTCGTCGACGACGGCGTCCACCGGATCGACCGCGAACAGGATCTTCTCCACCGACTGGGCCGGGTCGCCGCAGACCAGGCCGACCGCGTCCCAAGAGGCGGCCCACGAGGGCGGATAGACCTCCTCGAAGGAGGTGACGACGTCGGACAGGGTGATCGGCTGCATGGTCGAGGTGCTCACGGGCACGAGACTAACGCTCCGTGGCGCCGCGCACGTACTCGAACACCTCATCGGTCGAGCCGGGAGCCCAGAGCGTGGAGACGGTCGGTGACCTCCGGTGGGGCCGCCAGCGTGAACTCGGCGCCCAGGGCCAGCAGCACCGCGGCGTACTGGCAGACCAGATCGACGGTGTCGGCGCTGAGCCGTGCCCGACAACGCCCGTCGTCCAGCGGGGTGAGGGAACCGGGCAGGGGCCCGTACACGCGACGGCGCACCTCCTCGGCGGACAGTTCCAGGGTGAGCGTGGCGGTGTACCGGTACTCGCCGCGCGCGAAGTGGCGGGTGAGGAAGGTCGCCGGGTCGGGTGCGGGCAGCTCTCGGGGTTCGAATCGCCCGTGGGTGGGCCTCGGGTCGCTCATCCGGTCCACCCGGAAGGTCCGCCAGGCCGCGCGGTCGATGTCGTGGGCGATGAGGTACCAGTGCCCCCCGTGCAGGACCAGGTGGTGGGGTTCGACGCGGCGTTCGGTGTGGCTACCGGAACGGGAACGGTGGACCAGGTCGGTGACCACCCGGTCGCGGCTGTTGGCGGCCAGCGCGCCCAGGACCGTGGGGTCCACGCCCGGGGTGTCGGGGTGGGGCACGGTCGAGGTCGCCCCGCCCACCGCGGCCAAGCGGGGTCGCAGACGGGCCGGGAGCACCCGTTCGAGCTTGGCCAGGGCACGCAGCGCACTGTCGCCCACGCCCTGCACGGTGGCCAACCCCATGGCGATGGCCACGGCCTCGTCGTCGTCCAACAACAGCGGTGGCAGGTCGCGTCCGGAGACCAACCGATAACCACCGGCGGCACCGGGGGTCCCCTCGACCCGGTAGTCGAGGTCGCGCAGGCGTTCCACGTCGCGGCGCAGTGTCCGAGCGCTGACGCCGAGTCGTTCGGTGAGTTCGGCACCACTCCACTCCCGGCGCACCTGAAGCAGGGACAACAGGCGCAGCAGCCGCTGCGGCACCCCCGCGCGGACCGACTCGGTCTCGACCATGTCCACCATGGTGCCGGCCATCGCGGCCGTGATGTGACCGCATTGGTCTCTACCGTGACCACATGAGCGATCAGAAGTACACGAACGACGTGACGAAGACGCTGCGGGCGCACCTGGGCCGGGCACGCGCGGACCTGGTCCGCGAACCCGGTGAGGAGGGCTTCGAGCGGGCCCGCACCGGCACTCAACTGCTGTCCCCGCACACACCCGACGCCGTACTGCGCGCGGCCGGCGCCGAGGACGTGCGGACCGCCGTACGCACCGCCGCCGAACTGGGCGTACCCGTGGCCGCGCAACGCACCGGGCACGGCCGCGGCACCGGGATGTCCGGCGGAATCCTGGTGGACACCACCTCTTTGGACACCGTGGAGGTGGATCCCCGACGCCGCACCACTCGTGTCGGGGCCGGGGCCACCTGGCAGGACGTCATCGACGCCGCCGCCCCGCACGGTCTCGCACCCCTGTCGGGCAGCGCGCCCGGGGTGGGCGCGATCTCCTACACCCTGGGCGGCGGGATGTCGCTGATGGGCCGCCTGCACGGGTACGCCGCCGACCACGTGCACGCACTGGATCTGGTCACCCCCGACGGTGAGACCCATCGGGTGACGGCCGAGACCGAGCCGGATCTGTTCTGGGCACTGCGCGGCGGTGGCGGATCGTTCGGCCTGGTCACCGGGGTGGAGTTCGACCTGTTCCCGGTCGCCCGTCTGTACGGCGGCAGCCTGTACCTGGACGCCACCGACGCTCCCGAGACCCTGGCCGCGTGGCTGCGCTGGACCGCCACGGTGCCCGAGGAGATGACCTCCGGGGCCTCCGCCATGGTCTACCCCGACGTGGAGGGCGTGCCCGAGGCGATGCGCGGCCGGATGGTGGTCCAGCTGTCCGTGGCCTGGTGCGGCCCGCTGAAGGAGGGGCCGGCGTGGGTGGAGCCACTGCGGTCCATCGCGCCCGCCCTCAGGGACACCACGCGCGTCCTGCCCTACGCCGAGTCGGGGACGGTCTTCGACGACCACGACGACCCGGCGCCCTACCGGGGCCGCGCGATGATGCTCACCGACCCGGGCGAGGACGCGATGACCGCGCTGTCGAAGCTGTTGGCGGCCGACCGTCCCTTCATGAGCCTGGGGTCGCTGCGTCACCTGGGCGGGGCCATGTCACGACCACCGAAGGTTCCGGCCTCGGTGAGCCACCGTGCCGCCACCCACACCCTGGGCGCGCTCACCTTCGCCACCCCGCATGACACCGACGCCATGGCGGATCTGCGCGCGGAGGCCACCGGCCTGTTCACCGAACACACCCTGGGGCTCGCGGGCAACCTCAACTTCGGTCCGGTCCCCACCACGGACGTGGCACGCATGTACGAACCCGACACCCTGGCACGGCTCGTCGCGATCCGGGATCGGGTGGACCCGCACGGCCGCGTCCACACCAACCGGCCCCTGCCCCCGCGACGGTGAGAGACCACAAGGCGTGTCCCCTGCTTGCCGCCGGAGAGGGCGCCGCCTAGAGTGCGGGCACCACCGAGCGGGAGGCGCGAACTGCATGCGGGACACCACGGTCGAACTCCACGGGCGCGAGGTCGCCTACACCGACATCGGCGACCCCGACGGCACCCCCGTCCTGTTCTTCCACGGCGCCCCGATGAGCCGACGGAACCTGGGCGACCAGCACACCGAGTTCGCGGAAGCCGGTCTGCGGGTGCTCACCCCGGACCGGCCCGGGTACGGCGGTTCGGCCCCCGCCCCGGGGCGCACCCTCACCGACTGGGCCGACGACATGGCCGCCTTCGCCGACGCTCTGGGCCTGGACCGGTTCCTGGTGGCCGCGCACTCCTCCGGCGGCCCCTACGGTGTGGTCACCGCCGCCCTGCTGCCCGACCGGGTGCGCGGCACGGTCGTCCTGGGCGGGGTCACCGACTTCGCCTGGGCACCGGCCTGGGAGGGCTACTCACCGGACGAGTGCGCCATGATGCGGCTGCCCGACGAGAAGGCCGCCCTGGAATGGGGCGAGCGCAACCTCGGCGAAGGCCCCTCCGAGTGGCCCGAACCGGACCGGAAGCTGTTCGCCACCCGACACGTCCCGCACCTGGCCGCCTCGGCCAAGGAGGCGTTCGCCCAAGGGGTGGGCGGCTACACCCAGGACGCCTGGGTCCAGGGCCGCCCCTGGACCTTCGACCCCACGGCCGTCGCCGCCTCGTTCCTGGTGGCGCACGGTGACCAGGACACCGTGGTGCCCCTGGTGCACGCCACGCACACCGCCGGGCTCGTACCCGGGACCGAACTACGGATGCTGCCAGACCATGGCCACGTCACCGTGCTGTGGGAACTCCCCGGGATGCTCACCGAACTGCGCGAACGTCGCTGAGGACCGCCGCCCGTGTGAGCGGCCGCACGGCCTAAGGTGGTTCGACGATGAACAACACCGAACAAAGACCTCAGTCCCCGGTCGGAGCGCACGTTCCGGTCGCGGGCGGTATGGCCACCAAGGGCCTGGCCTACGCGGACAAGATCGGCGCCGAGACCGTCCAGGTGTTCGTGTCCAACCCTCGCGGGTGGGCCACGAACGACGGCGACCCCACGCAGGACGCGATGATGCGCGAGCGCACCGACCTGCCCGTGTTCGTGCACGCCCCCTACCTGATCAACCCGGGCACCCCCAACGAGGAGACCGCCGCCAAGTCGATCACCTCGATGGAGCACGCGCTGCGGCGCAGCGCTCGGATCGGCGCGCTGGGCGCGGTCATGCACACCGGTTCGGCGGTCTCGGGCACCCGTGAGGACGGGTTGGCCCGCGCCCGTGAACGGCTGCTGCCGATGCTGGAGCGCCTGGGCGAGGACGTGCCCCCGCTGCTGCTGGAGCCGATGGCCGGGCAGGGCCAGGTGCTGTGCGCCACCGTCGACGACCTGGTCCCCTACTTCGAGGCCCTGGACTGGCATCCCAACGTGGGTGTGTGCCTGGACACCGCGCACCTGTTCGCGGCCGGGCACGACATCTCCACCGTCGAGGGCATGCGCGAGGCACTGGACCGCTTCGGCGAGGTGGTGGGCGCCGACCGGCTCAAGCTCATCCACTGCAACGACTCCAAGGCGCCGTGCGGCAGCAACAAGGACCGGCACGAGAACATCGGTAAGGGCCACATCGGCGCCGAGCCGTTCGCCGAGCTGTTCCGCCACCCGGTGACCGCCGGGGTCCCCATCACCCTGGAGACCCCCGGCCCGGAGGGCCCCCACTCCGAGGACGTGACCACCCTCAAGAAACTGCGCGAGCAGGCCTGAGACGGCACCGACCGCCGGGCCCGCCGGATCTTCCTGATTCGGCGGGCCCGTCTCGTTCAGCCCTCCCGGGCCTCCTCGGACAGTGCCAGGTCGGCCCGGCGGGCCGTCTCCACGATGACCTTCCGGGCGAGGAGCGCGGTGACGGCCATGATCAGCCCACCGACCAGGAACGGCAGCGCGAGGTCGACGCGTCCGATCAGCCCGCCCAACAGCGCCCCGATCGGGGTGACGCCCCAACCGATCATCCTGCTGACCCCGGCGACCCGCCCGCGCACATGGTCGGGGACCACGGTCTGGTGGTAGGGACTCGCCGCGATGTTGGAGGCCACGACGCAAAAACCGAGCCCCGACAGGGCGACGAAGGCCATGTAGGGGTCGGGGGCCAGGGCCACACCGACCGAACAGGCCGCCACCGCCAGGTAGCCGCCGAGAACGACCATCCGCCGCCCCCATCGAAGGATCAGCCGGTCGGTCACCACGGTGGCGAGGACACCGCCGATCGCGGACGACAAGGTGAAGACCCCGAAGAGCACGGCGGGGACGCCGAGCCCCTCCCGCGCGTAGAGCACCAGCACGGCGCCGCCCATGTTCACGCCGATCATCATCCCCGCGTTGCAGAACATGTTGCCGCGCAGGATCCGATCACCGAAGACCTGCCGGAATCCCTCCCCGGTCGAACGCAGGAACCCCTCGGGTTCGGCGGACACGTCCTCCTCTACCGCGGGGACGGAGCGGCGCCACACCATCGGGACGGCGCACAGCAACACCACGCACAGGGCGTAGGAACCGGCGATCCCCAGTAGTGGCGCCGCCGCCCCGGCGGCGAACAGGAACCCGGACACCGGCCGTCCCAGGCAGTCCTGGGCGACCAACCGGCCCCCTTCGACCCGACTGTTGGCCCGGTCCAGCAGACGTTTGGGCACCAGTCGGACCACCGCGATCCGGCCGGCCGGATCGGTGACGGTCTCACAGGCGATGACCGCGAAGATCGCCGCGTACAGCACCTGGATCGACAGGTTCCCGGTCACCAGGGACAGCAACAAGGCGACCATGACCAGGGTGGCGAGCGTGTTGGACACGACCATGGCGCGCATCCGGTGCACACGGTCGATGAGCACCCCCGACAGCGGGGCCAGCAGCAGCCAGGGCAGGAACCGCACCGCGGTCAACCCGGAGATGAGCAGCGGGTCCTGGGTGAGGGAGACGGCGATCAGCGGCAGCGCCACGACGAGCATGCCGTCGGCCAGGTTGGTGAAGACGCCGGCGCCCCAGAAGCGGTGGAAGTCGGCGCCCAGACGTTCGGGGCGGGCGGTGTTCGAGGTGGTGGGTCCGGTGGTCATGGTGGGGCTCCTGATGGGGGGTGGTTTCTCAGGTGGCGCTACCGTTCGTCGGGTTCGACGTCCCCCTCGACGAGGTCGGGGAACAGGTCGGTCTGCAACTCGACCGATTCGGTGTCGGGATGGCTCTGGGCGGTACGGCCCTCGAAACGGTGGGTCCAGGCGCGAATGAAGTCCTGGAGCTCACCGGCGAACTCCTCGGTCTCCTCCGGGGTCATCCGCGCGTGGGAGACCGAGTCCTGCATGGCCTGTCGCCAGCGGCGCACCCTCGGGGCGTCGGGCCGCTTCTCGACCAGGGCGTGCCAGCGGTCGAGACGTTCCCGGCGCCCCGCGTAGTAGCGGTCCAGGACGATCTCCGCGGCTTCCCTGGTGGCCGGGTCGCGCAGGTGGTCGATTCCGTTGAAACGCCAGCCGCCCGAGCGGATCCGCCACCAACGGTCCCGTTTGCCCGTGTGTCCGGGGTCGGCCTCCACGAACCCGAAGCGGGCCAGTTGGCGCAGGTGGTAGCTGGTGGAGCCGCTGCTCTCCCCCAGGCGTTCGCCCAGGATGGTGGCGGTGGCCGGGCCCCGGGACTGGAGATCGTCCAGGATGCGGGCACGCAGCGGGTGGGCCAGGCCGCGCAGGGCCTCGGCACCCACGTCCATGGGCCGGGGTGCGGTGGGTTCGGGTTCCTCGCTCATACCGGAACATTACTCCAAAGACATCTTTGCAAAAAGATCTTTGCAGAATTTCCTTTGGAAAACTTTCGGAAACCGCCACCGCCGAAGCGGGAACCTTCTCCTCGTCACTCGCCGTCGTATGGGTGACAATGGGAATGAGCGCCCACCGAGGCGCAGGGGTTTCGAGGCGAAGGAGAGTGTCACCGCATGGATCCGGTTTCCATGGTCATCGGGGTGGCCATCGCGGTCGGGGGCTACCTCGCGGGCCGGCACACCACCAGACGCCGGATCACCCGACAACTCCAGCCCCACCAGCACGACCCTCGCGCTCTCCAAGGGGACCAGGGCCGCCCCGGAAACCCCCAGCCCATCTGCGGCTGCGGCCACAACCTCGTCTTCCACGACCAGGAGACCAAGCGCTGCCTGACCCAGGTCGTCATCCCCGGGCGCTGGACGGGACAGTCCGACTCCACCTACCGACAGTGCATGTGCCAGGGTTACCGCGGCCCCACGCCCGTCGACGAGTTCTACGCCCCCGACTACCTCGACGGCAGCGGCCCCTGAACCCCGCCGGGACCGACCACCTCCACGGATGGGGGAACCTGGGTGTGACGGACCGACGACGTGCCGGGGTGACAACACCCTCGTGCGCCGCGAGAATGTCCGCGCACCGAACAGCCGAAGAGTGGACGTTGAGCAAGTGACGACCCCTGTGACACCCACGATCGACCAGCGCATCGCCGACGAGCTCGGCGTGGGCGCACACCAGGTCCGCGCCACCGTCGAGCTCCTCGACGGCGGATCGACCGTGCCCTTCATCGCCCGGTACCGCAAGGAGGTGACCGGCACGCTGGACGACGCCCAGCTACGCGCACTGGAGGAACGCCTGCGCTACCTGCGCGAACTGGGCGAACGCCGCGCCGCGATCCTGGAGTCGATCCGTTCCCAGGACAAGTTGGACGACGAGCTGGAGGCCCGCATCAACGCGGCGGACTCCAAGGCCCGTCTGGAGGACATCTACCTCCCCTACAAGCCCAAGCGCCGCACCAAGGCCCAGATCGCCCGTGAGGCCGGCCTCGAACCCCTGGCCGACGGCCTGTTCGACGACCCGACCCAGGACCCCCAGGAGGTCGCGGCCTCCTACGTGGACACCGACAAGGGCGTGGCCGACACCAAGGCCGCCCTGGACGGCGCACGCGCCATCCTGGTGGAGCGCTTCGCCGAGGACGCCGACCTCACCGGGCACCTGCGCGAACGCCTCTGGGCGAAAGGACGCCTGGGCTCGGCCGTCCGTGAGGGCAAGGAGGAGGCCGGCGCCAAGTTCGCCGACTACTTCGACTTCTCCGAACCCCTCACGGCGCTGCCCTCCCACCGTGTCCTGGCCATGTACCGGGGCGAGAAGGAGGAGGTCCTCACCCTCAGCCTGGATCCCGAGGAGACCCCCGAGGCGGGCCCCGACGGCATCGTGCCGCGCAGCGGCTTCGAGAACGCCATCGCCTCCCACTTCGAC
Source organism: Nocardiopsis sp. JB363 (assembly GCF_900143625.1). GTDB lineage: Bacteria > Actinomycetota > Actinomycetes > Streptosporangiales > Streptosporangiaceae > Nocardiopsis. Next base: position 22,952 of record NZ_FRFF01000150.1, read on the forward strand.
GTCGTCGACCGGGGCCGCCCCGCCGACAAGTGGTTGCAGGACACCGTGCGCTGGGCCTGGCGGACCCGCATCCTGGTCCGCCTGGACATCGACGTGCGTATGCGCCTGTGGCAGCAGGCCGAGGACGACGGCGTCAACGTCTTCGCCGCCAACCTGCGCGACCTGCTGCTGGCCGCCCCCGCGGGCAGCCGCACCACCCTTGGCCTGGACCCGGGTCTGCGTACCGGTGTGAAGGTCGCCCTCACCGACCCCACCGGCAAGGTCGTGGCCACCGACACGGTCTTCCCGCACGTCCCACGCCGTGACTGGGACGGCTCCATCGACCGGCTGGCCAAGCTGTGCGCCGCGTTCGAGGTTGACCTGGTGGCGATCGGCAACGGCACCGCCTCCAGGGAGACCGACAAGCTCGCCGGTGACCTCATCAAGCGCCACCCCGAGTTGGGGCTCACCAAGGTGATGGTGTCCGAGGCCGGCGCCTCGGTGTACTCCGCCTCCGAATACGCCTCCGAGGAACTACCGGACCTGGACGTGTCCCTGCGCGGCGCCGCCTCCATCGCCCGCCGCCTTCAGGACCCCCTGGCCGAACTGGTCAAGATCGACCCCAGGTCCATCGGGGTGGGCCAGTACCAGCACGACCTGGCCGAGGCCAAGCTGTCGCGTTCACTGGACGCGGTGGTGGAGGACTGCGTGAACGGTGTGGGCGTGGACGTCAACACCGCCTCGGCGCCACTGCTGACCCGGGTGTCGGGGGTGACCTCCACCCTGGCCCGCAACATCGTCGCCCACCGCGACGCCAACGGCCCCTTCCGCACCCGTGAGGACCTGCGTTCGGTGCCGCGTTTGGGCCCCAAGGCGTTCGAGCAGTGCGCGGGCTTCCTCCGGGTCCCTGCCGGCGACGACCCGCTGGACGCTTCGGCGGTGCACCCCGAGGCCTACCCCGTGGTCCGACGCATGCTGAACACGGCCGGCGCCGACCTGCCCACGCTGATCGGGAACAAGAAGGCCCTGGGCGCCATCCGCCCCGAGGACTTCGTCGACGACAAGTTCGGACTGCCGACCGTCACCGACATCCTCAGCGAGCTGGACAAGCCCGGCCGCGACCCTCGCCCGGCCTTCACCACCGCCACCTTCAAGGAGGGTGTGGAGAAGCTGGACGACCTGGAACAGGGCATGATCCTGGAGGGCGTGGTCACCAACGTGGCCGCCTTCGGTGCGTTCGTGGACGTGGGCGTGCACCAGGACGGCCTGGTGCACGTGTCGGCCCTGTCGCGCAAGTTCGTGGAGGACCCGCGCGACATCGTCAAGCCCGGTGACATCGTCAAGGTCAAGGTGCAGGAGGTGGACATCCCGCGCAAGCGCATCTCGCTGACCATGCGCCTGGACGACGAGGCCCCGCAGAGCGGCGGCCGTGGCGACCGTGGTGAACGCGCCGAGCGCGGCGGCGACCGTCGTCGCGGCAGCGGTGGTGGCGGCAACGGCGGTGGCGACAAACGTGGCGGCAACGGCGGCGGCGACAAACGTGGCGGCAACGGCGGCGGCCGTGGCGACCGTCGGGGCGGGCGCGACAACGCCCCGGGCGCCTCCGGCGCCATGGCCGACGCCCTGCGCCGCGCCGGTCTGGGCAAGTAGTACCGCGACACCGATGACGGGGCCGGGGAGGAACACCCCCGGCCCCGTCTATCGTTCGGCCTCCGGATCAGCCGAAGTCCACATCGCTGCAGAAGTAGTAGCTCTGATCCATGTGCGAGGCCTGCCAGATCGTGTAGACGATGTGCTCTCCGGTGCGGCCCGAGACGCTCACGTCGATTTCGATGTCCATCACGGGCGGGTAGGATCCGGTCTCCTCGACCAGTTCCAGGTCGCCCCAGCCCAGTTCCTGTGTGGTCGGGTCGAAGCCCTCCTCGGTGACGTAGACCTGGAAGTAGTCCGCGCCGTGCTGGGCGCCGTCGTGCAGGTGGAGGGTGAAGTCCTCACCCACCGGGGTGGTCCGCCACTCCCCCACGGTGTCCATGGCGTCGTACCTGCCGCTCCAGGTCTGTCCGCCACTGCACAGCGTGCCGTCGGGGATGGCGCCCTGGTGGTCACCGGCCACACCTTCGCGGTACAGGCCGTTCCAGTTCCACATGGCGTTGGGGTCGGCCTGCCACGCCTCCCAGCACAGGGGGTCTTCCTGCTCCATGTCCGGGTTCAGGTGGTCGTCGCCCCAACGCTCGAAGCAGCCGTAGGCCCGGGCGGCGGGGTCGACGATGGAGCCGTGCGCCGAGGCCGGGACGGCACCGAGGCCGAGACCGAGCAGGGTCACCGCGCCCAGGACGGCGGTCCTGGTCAGGGTGCGACGCAGATCGGGGGTGGTCGCGGGGGTAGCGGGGTCGGTGTTCATCTTTTCTCGCGTCCTCCGGTGTACAGACCGGGAGCGCTCCCACAGGCAGTGTTACCCTGCGCCACCGACCCCAAACGCCGAGTCCCGACCCGGTCCAGGCCGACCCGGGCCGACCCGGACCGGGTCGGCCCGGGTCGGCCACGGCTTCAGGACAGGAACCGGTCCGGGGTCAAAGGCAGCTCACGCACCCGCCGACCCGTCGCGTGGAAGGCCGCGTTGACCACCGCCGCGGCACTGCCGACGATCCCGATCTCACCGACCCCCGCCGCACCCAAGGCGTTCACGTGCGGGTCCGACTCCTCCAACCACTCCGCCTCCACCAGACCCACGTCCGCGTTCGCGGCCACGTGGTACTCGGCCAGGTCCCCGTTGACCACATGACCGAACCGAGGATCCACCACGCCCTCCTCGTGCAAGGCCATCGACAACCCCATCACCATCCCGCCCACGAACTGCGAGCGCGCCGTCCTCGGGTTGATGATCCGCCCCACGGAGAAGACCCCCAGCATCCGCGGCACACGCACCTCGCCGGTGTCGGCGTTGACCCGCACCTCGGCGAAGTGGGCACCGAACGAGTGCAACGCGTACCTCTCCTGGTCCGGGTTCTCCGGTGTGCCGGCCCGCGACCGCGCCCCGACGGCCGGCTCGTTCCCGTGCTCCTCCCGGAAGGCACGGGCCGCCGCGACCACGGCCGAACCCCACGAGGAGGTCCCCGAGGAACCACCCGCCACACTGGCCGAGGGCAGGTCCGTGTCCCCGATCCGCAGGCGCACGCTCGCGGTGTCGCACCCCAGGGCGTCGGCGGCGATCTGAGTGAGCGCCGTCCAGGTACCGGTGCCCAGGTCGGCCGCCCCGATGGAGACCGTGTACGACCCGTCCTGTTCATGGGCGATCTCGGCGACCGACCCCGGCATGGTCAGCCTCGGGTACGTGGCCGAGGCCACCCCGGTGCCCACCCACCAGTCACCGTCCCGATGCGCTCGAAGCTCGGGATCCCGATCCCGCCAACCGAACCGCTCGGCGCCCCGACGCAGACACTCCACCAGATTCCGCCCGGACCACGGCAGCCCGGTCTCGGGGTCCCGCTCCGGTTCGTTGCGCACCCGCAGCTCGATGGGGTCCACACCGCAGGCGTAGGAGAGTTCGTCCATCGCCGTCTCCAGTGCGAACATCCCCGGCGCTTCGCCGGGCGCGCGCATCCAGAACGGGATCGGCACGTCCAAGGGCGTCAACCGGTGCGTCGTGCGGCGAGCGGGGGCCGCGTACATCATCCGCGTGCACGCACCGCTCATCTCCGCGTACTCCTTGGCCCGGGAGGTCGCCTCCATCACGTCGTGGACGAGCACACCGAGCCGGCCGTCCTCCGCGGCGCCCATCCGGATCCGCTGCCTCGTGTCCGGCCGATACCCGACCAGCGAGAACATGTGTCGCCGCGTCAGCGCGAACTTCACCGGTCGTCCCGGCAGCGCACGCGCGGCCAAGGCGGCCAGGACGTTGTGGGCGTGCGCCGACCCCTTGGAACCGAACCCACCGCCCACGTGCGGGGAGACCACCCGCACCAGCTCGGGGTCGAGCCCCAGGACCTCGGCGATGGTCCCACGGACCACGTGCACCCCCTGGGTGGAGTCGTACAGCGTGAGCCGATCGGGGTCCCCCTCCCACAGCGCGACCGTGGTGTGCGGTTCCATCGGGTTGTTGTACTCGCGCGGTGTCCGGTAGGTCTGGTCGACGCGGACCATGGCCGCGGCCAGCTCGCCCTCCACGTCGCCCTGTTCGGTGTCGGGTTCCACCCCGGTGTCGTCCGCGCTCGGCCGATACGTCTCCCGATCGGGCGAGGACGGGTCCACCTCGTGATCATGGGCCTCGTAGTCCACGACCACCAGGTCGGCGGCCTGCCGCGCGATCTCGGGGCCGTCCGCGACCACGGCGGCGACGAACTGACCGCGGAAGAACACCTCGTCGTCCTGCAGGATGGTGAACTCGCGGTCGTCGGTCCGGGCCAGGCGCGGGGCGTTCCACGGGGTCAGGACCACCCGTACCCCCTCGACCGCCTCGGCCCGCGCCGGGTCCACCGAACGCACCCGTCCCCGGGCCACGGTCGAGAGCACCGGATGCAGGTACAAGGCACCCTCGAAGGAATGCTCGTAGGCATAGGGGGCCGTGCCGGTCACCTTGGCCCGCCCCTCCAGCCGCTCCATCGGCGCACCGATGGCCCCGGTCCTCGTTCCGCTGCCCACCGTGCCCACCGTGCCCGTCACTTCGCCGTTCACTCGTTCACCCCCGTCAAAGAGCGCAGCACCGCCGCGCACGTGTTGACCGCCAAGGGCACCTTGAAGGCGTTGTCCCGGCCGGTGCGCGCCTCGGCGAACTCGGCCTCCGCCGCCACTCGAAAGGCCGTTTCGGTCACCGGTCGGCCCCGCAACACCTCCTCGGCCCGCCGGGCCCGCCAAGGGGCGTGGGCCACGCCGCCGAAGGCGATCCGCGCGTCCACGACCCGTTCACCCCGCACTCGCACGAGCGCGGCCACCGACACCAGGGCGAACGCGTAGGAGGCCCGTTCGCGCACCTTGCGGTAGGCCGACCGGGCCTCCGTCAACGGTGCGGGCAGCTCCACCGCGGTGATGAGCTCACCGTGTTCGAGGACGGTGTCACGCTCGGGTTCGGCCCCCGGCAGACGGTGGAAGTCCGCCAGCGGCACCCGGCGCTCCCCCGCCGGGCCCAGCACATGGACCTCCGCGTCCAGGGCCAGCAACGCCACCGCCATGTCGGAGGGGTGGGTGGCCACGCACTGGTCCGAGGCGCCCAGGACGGCGTTGTCCCGCCCGTGCCCTTCCAGGGCCGAGCAACCGCTCCCGGGTTCACGCTTGTTACAGGGGGTGGTGACGTCCTGGAAGTAGACACAGCGGGTGCGCTGGAGCAGGTTCCCGCCGGTCGTGGCCATGTTGCGCAGCTGCCCCGAGGCCCCGGCCAGCAGAGCCGAGGAGAGCAGCGGGTAGCGGCGGCGGATCACCGGGTGGGCCGCCAGTTCACTGTTGGTCATCCCGGCGCCGATCCGGACCCCGCCCCCGGGCAGCTCCTCGATGCCGGCACCGACCACCGCGCGCACGTCCACCAGGGTGGTGGGCGAGGCGACCCCCAGTTTCATGTGGTCGACCAGGTTGGTGCCACCCGCCAGGAAGACCGCTCCCGGGTCGTCGGTGACGGCTTCGACCGCCTCCGTGGCTCCCCCGGGGCGAGAATAGGCGAAGGGGATCATCGGGATACCTCCCTGATCGCGTCGACGATGCCCGGGTAGGCGCCGCAACGGCAGATGTTGCCGCTCATACGCTCACGGATCTCGGCGTCGTCGATCTCCACGGGAGCGTCCAGGTCCTCGGTGACGTGGCTGGGCCACTCCTGGTCGGCTTCGGCCAACATGCCCACCGCCGAACAGATCTGCCCCGGCGTGCAATAGCCGCACTGAAAACCGTCGTGGTCCAGGAACGCCCGCGCGACCGGGTGGAGGTCGTCCCCCTTCCCGAGACCGGACGCGGTGGTCACCTCCGCACCGTCGTGGGCGACGGCCAGCGCCAGGCAGGCCAACACGCGCCGACCCGCCAAGAGCACGGTGCAGGCGCCGCACTGGCCGTGATCGCACCCCTTCTTCGGCGAGTACACCCCCAGGCCATCGCGTAGCGCGTCCAGCAGTGTGGTGCGGGTGTCGACCGTGAGCTCATGCCGCTCACCGTCCACCGTCAAAGTGATCGTGGTGTCCAAGACCGGTTCCTCCCCCGAGAGCGGACGGATCCCCTCTCCCACGAGTTACCGGTCGGAGCACCCGCCAAACGGTCGGGGCACACCGAAAGTGCGGCCTGCCGAGGTCAGTCGGTACGCCGCGCGTTGACCCGTTTCGCCAGAGCCCCCAAGAGTTCATCGGCGATCGGGAGCCTGCGCAGCTCCTCCGGCCCCGGCAACGGCTCCTGGGTACGGTCCCCCAGCTCGCGCACCTCGTCGTGCAACCGCTCCATCGTCTCGTCCAACCGATTCGCGGTCTCGGCCGCCGCCCGCAGCTCGTCCAACAGGTCCTGGGGCACCGACTTGGCGTACTTGTAGTAGATCTTGTGCTCCAGGCTCGCCCAGAAGTCCATCGCGATGGTGCGGATCTGGATCTCCACCGGAACCTCCACGGTCCGATCGGACATCCGCACCGGGGTGCGCACCAACAGGTGCAGACTCCGGTAACCGTTGGGCTTGGGCGAGCGGACGTAGTCCCGCTCCTCCACTACCTCGATGTCCTCGTGCCCGGACAACATGTCCCGGATCGTGTAGGTGTCCGAGACGAAACTGCACGTCACCCGGATCCCGGCGATGTCCAGGATCTCCTTGGAGATGCTCTCCAGGTCCAACGGCACCCCGCGCCGGCGCGCCTTCTCCAGGATGCTGGTGGGCGACTTGAGCCGGGAGTTCACGTGTTCGATCGGGTTGTGGTCGTTCGTGTAGCGGAACTCCTCGTTGAGGATGTTCACCTTCGCCATCAGGGTGTCGATGGCGAACTTGTACGACAGCAGGAACCGCGCGACGTCCTCGCGCGCCTCCGACAACGCATCCGACACGTCTTCCACCACCACAGTCCCCTCGGACACCACGAACCCCCTACTCGCATGTTATTCCGGAGCCGGTGTCCTCGGGCGCCTACCGGGGCGCGAAGTCCACCTTCGACCACAGCCCGCGGAGCGGGGAGTCGTCGCCCTCCCGCACGGAGTCGGTCACGTCCCACACCCGCACCACGGTGGCTTCCGGTCGCACCGCGGGCCATCCCGGGTCACCGGTGGCGGCGAAGTCACGCCAGGCCGCGACCATCCGCGCCGACAGCGCACGCAGCCCCTCGTCGGGCTCACCGTCGCACAGGAAGACGGCCAGGTCACTATCGAGGTTACCGAAGGCGAAGGGCAGATCGAAAGCGTGGCAGGCGCCCAGTCGGCCCTCCATCGTGCGGCTCTGGGCCGCGAAGCGGAAGAAGTGCGCGCGTCCCCCGGCGGTGGCCTGCGCCTCGGCCAAACGCACCGAGTACTCACAGAACATCGCGTCGCCGCGGATCTCGTTGAACAGACCGCGCAGCGAGGCGTCGGGGTGGACCGACCGGTAGACCCCGACTGCGTCCTCGCCCAACCCCAGACGGGTCGCGGTGATCGCCAAGGCGTCCTCGCCGTCGATCTCCACCGCCTGGCCGAGCTCGGTGAACAGGCGGTACTCCTCGGTGTTGTGGCCGACGAGCAGGTCCACGTCGGCGACCTCGCCTCGGGCGATGACCTCCAGTGGTGACTCGGGCAGCTCGGGGCCCCCGACCACCGGGGCGTAACAGGTGAACGCCTTGGTGCGCACTCCCCCGCTCGACGTGCCGCTCCCCTCCAGGACGGCGTCGGTGGCCGCCAGGACCTTCTCCGGGGTCAGCGCGGCCAACGCCTCGGCCGCCAACGGCACCCCGGCGGCCCGGGCCACCGACTCCGATACCCGTCGGGCGGTATCGATGGTGATCATGTCGCCCGGCACACTGTGCGCGATGACCCGGTGGAACAGGCCACGGGCATCGGGCATGGCCATGAGGCCGACCACGGAACCGGCGCCCGCGGACTCACCCGCGATGGTCACGTTGCGGGGGTCGCCACCGAACGCGGCGATGTTGTCGCGCACCCAGCGCAGAGCCGCGACCTGGTCGAGCAGCCCCCGGTTGTCGGGGCGCCCGGGCACGTGTCCGAAGCCCTCGAAGCCCAGCCGGTAGTTGACGCTGACCACCACCGTGCCCTCTGCGGCCAGGTGGGAGCCCTCGTAGGTGCCCTCGGCGCCGGATCCGACGATGTAGGCGCCGCCGTGGATCCACACCAGGACCGGAGCCTCGGCGTCGGGCGACGCGGAGGTCCACACGTTCAGGACCAGGCAGCCCAGGGAGGTGTCGGTGTCCCAGTGCGCGGCGCCGATGAGCTGGGTGCCCTGAGGCGGGGGCGGGCCGAACACCGAGCAGTCACGGGCCTCACTCCAGGAGGGCGCCGGTGCCGGGCCGGCGAAGCGGTGCTCACCGAAGGGCGCGGCGGCGTAGGGGATGCCACGGTAGACCGTGACCTCTTCCGCCCGGGTCGAGGGGGTGCCGCGAACGGGTCCGTTCACGGTCGTCACGATCTGCGCTGCGTCCATGGGGCCTCCTCGGGGGTCGTGATGTCGACTCCACCTAACAACGTTAGGTTTTCCCGCGCAAGCCCCGATCCACCCGAACCGACCTCACCAGGTGGGACGCAGCGGCGGAGGGTCCCCCTCGGACAACTCCCGGATCAACACGGCGAGCTGTTCCCGCAGGAGATCGACCCCGCCCTCGCCCAGTTCCGCACCGACCCGCCGCTCCAACGCGTGCAGCGTGCGCCCGGCCACCGCGAGGTGCTCGCGCCCCTGATCGGTCAGCACCACGAGCCTGCGACGCCCTCCCGCGGCGTGCTCGTCCCTGCGCACGTAACCGCGCCCTTCGAGGTAGGTGACGATCTGACCCGCGGCCTGCTTGGTGACCCCCAGCCGCGTGGCGAGTTCGGTACTCGTGATCCCGCCGGCACCGATCGCCTGGAAGGCCAGCCCGTGCACCGGACGCAGATCGTCGTAGCCCTCGGCGTCGAGTCGTCGTACGAACTCGGCCAGGGCCAGCTGGAAGGCCATGCCCAACAGGAAGGTCAGCTCCGTGTCCTTCAGGGGATCGTTCGCGCTCATGTTCGACATCCTCACACAGGAACCGGGGCTCCTCCCTCACGTGCGCTCAAGGTGACGCGCACGGGCGACCTCACTTGACACGCACGAGTAAAGCACCTTTACTTTTGAGCGAGTCAACCTACTTTACTCACAGGGAGTCCACCATGGCCGTCAACGTCGTCGACCCGAAGAAGGAACGCACCACCACGACCCCGGCAGGCACGATGACCGCCCTGGCCACCCCCACGAGCGGAAGCCATCAGCTCAGCACCTGGAGAGTACGGATGGAGCCCGGCTCCACCTCACCCGAACACAGGATCGACCGCGACCAGGTATGGATGCCCGTCACCGGTGGCTTCGAAGTCACCGTCGACGGCCGCACCGCCGAGGTGACCACGGGACAGGCCGTCACCATCCCCGCCGACTCCCTTCGGCGCGTCCGCACCGGCACCGCCCCCGGAGAAGCGCTGGTGTGCATGGTCCCCGGGGGCCACGCCTCCGTGCCCGGCAAGGACGGGACCATGCCGCTGCCCTGGGCCGAGTGAGGGCGGGCGACGGATCCGGAACCCGGCGGCGAATGTGGGCGTCGAAGCCCGACGACGGGTTCCACCGGGTTCTCCCGAGCCCCGCCCCGACCGAACACCCTTCGTCGCCCGGTGCGGCGACGTCGCCGGAAAGGCCCCCGACATGCACGCACCCCTGTTCACCGCCCCGGTACTCCTCATCGAACAGCCCCGACACCTGTACTCCAGCGAAGGCCACTACGAGGTCCTCGGCGAGTCCGGACACTCCCTGGCCTACGTGAACGAGCATATGACCGCCTGGTCCCACCGGGGCGGTTCCCACCGTCCACACCGGTTCAGCGTCTACGGGACCGACGGGCGCCCGCTGCTCACCCTCGACAAACCCTGGGACCGCGGCCGGCCCTACATCCACGTGACCGGACCGCACGGCGAGCCCTACGGCATCATCGTGCAGGACCGTTCCTTCCTGGGGTCGCGCTTTCGCCTCAACGACCCGCGCGGTCGCACCATCGCCGAGATCCGCGGCGACTGGAACGGCTGGGACTTCAACGTCCTCGACCACGCCGGCACCGAGATCGCCCGTATCGGCAAGGAACACCCCGGCCTGACCGGGCGGTTCTTCACCACCGAGGACCGCTACGCGCTGGAGTTCGCCTACGACCTGCCCTGGCCGCTGCGCCGACTCGTGCTCGGCGCCGCCATCACCATCGACGTGCTCCTGCACGAACGCGAACCGGAGTTCTACCACTCCCACTACGCCGACTTCCGCAGCTATCCCGAGTACGGTTACCGGCCCAGACATCACTGGCACCACCCCCGGCGCGGCTACATCGCGACCCGACGGGTACGCCCGCCGCTGGTGGCGCGGGAGACCTTCCGTCCGGTCCGGCGACGCGGCGACGTTCCCGTGCGCGAACGGCGCGAACGGGTGGCCGAGCCACGCTCCGGGCAGCGCGCCCACTCGTCACGGTCGGGGGCGAGCCGTTCGGCCTCCCGCCCCGCCCGCCGTACCGGTGGTGGCTTCGCCTCGCGTTCGGAGGTTCCCTCCAGTGGCACGGCGGCGCGACGTGAACGCCGGTCGCGCGGGGCAGGGGGCGGTCGTAGCGGCGGTGGCTCGACGGCACGGTCGAGCGGCCTGTTCGGTGACGCCCCCTCCCGCGACCGATCGTCCTCCCGGAACAGCGGCGCGTCACGCGGCGGCGGCACGGCGAGGCCCAAGGGAATGAAGGCCGGCGGTGGCACCCGACGCACCTCCGCCAAGCGTTCCGGAGGCGCCTCCCGGTCCTCCCGGTCCTCCCGCGGCTTCCGTGGCACGGGCGGGAGCCGCTCCACCGGACGTTCCGCTCGCCGTTCGGGCGGCGGGCGTTCGGGCGGCAGACGTTCGGGCGGGCGTTCCCGGCGTCGTTGACGGTGTCCGTGGGCGCCCGGCGGGGCGTCCACGGCACCGACCCGCCCATGTCATACCATCTGGTCGGTATGCCTCCCCTACGGAAGGACCCGTTCATGCGCGCCATCCAGATCACCGAGTTCGGCGGACCCGAGGTCCTCACCCCCACCGAACTGCCCGACCCCGAAGCCGGACCGGGGCAACTCCTGGTCGACGTCGCCCGCAGCGGCGTCAACTTCGCGGACACCCACCAAGCCGAGAACAGCTACTTGGCGCCTTCCACCCTGCCCATGGTCCCCGGCGCCGAGATCGCCGGACGCACCGCCGACGGCCGCCGCGTCGTGGGCCTGCTCAACGGAGGCGGCGGCTACGCCGAGAAGGCCGTGGCCGACCCGAACATGACCTTCGAGATCCCCGAGGGCGTCTCCGACGAAGCGGCCCTCGCCCTCGTCGTCCAAGGCGCCACCGCCTGGATCCTGCTGCGCAAGAGCGTGCGCATGGAACCCGGAGAGTCCGTCGTGGTGCACGCCGCCGCCGGAGGCGTGGGCACCCTCGCCGTGCAGCTGGCCGCGCACTTCGGCGCCGGCCGGGTGATCGCCGTGGCCAGTAGCGAGGACAAGCGCAAGCTCGCCTTGGAACTGGGCGCCGACGCCGTGGTGGACTCCGCCGCACCCGACATGACCGCCGCCCTCATCGAGGCCAACGAGGGCCGCCGCGTGGACATCGTGCTCGACATGGTGGGCGGGCGCGTCACCGACGAGAGCGTGCGAGCGCTGGCGCCGTTCGGGCGCCTGGCGTTCTACGGAATGGCCTCGCGGGAAGCGCCCAAGCCGGTGCAGCTGCCCAACCTCATGCGCTTCTCCACCTCGGTCAGCGGCATGTGGCTGCCGCACGCCTGGATGCTCCCCGGTGACGTGGTCGGCACCGCCATGCGGGAAATGTTCACCCTGGTCACCGAGGGACGGTTGCGCCCCATCCAGGGCCGGAGCTACCCGCTGTCGGAGGCCCGCCGCGCCCACGAGGACCTGCGCGGGCGAGGCACCATCGGGAAGCTGACCCTGGACACCACCGCCTGAGTTCGGGTTCTCACCCCCGTGTCCACGTCGGGGCCGACGCACGGCCCCGACGTGGACACGCTTGCTCTGGGATGTCTGGGACAGCTGGGGCTTATAGGACAAGGGTGCTCGTGAACCATGTCGATCACGCGCTACCTTGACGATGTAGATCATGCACAGGGTCTCGGCCGATGATCACGTCGAGTTCGGTCTTCCGACGCTCTGGCGCGGGGATGGCGATATCTCCAGCGCTCGCTCAGCCTCGGGCCCGCCGCACGGCCTCTCGGACCGCCGGGGCGACCTCTGCGGCGAACAGCTCCACCTGCTCGGCGGACTCCCCCGCCGGACCCAGGACGAAGGTGTCCATCCCGTACTCCACGGCGAACTCGGTGATGCGTTCCACCCACTGGTCGACCGGGCCGTCCAGGGCGTTGCCCGACGAGCCAGAGGAACCCGCCGCACCGCTCCCCTTCTCGATGGCGCCCCACAGGTTGTACACGCGGCGGATGGTGGCGGGGTCGCGGCCGGCCTCGGCGGCGCCCTCGTCGATGCGTTCGTGCATGCCGGGGAGCTTGTCGGGGCCGGCGAAGGCGTGGGAGGGCACCCAACCGTCGGCAACCCTGCCGACCGCCTTGAGCAGACGGGGCCCCAGAACGCCCAACCAGATCCCGATGTCGTGGGCGGGCGGCGGGCCCGGTTTGACCCCGGCCAGGCGGTAGTGCTCGCCTTCGAAGCGCACCGAGCGCTGGTCGGACCACAGCAGGCGGATCACCTCGATGGCCTCCAGCAAGGCGTCGGCGGCCTCGCGCGGACTGCGCCGGGGGCCGCCCATGGCCTCGATGGCCTCCCAGAACCCTCCGGCGCCCAGCCCCAGTTCGAAGCGGCCTCCGGAGAGCACGTCCAGGCTCGCGGCGTTCTTGGCGATGATCGCGGGCGGCCGCAGCGGCAGGTTGGCCACGTCCGGGAAGACCCGAAGGCGTTCGGTGCGGGCCAGGACCGTGGCCATCAACGCCCAGGTGTCCAGGTGGCGGCGTTGGTAGGGGTGGTCCTGGATGCCGACGAAGTCGAGCCCGCCGCGTTCGGCGGCGTCGATCACCGCCCAGGTGCTGTCCAGCGCCGCCGCCTCCGGCGAGGGGAAGATTCCGAATTCGATGTCACGCCCGTAATCGATGCCCAACGTCCTGCCTCCTGGCTCTCGGCTGCCCCGCGGTCCTGCCCGGTCGGTCGGTGGTCACACGCTCAGCGGTAGACGAGGTCGGCGTACTCGGGGTGGCGTTCGATCCAGACCTTGACGAACGGGCACATGGGCAGCACGGACAGGCCGCGGGTGCGCACGTCGTCGAGTGCCTCGCGAACGAGCGTGCCACCGATGCCCTTGCCCTCGAAGGCGGGGGCGACCTCGGTGTGGGTGAAGGTGATCATGGTGTCGGTGAGGATGTACTCGGCGAACCCGGCCTCCTCACCGTCGGAGGTGATGACGTAGCGGCGGTTCTCCGGGACGTCCTTGACCTCGGTAGCCATGGAATGCCTTTCGTTGTCGGGAAGGGATGTCGGAAACGGGCGTGGGGACGCGTCTCGGTCCCACACGAGTCCCCTATGTTCCCGTGCGACCCCATGATCACTCTCGCCGGGGTCCTTCACCCCTTGCGGCGCGCGCCCCGCGGACATAGGGTCGCCTTGACATACCGACCAGTCGGTCTAAGGAGTACGCATGACTTCGCGGTTCGGCGGCCGCACCGCCATCATCACCGGTGCCAGTCGCGGTATCGGCCTGGCCATCGCCCAGAGGCTCGTCTCCGAGGGCGCGCGCGTCTGCGTCACCGCGCGCAAGCCCGACCCCCTCAAAGAGGCGGTCGAGGCCTTGGGCGGCCCCGAACACGCCATCGGGGTCCCCGGGCGCGGCGACGACCCCGAACACCAGGACGCCGCCATCGCCGCCACCAAGGAGGCGTTCGGTGCCGTCGACCTGTTCGTGAACAACACCGGCATCAACCCGGTCTACGGTCGCATGGTCGACCTGGACCTGGACGCCGCCCGCAAGATCTTCGAGGTGAACGCCCTCTCGGCGATCTCCTGGGTGCAGAAGGTGTACCGGGCCGGGATGTCCGAGCACGGCGGGTCGATCGTCAACGTGTCCTCCGTGGCCGGTCTCAAGCCCGCCCCCGGGATCGGTTTCTACGGCGCGTCCAAGGCGATGCTCCGACACATCACCGAGGAGTTCGCGGTCGAACTCGGCCCGGACATCCGGGTGAACGGGGTCGCCCCCGCCGTGGTCAAGACCCGCTTCGCCGAGGCGCTGTACGACGGCCGTGAGGAGAAGGTCGCCGCCCAGTACCCGCTGAACCGGCTCGGTGTGCCCGACGACGTCGCCGGCGCGGTCACGTTCCTGCTCTCCGACGACGCCTCCTGGATCACCGGCCGCACGCTGGTCCTCGACGGCGGCGTGACCCTCACCGGAGGTATGTGATGTCCTTGGACCCCAAGAACGCCGGCGTGGTCGTCACCGGTGCCGGTAACGGCATCGGCGCGGCCGTGGCCCGCCGGCTGGCCTCCGCCGGGGCCCGCGTGGTCGTCAACGACCTGGACGCCGCCGCCGCAGAGGCCGTGGCCGGTGAGATCGGCGGGATCGCCGTGCCCGGGGACGCGGCCTCCGAGGCGGGGGTGACCGCGCTCATCGCCGAGGCCGACGCCCACCTGGGCGGTATCGACCTGTACATGGCCAACGCCGGGGTCGCTCGCAGCGGCGGCCCGGAGGCGTCCGAAGCCGACTGGGAGATCTCCTGGCAGGTCAACGTGATGTCGCACGTGCGCGCCGCGCGTGAGCTGCTGCCCGGCTGGTTGGCGCGCGGCCGAGGTCACTTCGTCACCACCGCGTCCGGGGCGGGGCTGCTCACCATGCTCGGCAGCGCGCCGTACTCGGTGACCAAGCACGCCGCCCTGTCCTTCAGCGAATGGCTGTCGGCCACCTATGGCGACCGCGGGATCACCGTGCAGTGCCTGTGCCCGCTGGGTGTGCGCACCGGCATGCTCGACGACGCCGGTGACCGGGGCCAGGCCATCCTCTCCCCCGGGGCCATCACGCCCGAGGAGGTCGCCGACACCGTACTGGTGGCCCTGCGGGACGGCCGGTTCCTGATCCTGCCGCACCCGGAGGCCGCCGACTACTACGCGGCCAGGGCCACCGACACCGATGCCTGGCTGACCGGGATGCGCCGCATCCAGGCCAAGGTGTTCGCCGAGGAGGAGAGCGAATGAGCGACGAGAACACCGGCACCGGTGAGGGGCTTCCCGGACTGGACCTGGATCGGCTGCGCTCCTATCTGGATCGGGAGGTTCCCGGCCTGGTCTCGGGTCCGCTCACCGGTCACGTGATCACCGGCGGCAAGTCGAACCTGACGTACGTGGTCACCGACGGCACCGGCTCCTGGGTGGTGCGCCGCCCGCCGCTGGGGCACGTGCTGGCCACCGCGCACGACATGGCGCGCGAGTACCGGGTGATGACGGCGCTGCGCGACACCGACGTGCCGGTCCCGCGCACCCACCACCTGTGCGAGGACACCGAGGTGCTGGGCGCCCCGTTCTACGTCATGGAGCACGTGGGCGGAACCGCCTTCCGCACCCAGGAGGAGATCGGACCGCTGGGCGCCGACGGGATCCACGCCGTTGCCGAGCGGCTGGTCACCACCCTGGGGCGGCTGCACGCGGTCGACCCCGCCACGGTGGGGCTCGCCGACTTCGGTCGCCCGGACGGGTACCTGGAGCGTCAGGTGCGCCGGTGGAGCAAACAGCTGGAGGCCTCGCGCAGCCGGGACATCCCCGGCATCGACGAGTTGCGCGACCGTCTGGCCCGGACCATCCCCGAGCCGTCCGCGCCCGCGATCGTGCACGGCGACTACCGGCTCGACAACGTTCTGGTCACCGACGACGGCGAGCTCACCGCGGTACTCGACTGGGAGATGGCCACCCTGGGCGACCCGCTGGTGGACCTGGGTCTGATGCTCGTGTACCGGGAACGTCCGGTCACCGGTGGGGACCATCCCGCCACCTCCGCCGAGGGTTTCCCCTCCTCCGCCGAACTCGTGGAGATGTACGCCGCCGCCACCGGCCGCGACGTGTCCCGGCTCGGGTGGTACGTGGCCTTCGGCTGCTTCAAGCTCGCGGTGATCGCCGAGGGCATTCACTTCCGGCACGGCCAAGGCCTGACCGTCGGGGCGGGTTTCGACGGTATCGGCGACGTGGTCGCACCGTTGGTGGAACGCGCACACACCATGCTCAAGGAGGACTAGATGGACTTCGCCTACGACGCCGAGACCGAGGAGCTGCGACAGCGGCTCCTGGCCTTCATGGAAGAGCACGTCTACCCGGCCGAACCGGTGATGGACACCCAACTCGCCGAACGCGACGACCCCTGGGCCATTCCCCCCATCGTGGGCGAACTCCAGGCCGAGGCCAAGAAGCAGGGTCTGTGGAACCTGTTCCTGGCCGGGCACCCCGAGCACGGCGGGCTGCCCAACCTCCGGTACGCACCGCTGGCCGAGATCACCGGGCGCAGCCCCCGTCTGGCCCCGATCGCCCTCAACTGCGCCGCCCCCGACACCGGCAACATGGAGGTGCTGACGATGTTCGGCACCCTCGACCAGAAGAAGCGCTGGTTGGAGCCGTTGTTGGACGCGCGGATCCGGTCCGCGTTCGCGATGACCGAGCCGGCGGTGGCCTCCTCCGACGCCACCAACATCACCACCGGCATCGTCCGTGAGGGCGACGAGTACGTGATCAACGGCCGCAAGTGGTTCATCACCGGGGCGCTCAACCCTGCGTGCGAGGTCCTCATCGTGATGGGCAAGACCGACCCCGACGCCGACCGGCACAAGCAGCAGAGCATGGTGCTGGTGCCGCGCGACACCCCCGGGGTGACCGTCGAGCGCGGCATGACGGTGTTCGGGTACGACGACAGCGACCACGGCGGCCACGCCGAGGTGCTGTTCGAGAACGTGCGCGTGCCCGCGGAGAACCTCGTCGGCGCCGAGGGCGAGGGCTTCGCCATCGCCCAGGCCCGGCTGGGTCCGGGCCGGATCCACCACTGCATGCGCGCCCTGGGCATGGCCGAGCGAGCCTTGGAGATCACCTGCCGGCGCGTGCTGGATCGGGTGGCGTTCGGTCGCCCGCTGGCCGAGCAGGGCGTGGTCCGCGAGTGGATCGCCGAGGCGCGGGTGCAGATCGAGCAGCTGCGTCTGCTGGTGCTCAAGACCGCCTACCTGATGGACACCGTGGGCAACAAGGGCGCCCACACCGAGATCCAGGCGATCAAGATCGCCACCCCGCGCACCGTGGAGTGGATCCTCGACAAGTGCGTGCAGGCGCACGGCGCCGCCGGGGTCAGCCAGGACGTGCCGATCGCCGCGTGGCAGGCGGGCGTGCGTTCACTGCGTCTGGCCGACGGACCCGACGAGGTGCACCTGCGTTCGCTGGGCCGCGCGGAGCTGCGCAAGTACGCGTGAGGTCACGCACGAGGTGAAGGGCCGGGAATCCGCCCTCGGGTTCCCGGCCCTTGTCGCTTGTGCGGGGGTCAGCCCTGGGGGCGCAGACCGGCCAGGAGCAGATCGGCGAAGTGCTCGCCGACGTCGCTGCCGGTCAGGGCGCCGTCGTGCCGGTACCACGTGCTCAGGTGGTGCACGGAACCGAAGTAGTAGTCGATGACCAGGTCGGCGGGGACGTCGGCGCGGAAGACGCCCTCGCTCTGGCCCTGTTCGATCATGGACCGGAACAGCTCGTGGTACTTACGGCGTTCGGCGCGTACGCTGCGCTGCTTCTCCGGGGCGAGCTGGTGCATGGAGCGGAAGAAGATGGTGCTGTCGTCGAGGTTGGCGACGGTGGTGACGATGACGTCGGCCGCGGCGGCGTGCACCCGTTCGGCGACCGGCGCGTCCCGGGAGGAGATCGCCATCAGGTGTTCGGTCTGCATGCGCAGCACCCGGGCGTAGACCTCGAAGAGCAGGTCGTCCTTGGAACCGAAGTAGTGGTACATGGCGCCCTTGGTGACACCCGCGGCGGCCACGACCTCCTGCACCGAGGTGCCTTCGAAGCCGCGTTCGGCGAAGAGCCGGGTGGCGGCGCTCAGCAGGCGCTCGGGCACCGTTCCTCGCGGGGTGTCCCCATCGACCGTCCGCTGTGCACCGCGCATGTCCCGTACCACCTCATGCCCCCGTCCCCGGTGGCGAGTCGACTGTTGATCCGAGACAGCATACCGACCGGATGGTACCCCTCGCGCACACCCGGAGGTCGTCGGAACCTTCGGCACCCGAACGGATGACCCCCGTGGTCGACGAGACGGCGACTAACCCACTCGGGCGGGGTCGGATCCCTCGGGTTCGCGCGGCCCGTCCGGCACCGCCCGCTCGTGCGGGATGACCAACGGGGTCCGGGTGCGCGGGTCGGGCATCACGTCACAGTCCAACCCGAACACGGCGCGCACACGGTCGGCGGTGACCACGTCCGCGGGCGGTCCGTCGGCCACGATCTCCCCGTCGCGCATCATCACCAGGCGGGTGGCGAACCGTGCCGCCTGCGCCAGGTCGTGCAGGACCGCCACGATGGTGCGGCCCTGCCGGTGCAGTTCGGCGAACAGCTCCAACAGGTCGTACTGGTGGGCGATGTCCAGGAACGTGGTGGGTTCGTCCAACAACAGCGTAGGGCTGTCCTGGGCCAGCACCATCGACACCCAGGCGCGTTGACGCTGTCCGCCCGACAGCGATCCCACCTGGGTGTCGGCCAGGTCGGACAGGCCGGTGAGTTCCAGGGCGTCGGCGATGGCGACCTCGTCCTCCGGACTCCACTGGCGCAGCAGCGTGTGGTGGGGAAAGCGCCCACGGGCGGCCAGCGCCCGCACCGTGATGCCCTCGGGCGCCAGCGGGCTCTGTGGCAGCAGCGCCAGTCTGCGGGCGACCGCCTTGGCGCGTTGGGAGCGCACGTCGTCCCCGTGCAACATGACCTTGCCCCGGACCGGCTTGTTCACCCGGCCCAGCGCCTTGAGCAGGGTGGACTTCCCGCACCCGTTGGGGCCCACGATCACCACGAACTCGCCCTCCTCGACCCGGAGGTCCAGGTCGGACACGACGGGGTCGCCCCCGTAGCCGAGGGTGAGGCTCCGAGCGGACAGCACCGGGGTGGTTTCGCCGTTCACAGGGTTCCCTTTCGCCATTCGCGGATGAGCAGGTAGCCCAGGTACACGCCGCCCAGGGCCATGGTGAACACGCCGACCGGCAATCCGTCGCCGACCGGTGACCGCTGCACGACCAGGTCGGCGCAGACCAGGAGCAGGGCACCCACCACCGCGGACAGCAGCAGGTTGGGGCCGGGCGCGGCGCTGAGCCGGCGGGCGATCTGGGGCGCGGTCAGGGAGATGAAGGCGATGGGTCCGGCGACGCTCACCGCGGCCGCCGACAGCACCACCGACAGCACGACCGCTCCGGTGCGCGTGGTGGTGGCGCTCGCGCCCAGCGAGTCGGCGAGTTCGTCGCCCATCTCGTTGACGGTGATGGGGCCGGCCAACGCCAGCACGAACGGAACCGCCAGGGCCACCGCCACCCAGATGGTGGCGGCGTGGTCCCAGGATCGGGCGGTCAGGCTTCCGTTGACGTAGGAGGCCAGCACCCCGGCCTCGTCCCGGGCCATCACCGACACCACGAAGTGGGTGAAGGCGGTGGCCATGGCGGCCACGCCGATCCCGGCGATGATGAGTCGGCCGGGGTCACGCAGCCCCGTTCCGGTCACCAGGTACACGATCACGATGGACAGGGAGGCTCCGGCGAGCGCGCCCAAGGGGACGGGGACAATACCGGGCAGCATGAGGGCGGCCACGGACGCGCCGGCTCCCGCCCCGGCCGCGAGCCCGATCACGTCGGGGCTGCCCAGGGGGTTTCGGGTGACCGACTGGAACAGCGCGCCGGCCAGTCCCAGGGCCACACCGGTACCGGCGGCCACGACCAAGCGGGGGCCGCGCAGACGTTCGAGGGCGAACAGGTGGGTGGCCTCGCCCTCCCCACCGAGCGCGGCGGGGATCCGGGCGAGGGGGATGCCCAGGCGTCCCAGGCTGACGGTGGCGGCGGCCGCCGCGAGCAGCACCACCAGCAGCACCAGGCCGATGACGATGGAACGAGGGTGGAGGGGGATGGCGACCAGGCGCCCGATCCGCAGCACCCTTCGGGTGGGTTTGGGAGGTTCCGCCGGAGCGGTCTCGTGCGGGGCGGGCTCGGAGAGCGTGCGGCTCATGAGGCCCCCTTCGTCCTGCGCAGTACGTACAACAACACCGGGGCGCCCACGAACGCGGTGACGACACCGACCATCAGTTCCATGGGCCGCACCACCGTGCGACCCACCACGTCGGCCACCAACAGCAGGACGGGACCGACCAGCACCGCGAAGGGCACCTGGAGGCGGAAGTCCACACCCACCAGGGAACGCACCATGTGCGGCACGGCCAGGCCGACGAAGGCGATGGGGCCTGCCGCGGCGGTCGCTCCGGCGGCCAGCAGGACCCCGGCGACCAGCCCGCCGGCCCGGGTCGCGGTGACGTTGGCCCCGGTGGCCACGGCCGCCTCGTCGCCCAGGGCCAGGGCGTTGAGCCCGCCCATGACGAACAGGGCGATGACCAGACCCAGGCCCACGACCGGCAGAACCGCGAGGACCACGTCCATGCCGCGCCCGGCCAGGGAGCCCACCACCCAGTAGCGGTAGCTGTCGAAGACGTCGGGCATGCTGAGCGACACCGCCTGCACGTAGGCGGTGAGGACGGCCGAGACGACCGCGCCGGCCAACAGCAGACGCACCATGCCCCCGTCGCCGCCGCGGGTGCCCACGGCGTAGGCGGCCAGCCCGGCCAGCAGGGCGCCGGGCAGCGCCCACCAGACCGTTCCGGTCACCGAGGTGGGTCCGAGCAGGGCGGTGGCGGTGACCACGGCCGCCGCGGCCCCCGCGTTCACGCCCAGCAGGCCCGGGTCGGCCAGCGGGTTGCGGGTGACGCCCTGCATGAGCGTGCCGGCCAACGCCAGGGAGGCCCCGGCCAGCACACCGACGATCGTTCGGGGGATCCGGCTCTCCACCACGGTGACGGTGTAGGGGTCGGCGCCGCCGGTGAACACCCGCAGCACCTCCGGTGGAGGTGTGGGCTTGCTGCCCGCGACGAGGCTGAGCAGCATCGCCCCTGCCAGGGCCGCCACGCCCGCGCCCAACAGGAGCGCGGTGCGGACGGGCCGGGCCGTGGGCGGTGCCGTCGTGCGTGTCTTCACGTTCACCCGATGGTTCAGTCGTCGAGCCCGGCGGTGGCCTCTTCGATGAGGGGCACGTACCGGTCGATGGTCCACGGGACGGTGAGCGGGTTGATCAGGGAGGAGGCGGTGACGAAGGAGTTGTCCTCGCTGGCGACCACCGCGTCGTTCTCGATGGCGGGGATGGCCGCGTACAGCTCCTGCTCCTCGATCTCGGCGCGCGACTCGGCGTCACTGTAGAAGGTGAAGATCAGGTCGCTGTCGGAGAGCTGGTCGGCGTTCTCCAGGCCGATGAGGGCGGAGTCGGTGCCCTCGGTCTCGGGGAAGGTCTCGACGATGGGGTCGACCTCCAGGCCCAAGCCGCGGACCATGGCCACGCGCTGTTCGTCGGGCAGGAAGACGCCGAGGGTGCCGGGGCCGTCGGTGTAGACGTAGGAGAAGGACAGGTCGGCGAACTCGGGGTGGTCCGCGGCGGCCTGCTCGAAGGTGTCCTCGATCTCGGTGACCAGACCGGCGGCCTCCTCCGGCTTTCCGAGCGCCTCGCCGATGATCTCGATCTGCTGGTCCCAGTCGGTGCTCCACGGCAGGTCGGGGTAGGCGACCGTGGGGGCGATGTCGTTGAGGAGGTCGAAGTCCTCCTGGGTGATGCCGGACCAGGGGGCGAGGATGACGTCGGGGGCGAGTTCGATGATCGCCTCGAAGTCGATGTCGGCGGCGCCCGTGAACTGTTCGGGGAGTTCCTCGCCGGACTCGGTGACGGCCTCGTGGATCCAGGGCAGGTAGCCGGTGTCGTCGGCGCCCCACTCGTAGCTCTCGATACCCACCGGGACCACGCCCAGGGCGATGGAGGTCTCGGCGGAGCCCTGGCCGAGGGTGACGACGCGCTCGGGCTGCTCGGGGATCTCGGCGGTCCCGAGCGCGCTCTCCATCTCGACCGGGAAGGTGCCGTCGGCGGAGGCCGCGTCGCCGTCACCTCCGCTATCGTCGGTACCGCAGGCGACCAGGCCCAAGGCCAGGGCCGTGGTGAGTCCGAGACCGCCGAAACGGCGCAGAGTGGGGTTCATGCTCACTGCTTTCTTCGTCACGGGATGCGGCCTCGTCGTACTCGGCGGGCCGTTTTCGTACAGGGGAACACCCGAGTCCGGGCAGCACGAAAGCCGGGCGGATCAGGACAAACCCGACCACAACCAAGGTTAGTCTAACCTCACTTGGCCCGATTCCAAAAAATCCGAACCCTTGCCCGGACCCGCTTCGAAGCTCAGGGGACCTCCGGTTCCCCGGTGAGGTAGGGCTCACCCGGAGGGCTCCCGGCCTCCTCCACGACCCCACCATGGCTATGGCCCAACAGGACGACCGGTACCGGCTTGCCCACGGGGTTGCCCTCCCTGCCGGCCACGTACTCCAGGTCCCCTCCCGCCCCGGAGACCGCCATCGCACCGTGCAGGTAGTAGAGCTGGTTCCGGACCTCCTCCGGAGTGGGCAACCCTTCGCCCCCGACCTCCTCCAACGCCAGACGCACCGCGTGCACGGTCACCGCCACGGCGTCATGGTGCATGATCGCGTACCCATCGTCGAGCCTCGCGGGGTCGGCGTCGATCCGTTCGACGAACACCTCGTGGAATCCGTCGAACCCGGCAGGGGGTGCCACGTCGCCCCTGCCCCATCCCGGGTGTGTGGAGGAGGCCATGGCCAGGTCGAGGTTGCCGTCGTCGAGGTCCCGGTGGAGCTCGGCGTCACCGGTGATTCCGGTCGCGGCGTACACGATGGTCAGCGGGTTCTGCGGAATGCACCTCTCCCCCGCCAGGGCATTGACGAACACGTCCAGATCGTCCTCGCGCCCGGCGAAGAACACCAGGTCCAGGCCTTGGTGTTGGGAGCAGATGTGGTTGACCGCGCTGGCGAAGGCCGTGGGAGCGGTCTGTCCCATGGCCCTCCCGGTGAACTCCAGCTCGTTGCGGGGCAGGTGGTCCGCGAACTGCTCGGCGTAGGCCTCGCGCAACGTCGCGGTGTAGGTGTCGTCCTCGGTGTTGTCGTAGAGCAGGATCCCCGCGGCGGTGGGGTGCTCGGACTCGACGTAGTCCACCAGTGAGGCGACGTACTCGGAGTTGGTCGGCGAAGCGCGCATCAGACCCGGGGCGGTGGAGGCGTCCAGACCGTCGGCGGTGACGATGCCACTGACCATGGGGATCCGGTGACCGGACAGCTCCAGGGCGGCCCGCTCGGCGCTGTTGCTGCTCAGACCGGGACCCGCCACCGCCAGCAGCGGGACGTCGTCCTCGGACACCGACACCAGCCGGTCGACGGCGTATCGCCAGTGCTGCTGACGGCTACCCTCGTTGGCCAGGTACAGCTGGATCAAAGGGCGGTCGCCGTGGAAGGTCTGGTCCTGGTTGGCCCGGACCTGGGCCACGTGCGCCCCTTCCATGGCGGCCCGGACCCGATCGGTGTCCAAGGGGCTGCGGCCGTCGGGGGTGAGCGTCGTCATCAGGGCGATCCGGGCCACGGGGGTACCGTCCTCCTCCGAGACTCCGGCCACCCGGGTGTTCTCCCGCTCGATCAGCCCTTGAACCTCGGTGAAGGCCGGGTCGAACACGTGTGATCCATCGTTGACCCCGACGCACTCGCCCTCCACGAGGACCAGGCCGGAGAGCGGACCCCCGCAGGCCAGGTGCGGTCCGAAGGCCACCGCGCCTCCCGCGCCCAAAGACACCACCAGGGAGACGACCACTGAGCCGACCAGGAGTCCGCGGCTTCGCGGTCTCGGCGGCACGAGGGGGTCGTCCTGCGCGGACCTGCGGTAGGTGATGTCCCGTCGACGAAGTTCTTCGGCGATCCCACGGTGTCGGGCCTCCCGTTTGGAGAGCACACCCGTGTTCGTGACCCGGCCGCGCAGCCCGATCAGGGCATAGGCGGCCTGGTCCTGGGCGTCCACCCGCTCGGGTCCGCCGAAGGGGTCGGCCAGGGACCACAGCGCGGCGACCAGACGCCGGGCCTCACCACGGTGGGGTTCCATTCCGGCCCCGACGGACTCCCGTTCCAGCCGAACGAAGCGTTCGTCGGGGGCCTCACCCCAGTGCTCGACGTGCGGACACGGAGCACGGGTGACCTCGTCGAGCATGACCTCCCACGAATCCGTGGCCCCCTTGTCGGTCAGGGCGCTGAGGAGTTCGTCCGCGACCGTTCCCAGGCCTCCCAACGCCAACCGGTGGTAGAGGGCCCCGGTGGGGTCACCGGAGCGCTCACAGTACCCGGCCAGGGCCTCGTGGTAGCGCACCCAGCGTTCCCCACCGGTGTCGTCACGGGCGAAGCGCCGCACCAGGAGGTGACGTAAGGGGGTCGTCCAGTCGGGGGCGTCGTCGCCGAAGAACAGGGGGGCGACCCGGTTCAGGCGACGCCCCTCCTCCCTGGCGAGCCGTTCCGCGCACTCCAGGTCACGGGACAGGGCACAGACCTCCAACGCGGCACGGTCGCTCTCGGGCGCCCCGGACCAGTCGAGCAACCGGTCCAGCAGGGTCGATTCGAGGTCGTTCCGTCCCAGCACCCGGTCCAGGACACCCCCGTCCTCCGGGTGCTCGGCGCTCACGCGCACCACCTCGGCGGCCACCGAGGGGTTGCCCCCGGAGAACTCGTGGACCAGGCGGGCGGTCTCGGAGTCGACCACCTCCGGCCTGTGGTCACGCCACGACATGAGCTTGCCGCAGTCGTCCACGCTGAAGGACGGCAGCCTCGACTGCTCCAGAAGGAAGTGGTCCGGACGGGACCTTCGGGCGGTGGCGACCACCGCCACGGGAAGGACGAATCCACCGGTGTCGTCGTCCTCGGACCGGATGGGGCGGGAGTCCCTCAACAGCCGCAGGAAGGACCTGCCCGCCGTGCGCGGGGAAGTTCCCGCCTCGGCCGGTTCGTCCGGGTCGACGGCGTCGGCGTTGTCCAGTAGTACCACCGGGGCCGGATGGCGTTCCCGGCCACGGCGGGAGTGGTGCAGGTCGGCCAGGAACGCCTCGCACAGCGCGACGTCCATGTCCCGCCCGGAGGAGTCCCGATCGTCGCGGACCAGTTCGGCGAGGACCCCGGTCCCGTTGCCCTTCTCCGAGCCCGCGGACTCGGCGTACCACTCCACGAAGGGACGCAGGGCCGCACGCTTGACCATGCCACCGATCGACACGATGGGCAGTTTGACGCCCTCCATGGCCACCACGCCCAGGTCCACTCGTAGCTCGACGCCACCGATGGTCTCCGCCACCACCCGCCCGGAGCCGGACACCCGACGCATCCTGGCCAACGCCTTCTCTATCTGCTCACCACCGAGGATCCCGGATTCGGAACGCGCGTCCTCTCCCGCTCGGAGCGCGGCGAGCCCCACCAGCAGTCGGGGAAAGGACAACCTCTTGCGACCTTTGGCGCGGCCGGCGAGTTGTTCGGCCAGAACCGTCAACTTGGCGGCAACTCCACGGTACTGCGGATCCGCTGCGTCGAGCCAGGCCACGGCCGTTTCACCATCGAGTTCGGCGCGCAGTGAATTGAGGACCGAGCTTCGACCGGAGCCCCGTTCACCATGCAGGAGAACGATTTTCCTGGCGTCGCGCGGAGAGTTCTTCGAGAGCGGACGAAGCTGTGCTCGCAGGGCCTCCCGAACACTTGGACGTGTGATCATCGGGCCGGGCAGAAAAATATGAGCCATGCCATGTCCGCTCTCGAATTCGCAGGGGGGATTTCCGTCCACGCAGCACGGAAAGAACACCACGAACAGCCAGAACCAGGACTACTCCAGGCCGCCTCACACCGACATTCACTTCTTCATGCCACCCACAAAACCCTAATGGACTCGGCCCACTCATAAAAGGGTGCCCGTTCGGATTCGCGGGCACCCCGGGCTGGAACGCGGGTCAGGGGGTGCGGTCGGTCAGCACGTTGCTCACCCCGCCCAGGTAGGCGATGAACTGGCGGGTGGCCATGGCGCCGAGCCGTTCGCGGCCCAGGAAACGCGGTGGGGAGAAGCGCATGACGGCCTCCGCGCCGGAGGCCAACGAGGCCAGGGAGACCGGGCCACGACGGACCCGTTCGTACCGGCGCAGCGCCTGGGCGGGGTCGCGTTCGGCCCCCTCCTCCCCCAGTACCCGGGTGAGCGCCCAGGCGTCCTCCAGTGCCTGGTTGGCACCCTGCGCGGTGGAGGGAGGGAAGGTGTGCGCCGCGTCGCCCAACAGGGTCGCCCCACCCTCGCCCCAGACCTTCGGCACACGGTGTCGGACGTGCTCGAACAGCTCGGGGGCGTCGTCGGCGGCGTGGTCCAAGACCGCGCGCACCCAGGGGTCCTTCCACTCACCGAAGAGCTTGCGCAGCACGCTCGTCGGAGATTCCGGGCTCGGGATGTCGGAACGCCAGCGCACGTCGAACCACCACTGCACCAGCCCGTCCCCGGCCGGCATGATCCCGCACATGCCTTGGCGGCCCTGGACCACCGCGGCGACCGTGCCGGCGGCGGCCTCCACGGGCACCTCGGTCAGCGCCTGCCAACTGGCCCATCCGGTGGGGCGGGCCGGGTCGCCGTCCCACAGGTCACGTCGCGCGGCCGACCGCACCCCGTCGGCGCCCACCACCACGTCGCCGGTGGCGTCGGTGCCGTCCCCGAAGAGCGCGCTCACCGAACCGTCCGGGTTGACCCGCACCCGGGTGCAGATCCGCCCGTAGCGAATGGTGCCCTCGGGCAGGTCGGCGGCGAGCAGCGCCAGCAGGTCCCGCCTGGGCACGGTGCGCGCCTCGAAGCCGTAGCGTTCGCGGGCCGCGTCGACGTCGAGGGTGTAGCGCACCCGGCCCGAGGGGTCACGGTTCTCCAGACCGTCCAGGCGACGGCCGATCCCGGACACGTCCACCCCGAGCGCGGCCAGGGCGGCCACACCGTTGGCGTACAGGCCCAGCCCGGCTCCTCCGGTGCGCGGCCCGGTTCCGCGTTCGTGCACCTGGACCTCGTGCCCCTGGTCGAACAGACCCCGGGCCAGGGCGAGCCCACCCACACCGGCTCCGACGATGACAACCCTCATGAAAGCTCCCAACCCGCTCGCTTGGTCTACGACACCGTACTGACGGACGGGCCGTGGGCGACGAACGGGCCGATCACGATCCGGTGATCGGCCCGAGGGTCCGCTATCAGTCCAGGAGGTGGACCCGCGCCTCCCAGGGACGCAGCGGGGCGAGCACCCGTTCGGGTTCGGGGTAGTTGCCGATGAGCATCCGCGTGCCGGTGCCCGCCCTCTCCTGCGGCAGCTCCACCGGCGCTTCCTCCCCGCTCCAGTTGGCCAGGACCAACAGGGTCCGACCGTCGAGGGTGCGGGTGTAGGCGAACACCCGGGGGTCGTCCTCCAACAGCGGCGTGTAGCGGCCGTGCACGATGATCGGGTGTTCCTTGCGCAGCTCGATCAGGCGCCGATAGTGGTGGAAGACCGAGTCCGGGTCGGCGACGGCCGCCTCGGCGTTGATCTCGGTGTGGTTGTCGTTGACCCCGATCCAGGGGGTGCCGGTGGTGAAACCGGCCCCGGCCGAGGCGTCCCACTGCATGGGGGTGCGCGCGTTGTCCCTGCTCATCCGGGCGATACCGGCCATCGCCGCCTCGGGGTCGACCCGCCCGGTCGCCACCATGGTGCGGTGGTGGTTGAGGGTCTCCACGTCCCGGTGGTCGGTGATGTCGGCGAAGTGGGCGTTGGTCATGCCCAGTTCCTCGCCCTGGTAGACGTACGGGGTGCCCTGCATCATGTGCAGGGTGGTGGCCAGGGCCTTGGCCGATTCCACCCGGTAGCGCCCGTCGTCGCCGTAGCGCGAGACCGCCCGCGGCTGGTCGTGGTTGTTGAAGTACAGGCTGTTCCAACCCACGTCGCCCAAGCCGGTCTGCCAGCGGCTCAACGAGGCCTTGAACGCGACCAGGTCCAACGGGAGCGGATCGAACTTGCCGCCGGGACCGTGGTCGAGGTCCACGTGTTCGAACTGGAACACCATGCTCAGTTCGCGGTTGACGGGGTTGGTGTGGACCCGGGCCCGGTCCACGCTCACCCCGGGCATCTCGCCGACGGTGAGTACATCGCGGCCGTCGAAGACCTCTCGGTGCATCTCGTGCAGGAACTCGTGCAGACGGGGGCCGTTGATGGCGTGGTCGGCGAAGATCCCGTGGTCGCCGATCACCGGCCCGTCGGGCAACTTCGGGTTCTTGGACACGAAGTTGATGACGTCCATGCGGAAACCGTCGGCGCCCCGGTCCAACCACCACCGGGCGACCTCGTGCACGGCCGACCGCACCTTCGGGTTCTCCCAGTTCAGGTCGGGCTGGGAGGGACTGAACAGGTGCAGGTAGTACTCGTCGCGTTCGTCGTCACGCGTCCAGGCCGGTCCGGAGAACACCGAACCCCAGTTGTTGGGCGGTCCGCCCTCACGTCCGGAACGCCAGAAGTAGAAGTCGTCCTTGCCGGGATCGCCCGCACGGGACGCGGTGAACCAGGGGTGCCGGTCGCTGGTGTGGTTGATCACCAGGTCCATCACCAGGCGCATGCCGCGTTCGTGCAACCCCTCGCGGAGCCGGTCCCAGTCCTGGAGGGTGCCGAACCGGGGGTCGATGTCGGTGTAGTCGCTGATGTCGTACCCGTTGTCGTCCCACGGAGAGGGATAGACCGGCGACAGCCACACCACGTCCACCCCCAATTGCTGGAGGTAGTCGAGTCTGTCGATGATCCCGGGCAGGTCCCCGATCCCGTCACCGTTGCTGTCGTTGAAGCTGCTCGGGTAGATCTGGTAGACGACGCTGGACTTCCACCACTCGGAACCGGCCTCGGGCATGGACTTCCTCCCCCACTGGACGTTGCGACCATTCAATCGGTCCGACCGCCCGAACGGGAGGGGAACGGCCGCCCGGAATGAGAATCCGGTTGAAGCGGGTGGCGTTCCGGGGATACTTCGAGGGTCACAGAACCAGGACTGGGGGACCCATGTGTTTGCACGGAACCGGTGAGACCGTTCGTTCGCGTACGGAAGGGGCCGCGCCCGGCGCCGCCTCCGCGCCACCTTCGGGCGCGCGTTCGTGGCCCGACGGTTTCGGACGGGTGGTGGACCTCAGCCACACCATCTCCCCCGGCATGCCGTCCTGGGACGAGGAGAAGCCGGTCCGTGAGTCACTGGGCCCGCCCACGCCGGAGGGGGAGTTCGGGTTCTACATGCAGCGGTGGACCTTGACCGAGCACACGGGAACCCATCTGGACGCGCCCGGACACGTGATCGGCGGCGGTCGGCTGGTCCCCGACATCACACCGGAGGAGCTGGTCGTTCCGGCGGTGGTGCTGGACATCCGGGAGCGCGCGGCGGAGGACCCCGACACCACGGTGGATGTGGACGACGTACTCGGGTTCGAACGCGAGCACGGTCGGATCCCCGAGGGCACGGCGGTGTTGATGTGCTCGGGGTGGAGCACCAAGTGGGCCGAGGGCGACGCGGCGGTGCGGGGCCTGGCGTCGGATGGCACGTGGCACTTCCCCGGGTTCTCACCGCAGGCCTGCGAGTTCCTGGTGGAGCGCCGCTCGGTGGCCGGTTTCGGGGTGGACACGTTGAGCAGCGACCCGGGGAACTCCACCGACTTCGCCGCCCACGAGGTGATCGGCCGCGCCGACCGGTGGGGGCTGGAGGCCTTGACCGGGTTGGATCGGCTGCCGCCCGTGGGCGCGCTGCTCACGGTGGGCGTGCTGCCGGGCCTGGACGCCTCGGGCGGGCCCAGCCGGGTCCTCGCCCTGTGGTGACCCGGTAGGAACGTTTCGTCACCCGGCGTTCCCACTCGCGTGCCCTTGAGCGGTTCGAAGCCGTGCACCCCGCCTTCGAGTCAACCTCGATTGGCTTCTTCGTGTTGTCAACCTAAATTGACTCATGAGGGGCGGGCACCGGCCCCGAACGCTGGGAGAGAACACGACGAACGTCGCCTTCGACGACCACGATCCGCACGAGAACCCGGGTTCTTGGACCGGCCTCGGGTTCACGGTGGGCGAGGCCCGACGGTGGATCGACGCGGGCCGGCGAGGAGCGCGGGCGGCGCCCTGGGCCCGCGCCGGGGTGGAGGCCTCCCAGGCGGTGCTGTACCGCTGTCTGGGCCTGTTCCCGGAGGAGGCCGCGCGGCTCGCCGAGGCGGGGACCGACGCCGAGCAACTGCTGTGCGCGTGGTGGGACGCCGGGATTCCGCGAGCGGAGGCGTCCTCCTGGCTCATCGCGAGGACGTCCCCGGAGGACGCGGTCCGGGCGGAGGCCGCACGGAACGGCGACCGCCCGGAATGAGCGTTCGTTCAGCCTTCGGCCGCGCCGCCCGTCCGCACGGTGTCGACGGCGAAGGCGGCCACCGCGTGGCCCGCGCCCCGGTCCTCGGCCCGGGCGACGATCCGGCCGGCCTCGACCAATAGCGCGGACTCGGTGTCTTCGACGGGGTCGACCACACCGGCCGCGGCGGCGACCGTCGGTTCGAGCACGATCCGCGTCCGGGTCCAGGCGTGGAGGGGGAAGGACCGGGACAGGTGACCTCGTAGTTCGGCGACGACCAGCCGGACCAGCGGCAGGAGTTCACCCGGGTCGTCGGTGACCGGGACCAGGGTGATCGGCACGCCCTCGGGGGCGACGCGCAGGGCTTCCTCCACCGCTTCCAACCGGTGCGGGCCGAGCACCACCACGACCCCGGTGTCCACCGTCACCGGCTCGCGGGTCAGCAGGTCGAACCCCGTGGGGGCCCGCCAGGGTTCGTCGGTGGCCCGGGCGGGCGGGACGTGGGCGATGTGCGGTAGCGGCCAGGTGTCCTCCAGGTCGAGCCCGGCCAGGTGTTCGCAGGCGCGGATGACCGTGAAGGGGTCGGTGAAGCCGGGGGCCGCGGCGGCCAGTTGCCCGGCACCATGCAGGGTGGTGAGCACGCTCCGCGCCACCTGGACGCGTCGGCCGCCCGGGTCCAGGTGCTCCAGGGCGGCGCCGAGCAGGACCGACTCCAGCATGGTGAGTCGGGCGAAGACCGCGCTCACCCGGGCGTCGGCGGTGATCTCGGCCATGAGGTCGGCGCCCACACGTTCGTCGCCGCCGATGGGCAGGTGGGACACCCAGGAGCGCGCGAAGTCGCCCAGGGCTCGTTCGGCGGTGGTGGCGTCGACCTTCCCCGGCGGGGCCTGTTCGGCGGACTGGGCCAGCGCCGCGAAGTACAGGGCGCGTTTGCCCGGGAAGTTGGAGTAGACGGCCCCTCGGGTGAGTTCGGCGCGCGCGGCGATGCGGTCGATGCCGGTGCCACGGAAGCCGTGTTCGGAGAACTCCTCTCGTGCCGCGGCGAGCACCCTCGCCCGGTTGCGTTCCTGCTGTTGGGCCCTGTTGAGCCGAACCATCGTCCTCCTCGCCCCGGCGTTCCTCCCATCCTACGTTGAGATACCGCGACCACTCAGATACTGTCATCATTCAGATGACATAATCATTTGAAATCGAGCGCTACTGCGAAAGCGGGTGAACCACCATGACCGAGTACGCCTTCGCGGCCCGGGGTCTGGTGAAACGGTTCGGGAAGACGACCGCGCTGGCCGGGGTGGACCTGTCCGCCCGACCCGGCTCCGTCCTCGGTGTCCTCGGCCCCAACGGGGCCGGTAAGACCACCGCCATCCGAATCCTGGCCACCCTTGCCCGCCCCGACGAGGGCACCGCCACCGTCGGCGGACACGACGTCGTCCGTGAGGCGGCCCGGGTGCGCCGCCTCATCGGGCTCACCGGACAGGGCTCCATGCTCGACGAGGAACTGACCGGCCCGGCCAACCTGGTCCTCATCGGCCGACTCTTGGACCTGGGCAAGGCCGGGGCCACCGACCGCGCCCACGAACTCCTCGAACGGTTCGAACTCACCGAGGCCGCCCGACGCCCGGTCTCCACCTACTCCGGAGGGATGAAGCGCAGGCTGGACCTGGCCGCCTCACTCGTGGGCCGCCCCCACGTGGTCTTCCTCGACGAACCCTCCGTCGGTCTGGACCCGGGCAAGCGCGAGGAGCTGTGGCGCATGGTCCGCGAACTCACCGCCGAGGGCACCACCGTCCTGCTCACCACCCAGTACCTGGAGGAGGCCGACGCGCTCGCCGACGCCATCACCGTGATCGACCACGGTCGGGTGATCGCGGACGGCACCCCCGCCGAACTCAAACGCGTGGTCGGAGGCCAGGCCGTCTCGCTGCGCCCCACCGACCCCGCACTGGTCCCGACGGCCGCCCTGGCCATGGAGAGGGTCACCGGCCGCGCGCCCGACCACCCGGGCGGCCACACCCTGACCGTCCCGGTCGACGGCGACGACACCGCCTGGGAACTGGCCCGCGCCCTGCGCGAGGCGGACGTGCGCGTCACCGAGTTCTCCCTGCACCTGCCGAGCCTGGACGAGGTGTTCTTCGCCCTGACCGGCGCTTCCAGGAAGACCCACGAGGAGACCGCGTGAGCGCCACCGTTTCGACCCACCGACCCGCCGCCCTGCCCCGGCACGGCCTCGTCCTGGCCCGGCGGAGTCTCGCCAAGACCCTGCGCAACCCGGGGAGCCTGGTCAACGGGGTGATCACCCCGGCGATCTTCCTGGTCCTGTTCGTGTACCTGTTCGGCGGTTCGGTGGCCGGGTCCACCGACGCCTACCTGCAATACCTGTTCCCCGGCGTGATGGTGATGGGCGCGGGCATCGCCGGGATGCTCTCCTCCGGGCTCACCATCAACATCGACATGAAGAAGGGCGTCTACGACCGCTTCCGCAGCCTGCCCATCGGCCGATCCGCCCCGCTGCTCGGGTCGGTCCTGGCCGACCTGGTCCGGTACGTGATCACCGTGCTGATCCTGTTCGCGATCGGTTTCCTCATGGGGTTCCGGGTGGAGACCGACGCGGGATCGGCGATCGCCGCCTCCGCCCTGGCCATCGGCTTCGGGTTCGCGCTGAGCTGGGTGATGGTGTTCCTCGGGGTGCTCATGCGCGACGAGAACGCCGTCATGGCGGTCACCTTCATCGCGATCCTGCCGCTGCTTCTGGGCACCAGCATGGCGGCGCCGGTGGAGACCCTGCCCGACTGGCTGCGGAGCTGGGCCGGGATCAACCCGGTCACCCACGTCATGGACGCCGCCCGCGCCCTGCTGACGGGCACGCCGGTCGGGGACGCCGTCACCTGGACCCTGGCCTGGTCGGCGGGGCTGGTCGCGGTGTTCGCCCCGCTGTCGGTGTGGGCGTTCAACCGGGAGCGTTGATCCGGTCCGCCCTCCCTCGGCATCGCCCCAACGCCTAGAGTGGCCGAACCCCACGAAAGGAACCGGCATGGACCTCAAGCACCACCACGTCGAGGTGAACGGGCTGCGGTTGCACGTGGCCGAGCAGGGTGAGGGCCCGCTGGTCCTGCTGCTGCACGGGTTCCCGGAGAGCTGGTACTCCTGGCGGCACCAGTTCGCCCCGCTGGCCGAGGCCGGCTACCGGGTGGTCGCGCCCGACCAGCGCGGCTACGCGCGCAGTGACCGGGCGGCGAGCGTGGACGAGTACTCCCTGCCGCACCTGGTCGGGGACATCACCGCGCTGATCACCGCGTTGGGCGCCGAGGGCGCCGTGGTCGTGGGGCACGACTGGGGCGCGCCGGTCGCGTGGACCACCGCCCTGCTCCGCCCCGACCTGGTGCGCGGCGTGGTCGGGTTGAGCGTCCCGCCGCTCCCGCCGGTGGGCATGCCCTCGATCGAGTCCTCCCGCGCGATTTACGGGGACCGTTACTACCAGGCCTACTTCCAGGAGCCCGGCCGTGCCGACGCCGAACTGGCCGCGGACCCGGCCGCCACGCTGCGCCGGTTGCTGGTCACCGCCTCCGGTGACGGCCCCTCCCCCGAGCCCGTGCCGTGGATCGTCCCCGAGGGGGCGACCATCGTGGAGTCGCTGCCCGAACCTCCCGAGCTGCCCGCCTGGTTGACCGCCGAGGACCTGGCGGTCTTCACCGAGGACTACTCGGCGCCGGACGCCTTCACGGGGCCGCTGAACTGGTACCGCAACATCGACCGCAACCAGGGGCTGATGGCGGCGTTCCAGGGGCTGCGGATCGAGGTGCCGGCGCTGTACATGGTGGGTGACAGGGACATGGTCACCGCCCTGAAGGGGGTTCCGGAGCTGCGGGAGATGCTGCCGCACATCGTGCCGAAGCTGCGCGAGGACATCACCCTGCCGGGTTGCGGCCACTGGACCCAGCAGGAGCGGCCCGAGGAGGTCAACACGGCCCTGTTGGACTTCCTCCGATCCATATAAGAGATAGCTTATATAAGCGATCATTGATACTGTGCGCGTATGCACGCCTTCGACGTACTCGGGGACCCGGTCAGGCGCCGTCTACTGGAGCTGCTCGCCGACGGGGAGCTCAGCTCGGGTGAGTTGACCGCGGTGGTCCGCGAGGAGTTCGGGATCAGCCAGCCCGCCGTCTCCCAACACCTGCGGGTATTGCGGGAGAGCGGGTTGGCGACCGTGCGCACCGAGGGAACCCGGCGGTTGTACGCGGTCGACACCGAGGCCCTGCGTCCGGTGGACGCCTGGTTGGACCCGTTCCGACGTTTCTGGGTGCCACGACTGGCCGCCCTGGAGACCGAGATCGCCCGGGGTAGGCGACGACGACGCTTGGAGGGGGAAGACGATGGGTGAGCACGAGGATCTGGACGTGGACGCGCAGATCGGGGCGGTCACGCGCGGGTTGGAGACACGCGACGGGGAGGGCCGGCGAACGTTGGTGTCGGTGATCTCCCAGCGTTACGACACGACCGTCGAGGACCTGTGGCAGGCCTGCACCTCGACCGAACGCCTCCCCCGTTGGTTCGCTCCCGTCACGGGCGACCTGCGACCGGGCGGCACCTATCGGATCGAGGGCAACGCGAGCGGCACCATCCGGACCTGTGAACCACCCAGGTCCTTCGACGCCACCTGGGAGTACGGGGGTGACGTCAGCTGGATCGCGGCGCGGATCGACCCCGACGGCGAGGGCGCGCGCCTCACCTTGGAGCACACCGCCGACGCCGAAAAGGTCGAGGGGTTCTGGGAACGGTTCGGACCGGGCGCGACCGGCGTGGGCTGGGACCTGGCGTTCATCGGATTGGCCGCGCACCTGAGCACCGACATCGACGCCCCGGTGGAGGCCGACGGTTGGGAGACCACCGATCAGGGCCGCCGGTTCATCACCGACAGCAGCGCCGCCTGGGCCGAGGCGGGCATCGCCTCGGGCACCCCGCGCGATCAGGCCGAGGCCGCCCGCGACCGCACCACCGCGTTCTTCCTCGGCGAGGGCCCCGGCGCGGAGTAGGCACATAGAGCGCCGGCCGGAGCGCGTGACGATCCGAACGTGCGCCCCGTTTCCCCCGTCCCCCGCATATGGAGGCAGCTCCGATGACGACACTCCTCTGGGCCGGTGCGGCCGGCGCCTGGCTGTTCGTCCTGGTGTTCCTGATCGATGGGCTCACCCGGCCCGGGTACGAGTCGATGCGGCATCCGGTCAGTTCCCTGGCCCTGGGTCCGCGCGGGTGGGTGCAGACCGGGAACTTCGTGGTCTGCGGCGCACTCGTCGCCGTGGCCTCGGTCGCGGTTCCGGGCGCGTGGGGCGGTCTCTTGCCGGCGGTGGCGATCGCCGTGCTGGGTGTCGGGTTGGTCCTGTCCGGGGTGTTCCCGATGGACCCGATGCGCGGCTATCCGCCGGGGGCTCCCGAGGGCACACCGGAGGAGACCACACGCGCCCACCGTCTCCACGACACGGTGGGCGCGGTCGTGTTCTTCGCGCTCCCCGTGACCGCGGTGGTCGTGGCGTTCACCGTGCAGGATCCGCTGTGGCGGTGGGGTTCGGGCGCGGTGGGGCTGGTCGCCGGCGCGGGCACGCTGTGGTTCGGGCAGGCGTGGGAGGAGGAGTCCCGGCACACGGGGCTGATCCAGCGCCTGCCGCTGGTGGTGGGGTTGGGCTGGCTCGGCGCGTTCCTGGCCGCCGGGGCGCTCGGCGCTCCCTGAGGACGGGTACGCGCACGTTTTTCGCCTTGCCGTCCTTGACGTGACCCGGGTAACACGCGAACCTCGGATGCACAGCCGTATTCGGGTGCGTGACGGTGGCCGCGCCGTCCACCCCCGGCACTTCCCCCACTC
>NZ_FRFF01000152.1 GCF_900143625.1 Nocardiopsis sp. JB363
ACCTCTCTATTCGTCGGCAGCGTCAGATGTGTAAAGAGACAGCGTGCGAAGGGCGACGCCGGAACATGGGGGCTCAGTGAAGATCGCCTATCT
The DNA here is from genome assembly GCF_900143625.1 of Nocardiopsis sp. JB363. Classification (GTDB taxonomy): domain Bacteria; phylum Actinomycetota; class Actinomycetes; order Streptosporangiales; family Streptosporangiaceae; genus Nocardiopsis. The sequence goes on from NZ_FRFF01000152.1 coordinate 94, forward strand.
GATCAACGACATGTACGGCATCGGCGGCACCGTGCGTACGGTCGCCAACCAGGCGGCGGCCTTGTCGGCCCGGCACGAGGTGGAGATCGTCTCGGTGTTCCGGCACCGCGCGGACCCCGTGCTTCCGGTTCCCGCCCAGGTCACCCTGCGTCCCTTGGTCGACATCCGTCGACATGACGGGCAATCGATCGGGGTCGCCGGACGCCCGTTGTACGAGGGGTCGGAACGGGCCGGTCTGCCACCCCTGCTCTTTCCCCCGGAGGACGGCCGGGGCTCCACGCACAGCCGACTCACCGACGACCGGTTGGAGGAGTACCTGGCCACCACGGACGCCGACGTGGTCGTGGGTACCCGTCCGGGGTTGAACGTGGTGATCGCGCGGGCCGCGCCCCATCGCATCGTCAAGATCGGCCAGGAACACCTGACCTACGAACAGCACTCCCCCGAACTGCTCCGGGTCATGGCCGAGGAGTACCAGCGCTTGGACGCCTTCGTCACGGTCACCGAGGCCGACGCACGCACCTACTCCGAGCGGATGCCGCTGCCGGGTGTGCGGCTGCTGTCCATCCCCAACTCGGTGCCGGCGCCGCCGTTCACCGTCAACGGGCACAACACGCGCACGATCGTCTCGGCGGGCCGACTCGCCCCCAGCAAGCGCCACGACCTGCTGGTTCAGGCGTTCTCCATGATCAGTGACGAGTTCCCGGACTGGACGCTGCGCATATACGGGCGCGGCAGCCGGCGCGGAGCGCTCGACAGGCTGGTGGGCAAGCTCGGATTGCAGGACCGGGTGTGGTTGATGGGTCCGCATCCTCGGGTGGAGGAGGCATGGGCTCAGGGTGCGTTCGCGGCGGTGACCTCCAGTGAGGAACCGTTCGGGATGACCATCGTGGAGGCCATGCGTTCGGGGCTGCCGGTGGTGAGCACGGACTGCCCGCACGGGCCGGCGTCGATCATCCGCCATCGGGAGGACGGCCTGCTGGTCCCCAACAAGTCCGCCCCCGGCATCGCGGAGGGATTGGCCCACCTGATGGGCGATGACGAATTGCGGCGGCGCATGTCGGCGGCGGCGTTGAGCGATTCGGAACGCTTCGATCCGGTGAACGTGGTGCGTCGGCACGAGGAGCTCTTCTACGACCTGGCCGGGACCCGAATGCCCGCGCACCCGGTCCTGGACCTGCCGATGCCGCGGGCGGAGATACCGGCGTCATGCCGAGTTCAGGTCGGACCGGACGGGGTGACGGAATTGGACTTCGGGCCGGGTGTGGACGCGGGGGGCGTCCACGACCCGATCGACTCACGGGTGCCGGACGCGGTGGTGCTCGCCAGGGAGCATCACCGGGTGGAGCTGATCCCGGAGCCGGACGGTCGGGTCCTGGTGGACGCCGCCGAGCTGGACCTGTCCACCGGCACCTGGCAGGTGTTCCGGGTCGATGGCACCTCGGAGCGTACGAGCAGGGTCGGAGGGGACGCCGCCCCGAAACGGGACGGTGAGGAGGAGACCCCGGTGCGGGACGTGACCATCCACCAGCACGGGTTCCCATTGTCCATCGCGCACACGAGCAGACTGTCCCTGGTGATCCCCGCGCGTTCGCCGAAGGGGCGGCTGATCCTTCAGGTGCGGAGTTCGCGGCACCACGCCGAGGTCGAACACGTGGAGGTCGCCGACGGCCTCATCACCATCCAGGGTCGGGTGCTGGGACGGGCGCCGCACGACGCGCGGGCCCGCATGGTGGTGCGGCCGCACGGCTCGCCGCAGGGCCGATGCGAGTTCCCGTCCGCGGTCGCGCACGGGGGCGAGTTCACGGCGGTGATCGACCCGGAAGCGGTCGCGCGCGGGCGGCACGGCGACTCCGACAAGTGGCAGTTGCGGCTGATGTTGTCCGACGGGACCGAGTGCACCGTGGGCCGTCACCTGGCCGGGGTGGTCGGTTACAAGAAGATCATCGAGTACGCCGCCCAGCCGGTGAAACCCACCTATGGCACGGGGACCAAGGTGCGCCCGTACTACACGGTCAACGACCGGTTGGGGCTGAAGACGTCGCCGTTGGCGCCCACGATTCCGGTGGAGTCGGTCCGGATCCGCCCGTCCGGGCGGCGCGGGCAGGATCTGCGTCTGGAGGTTCTGCTGGGCACACCGTTGCCCGAGGGGGTGTCGTACGCGCTGGAGGTGGTGCGCGGCACCGACGCGGGGCAGCGTTTCCCGTTGGAGGCGGTGCCGGGCCCGCCCGGCCGGGAGGAGTCCCGGTTGGTGGGTCGGTTGCCGTTGCTGCGACACAGCGACTACCTGGAGGTGCCGATCCTGCGGGCGCGGTGGCAGCTGCGGTTGGTGGCGGGGCCACCCGGGGCGTTGGGGAGGTTGGGGGCCAAGGCGATCTCTACGAGCACCGGCCGCAGGTGGAGTCACGGCGTGTACGTGCGGTCGGCGACGGTGATGCCGGTGAGCGCGGGGGACGTGCGGTTGACCGTCGCCGACGTGCATCTGGTGGACGGACTGAGCCGCCGGTTCCGCTGACGGTCCGAGGGGCGAGGTGGTCGGGGCACGGGTGGGCCAACCCGTGCCCCGTTCGTGGCTCGGGACGACCACCCCCGGGGTTCGGGTGGGCGGGCGGATCATCGGACCAACCGGATCCCTACCTCTCACCGGGGAACGCCAGGGCCCGGCGCCATCCCGAACAGCCGATCCCGCTCCCACCCCCGCGCACCTCAAGCGGGGGACCGAGCGCCTCCCGCACTCCACCTCGGGGAGACCGGGAAGGCCCGGCCTCACCGGGTGTGTGGCTCGCACGGGGGACACACCGATGTGCCGACTGCCCACTCCGGGGGGAAGCCGGGCGGTGCGCCCGCGCCGTAACTTGCTGTTCGTAGCCACCACGAGGCGCGGATGCGCCCGAGCAGTGAGAGAAGAGACCCATGGGCCCGTCCAACGAGCGACAGCCGTCACCCGAAGAGCAGCAGGATCCACGACCTCCGCACGCGGAGACCTCGTCGAGACGGCCGCGGTCCACCTGGACACGACTCGCGATCATGTTCCCGGTGCTCCTGGTGGTCATGATCGTCACCGCACCGATCAACGAGGCGGCGTCCGGAGGCCCGGTGATCGCGCTGATCGTAGGCGTCGGCACCGCGGTGATCGCCCTCTGGTGGTACGTCGGCCTCATCCGGTGGCTGGAGCACCGGAGCGCGACCGAGCTGGTCTTGGCCGAAGCCGCCCCCGGCCTCGGTCGGGGCGCGCTTCTCGGGTTCGGTGTGTTCACGGCCACGATCCTCCTGATCATGGCCCTTGGCGGGTACCGCGTGACCGGGTGGGGGTCCTTCGAAGGTCTGCTCATCACACTGGGACTGATGTCCTGCGTGGCGGTCGTCGAGGAACTGCTCTTCCGCGGTGTGCTGTTCCGGCTGTTGGAGGAGAAGCTCGGCACCTTGGGCTCGATCGGATGCTCCGGCCTGGTCTTCGGCCTGATTCACGTGGTCAACCCTGACTTCACCTTTTGGGGCGCCGTGGCCATCTCCATCGAGGCGGGGTTCATGCTCGGCGCCGCCTACGCGGCCACGCGCAGCCTGTGGCTGCCCATCGGCCTGCACCTGGCCTGGAACCTCTCCCTGGCCGGGATCTACGGAACGGGCGGCGGTACCGACGTCGGGGCCGGCAGTCTGCTGACGGGCACCATGAACGAATCCAACCCGCTGTTCGGGGGTTCCTCGGGCCCCGAGGCGAGCCCGGTGGCGATCCTACTGTGCAGCGCGCTCACCGCCGCCTTCCTCGTCCTGGCCAAGCGTCGGGGCCGCCTCTACCGCCGAGGGGAAGTGCCGACCACACGCTGAGCCGCGGGGGCGCTCATCGTCGACGGAGCCAGCCGACACGGTTCGAAGGTCCGCCAGGGCGTGTTCCGTGGATGCTGCCCGTCGCGAGCGGCGCATCCAGTGGTGCCGGCACAAGGCCGAAGAAGGAGTCAGCCCGGGTTTGGCTGTCGACTGATGAGAACGCCGTGCCGGTGCCGCTGGGGCGACGCGCAGCAGGGTGTGTATTCGCGGAACATGCCCTAGAGTCAGCCCGTGCTCGGACTGGAGAAGAGAGCGTTCCCAAGCGTGGCGACGGAGATCGTCGGTCGGTGGAGGGCGCGGAGCGTCGCTCTGCGCGACGGTCTCCTCGCGTCCGCGCTCGCCGCCGTGGCGTTCGCGCCCGGCCTCGTGGACAACGGGGTCATGGTGGGCGAACTTCCGCAGCGACCCTTGGACGCGGTGGGCCTCGTCCTGGTGATGGGACAGTGTCTGCCCCTGGTCGCGCGCCGCCTGCGTCCCTTCACCTGCCTCACCATCGTGGCCCTGTGCTTCGCCGCGGTCCAGTTGTTCGCCTACCCGCCGACGTTCGCCAGCGTCGGTGTCCTCGTGGCGCTCTACAGCGCCGGTGCCCACCAGAGTCGCCGTCGACTCCCCATGACGGTGGCGATGACGGCCGGCTACCTGCTCCTCGCCTTGGCGTTGGCCGCACGCGGGTCGTCCGAGCACGTCACCGACTACGTCGCCTTCTACTGCGTCATGTTCGCTGTCGCCGGGGCCGGTGTGCTGATGCACTCGTGGCGTGTGGGCGAGGCCGAACGGCGTCGCCGTGGCGCTGAGCTGGCGGTCGCCCGAGAGCGCAACAGGCTCGCACGGGAGCTGCACGACGTGGTCTCCCACCACGTCACCGCCATCGTGGTGCAGTCCGATTCCGCCCGGTTCCTACCTGCCGACCAGCACGCGGACCTGATGTCCGGTATCAGCGACAGCGGGCGCCAGGCGATGACCGATCTGCGTCGGCTCCTCGGCGTGTTGGAGGACCCCGATCTCCCCCATGCCCCGGACGCCGTCGACGGATCCTCCACGCACTCGGTGCGCGGGATCCTCGACCCGGCCCCGGACCAGGTGGGTGACCTGGTCGAGCGAGTTCGGCTGGCGGGCCAACCGGTCGAATTGACGGTGCGGGGCGAACGGCCCGACATGGACCCGGGGATCGGTCTGACCGCCCACCGCGTGGTCCAGGAGGCCCTGACCAATGCGGTCAAGTACGCGAGCGGCCGGCCGACCGGGGTCCTGATCGACTACGAGAGGGACCGGGTCGATATTCAGGTGACCACCGAGGGCCTTGGCCGGGCTTCGGTATCGGATCTGCCTTCCGGCGGGCGCGGGCTCATCGGGCTCGGTGAGCGCGTGCGGGTGTTCGGCGGCGAGTTCACGGCGGGCGGGCTCCCCCGGGGCGGTTTCGTGGTGCGCGCCCGTCTTCCGCTGGACGGTGGCCGATGACGGACCCGTCCGCGACGTCCGCACCGATCCGGGTCCTGGTCTGCGACGACCAGGCACTGGTGCGTGCCGGGTACGCCGCCGTCTTCGCCGCCCAACCCGGACTGCGGGTGGTCGGTCAGGTGAGCGATGGCCGAGCGGCGGTGGAGGCGGCCGCTCGCCTGCGCCCCGACGTGGTGGTCATGGACGTGCGGATGCCCGTGCTCGACGGGATCGAGGCCACCCGGCAGCTGGCCGGGCCGGGGACCGCCGGCTCCGCCCGGGTCCTCGTGGTGACCACGTTCAACCTGGACGACTACGTCTACCGGGCCCTGAGGGCCGGGGCGAGCGGGTTCCTGCTCAAGGACGCCACCCCCGAGGAACTGGTGGTCGGCGTGCGCACCGTCGCCCGCGGTGAATCACTGCTCGACCCGGCCATCACGCACCGGCTCATCGGGCGCTTCGCGGAGCGGTTGCTGCCAGGAGACGCACGCCCGGAGGCGGCGCGGGCACTGAACGACCTCTCGCCCCGCGAGTTGGAGGTCCTGGGCCTGCTCGCCGAGGGATTGTCGAACGCCGAGATCGCCGCCCAGATGGTGCTGAGGCCGGAAACGGTCAAGACCTACGTCTCGCGCATCTTCACCAAGCTCGACCTGCGCGACCGGGTCCACGCGGTCATCTTGGCCTATCGGACAGGACTGGTGCGCCCGATGGCCTGACACGACAGGACTCCCGGTCGCGTTCTCGAAGGGCTCGCACCACCGCTTCGTGCCGCTTGTGCGCTCCGCCCGGCCAGGGGCGAATGTCGCCGTCGTCGATCTCTTCGATCAGACTTTCGGGAAGCGAAGGAGCGAAGGCCGTCGAGTCGCCCTGATCGTCCACTGAAGTAGTACTCCCCGAGGAAATCTCGATGAGCGGCGGTGACTCGTCCGTTCTCGCTCGCAGGGGTCGCCGACCCCGGTCACGGGTGTCGTCGGTCGCCGGGGGCCGTCACGCATTGAAGACGGTTCAGGAGTCTGGGGTGGTTGACGGCCCAGGCGGTCAACGACAACGCCACCACCGGCAGCAGGTACACCCCGACCGGCGCGGACCACAGCAGCCACACCAGCGCCAACGGGGCGAGCAGCCCCGCGGAGACCAGAGCGGCCAGGTAACGGACGTCGGGTGGCATCAACAACGGGAACAGGGCCACCAGGAACACCACGTACCCCATGGGCAGCACGGCGCCGTTGGGCAGTTCGAGCGCGAAGACGTCGAACATCTCCGTCAGCGGACCGATCAGCAGGGCCGCCGCAGGCGGGGCGACGCAGGCGGCCAGTGCCGCGCGAGGGTACGGCGTGGTCGGGAGTTGCCCCGTGGGTTCTGGTGGACGGTTCACGGCCGCTGGACCCCCCGTGCGTTCGACCACGACCTGGGACGGAAGCGGTCCTGACGGCAGGATACGCCGCGGTCGGTTTCCCTAGTGCCGCGTCGGTCGGGGTTCGCCCGTGACGGAGCGGTGTTCAGGATGGTGCAGCGCAAGGCGGCGGGAAGTTCTCATAGTGGTTCCTATGTGGGTTTTTCGCCAACGCGGCGAGGTGCCGTGCCGAACGTCGCGACGGGATGAACCTCGGCCGACGCGGCACTGGATTCGGCCGGGCCCGCCACCCGACGGCCAGGGGTTTCGGACAGTTCGTGGTCGTTCACAGCGGGTTTCGGTCTCCGGCGTGCCGGCTCGGTTCGGCGCCTCCGTACTCGGCGGTTCCAGCGCATTCCGCCCGAAGCTCGACCGGGCGAGCCGCCGCTTTTACGGGCGCAACGACCGAGCGGGGAGTTTTCCACAGGTTCCGCGATCCCGCTTGTCCCACCCCGGTGAACAGCGCATGCTCTATCCATGTCCCCCGGTCCACCTGCGAAGAGGTGAGTCGCATTGTCCCGCAAGCCCCTGCGCCCCGAACCGTCCGCGGTCTCCGACGGTGCGCGGACGGGCGCCCCGGTCCCCGAGGCGCTGACCCTGGAGCCACCGGCCGACGGGCAGAACCTGCGCGCCGCGGTGCGCCGGGTGTCCCCCGACGCGCTGTCCACCTTCGACATCCAGCACCGCTACGTCCACGACCTGTGTTCGCGTACCGGCGACCCGGTTCCGGTGCGCATGTTCCTACGCCGGTGGGGTGTGTTCGTGGAGTTGCGCGACTGCCCACGACGCGCGGCCAAGCTGGCCCGACTCGAACTGGCCGCCGCCGAGGCCACCGACACCGAGACGGCCCGGGCCGCCGCCCAGGAGATCGCGCACATCCTCGACGGCGCCACCCGTCGGCGGCCGGTCCTGTGAGCGACTCGGCGTGAGGTGAGTGCCGCGTGTGGTCTCCCGGGGCGGTCTGCGGCCGCCTGTGGTCACCCCACTCCACGCATCACCGCCACCACCTGCGGTAACGGTCGAGCTCTGGTCACCATGCCCCGGTCGCCCCTGTACCGGCGGAACCGGCCGGGTTAAGCTGCCCGGCGCGGGGGTGTGCGCGATTCGTGTTCGGTCGCCTATGTCCCCCGTGCCACTCGTGGCCTTCGGGTCGCGCGAGTCCCTGCCCGAGCCCCCGCCCCCGCTCCCCCGCGGGAACGACCCCCGGACCAGCATGCGACGCATCCTCCGCAGAACCGAACGACCCCGAATACGGCGTCGACGGCACCTCCAGGGACGCCGCGACGACGGCCAGGCCAACATCCTGCTGTTGTTCGGCATGACCATCGCCCTGTTGGCGCTCACCGTGCTGTTCGTACGGGTGGGGTTCGCCAACGACCAGCGTTCCCAGGCCCAGACCGCGGCGGACGCCGCCGCATTGGCTGCGGTCAGCGCTCTGAAGGACAGCGCGGCCGACCAGCTCGCCGGCGGTTCCTACCCGATGCCCCGCTACGACGAGGAGATCGCCGAGTCCCGGGCGGAGGACTTCGCCCGGGAGAACGGGGCGGTGCTCACCGACATCCGGGCCAGCGACAACGTGATGGGACGCTCGGGCAACATCGTCCGCGTGGAGGTACGGGGTGCGCTCTGTCAGCGGGAGCTGGACCCGGACAACTCACGGCACTGGAACGACATCGTCTGCGAGGGCGAGGAGGACATGAGCGAGACGTCCTTCGGCAGCGCCTCGGCGATCGCGATCATCGAACTCGACGCGGCCTGTGGTCGAGACGACGACGGGTTGAACTGTGACGGTTCGCCGGTGGGCGACTCGGAGGAGGCCTCGGACCTGTTCGACGTGCACCTGGTCGACCAGGAGGGGCAGTACCGGTTCGATCCGAACGCGGTGTTCGGTGGCGGTGCGATCGTGGACTGCGCGAACCTCGGTGGCCTGCACCCGCAGATGTGCGCCGCCCACCAGGCGCTCAACGACCAGTTCCCGGGTTTCTACCTGTCCGCGGGTGGCTACCGCGACGAGGCCGACAGCGACCATGGGTACGGGGAGGCCGTGGACTACATGATGGCGGAGTTGGGCGGGACGCCGACCCCGGCCATGGACGCCACCGCCATCCAGGTGATCGACTGGCTCATCCAGAACCATCAGGATCTGAACGTCAAGGGGATCATCTACAACTTCCACATCTGGAGCCCCGCGCGGGACTCGGTGGGTCCGTGGGAGAGCGTGAAGAGGTACGCCGGGCCCCGGGGCAGTCCGACACAGGACCATGTGGACCACATCCACCTGTCCGCCGGGCCGCCGCCCTTCCGGTAGTTCCAGGAACAGCATCCCGAGAACCCCCACTGAGCAGGGGGTTCTCGGTTATCCACAGGTTCAGGATCGGGTCTTGCCGGAGCTTCCCCGACCACCGAACCTTGAGACATGACGCGAGAACACGTCGTACCTCACGGAAGCATCCCGCTCTTCGCCCGCCCCCGCGG
>NZ_FRFF01000154.1 GCF_900143625.1 Nocardiopsis sp. JB363
ATCTACACCTCTCTATTCGTCGGCTGCGTCAGATGTGTATAAGAGTCAGCCCCCGACCCCACCATCGCCTTCACCACCACCCGCAACCAACCCACACCCACACCCCTGGGCATCCCCACCACCCGACCCACCAAGGAGAGCACCCGATGACCACCCTCACCCCGCCCACGCCCTGGATCGACGCCTGCCTCGACCACCACCTCGAAACCGAGATCGGCCTGGCCGTCCTCCTACCCGACCACCACCAAATCGCCCTGTTCCGCACCCACCAGGGCCACCTGTACTCCGTGGACAACATCGACCCCCACACCGGCGCCGCCGTCATCTGCCGCGGCATCGTCGGCGACCGCTCCGGCGAACCCACCATCACCTCACCCATGCTCAAACACGTCTTCAGCCTGCGTAGCGGCCACAGCCTCGACCACGAGCACACCCACCTGACCACCTGGCCCGTACGCCAACACCACGGCATGCTCCAGATCGGCACCACACCCCAAGGAACCCCGTGACCACGACCCCGCCCCAGACCACCACCGCACCCCTGGCCGGGTTCACCGTCGCCGTCACAGCCGCACGCCGAGCCGAAGAACTCACCGCCCTCCTGCACCGCAAGGGCGCCCAGGTCATCGCCGCACCCACCCTGCGCATCCTCCCCTTGAGCGACGACCAACGCCTGGCCACGGTCTCCGAACAACTCACCCGCGCCCCCGCCGACATCGTCGTGGCCACCACCGGCATCGGCTTCCGCGGCTGGGTCGAGGCCTGCGAGACCTGGGGCACCGCTCCACAACTGCTGACCGCCATGCGCTCCTCACGCCTGCTGGCCCGAGGACCCAAGGCCAAGGGCGCCATCCGCGCCGCCGGCCTCACCGAGGAATGGTCACCACCCTCCGAATCCTCTGCCGAGGTCCTGGACCACCTCCTGAACCTCGGCGTCCAAGGCCTACGCGTGGCCGTGCAACTACACGGCCAACCCCTCACCGACTTCACCGCCGCCCTACGCCTGGCCGGCGCCGAGGTCATCGAAGTCCCCGTCTACCGCTGGACCCGCCCCGAACACACCGCGCCCCTGGACAGCCTCATCGACACCATCACCACCGGGGGAGTGGACGCGGTCACCTTCACCAGCGCCCCCGCCGCGGCCGGACTCCTGGCCCACGCCCACACCACCGGAACCAAGACCCCGCTCATCAAGGCCCTACGCCACGACGTCATGACCATGTGCGTGGGCCCGATCACCGCACGTCCCCTCACCACCCACCACATCCCCGCCCTGTGGCCCCAACGCGCCCGCATCGGCCCCCAAGTACGCACACACGCCCAAGAACTACCCGCCCGATTCCCCACCCTGACCGTGGCCGGCCACCACCTGCGCCTACGCGGACACGCCGTCCAGGTCGACGGCACCGTCCACACCCTCTCGCCCACCCAGATGCGCCTCATGCGCGCCCTGGCCCACCACCCCGGCCAGGTCAAGAGCCGCGACCACCTGCTCACCTGCCTGGGTCCAGGCGCCCACGCCCACGCCATCGAAACGGCCGTGGCCCGCCTGCGCACCGCCCTGGGCGATGCCCGGATCATCCGAACGGTCGTCAAACGCGGCTACCGCCTGGCCCTGGACACCCACCGATGAACCCCACCCTCATCCTGGCCCTGCACGGCACCCGCTCACCCCGAGGCCGAGCCGTGGCCCACGCCCTGGCCCTGCGCGTGAGCGAACTCCTACCGGCCCCCGTCCACCTGGCCTTCGCCGACGTATGCACCCCCACCGTCGCCGACGTCGCCGCCCGCACACCCGGCCCCCTGATCGTGGTGCCCGCCTTCCTGACCCGCGGCTACCACGTGCGCGTGGACATCCCCGACCAACTCACCCGGGCCGGGCGCACCCACACCCACCTCACCCCACCCCTGGGCGCGCACCCCGCCCTGGAAGAGGTGGCCCTGCGCCGCCTACACCAGGCCGGATACCGCCCGGGCGACGCCCTGATCCTGGCCTGCGCCGGCACCACCGACCCCCACGCCGAAGCCGACCTGGAACACACCGCCCACCGGCTCTCCACACGCCTTTCCACCCCGGTGCACACCGCCTACGCGGCCACCGCCGACCCACCCGTGGCCGAGGAGGTCGACCGCCTGCGCCGAGCCGAACACCCACGCGTGGCCCTGGCCACCTGGCTGCTCGCCCCCGGACTCTTCCACGACCGCCTCCTGGCCTCGGGCGCCGACGTGGTACCCCGGCCCTTATGCCCGGACGCAGCCATCGCCCACGCCATCGTGGACCGCTACCTCCAAGCCCTGCCCACCCCCGACACCAACGCCTGAACCCGACCACCCGCACCGGCCATGGCCACAACCGGCAACCTCCGATCGACCGGCCCCCTGTGGGGCACACACCAGGTGGACCCGCCCACCCCCGGGCCGGACCACCACCCCACAGCTCAGCGAGGACGGCCGTGCCCACACCACCCACCCCGCCACGCGATGATCGCCGTCCCGAACCCGACCGCGCCGCCGGCGCCCTCCTGGGCCCCCTGGCCGCGGCCGCTTTGGTGGGCGCCCCACCCACCAAGGCCACCACCGACGACCCCCTCACCCACCTGATCCACACCGCCCTGGGCGGCGCACACGAGCCCAC
>NZ_FRFF01000155.1 GCF_900143625.1 Nocardiopsis sp. JB363
GCCGCCGGGGGAGCCACCGCACGAACCACCCCCGTACCGGGGGCCTGGGGCGGGGCGGCCGAGCGACCCGGGTGAGTTGTCCCAGGGGCCCAGCGGGCCCGGCGGGGCCGGCCCCGAACAGGCCGGTTACGCCCCCGGTTACGGCGACTACCCCAGCGCCCCGGTCGACTACGGCAACGCCGGGGGTTACGTGCCGGGCACCGGGCCACCGCCGGTCCATCCGACACCTTGGGGCAAGATCCTGGGGATCGGCTGTGGGGTGCTGCTCCTGTTGCTGCTGTTCCTGGGCGGTTGCGCGGCGGTGTTGCTCTTCACCGCGGGGACCGACGGTTCGACGTCCTCCGCTCCGCCCGGCAATGGTCGCGAGGAGGCCGAGCCGGGTGCGGATCCGCCCTCGGAGGCCTCCCTGAGCGCGTCCACCACCGACTTCCAGCCCAGTTCCCTGTACCTGGAGGGCGAGTACACCAGCGTCCTGGTGGAGGTCACCAACGACGGTGATCAGGCCCTGGACATCAACCCGCTCTACTTCACGATCATGGACGACGACGGTGACGCGCACGATCCGGAGGCCGCCATAGCGATGGACTCCGAGGAGATCGCCGTGCAGACCCTCGAACCCGGCCAGAGCACGGACGGGGTGATCACCGTGGAGGGGGAGGTCGTACCGGAACAGGTGGTCTTCGAGCCCTACTTCACCGGCCCGGTGGAGGCCCCGGTCGCCTGAGCGGTCGATAAAGAGAGCCCGTCCCCCCGAAGGGCGGGGACGGGCCGCTGTCACGGAGATTCCGTCAGGGTGCCAGCGAGGGGTCGCGCAGCCACTCCGACAGGTCCTCCTTGCGTTCACTGTCGCACTTGAGCGGACACGTCGTGCAGTAGCCGTGTTCGGGGTCGCCCTTGTAGTCGAAGCAGCAGGTGCCCCGCACCGCCCAGGTGCCGCGGGGGTGGTCCGGGGCGAAGGGGAACAGTCGTGGCCGCTTGCGGGTGAGGGCACCGGCCTCTGTCACCGCGTCACCCAACCGGGTGGCCAGGTTCCAGGCCTGTTCGGCGTCCTGCCCCAGGTAGCGGGCCGGGTTGAGCATGTAGAAGTGCAGGGTGTCCATGACCCAGCCCCACAAGGTGCGCTTGCCCGCTCGGGAGTGCGCCTGGAGCGCCTCGATGAGCGGTTCGAAGGTGGCGAACATCGCCTCGGCGGTCAGCCGTAGCTGTTCGTCCTCGTCGCGGGCGACCACGGTGTCGGGGTGGTCGGCGGCCGGGTCGTCGGGCAGGACCACCGTGCGGGTGTCGACCACGATCGGGGTGCGAAAACGCGCCTCGACGGTGTCCCAGGGCAGCCGGAGCCGGTCCGGGCCGAGCAGGGGCGCGCGACCGGTCAGGTACAGCGAGGACGCCACCAGGAAGACGGGTTCGCGCAGGGTGACCCGGAGGAAGTTGGTGGCGGCGGGCAGACGGTGCCCGGGCCCGTGTTCGGTCCGCAGCTTGTCGAACAGCACGGGCAGCCAGTGGTCGTCGGTCAGTGACGTGACGCTGTGGCATTGGGCGCCGTCGAAGGGCCGCCGCTGGAGGGTCTCGAAGTCGACGATCTCGGGCAGTGGTGCGAACTTGAGCCGCGCGCTGACGGCGCGGATCGCGTTGAGCGGATCTTGAGTCACCGCGGAACCTGCCCTTCGTCGCAAGATGAAAACCGAAGTCACGTCCGGAGGATGCCGTGGTCGCAGCTACCAACGGGGACGGGTACATCTGCGCCTGTAAAGTGAGGCTACCCTAATGAAAGCTGAGGTGGCAATCGTCGGCTGCCCGGATTTGCCGAAAAATGGGGCCCCGGTTCCCAGCTCAGGGACTGTGCGGACGGTTTCGGGTGCCGGGGCGCGCGCGTTCAGGCCGCGCGTGTCGAGGGGCGCCCGCGCCGTGCCCGACGGTGGTACTTGATCCACCACTCCACGAACAACAGCGGCAGGACCCATGACAGGAAGCCCGACGCCGGGGCGACGTCGAGTGCCAGGGCGCCGAAGTCACCGTCATAGACCGTGTCCAGCCGCGGCGACATGATCGTCATCAAGACGATGAGGAGCACGCGGTTGAACGCGATGCCGTAGATGAGGGCGAAGCTGCGCAGCATCCACTCGCGGTGTTCGGCGAAGCGTCGCCGTCGCGCCATGGCGTAGCCCAGGAGTGTGAAGGTCAGCCACAGCGCGGCCCACACGGTGTTGCTGATCTGGACGCTCCCGCCGGTGCTGCTGAACGGCGCGATGAGCAGCGCAGGAACCCCGACGAGTGGGACCCCCGCCCAGACGTACACCCGTCCGCTCCAGCGGTGTACGGCCGGGTGTCGGGTGCGCAGCCACGGCCACACCTGGAGGATCACCAGCAGCGTCAACAGCGCGCCGCCGAAGATATGGGTGATGAGCATCGGGAAGAACCAGGAGGGGCTCTCCGGTATCGGAAGGCGTGCCTGGTCCGGGTCCATGCCGAGGTAGGGCGGGACGGCGTAGAGCAGGAACGTGACGCTGAACAGCGCCAACGGCAGAATCCAGGGCCAGCGCCACCACGGAACGGGTGACGCTGGCGGGCGTTGACGGGATGGCGGTGTGGTCGTGTGGGTCGATGGGGTGGCTTCCATCGTCGGGTCTCCTTCGGGTGTTCGGTGCATGGTGAATCGGGTGTCGTGGTGCCGGCGGGTTCGGGCACTCGCGGGGTCCGCGGGCGGTCGTGATCAGCGGCTCAGCGCGCGGAACCGACGCACGGCCAGTGGTACGCACAGGGCGAGCAGGACGACCGGGACCAGCACGGCCAGGAACCCGGCGTGCTCGGCCGGCCAGTTGTCGGAGGGGACACCGGCGTTGCCGAACAGGTCTCGCAGGGTGGAGATGATCGCCGAGATCGGGTTCCACTCGGCGATGGGAGCCATCCAGGCGGGCATCGCCTCGGCCGGCAGGAATCCGGTCGAGAGCATGGTGACGGGGAACGCCAAGGGGTAGACGAGCATGCCGGCGGAGTCCGGATCAGGCACCAGCAGCCCCAACAGCACCCCCGACCACACCAGGGAGAACCGGAACAGCAGGAGGAGTCCGATGGCCAGGGCCGCGTCGCCCGGGCCGTTCTCGGCGCGCCAACCCAGAGCCATCCCCACCGGGATCAGCACCGCCACCTCCAGGCAGGCCCGCACCATGTCCGAGGCGGTGCGGGCCGTCAACAGGGACACGGGGGACATGGGCATGGAGCGGAAACGGCTCATCACGTCGCGGGCGGTGTCCCGGGCGATCCCGGCCGCGGTGCCCGCCACGCCGTAGACCATGACCATCGCCAGCATCGCCGGGATGAGGAAGGCGCGGTAGTTCCCGGATCCGTGCCCGGACATGACCTCGTCGAAGAGGAAACCGAACAGCAGGACCATCACGACCGGCATGAGGATGGCGACGCACGGTTCGAAGGGGTCGCGCACCATGTGCAGGAGGTTGCGGCGGGTCAGGATCAGGGTGTCGGTGACGGCCTTGCCCGCCCCGGTTCCGTTCGTGCGGTCCGGAGCGGTGGCGCGGGCCGGTTCGAGCGTGGTCATCGTGGTGCCTTCCGGTGTCGCATCGGAAATCGGGTGTGGTGTGCTCACGAGGCCATGACCTCGTCGGCGTGGTCGTGTTCGGTGGAGGGGTGTCCGGTCAGGGCCAGGAACACCTCGTCGAGGCCGGGCCGGCGCACCCCGATGTCGACGATCGTCGCTGTGGAGCCTTCGAGGGCGCGCACCGCACGGGTGAGGACGTCCAGGCGGTCCGCCGCGGGAACACCGACGCGGTGGTCCTGGTGGTGCACGGTGACCGGTGCGGTCAGCGCGGCGCCCAGGAGGTCGGCGACCACTCCCAGGTCGGCGGGATCGCGCACGATCACGTCGAGGCGGTCGCCGCCCACTCGGGATCTCAGGGCGTCCGGGGTCCCCTCGGCGATGACCCGGCCGTGGTCGATGACGGCGACGTGGTCGGCGAGCCGGTCGGCCTCCTCCAGGTACTGGGTGGTGAGGACGACCGTGGTGCCGGCGTTCACGAGTCCGCGCACCGATTCCCACACGCGCAGTCGGCTGCGCGGGTCCAGGCCCGTGGTGGGTTCGTCGAGGAACAGGACGTCGGGTCGCTGGATGAGGCCGGTCGCCAGGTCCAGGCGACGGCGCATCCCGCCGGAGTAGCCGGAGACGCGGCGGTCGGCGGCCGCAAGCAGGTCGAACCGGCCCAGGAGCTCTTCGGAGCGTGCGTGCGCGTCACGCGGGGACAGGCCGTACAGGCGGGCGAACATCACGAGGTTCTCCCGGCCGGTGAGCAGCTCGTCGACCGACGCGTACTGGCCCGTCAGGCCGATGACGGAGCGCACCCGAGCGGCCTGTGATCGCACGTCGAACCCGGCGACCTCGGCGTGCCCGGAGTCGGCGCGCAGGAGGGTCGCCAGCACGCGGACGGCGGTGGTCTTCCCGGCGCCGTTGGGTCCGAGCAACCCGAACACGGTCCCGGCGGGCACCTCCAGGTCGAGACCGGCCAGGGCGACGGTGTCCCCGTAGTTCTTCCGCAGTCCTTCGGTCCGGACAGCGAGGGGTTCTGGGCTCATCGCGTGCACTCCCTTAACTGTGTATGCCGCATACTGATAAGTGTATTTAATACACAGTTCTAGGATGGTGTCAACGACGAACCCGACGACTGGTGGCCCATGACGACAGAGAACGCGCCTAAGAGCCGGATGGCGCGGGACGTGGAACTGCTCTGGGGATTGGACTCCCCACCTCGAAGGCGCGGCCCCAAACCCAGGCTCAGCCGAGAGGTCGTGGTCCGCGCGGCCCTCGACGTCGCCGACGCCGAGGGCATCGAGGCCGTCTCCATGCAGCGCGTGTCCAAGGAATTGGGCTACACGACGATGTCGCTGTACCGGCACGTGGACAGCAAGGAGGACATGCTCGTCCTGATGCTCGACGCCGCGATGGAGGGAACTCCCCCCGGACCCCGCGTCGACGGTGACTGGCGTGCCGGACTGGAGGAGTGGTGCCACAGCGTCCTGGAGCTCTACCGTCACCGCTCCTGGGTGGTGCGGGTCGCCTTCTCCGGTCCACCCGGCGGCCCCAACGGTCTGCGCTGGATGGAGGCGGGGCTACGCGAACTGGTGGGCTCGGGCCTGGACGTGGGGGAGGCGCTCCAGATGCTCATGCTGCTCTCGGCAGCGCTGCGCGAGAGCGTGCGGTTGGAAACCGACATGGCCGACGCGGCGCGAACCACGGGCAACACCCTGGTCGAGGTCGAACGCGACTACAGCCGGGGCCTGCGCAGGGTGGTCACCGAGGAGGAGTTCCCGACCATCGCCCTCATGCTCCACGAACAGGTGCTGGAACCGCAGCCCACGGCCGAGACCACCGAAGGGGTAGGGGAACCCACCCACGAACTGGACTTCGGCATCCGACGGATACTCGACGGCATCGCGTCCTACGCGCGTGACAAGGGCACCACCGGCGACGCCGACTGAAACGGTGAGGGCGCCGCACCCCGCACGGGTACGGCGCCCACGATCGGCCTCAGCGCACCAGAACCAGGTGGTGGCGGCCCAGTGCGGCCACCACCTGAGCGCACAGCTCCACCTCCACACCCGCCGCCTCCGCCAACTCCGCCACGGTCAGCGCGCGGTGTTCGCTGAGCGCCTCCAACACCGGTTCGGTCACCGACGGCAGCCGGTACCGCTTCCCGGCGACGGTGAGGGCGACCTTGTCGCCCTCACGTTCCATCGGCGGTGGCAGGATCGGCACGAACTCCACCCGCGCCTTCGCGCCGGGCACCCCTTCCTCCACCGGCCAGGGCAGTGAGAACGACGTCCTGCGCGGGAAACGCGCGTCCCGTTCGGTCAGGAACGAGTCCAGATCGGCCTCCTCGGCCAGCTCCGTCAGCCGGGCCGTCAACTCGTGCCGGTGCTTGCGGCGCGCCTCCGGGTCGGCGAAGCGTGGCAGGTCGCGCCGGAACGACTCCTCCTCGAAGAGCCGACGCACCAACGCCTCGGCCCAGTCGATTCCGGTCGCCCGGGTGAACCCGAACGTCAGGTGCATGCTCATCTCACCGTTGCCGGTCACCGTGTGCCACCACCCACGCGGCACGTGGATCACCTGGCCCGGCCGCAGCACGCCCTCCCACTCCTGGCGCAGAAGGCCGTCGGCGTCGCGCGGCGGGGTGTGGGCGTGGTCGGTGTCGTTCTTCATCGGGAACGGGCGGGTGCCGGGGCCGTGCACCTGCCAGTGCTTGGAGCCCGCCAACTGCACGATCATCGTGTCGTGGTCGTCCCAATGGGTGTCGAACCCGCGCGAGTCGCCCCAGATCAGGTACAGGTTGGCCTGCGCGCGTTCGCGCACCAGCCGCATCAGGTCGTCGGCGGCGTCGCCCACCGCCGGGTGCATTCGGTCCACCCCGTCCAGGACGAGACTGGAACCGCCCCGAAGCTCCTTGTACAGCGCCTCCGGGCGCACGATCCGGCGGGCCTCGCGCGTGGCGGTGCCCGTCTCGGTGTAGCGGTCCAACGGCACCGGGGAACCCTCCCGGTGCAGACGCAACCGCGGTGGCTCCGGTGCGCACGTGGCCAGCACGTGGTTGAGGTCCTCCAGGGTGAACAGCGTGCGTACGGCGTCCTCGCCCAGGTCGGCGAAGACGAACTCCTCCGACAGACGGGTGGTCAGGGCGTCGCGGCCCACGACGTCGCACAGGGCTTGGCTGAACAGGCGGCCGGGCTCGGTCACGGCGGTCCTTTCGGCAGACGGAGAAACGACTTCGGGCGCGCGGACACCACGGGAGAGCACGATGGGGGACCCGCCCGGCCCGGGATGTGGTGGCCGGGCCGGGCGGGTCGGATCAGATGAAGTCGGAGCTGGAGTCGGTGCCGTCATTGTCGCCGCCCGCGGTGATGTCGCGGGAGGTCACCTCCGCCAGGTCCTCGACCTCTACCTCGATGGGGTCCATACCGCACCTCGCTTTTCTGTGGAAGTGTTCGATTCCTCTTGATCAGGGCCGTCCCGACGCCTCTCAGCAGCCGGTCAGCCCCGTCCGGTGCGCCGCGAACGCGTGGGCGTCCGCGGCCAGCGCGACCGCCCTGCTGACCGAGCGCGGACCGTGTCCGACGTCGCGCTCGTAGCGCAGCAGGGCGGGCGCGTGTCCTTGTTCGTACCGGCCGGCCGCGAGCAACGCCGCGCACATCTTGCGCGGGTGGGCGGCGTCGGTCCGGGTGTCCCCGGCGAACCCGGTGAGCAGTACGCGGGGGTGGCTCAGGCCCGGGGTGCGACGCGCGCTCTCCAGGGCCCGGTGGTAGGGGGAGTAGGACATCAAGGCGGTGAAGTCGTCGGGGTCGGCGGCGCTGCCGAACTCGCGCGTCCACATCCGACCCAGCCCCATGCGTTCGAAGCGGGCCATGTCGGCGAGCGGGGCGGAGGCGATCACCGCCGCGCACAGGTCGGGTCTGGCGGTGGCGGCGGCGAGCACGAGCAACCCTCCGGCCGAACCGCCCGACAGACACAGCCGGTCCCTGGTGCACCATCCGGTCTCGACCAGGTGGTCGGCGGCGGCCACCAGGTCCTGCACCGCCCGTGGTTTGTCGCGGCCCGAACCGTCCAGGTGCCAGCGTCGTCCGGCGTCACCACCGCCGCGTACGTGGGCCACCGCGTAGCGGCCGCCGCTGAGCAGCCAGGCCAGCACGGTGGCGCTGAACCCGAACTGGCGGGGACGGCCGAACCCCCCGTAGGCGTGCAGCAGCAGTGGCCCGGGCCCGGAGCGGGTGGAGACGTCGAAGACGGTGACCGGAACCCGGGTGCCGTCCTGGGAACGGCACCACACCACGGTGCGCTCCACTCGCGGGGAGGGCACGGCCTGGTCGCCGTGCGACGGCCAGGGCGTGGGGACGTGCTCGCCCGGTGCCAGGCGCAGTACCCGCTGCTGGGTGGACACGTCGGCGTAGCCCAGGTACACCGAACCGTCGGGGGCCCGCACGGGGGTGGACACCATGCCCTCCCCGGGAGGCTCCACCCGGTACCGCAGCGCCCCGGAGACGGCGTCGTGCACGGTGGCCTCGCTGATCCCCAACCGGGTGCGCACCACCAGCACGGTGGTGCCCGCGCCGTCGGCGCCGGGCTGGGGACAGAACGCGTCCAGGGTCGCGCCGGCGTCCTCGGCGATCACCTCGCGCCAGTGTTCGGGTTCGGGCCGCTCGGGGTGGGCCACGCAGACACGGCGTCGAGGCGCGTCCAGAGTGGTGCGCAGGTACAGCAAACCGTCGGGGCCGTGGCGCACCTCGGTCTCGGCCTCGTGGCCCACCTGGAGGGGCCGCAGGTTCGGTCGGCGCGGGGACCCGGCGGTCAGGTCGGCCAACCACAGATCGGTGCGGTGCCCGGTGCCGTGGCTCTCGGTCACCAGCAGCCAACGCCCGCCCAATACCTTCACCCCGGGTACGGTCCCCGGACCGGTACAGGCGTGCACCAGGGTCTCGGCGCCGTCGCTCACCCGGCGCAGCCACACCCCGCGCACGCCCTGGTCGCCGTCGCGGCGGACATAGAAGAAGGAACGCTCGTCCGCGGGCAGCCACGCCACGTGCGAGTAGCGCACGCGGGGCACGACCGGCCCCAAGGGGGAGCCGTCGGCGACCCGGACCACCCGTAGCCGACCGTGTTCCACTCCGCCGGTGGAGGTCTGTAGGGCGACCAGCGTGCCGTCGGGGTTGGGCTCCCAGGCGTCCAGGGTGGTGCGACCGGCGGGATCCTCCTCGCAGGGGTCGTACACGGTGCGCGGGGCCGCCGTGGGGGAGTCGAGTGACGTGCCGTCGGCCGGTCCGTCGGGCAGGACCACCAGTCGCGGGTGCTCGCCGCCGGACGGACGCAGCGTGGCGAACACCGCACCGGGTCGGTGCACCGGTGTGCTCCACAGATCGGTGGCGACCAGCGCTCGGATCCGGGCGGCCAGGCGTTCGCGCAGGGGCCAGCCCGAGGCCTCGCGTTCGTACTCGCGGGCGCGCTCCTCCAACCAACGAAGCGTTTCCGGGCTGTCCGCCGACTCCAACCATCGGTAGGGATCGGGGACGGGACGGCCGTGCAGGGTGTCCACGACCGATGCCGGATCGGGGGCGAGGGTGACTCCGGGGGTTCGGTTACGCACCATCACATGTTTCAAGCGGCCCGACACGACGGTCAAGCAACAGATATCTCACCCCAGGGTGGTCGGAATGTCACCGAAGGGGAAGGTTTGTCGTCGGGGCCTGCTCGAACCGGCCGCGGGGGAGGGC
>NZ_FRFF01000055.1 GCF_900143625.1 Nocardiopsis sp. JB363
CCCCCGCGGCGCCCCTCCCCCGTCGACCCGGCGTCCGGAGGGACCGTCGGCACCGCTCGGCGCACCACCTCCCGACCGCGACCTTCTACTGGGCGTCCTGCGGCCGGTGTTGGCGGAGCTGTCGGTGGACGCGGTCGCCTTCGGTCGCACCGCCGCCTACCTGTGGGGCGTGGACGTGCACCCACGGGGCCTGAGGGCGACCCGGACACGGCTGCACGTGGCGGTGCCGCCCGGGGTGGAGAAGGTGTCCCGGCACGCGGTGGTCCCGCACCGCGAACTGCTTCCACCGAGCGACCGGACCCTGGTGGCGGGGGTACGGGTGACCACGCCGGCTCGGACGGCCCTGGACGTGGCCCATGGGGCGGAGAGCCTGTACGGCGCCACGGCCGCCCTGGATCGGTTCCTGGCCTTGGGGCTGGTGGACCCCCAGGGGTTGAGCGAGGCGCTGTCGCGGCATCCACGCGGTGCGCGGCCCCGGCTACGCCGGGCGGTGGACCTGTCCGATCCGGGCAGCCAGTCCCCGGCGGAGAGTTGGACCCGGGTGATGGTGTGCGGGGCTCGTCTGCCCCGGCCGAGGACCCAGTGCCCGGTGGAGACCGTCCAGGGGTTGTTCCACGCCGACCTGGGCTGGCCGGACCACCGGGTGGCGGTGGAGTACGACAGCGCCGCTCACCATTCCGCCCGGCACGAACGCGCCAGGGATCGGTTGCGGCACCGGGCGATGGCGGAGGCGGGGTGGCTGGTGGTGTCGATCGGAGTGCACGACCTGCAACGCCGACCGGCCCGGTTGCTGCGTCGCCTGCGGGACGCACTGTTCGAACGGGGGTGGGACCCGCCCCGGGCCGAGCGCGAACGGATCCGCTGGGCCATCCGCCGGTTGGAGTCGCGTCCGCCCCGACTGGTCAGGGAGGCGGGCGCGTGAACCGGTACCCCCACCGATCGCCCATGCGGCGCGGGCTCTGTTCGGCCGGACCGGCCGATGGCCCAAGCCACCGCCGGACGAGTGTGCGCCGGCGCGCTCATGCTCGCGTCCCGGCCGGAGTGCCCAGCGCCCCCTGCCGGCTCGGTCACCGCTCGCAGGAGGCGCCCGGTGACGCTCCAAGGCACCGCGTCGCCCGCCCGGGGCATCCGGTGCCCTGCTCCGGCAAGGGCCGGTTGAAGCCCGGCGCGGCCGGCGGGTCGGGCCGGGGCCGTCTACGTGCCCGACAGGCTCGATCACGCCGATCGTTCAAGTCCCTGAAGCCGCGCCGTCGCCTCCGGCCGGCCGACGCCAGGAGGTACCCGGCACCGTGCGTCGGCTGCCGGTACCGCCCGATTCGCCCCCGGACCCGGGTCGGGGCCCGAAGGTGGTTGAGGAAGGTCGCCGCGAGCACACCAGCATGCCGGATTCGGTGCGCCCGTCGCCCGGGTTCGGACATGTGGCGGGCGTATCCGACCTTCCGGAACCCAGGTCCACTTCGCGGTGTCACCACCGTCCACCGGTACCGCTGTCCCGGCTCGACTTCGAGGAAGGCACCCCACCCTGATCACCGGAACCGAAGCGGAACTCATCCGCGCCTCCGACGGGCCGGTCCGGCCTGTGGCGCGGGTGCTCGTCCAGGGAATCCACGCACGTCCGATCCCGGACGCTCCACGGCTCGGCCGGCATCGCGATCGGTCGGTTCACGGTGCGCGAACGGCTCCGCCCATCGGAGCGAGGGCCGGTGGAACCCCGGCCGCTGCGACCGGACACATCGGCGCCCAGCCCCGGGGCGGGACCTGGGCACGGGGGTGTTGGAGTACGCCGCGCTCCTGACCCTCATCGCCTCGTTCGCGGCCACGATCACGGTGGTGGCGCCTCAGGTGGCCGAGCCGTGGGGAACGGCGGCGGAGCGCGCGCTGGACCCGGGGTCGTCCACAACCGGCCACGAGGGCACACCGCTCGGTGACCGGGATCCGGTGGAGATCGCGGAGACGGTCCTGCGCTGCCTGCCCACCCCGGACCCGGTGGGCCGGGTGGACTGCGCGCTCGCCCTGTTGGGGCTGTTGGACTCCGACCTCTTGGAGGCCACTCTCCTGCAACTCGACGCCGAGGAACTGCACGGTCTCTTCGCCGGGGGCAGATTCGACTCGACCGTGGCCGCGCGCACCGCGGTGCGGCTGCTGTGGGAACACGGATCGCGGCGGTTGCTGCGGGCCCTGGCGGAAACGGAGACGTTCGGCTTCCTCCAGGGGTATCTGGAGTCTCCCGAGATCCAGTACGCCCTACGTTTCGTCGGTGTCGGCAGGGATTATGTGCGTGTCGTACTCGAACGGAGCGGTGAGTAACCGCGTCGTACTTTCCGTAAGCGGTACACCCCCCTTCGAACCGCAGAAGCGAGGCGTTGTCAGTGTCGACATCGATGCCTTTCACCGAACCGGCGGAACAGGATCCGTCCGCCAGACCCGACTGGCCGCTGACCATGCTCATGGTCGTGGCCTGTCTCGCGATCATCGCGAGCGGTTGGGGGGTGTCCCGATCGGCCCTCGACGGCGGTTCGCACGGGACGCCCGCCTCGGTGGAGGAACCGAGTCCGCAGGCGCGGCCACCCCGGGAGCAGCCCGGGGACGCCGACCCCGCCGACGCGGAGGCCTTCCTGGAAGGAGCGGCGGAGGAACTGAAGACCTCGCCCTCGGTGCAGGTGAGCTACACCCAGCACACGCAGGGCCGGGAATCGGGCCGAGGCTGGGCGCGCGCGGGCGAGGACCTCGATGTCGAGTTCGAGCACTACCACCGGACCGGGAAGGACGTGGAGGTGTTCCGCTACGAGCTGGCCGGCACGGGGTACCTGATGACCGCGGAGAAGGGACTGGACGGACTCACCCGGTTGGAGCCGCCCACCGAGGCGGACCGGTGGTTGTGCTCGGTGGAGTTCCTCCTGGGCACCCTGGACGCGTTGGTGGAGTCCGCCGTGGGGCTGGAACTGATGGGGACCGAGGAGGTGCGGCTGCCACGGGGTCCGGAGGGGATCCCGGCGAGCACCCACACCGCGTACCGGTACTCGGGGAGCTTCCCCGCGTCGATGGGCGGCTACGACACCGACACCGGCCACAACACGTTGACGCGCCTACCGGACGCCGAGTTCGACCTGTGGGTCGACGAGGACGGCCATCCCCGCCGGCTCAGCTACGAGACGGCCGACGGGGACGGGGAGACCTACGACTACCACGCGGTGGCGGACTGAGGGCCGACCGGTTCAGAGCGCTCCGGCGCGCTCGGTGACCAGGTCGGGGACGCTGACGGTGTCGTCGAGTTCGTAGGCGTAGGGCGGGTCGGGGACCTGGCCGCGCAGCTCGGGCTGTTCGGAGTCGATCAGGAGGTTGTCGCGGGTGACGACGTCTCCGGGTTCGTCGTCCTCGCTGGAGACCGACAGGGGGGTGCGTTCGAAGTAGTTGCCCTCGACGAGCACCTTGGAGCCCTGGGCCGAGCTGACCCCGTACTCGGGGTTGTCCCGGAAGTAGTTGTTGAACACGTGGACGTGCTCGGCGTTGCGGGCGCGCGGGTGCCGGGAGGTGGTGCCGTCGAAGAAGTTGTGGTGGACCGACACCCGCAGCGCGCCGGTGTCGTCTTCGGCGGAGCCGATGGTGACGGCGGCCTCGGCCTCGACGAAGTGGTTCCAGGACAGGGTGACGTGGTCGGCGCCGTCGGTCACGGCGACGAGGGCGTCGTCGTCTCCCCCGGTGAAGCTGGAACCGTCCACCCACACGTGGTGGGCGCCGCCGTGGACGGCGATGGCGGTGCCGTCGGCCTCCATGGCGACGTTGGCGACGATGACGTTCGTGGAGCCGTCCACGTCGAGTCGGCCGTCGGTGAGTGCGGCGCCCTCACCCGCGCCCAGGAGGGTCTTGTCGGAGCCGACCTGGATGGTGCCGTCAAGGTCGATGTCGCCTTCGACCTCCACCACGAGGGGTTCGTCGGAGCCGAGGTGTTCGGCGAGTGTGTCGGCGTCCGTGGCGGTGACGGTCTCTCCGGCGGCGCCACCGGTCACCCCGGGGTGTTCCGTGGGTTCTTCACCCTCTTGATCGGCCCCGTCCTCCCCGGCGTCCCCATCGTCTCCCTCATCCTCGGCCTCATCGCCGTCCTCGTCCTCCGCGGTCTCGGAGGCGTCGTCGCCGGGGACCGCGTCCGCCTCTCGGGGTTCGGCCGCCCATCCCACGGGGGTGCCGTAGGGCCACTCCTCCTCGGGCTCCCCCGGTGGTGGACTGGACTCGTCGGCGTCCTCCGGGTCCGGGTTCACGGCAGCACCGGTGGGGGTCTCGGTGTCCTCGCCGGTGTCCTCGGAACGGGTGCAGGAGGCCAGGGCCGCACACAGCAGGACCGCGAGACAGGCCGCGGCGAGAGGGTGGAGTCGCATCTGGAACTTTCCAACGAGCGGGGAGGCAGGGGTGTCGAATCGTACCGATTCTCTCAGGCCCCGAGAGAGGCGGGTACGGCGATTTCCGACCATTCCCGGCCATTCTCGGCCACTCCCGGCCATTCTCGGCCGCGCACGGCCGAGGGCGTCGACCCCCGGTTCGGGGGGCCGACGCCCTCGGGTGGAGAACCCGGGCTCTCCGTGTGGTGTTTCAGGACGTCCGGACGCTCACCGCGTCCGGAGGTCGGAATCGACCGTGGAGGTTACTCCGCGGCCCAGCCGATGTCCTCGTACACGAAGTCGGCGGCCAGACCGTACTCACCGAAGTTGTGCAGCTCGTTCTTCATGACCCAGAAGCCGGGACGCTCGAACAACGGGATGGTCAGGACCTCTTCCCACAGCAGGGCGTCGATCTCGTTGGCGATCCGGGCGTACTCGTCCGGGTCGCTCTCCTCCGCCACCTGGTCGAACAGCTCGTCGATCTCCGGGACGGAGTAGCGGCTGATGTTGGCGCCCCAGTTCTCGCCCTCCTCGTCCACGGGCATGCCGTAGTTGCCCTTGGTGTCGGAGACGAAGGGTGAGGTGCCGGTGTAGACGAAGGTGGCCATCTCGTAGTTGCCGGGGGTCACGTACTCGGAGAAGAGCGCGTTGGCCGGCACCTGCTGGACGTCGACCTCGATGCCCACCTCGGCGAGCATCTGCTGGGTCATCTCGGCCTCGTCGACGGCCAGGTCCATGCCCTCGGAGGCCACGTAGGCCAGGGTCAGGGTGTCGCCGTCCTCGTTGGTGCGGAACTCCTCCCCTTCCTCCAGGGTCCAGCCGGCCTCGTCGAGGAGCTGGGCGGAACGGTCGAGGTCCATCTCACCCAGGTCACCGCTGTTGTCCTGGTAACCGTTCTGGCTGGAGCGCAGGAGGCGGTTGACCTCACCGGTGATGGGCCAGTCCACGGCACCGAGGGCGACCTCGGCCATGGTGTCGCGGTCCATGGCCAGGGCGATGGCCTGACGGACCTTCTTGTCCTCCAGACGCGGGCTGGAGCCATTCAGCGCGGTGAAGCGGTGACCGTGGTTGACGGCGCGGGTGAAGTAGGCGTCCTCGCCCTCCATGTCCTTCACTCGCTCGTAGCCGGCGGCGTCGTAACCGAGGTAGAAGGCGTCGACCTCACCGTTGGCGAAGGCACCGGACTGGGCGTTGGTGTCCAGGCCCGCGAAGATGATGCGGTCGAGCTTGGCCTCGTCGCCCCACCAGTCCTCGTTCCGCTCGATGGTGATGCGGGAGGCGACGTCGTCGAACTCCACGTTGCCGAACGGGCCCGCGGTGACGGGGATCTCCTTGTTGTAGCCCTCGGCGAAGAGCTCCTCGTCCTCCATGTACTCCTTGGGGTACAGGGGGGAGAACAGCTCCGGCATGTCACCGAAGGGCTGGTCCATCTTGAGGGTGAAGGAGTACTCGTCCTCACCCTCGACGACCTCGTCGATCCGCTCGTAGCCGGTGCTGGAGAGGATCTCGAACTCGCTGCCGCGCTCACCCTTCATGGTGGTGGCGTGGGCCTCGTAGTCCTCCCAGGTGATGGGCTCACCGTCGGACCACACGGCGTCGGGGTTGAGCACGTAGTCGATTTCGAGACCGTCGTCGCTCACCTGGTAGTCGAGAACGTAGTTCTCGTTGGGAGCGAACCCGCCCTCGGCGTCGAAACGCATCGGCGACGGCATGACCGCGGCCATGACACGACGCACGTCGCCCTTGTTGCCCTGGACGTGGTGCATGTTGTGCTGCTCTTCGTATTCGCTCAGAGCCCAGACGAAGTCACCTCCGTCCTGGAGGTCGTCACGGTCCGCGGGGTTGAGGTCTTCGGCCGGCAGGGAGGCCTGCTCTGCCTGGGCGTCGCCCTCGTCTTGGCCGTCGTCGCTCGCGCAGGCGCTGGCCAGCAGCACCAGCGCGAATGCGGGGGCGAGGTAACGCGCCTTCCCGATACGCATGGGGATTTCCCTCCTAGGGATGGTATGACCGGTGCGCGGGGCGGCACCGGCCGTGCCTTCGAACCGTGGATCAGACAAGATCGCTCCGCCGTTCCGCGAAATGGCAGGCGGATCCCTGATCTCCACCGTTGGTGGGCTGGATCGTCGGCTCGACGCTCATGCACTGCTCCTGGTCGGACTCCGAGAGAGTGATGAACTTCTGGCACCTCGTTCGGAAACTGCAACCCGAGGGCGGGTTCGCGGGACTGGGGAGGTCCCCTTCCAGAACGATGTGCGTGCGTGTCCGTTCCCGTTCCGGATCCGGAACGGGGATGGCGGACAGCAGAGCTTGGGTGTAGGGGTGGCTGGGCTGGGTGTAGATCGACTTGGTGTCACCGATCTCCACGATCTTGCCGAGGTACATGACCGCCACCCGGTCGGCGATGTGCCGGACCACGGACAGGTCGTGCGCCACGAACAGGTAGGCCAGGCCGAGCTTGGCCTGGAGCTCCTCCAGCAGGTTGATCACACCCGCCTGGATGGACACGTCCAAGGCCGAGACCGGCTCGTCCAAGACCAGGAGCTTGGGTTCCAGGGCCAGGGCCCGGGCGATACCGATGCGCTGACGCTGGCCCCCGGAGAACTCCGCGGGGAAGCGGGTGGCGTGCTCGATGTTCAGACCGACGAGGCTGATGAGCTCGTAGACGCGCTCGGTGACCTCCCGGGCCGCAACCTTGTGGGTGCGCAGCGGCTCGGCGATGATGTCGAAGACCGGCATGCGCGGGTCCAGGGAGCTCATCGGGTCCTGGAACACGATCTGCATGTCACGACGCAACCCGAACTTCTCGCTTCGGGAGAGCGTGCCGACCTCACGGCCCATGACCTCGACGCTGCCGCGCTGGGGCCGGTCCAGGCTCATGACCTCCATGAGGGTGGAGGACTTGCCGCAGCCGGACTCACCGACCAGGGCGAGGGTCTCCCCCTCCCGGATGTCGAAGTCGATGCCGTCCACGGCGGACACCGTGCCGACGCGACGCCTGAAGACCGCACCCTTCATCAGGGGGTGGTGCTTGATCAGGTCCTGGACCCGCAGCACCTCGGGAAGACTCTCCCGGTCACCCGTGGCCTTCTCCAACTCGGGGATCTCCGGAACCGGGTAGATGTCCTGGGCGTTCCATCCGTTGGCCTCGATCTCGGCGGACCGGATGCACGCCACACGCTGCGCGTCGGTGTTCTCGTCCTGGTCGCCCTCGGTCTCGGAGGCGCGCGCACCGATGGTGAGCAGCTCGGGCTCGGACTCCTCGCACTCGGGCCGCACGATGGGGCAACGCGGAGCGAAGGGGCAGCCCGAGGGCAGGTCGGTCAGGGACGGCGGGTTGCCCTTGATCGGCACCAGCGCGCCCTGGTCCTCCAGGTCCATACGGGGAACCGCGCCGAGCAGACCCATGGTGTAGGGCATACGGCTGCCGTAGTAGATCTCGTCGACGCTGCCGATCTCCACGGGACGCCCCGCGTACATGACCAACAGTCGATCCACGAACCCGGCGACGACACCGAGGTCGTGCGTGATCATGACGATCGCGGCCCCGGTCTCGCGCTGGGCGGTACGGAGCAGGTCGAGGATCTGCGCCTGGATGGTGACGTCCAAGGCGGTGGTGGGCTCGTCACAGATGATGACGTCGGGGTTGTTGGCCATGGCCATGGCGATCATGACGCGCTGGCGCATGCCGCCGGAGAACTCGTGCGGGAACGAGCGGTACCGCGCCTCGGGGTTGGGGATGCCCACCAGGGACAGGAGTTCCACCGCGCGGTCGTGGGCCTTGACCTTGCCCGCCTTGGGGTTGTGCACGAGGAAGGCTTCGGCGAGCTGGTCGCCCACGGTGTACACGGGTGTCAGGCCCGACAGCGGGTCCTGGAAGACCATCGAGATGACCTTGCCGCGCTTGCGGGCCATCTCCGTGTCCTTCTTGCCCAGGATCTCCTCGCCGTGCAGGAGTACGGAACCGGTGATCTCGGCGTGCTCGGGCAGCAGCCCCATGGCGGCCATAGAGGAGACCGACTTGCCGGATCCGGATTCGCCGACGATGCCCAGGACTTCACCGGAGTGGACGGCGTAGCTGACGCCGCGCACCGCCTTGACGTCGGGATTGTTGTTCATCCCGGGAAAGGTGACGGTGAGGTCGGTGATCTCCAGGACCGGGGTACGGGCCATGTCGTCGTTGTTCGTGGACTCGGTTTCCACGATGGTCTCGGTGCTCATTGGTGTGCCTTCCCCCTAGGACCGACGCGACTTGGCGGCGGGGTCGAGGGCGTCGCGCAGCCCGTCCCCGATCATGTTCACGGCCAGAACCAGCAGCACCAGCAGCACCGTCGGGAAGATGAAGACCCAGGGCGCCGTGGTGGCGAACGAGGCGCCGTCGGCGATGACCACACCCAGACTGATGTCGGGGGACTGAACACCCAGCCCGAAGTAGCTCAGCGCGGTCTCACCGATGATCGCGGCGCTGACCATGATGGTGGCGTCCGCGATGAGCAGCGACGACATGTTCGGCAGGATGTGTCGGAAGATGATCTTGTGCGGGGGGACGCCCATGAAGCGGGCGGCGTGGATGTATTCGCGTTCACGGAGCGAGATGGTCAGTCCCCTGACCATCTTCGAGGTGACCATCCAGCTGAACACCGCCAGGAGGATGACCAGGATGAGCCAGCCTCCGTTGCCGACGAAGTGCCGGGACAGGATGGCGAGGATGACGAAGTTCGGCAGCACCAGGGCCAGGTCGGCGATCCAGGTGAGGGCCTTGTCGGTGAACCCGCCGAAGTAACCGGCGAAGGCACCGATGACGGCCGCCATCGCGGTCGAGATCAGAGCCACCAGCAGACCGATGAGCAGCGACTTCTGCAGACCGGCCGTGGTCTGGGTGAAGATGTCCTGGCCGGTGCGGTTGGTACCGAACCAGTGGTCGGGTGAGAGCCCTTCCAGGAGCGCGGTGTAGTCCCGTTCACCCACCCCCCAGGAACTGATCACCGGGCCGAGGAAGGCGAAAAGGGTCAGCAGCACCAGGATCACGATGCCGACGATGACGCGT
The DNA here is from genome assembly GCF_900143625.1 of Nocardiopsis sp. JB363. Lineage (GTDB taxonomy): Bacteria > Actinomycetota > Actinomycetes > Streptosporangiales > Streptosporangiaceae > Nocardiopsis. Next base: position 9,418 of record NZ_FRFF01000055.1, read on the forward strand.
CGGGTCTCGATGAGCTGGCGGGCGATGTCCTTCATCCGGTTGGGCGCCGGTGGCGCGGTAGGCACGTCCGGTGTCGTCTCGGTGACGGTGCTCATGGCGTGGTCTCCAACAAAGCTGCTGCGGGGGCACCCTTGTGGGGCGCGAGGATGCTGGTCTGTTCGGTGGTGCGGGACATCGTCACACCCTCACCCGGGGGTCGAGCCAGGCGTAGAGGATGTCCGAGAGGAACGACGCCGCCATGATGGTGACGGCCATGAACCAGGAGACCGCGGCGACCACGTGGACGTCCTGTTGGGAGATGGAGTCGATGAGCCAGGCGCCCATGCCGTGCCATCCGTAGATCTTCTCGGTGAAGGTCGAACCCGAGACCAGGGCACCGAAGGTGAACGTGAAGTAGGTGATGGTGGGGATCAGCGCGGTGCGCAGGGCGTGCTTGAACAACGCCCGGCGTCGCGTGAGCCCCTTGGCCATCGCGGTGCGCACGAAGTCCGACCCGAGGACGTCCAGCATCATGTTGCGCTGGTAGCGGGCGAAGGCGGCGAACAGGGCCAGTGACAGAACCAGGGTCGGCAGGATCGCGTGGTGGATCCGGTTGAGGAGCAACTCCCAGGCGTTGCCTTGGAAGCCCGCCGAGTACTCACCGACGTATTTGAGGAAGGTGAAACCGAGCCCGTCGTTGATCGCGACCGCGATGACCTGAATGACGATCGCGATGACGACGGTGGGGATCGACAGTACGAAGAAGGAGGCGCCGGTGGCGGCCTTGTCGAAGGCACGGTACTGACGCACCGCGGCGTAGGCGCCGATGGCGATGCCCAACGCACTGCCGAGGATGGTGGCCACGGTGATGAGCCGGAGGGTGACCCCGGCCTTCATCCACATCTGGGAGGAGACGTCGCCGCCCTGGATGTTCTTACCGAAGTCACCGGTGACGGCGCCCTTGAGCCAGGTGACGTAGCGCTCGGCGAGCGGAGTCTGGTCGTTGAGGTTGAGAGTGTCCAGCTGGGCGTTGACGACCTCGGGCGCCGGCGGCGGCTGCATCTGTTCGAAGTACACGCGCGGCTGCAGGTTGGTGGCCGCGAGAAGGTACGCGAAACTCGTCGCCAGAAAAATCAGGACGACGTAGTTCAGTAGCCGCCTGGCCAGGAACTTGCCCAAAACTATCTCCGAACCTCACACCGAGCCCGGCGTTGGATCTGTGGTTGTGATCCACCACCACGAAGAGTGATCTTGCTCGGGCAGGGTTGCACTCACGCTCGGACCGTAAGAACGGCTAAGCGATCGTGTCCCCGACCCCGAGAGGATTACCCCCAGTGATCAACGAAACACACTGACATCCGATTCACGGTCAGTAACCGGAATGTCAAGAGTCTGGGTGACGATGAGACACTTGCCGGTAACCGACACATCAAGAAAGGACAACGGTGGCAATTTGGGACGCAAGTACCTGTTCAAATGTCGAACTCGGCACAGATAGCACACATCTGAACCCTCTCCGTCACCAAACGTGCCCTGAGCTGGGAAAACAACGCATATTGGGGATCGTCTCCGTAAACGCCGTTTACAGGAATCGCGCTTTCCGAAGAGCCCATCTGCGAAAACGTCGGCCACTCACGTCACAGGCGAAGCAACGTTCACTGGAGTGACGACCGCCTCGAAAGACGGCACCTGATGTTACTCCGAGTAACTACAACGTGCCGGGAAAGCTCCGCACGCCGGCCCCCGAACCCTCGAAAACCCTCACCGGGAGTGAGGGAAGTTAACGTCTACTAACGAAAGAAGTTGATGCGGGCTTGCGCAAGGGGACCACGGAACCCCCTTTCACCTGCTGAGACTCCACAGACGTTGTCGACGCCGGAGGTTGCGAACGCGGTACCAGCGGGGCCACCGAACCGGAACGCACGACGCCCCACCAGGTACCGAGTGAACACGCCGCGTCTCCGGCGACGGACAGCGCCGTCCACGCCAGCGGACCCACCACGGCGGCACCGTGTCGGCGTCGCCAGGAGGCCAGATGCGGCACGGTCAACACCGCGCCCGCCACCAGCGCCCGACGACCCGCCCTCCGTCCCCTGCGAAGATCATCGCCGTGAGCACGCTCACGAGCCCAGGCCAGCGCACCACCCACGGCCACCCCGGCCAGCACCGGCCACCAGGTCGTCCGCGCCTCCCGCGCCACCGTCCGCGCCGTGTGCGCCAGCTCGACGGACGCGGGCCGCACCGCGTCCACCGGCGGCAACGCGACACCCGCGCATAAGGTCCCGGCCGTGGCCACCGCCCCGACGGCCCCCGCGGTCAATCCGGCCAGGGGGCGTCCCGCCGCGGTCAGCGCCACACCGGCCAGGGCCGGCAGGGCGACCTGTGGCCCGGTCGCGCGTCGGCCATAGCGTCGGGCCAAGGGGGCTCCGGCCGCTCCGCTCTCCCAACGCGCACCCAGGTAGGCGCCGAGTTCCACGGGCATGGGCACGCGCACCCGGGAGCGGGGTTCGTACCGCACCGACCAGCCCCGCTCCACCAGTGCCCAGAGCAGATCCACCTCGGCGACCGACCCCAGGTCGGGATCCAGCCGAGCGGGTTCACGGCGCACCACCAGCGCGCGGATGGGTTCCCAGGGCACCGAGGCACCGTGCTCGTTGGGCGGGGCGGGGCGTCCCGTACCTCGATGCGTGTGCCCCCAAGGCAACACCGGGGCGGGGTCCGCGCCGCGATCGGAGCGCAGCGCCCACAGAGCGGCGACCGCCATGCCCAGGTTTCCGTGACATCGACGGGCGGCCGGGGTGCGCGGCACGACCGCACCGACGTCGGGGTCGGCGAAGTGGCCGAGGGCGGTGTGGAGCCAACCGGGCCCGGGCTCGGCGCCGATGTCCAGGAAGGCGACGAATTCGGCGTCACAGGCGAACAGACCCACCGCGCGGGCGGCCGATCCCTCCACAGGGCCCCTGACCACGCGCGCGCCGTGCCGGCGGGCCAGGTCCTCGGCCGGTCCGCTCACCCCGACCACGAGCACGCGCACGTGGGGGTGCTCGGCATGGAGGGTGCCCAGGGTCGCGTCCAGTTCGTTCACGTCGATGTCGCCGCCGTGCCCGACCAGGACGACCTGGGTGTCCGTTCCGGGGACCGTGGGTTCGGGGCGGGGGTGGGCCAGTCCGGTCTCGATGAGGACGCGGGCCAGCACACGTTCATGGTGATGATCGGGTCGGGCCCCGCTGAGCCAGCGGATCACGGAACTCACGCCCTCGGCCGGCAACCGTAGGGCGTGGGGCGGGGATCCGCCGACGAGGACGTGGCCCTCGTCGGTGAGCCGGACGGCACGATCGATCTCGACACCGAGACCCATGGGCAGTGGTTCGGGGGTTGGCACGGCCATGACCCATACCTTGACGTGTGATGAGGGACACGCGCAAGACCGGACGAAGTGGCAAAATTCGACCCAACGTCATCTGATTGTTATCTTGATGCGAGAGTCCGCCAGGACGCCGTTCCCCGTCCCGATCCGACGGCCGAACATCGTCCCGGCCCACTTCATCCCCCCTTTATCCAGTTCAGGCAGGGTTACCCTGTCCGGACCAGGTCGACTGGGTTTTCAGGGAGGCACCGAGCGTATGCTGAGCGCGATCAAGCCCTTCAGTGTCGTAGGGCACACCGCACACCGCACATGACCATCACCCACGGTCTGCCCGCAGGCCACACCACCACACGGCGTGAAGCCCCACGGCTTCGCCGCCGACACATGTCGCCGCCCTCGTACCGCACTCCTGGCGATACCGAGACGCTTCCTTCCCTGACCCAGGGGGCTTCGCCCCGTGTGTCCACCAAGCGCCGTGACCCGCGACGGGCACGGACGCTCCGAGGGCCAGGCTTCCCATCAGTCCTGCCCGCGCACACACATCCCCGGGGAGTGAACCCACATGTGTGAGACCGCCACCCCTCTTTCCGCGCCCTCGGCCCACGACCAGTCGACGTCGGCCCCTCTCCACCGTTCCCAACGCCCGGCGAGACCCATGGCAGAGTCCAGAAGCACCCAGAACGCCACCACCCGACAGGACGGCGGCGATCAACGCTCCGCCCGTACGGGGTCCATTTCCAGACCGACCCGCAGACGCTTTCCCGGGCTGCCGAGTCAGATCTCCTACGCACGCAGATTCGTGGCCAGGCACCTGGCCGAGTCACCGGAACTGACCACGGCGACACTGTTGACCAGTGAACTCGCCACCAACGCCATCAGACACAGCGCCTCGGGGTGCACCACCGGCAAGTTCGAGGTGTGCGTGCGGCTGGCTCCGGGCTGGGCCCGCGTGGAGGTACGCGACCTGGGCAGCACGACGGAGGCGCCCTCGCCCCAGCACCGGGACCCCTACGACACCGCCGAACACGGCAGGGGCCTGGACCTGGTGGAGGCGCTCTCCAGCAAGTGGGGCACCGAACCACGACGTGACGGCCGAGGCCGCCAGGTGTGGTTCGAACTGGAGTGGGACGGCGACGACCGGTCCTAGTGCCGCGCAGGTCGGGGTTCTCCCCTTCCCCGGCGGCGTTCGAGATGGTGCTTCGCCATGCGGCGGGAAGCCCTCATGGTGTTCCCATGCGGGCCTTTCGCCGACACGGCGGGATGCCCCGTGCCGAACGGCGCTGGAGCGGCTTCGACCGGTCGTCACTCCGTGCGCCGCCGTGCCACGGAGGCATCACGGGGCCGATCACTCCTCCGGACCGGAGACCGATTCGTTCGGGGGCGCGGGAGTGGCCGGGTTCGCGGGAGCGGCGGTACCGGTGGCGGCGGGGTCGGTGGCGGGCAGCTTGTAGCGCTCGTACAGCTGTCGGGCGTAGTCCTTGGCTTCCTGCGAGGGCTCGTCACCGAGCTCGTCGCGCAGCAGGTCCTCAAGGTTCTTCTTCGCATCATCCATGGGGGGAAGCCTGCCTGGAGTGCGCGGATAGCACAAATCGACATCCCGGTGACAGAGAGGAAGCGTCCGAGATCCCCTGATTCGCAGGGGTTTCCGGGCTTTACTCCACCCCCGCTTCCGGGCGTGTCGCGGCACCGTCACAGCGAAGGGGCACCTCGCACGCGGTGTGCGGGGCGCCCCTTCTCCTTCAGTGACTCCGACCGGACTACTCCTGCGGCGTCTCGCCGGCTTCGCCCGTGGCGCCCGTTCCCGCCTTGACGCGGGCCTTGTCACGACGACGCTCATAACGAGCCTGCGCCCTGGCCTCACGCTTCATCCGGCGTACCTCCACCAGCTGGTAGAGGACCGGGACCAGGATCAGGGTGAGCAGCGTCGAGGTGATCAGACCACCGATCACCACGAGGGCGACGGGCGCGGACACGAACGCTCCGCCACCGGCCAGGCCCGTGGCCATCGGGATGAGCGCGGCGATGGTGCCGACCGCGGTCATCAGGATGGGCCGCAGACGGTGCCGTGCGCCCTCGACGATGGCCTCGCCCAGCTCCATGCCCTTGTTGCGGTTCTGGTTGATCAGGTCCATCAACACGATGGCGTTGGTGATCACGATGCCGATGAGCATCAGCATGCCGATCAGGGCGGCTGCGCCGACCGGGGTTCCGGTCAGCCACAGCAGACCCAGCGAACCGGTGGCGGCGAACGGCACCGAGACGAGCAGCATGAGCGGCTGCATCAGGCTCTTGAACGTCGCGACCATGATCAGGTAGCAGATGACGATCGCGGCGAGCAGCGCCAGACCCAGCTGGGCGAAGCCATCGGTCTGTTCCTGGCTGACACCGCCCAGGTCGGCGGTGGCGCCGGAGGGCAGGCTGAGCCCGTCCAGGGCCTCGGTGATCTCGGTGCTGACCGCACCCAGGTCGGAGGCGCTCGGGTTGGCCGACACCGTGGTGCTGGTGACACCGTCGATCCGGGTGAGCTCCGGCGGCTGCTGGACCTCGACGACCTCGGCGACGTCGACGAGCTCGATCATCTGCCCGGTGGGCGTCGCGATCGGCAGTTCCTCCAGCTCGGCCACGGTCTGCGGTGTGTCCTGGACCAGGACGACCACGTCGCGACGGATGTCGTCGATGGTGGCGGTGCCGACGTTCTGGCCGTTGAAGGCGGCGGTGACGGTCTGACCGACCGCGGCCTCGCTCAACCCCTGATCGACGGCCTCCTCACCGTCGACGTGCACCTCCAGGGAGGGCTGCGACTCGGAGACGCCGCTGGTGACGTCGTCCGCGCCGTCGATGTCGCGCAGCTCCTCCTCCACCAACCCGGCGGCCTCGGCCAGGGTGGCCTGGTCCTCGGCGGTGACCCGCACCTCGATACCGGACCCGCCCATGCCGCCCGTGGAGTCGAGTCTCGGCTCGTGCTCGGTGTCCAGGTCGGCGAAGGTGTCGCGCAGGACCTCGCGGTTGCGCAGCTGGTCGGTGTCGGGGTCGGCGGTGATCGTGTAGTCGATCTGGTCGGCGGACCCGCCGCCCATCATCGGGTTGCCACCGACGTTGACCTGGTAGGTGTCGATCCAGGCCATGCCGGCGAGCGCTTCCTCGACCTTGACGGCCTCGGCGTCGGCGGCCTCCAGGGAGGTACCCGGTTCGAGCTCCTGGATGGCGGTGTAGCTGTTCTCCTCGGCCTGACCGAGCCAGTCGGTCTCGGAGGTGGTGGCCAGGGCGATGGTGCCGGCGAAGATCGCGACACTGGCCGCCAGGGTGACGGCCGTGGCGGCCTTGCGTTTGGTGGTGATCCACCGGATGACCGGCAGGTAGGCGCGCTGGAGCGGGGTGCGCATCTCACGCTCGTGGGCCCTGCGCTCGATCTCCTCACGCGGGACGTCCCCGACCTCGGCGGGCCGCAGGAACCAGTAGCACAGCACCGGCGTGATGGTCAGCGCCACCAGGAGCGAACCGGCCAGGGCCAGGCTGCTGGTGACCGCGAACGGCATGAAGATCTCGCCGACCATGCCGCCGACGAACGCCAGGGGCAGGAACACGGCGATGGTGGCGAAGGACGAGGAGGCCACGGCCGTGGCGACCTCACGGACACCGTCCTTGACGGCCGCCATCCGTTCCTTGCCGTAGCCCATATGTCTACGGATGTTCTCCAGGACGACGATGGAGTCGTCCACCACCCGGCCGATCGCGATGGTGATCGCGGCCAGGGTGAGCATGTTCAGGGTGAAGCCGAAGGCCTGCATGCCGACGAAGGCCGCCAGGACCGACACCGGAATGGACACCGCCACCACCAGGGTGGAGCGGATGGACAGCATGAAGACCAGGATCACGATGACCGAGGCGACGAGACCGTAACCGCCGGCCTCGAACATGTCGGTGATCGAGTCGTTGATGAAGGGCGCCTGGTCGAAGACGACGGCGAGTTCGACATCGTCGCCGAGGAGGTCGGACTGCTCTTCGAGCACGTCCTGGACACCGTCGGAGACCTCGACGGTGTTGCCGTCGGGGGTCGCCATGATCATGAGGGCGACACTGGGGTTTCCGTCGAGTCGGGCGATGGAGGAAGCGTCCTCGGTGACCAGCTCGACGTCGGCGATCTCGGAGATCTGCACCGCGGACGGGGCGGGGGCTGTCTGATATACACATCTGACGCTGCCGACGAATAGAGA
>NZ_FRFF01000161.1 GCF_900143625.1 Nocardiopsis sp. JB363
CACCTGTGGCGTCTCACCCCACCAGCGAAAACAGCCTAAAACAACGATGTTGGGGACCGGGCCCACTCGGGGAGGGCATGTCCGGTGGTCGCTTGGCGCCACGAGGCGATCAGTTTCCCCTCGGCACACAGTTCCTTGTCCAGTTTCTCCACTAATGGACGGTGTGGAAGGGATTGCCCATTCACCCATCGGGACACGGAAGCCGCAGAACAGCCGATTCGAGAGGCCAGCTGTTCCTGGGTGAGTCCTTGCAGTTCACGGAAGTTGGTCATGAGTTCCGGAAACGGAGGGTCGCTCATGGTCGAGATGTTACGCCGCGCTTCCACATGCTGTCTGACCGTTACAGGAATTTCTCAGGTAATGGCGCGACCGACCGAAGAAACCTCAAGGTAGTGACCTGTAAGGCAGGCGCAACCGTGAGGTGAACATGGCAGTATCCGCAGGCCCCCGCTCAGACACCTTCGACATCGCACAGTGTGCGCTGCTCTCGGCATTGCGGCGGCGAGGGCTCGCGCCCTGGAAGAATCCCGACGACGGATCGGTGACCGTGGAGTTCGGCTACCGCCGGGTCACCGTCCACCTCACCGATGACGGCTGGGTGCGACACCTCCCCGAACGCCCCGGCTCCGCCGTTCGCTTGGCGGGCCAAGGCTGCGAGGAAGCCCTGGGCCGCCAGCTCGCCCGCGAAATCCTGGACCGGTTGCCATGACCGACCAACGCGCTATCACCACCACACCTCAGGAACACGCCGACTTCCTCTTCGACGAACTCTCCGCCGCACTACGCCACATCCCCGGCGACCCCGCCGAAGCAACCGACGCCCTGCGCACCGCCGACCAGGCCTTCGACGCCCTCCACGCCTGGCTGCGCGCCGGCAACCCACTCCCCCAACCCTGGCGTGACAAAGCCAAGGCACGCCCTCCCGAAGAGGGACCGTGAGATACCGACCAAGCCCGGGCCCGGCCTCCGCGCAGGCCCGTGCTTTTTCCGTTGCGGGTCGGCTCTTCCCCTGTGTAGCATCGCCCCGCACGTCACGACCGAAGGAGGTGGGACCGATCACCGCAGCAACAGGCCGGGCGCTTCCATCCCACGGTCATCCCCTTCGCATGGCGTAGGTGAGCGCGGGAGCGCCCCCGGGCATCCCGAAAGGCTCCCTTGCCACCGCAGTTCTCACAGCACCACTCTCAGCAGCCGCAGTCCTCACTTCCGGCACACCCCGAAGTCATCACCCGCCTGCGCCGGGCCGGATGTGTGTTCGCGGAAGAAGAAGCGGAACTGATCGCCACCACCGCGCGCACGCCCGACGAACTCCGCTCGCTGGTCGAGCGGCGCGTCGCCGGAGCCCCACTCGAACACGTCCTGGGCTGGGTTCGCTTCCGCGATCTGCGCCTGACCGTGGAACCCGGCGTGTTCGTCCCCCGCCCCCGCAGTGAGTTCCACGTCGAGCAGGCCCTCGCCCTGACCGAACCCGGCGCCGTGGTCCTGGACCTGTGCTGCGGCACCGGCGCGTTAGGCGCCGCCTTGGCCACCGAACGCGCGGGCGTGGAGCTGCACGCCGCCGACATCGACGCGGCCGGTGTCCGATGCGCCCGCCACAACCTCGCTCCCCTGGGCGGCGAGGTCTATCAGGGCGATCTCTTCACACCTCTCCCCGATTCCCTGCGGGGCCGGGTGGACGTGATGGTCGCCAACGCCCCCTATGTCCCCACTCGCGAGATCACGTTGCTGCCTTCGGAGGCCCGCGACCACGAACCGTGGCTCTCCCTTGACGGCGGCTCGGACGGCCTCGACGTCGTGCGCCGGGTCGCCGGGCAAGCCCGCCCCTGGTTGGCTCCCGGTGGGCACCTGCTGGTGCAGACCCACCCCGACCAGGTCGCCGAGGCACTCGCCGCCTTCATCCGGGGAGGGTTGGACGCCCACGCCGTCGTCGACGAGGAAGATCACACCTCCGTGGTCGTGGGCCGACGCCCCGACCCGATCGACCCGAAGAACACACGGGTGGGACCGTGACCTCGCGCGAACGAGGTCACGCGCCCTCCGCTCTCGCGGCCCTCCCGCCGCACACCACCCGTGGGGCTCCTCGGGTGAACACGGCGCCAACCCCCAGGTGGGACGGTGAAGCCCTCATGAACTGCAACTAAAATTGCCATCTCACACCTTGTCGCAAGAAAAATTGCTCGTAATGTGGGCGTCGTGAACCTACAGGAGCGAATGAACAGGTACCGCGACCGGCTGACCAAGTCGGATCGCGTCCTTCTCGATGAACTTCTCTCCAACCCCGCCGAGGCCCCGCTGTGGCGGGGCGGAGAGGTCGCCCAACGTGCGGGGGTCCACCCCGCCGCCGCCACCCGACTGGCGCAACGGCTCGGCTACCAGGGCTACCTGGAACTACGCGAAGACCTCCGCGAGGCCCACGAAACACACCTCAACGGTGCCGGTGACCGGTTCCGCGCGGAACTTCGAGAGCAGGGTCAGAGCAGTGTCCTGGACACACTGCTCGCCACCGAACTCGACTCCCTCGCCGCGGTCGCCCACCACGTGGACCAGGCACGGATCGACGAGGTCGCCGACCTCCTCGTCGGTGCGCGCGTGGTCTACCTCTTCGCACGCGGCAACACGGGGGTTCTGTCCGAGCTTCTCGATGGTCGACTGCGACGGTTCGGGATGCACTCGGTCAACCTCGTCGGTCCCGGCCGTCAGGTCGCCGAGCGTGTCCTGGCGATGTCGGACTCCGACGTCGTCGTGTCGTTCGCGTTTCGTCGCGCTCCACGCAATCTCACCGACCTGTACGCCCACGCCTCCGCCGTGGGGGCCCGCTCCGTGCTCGTCACGGACACCCTGCACACCCTCGATCCGGCTCCCACCACCGTGCTCTCGGCCCCGCGCGGGCATCAGGAGGGTTTCTCCTCCCTGAGCGTCCCGATGATGATCGCTAACGCCATCGTGCTCACCATCGCCCAGCGGCACCCGGAAACCATCCTGCCCGCCCTGGACCGACTGGACGACCTGCTCACAGCGTTCGACTGACACCTCGGTCCCTCCTTCCACACGACGGCCGGTTCGCACCGGTCTCGCTCCCCCATGCGCGAAAACCGACACAAAGGACTGTCATGCGCTCCTCGAAACTGCTCACCACCTCCATCGCCCTCCCACTCGTCGTGACGCTCGCCGCCTGCGGTGGCGGCACTCCCCAGACCCCCGACGCCGACGCGGCCGCCGCATCCCACGAACTCGACGACGCCACCCATGAGGAACTCGTCGAACTGGCCGAGGAGGAGGGAGAGGTCACCGTCTACTCCTTCACCTCGCGGATCACCTCGGTCGAGGAGGCCTTCGAGGAGGAGTACCCCGGCATCGACTTCGTCGGCCACGACATCTCCTCCTCCGAGCAGATCACCCGGTTGCAGTCCGAGGCACAGGCCGGAACCCCGTCGGCGGACGTCGCCTACATCTCCGACGCCCCGGTGGTCATCACCGAACTCCTCGCGAGCGGCATCCTGCGCAACCACGTGCCACAGCGCGTCGCGGACTCCGTGCCCGAGGAGTACCAGGAGCCGCTGCTGGCCAACCGGCTCTCCACCAAGATCCTCATGTACAACGAAGAGGCCCACCCCGACGGCAGCCCGATCGAGAACCTGTGGCAGCTGACCGAGGAGGAGTGGAACGGCAAGGTCGTCATGGTCGACCCCGGTGTGCGCGGCGACTACCTCGACCTCATGACGGAGATCATCCGTCAGTCCGAGGAGATGGCCCAGGCCTACGAGGACCTGAACGGGTCCGAGATCGAACTCGATGACGACGTCGAGAACGCCGGAGCGCAGTTCGTCAAGGACCTCTACGCCAACGGACTGGTCCTGGTCGACGACACCGACAACGTCAACGCCGCCGTGGGCCAGACCGGGCAGGAGGACCCGCCGGTCGGCATCACCTCCTACTCCGACCGCCGGGACAACGAGGAGGAGGGCTGGGCGCTCCAGGCGTCCCTGGACACCACCCCCTCGCTGGGCATCACCTTCCCCGCCTACATCGGCATGGTGCAGAACTCCGAGAACCCCGCCGCCGCACGCCTGGTCGCGGACTTCCTCATGGGCGACGACTCCGCGACCGGCGGCGCCGGCTACGAGCCCTTCTACGTCCCCGGTGACTACCCGGTCCGCACCGACATGGACCAGCCCGAGGACGCCGCCGCCCTCGACGAGCTCGGTGCCTGGGACATCGACCCCGAGGCGACCGCGGAGATCCGCTCGGACGTGGCGGACTTCCTGCTGACCCTGTGACCCCGTGACCCGTGACCCTGTGACCCCGTAGCCCCGCCCCTTCCTCGATCTCCGCACCGCCCGAAAGGACCCGATGTCAACGGCACCCGCTCCCCGCCGCACCACGGTCGGCCATGCGTTGGCCCGTGCGCGCACGGCGCTCACCCGGCCGACCGTGGTGCTGGGGGCCGGCACCCTGCTCGTCCTCCTGGTCCTGGTGATGGCGCCGCTCATCGGGCTGGTCAACACGACCTTGCAGAGCGATAACCGCCAGGCGTGGTCGGACGTGTTCGCCAGCCCGATGTCGCAGAACCTGCTGTGGCGACCCATGGGCAACTCGATCCTCATGGGGGTCGCCACGGCCGTGGGCTCCACGGTGATCGGTGGATTCCTCGCCTGGGTCGTGGTGATGACCCGTATCCCCGGGCGAAGGCTCCTCGGGTTGCTGGCGATGATCCCCTTCGCGCTACCGAGCTTCGCGCTGGCGTTGGCATGGGAGTCGGTCTTTCGCAACGACCTGGTGGGCGGATCCACCGGAATCCTCGTGAACCTGGGGATCTCCGTCCCGGACTGGTTGGCCTGGGGCCCGGTGCCGATCGCCGCGACCTTGACGGCCCACTACTTCTCACTGTCGTTCATGCTCATCGCGGCGGCGCTGGCCGGTGTCAACGGCGACCTCATGGAGGCCGCGGAGATGACGGGCGCCTCCACGCTGCGGGTGGCCAAGGACATCGCGTTGCCCGTGGTGGCCCCGGCGATGATCTCCGGCGCGCTGCTCGCGTTCGCCGAAGGGGTCTCCAACTTCGTCTCACCCGCCCTGCTGGGTCTGCCGGTCCGGTTCCACACGCTCTCGACCCGGTTGTACGGGGCGATCTCGACCGGTGACGTCTCACGCGGGTACGTGTTGTCGATCGTGCTCATCCTCGTCGCGGCGCTGATCATGTACGCGTCGACCCGCGTCACCGGGGGTCGGCGGAGCTTCGAGACGATCACCGGCAAGGGCGGCCGTCGACGAGGCGTCGAACTCGGGCTGTTGGGGCGCCCCGTGGCCGGGCTCGCGTGGCTGCTGGTCACGTGCACCACGATCGTGCCCGGCATCGTGCTCGTGCTCAGTTCGCTGACCCGACACACGAACGACTTCACCTCCGGGCTGACCCTCCACTACTGGATCGGCGATTCGGACCCCGCGCTCGCCCAGGGACAGCCGGGCGTGCTGAACAACCCGCAGATCCTTCAGGCCACCTGGAACACCGTCCTGCTCGGGGTGTGCGTGGCGATCGGCGCCGGTGTCCTCGGGCTGCTCATCTCCTATGTCATCACCCGGTCGAGCGGCCCGAAGTGGCTGGTGGGGACCTTGAACGTCACCTCTTTCGTGCCGTTCCTCATCCCGGGAATCGCGCTGGGCGCGGCGTTCATCGCGCAGTTCGGGGCGCCCATCGGCCCTCTTCCGAGCCTGTACGGAACGTTCGCGATCCTCGTGTTGGCCGGGATCGCGGCGACGATCCCGTTCTCGGTCCGGTCGGGCACCGCGGCCCTGAGCCAGGTCTCCAAGGACGTCGAGGAGTCCGCGGTGATGGCCGGCGCCGGTCTGTTCCGCAGGATCGGCGCCATCATCGCGCCGTTGACGGCCCGTGGTCTGTTCACCGGCGGGGTGCTCGTGTTCGTCCAGATGGTGCGCGACCTCTCCCTGGTCGTGCTGCTGGCGACCCCGGCGATGCCGGTCCTGGCCGTCCTCACCTACCAGTACTCCTCGGAGAACTTCACTCAACTGGCCAACGCGGTCACGGTCGTCATCGCGGTGATCTCGGTCGCGGCGACCATCATCGCCCGGCGTTTCGAAGGTGCCGCCCAGCCCTGGAACTCGAACTCATGACCTCAAGGACCGGCCTTCACCGGGTCGAAAGGACCGACATGCGACCCCGAGCCTCCTCGGCCTCCCTGACCATCACCGACCTGCGCAAGGACTTCGGCGACGCCCCGGCCGTCGACGGCATATCGATCGACGTACCGGAGGGCTCGTTCCTGGTTCTGCTCGGGCCGTCCGGGTGCGGAAAGACGACGACTCTGCGGATGCTCGCGGGGTTGGAGGATCCCACCGGGGGTGAGATCCGCTTCGGCGACCGCGTCATCGCCCACGGTGACGGGACCGAGATGGTGCCGCCCGCCGAACGCGAGGCCGGTCTGGTCTTCCAGTCCTACGCGTTGTGGCCGCACAAGACCGTGTTCCAGAACGTCACCTGGCCGCTGACCGTGGCCAAGTGGTCGAAGGAGGCGCGGCGGGCCCGGGGCGAGGAGGTGTTGTCGTTGCTGTCGATCTCCGACCTGGCCGACCGGTATCCGGGAGAGATCAGCGGCGGTCAACAGCAGCGCGTGGCGATCGCCCGCATGATCGCCCCGCAGCCCAAGGTGTTGCTGTTCGACGAACCGTTGTCCAACCTCGACGCGAAACTTCGGGTGGACACCCGTGGCGAACTGATGCGCGTGCACAGGTCGACCGGTGCCACGAGCGTCTACGTCACGCACGACCAGGTCGAGGCGATGACCATGGCCACGCACATCGCGCTGATGAAGGACGGCCGGATCGAACAGTTCGGCACTCCGCGGGAACTGCTCGAATCACCGCGTACCGCGTTCACCGCCACGTTCATCGGCACCCCACCGGCGAACATCATCGATTGCGAGGTCGCCGGCGGGCGTCTGTCGGCGTTCGGCGTCGACTGCGGCCCCGCCCCCGCCTCGGTCCGGGGCGGGGCGCTCAAGGCGATGTACCGGGCGGGTTCGATCGAAATCGATCTTGGGGCGTCGGCTTCCGGATGTCTGGAGGCGACGTTCGCCGACCAGGTTCCGATGGCCGACAAGTGGGTCGTGGGCGTGGACCTTCTCGACGGTACGCGGGTGAGCGTCTCCCGCGACACACCGGTCGACCTGTCGCCCGGCGACGGGATCGGGCTGCGGCCACCGCAGGCCCCGGACGCCTACTTCGACGTCGATGGCGCCCTTCTGGACACCGAGGTGGTCCGATGACTCGACTGATCCTGGTCCGCCACGGCGAGACCGTGTGGAACGGACAGCGCCGCCTCCAAGGGCAGCAGGACATCGGCCTGTCGCAGGCTGGGCGCCGGCAGGTCGCCGCGCTGGCGCGGACGGTCGCTCACCTGGCCCCCGGGTACGTCGTCACTTCGAGTCTGTGTCGCACGCGGGAGACCGCCGAGGTGCTCGGTGTCGAACCGGATGGGTGCGATCCCAGGCTCAACGAGGCCTACCTGGGCGACTGGGAGGGGCGGTACTCGGCGCAGATCAAGGAGGAGGACGCCGCAGAGTACACCGAGTGGCGGGCGGGGAGGTTCCACCCCCCGGGTGCCGAGAGCTTCGGCGAACTCACCGATCGGGTGGTCGCCGGGGTGGACGCCGCCGTGCGGCGGGCGAGGGAGGGTGGCCATGGGACGCTCCTGGTCGTCACCCATGGCGGGCCGGTCCGGGCCTTCCTCGGGGCCGCCGTGGGACTGGACCCGAGTCGCACGGTGCCGAGCCATCCGGCGAGTCTGAGCATCGTCGACGTCGCTTCGGGTTTCGTCTCCCTCATCGAACCGGGGGCGGCCAAACTCCGGTTGTTCAACCATTCCCCCGCGATGTCACCGCTGGACCCGCCGGACTGACGACGACGGAATAGTTGGAGACCGCGCCACCCGGCGCGGTCTCCACAAGGCGATGTGGTCATGAGGAACCCGACGACTCAGCAGTGACGGAGCGTGCCAGTCGCCTACGGAGAGTGCAGGATGTGGGGAGGAACCCGAGGGAGGACATATGCCCGAGCCGCGACCGCTGACCGTGCACATCGGCCATGACGAGCTGGTCATCCGGCGTCGCTATGAAGTCGTCAGCATCTGCAACGACATCCTGATCGCGTTGTGGTTCATCGCCGGCAGCATCATGTTCTTCTACTCCAGCATGATGGTCCCCGGGACCTGGTGTTTCCTGATCGGCAGTGTCGAACTTCTGATCCGACCGGTTATTCGGCTCACCCGTCTGGTGCACATTCGGAGCCTTCAAGGCCAAGGTGGGGCCGGCGGCACGGCCTCGGAGACCGCGATGGACTTCTAGCATCCCGGCCAGGACGTGAGGGTGACGGCGTTGACCGTGTGGCGTACCGGTTTCGTCCGCATCGTCGCCTACCGGTTCGCTTCCTTTCGCGAGAGCCTAGTGTTCCGAGTCGTTGATTCGATGGGTAGATGGTGACGGTGACTCGGGTTTCCGTGGCGGGGTGGTCGGGTGCTTGCCGGGGTCGAACTGTTCGGTGGCGATCAGGATCACCACGAACGCGAGCGGTACGATCCAACCGCTCCAGCCAAGGATTGTCGCTTGCGTGGTGTCGATGTGCTCGCCCGCCATGGCGAAGAGCAGGTAGCTGCCGCCGGCCCCGTTGAACGCGGCGTGGGCGAGGGCTGCGGGCCATACCGATCCTGATCGGAGCCGCAGCCAGCCGAAGACCGCACCGACCAGGATGCACATGATGACCATCGCGGTCAGGCCGAGCCAGCCCGGTGCGCCGGGGTAGTTGTACCCGAGCAGGATGAGTGGGGCGTGCCAAAGACCCCAGATCACGCCGGAGACCAGCAGAGCTGGAAGGGTACCCAGAGGCATCAGCTTGGGAAGCAGCCATCCCCGCCACCCGAGTTCCTCGCCCAGCGCTGGGATGAGGTTGATGAACGCCGCCAGGGGGAGTGTAGCGAGCTGGAGGGCGATGAGCGCGCCGATCGGGATGGGGGTTTCGGCCGCTCCCGATGCGCCCATTTGCTCGTCGAGAGTCTGCTGGAAGGCGGAGAAGTTCGCGAAGTCGGCCGGGTAGACCCCCAGTAGCGCGCCGACGGGGAGCGCCACCAGGACGAGTGCGATGGGCACGAAGATCCCCAGCGCGGCGTAGCCGAGCAGCCTGGGAGCCGGCCTGAGCGGCCATAGTCCGAGCGTCCACGCCTTGTGCCGCGGTCGTTCCATGAAGAACACGACGATCAGGGCGGCGATCGTCGGTGTCATCATCGTCGCGACGGCAACGACGGGGAACCAAGGACTGGTGAGTCCATCTCCGAGCCAGAGCGGGAGCGCGAGCAACCAAGCGAGCGCGAACGACAAGATGGTGAACACGCTGATGGATCGCAGGTCGCGTCTGTTCATGCGGGGTCCGCCTCGGGCCTGGGCCGTCTTCGAACCGACTGGAGGTTTCATGGTCACGACGCCCGCCTTTCGAGGATGTGCAGCCCGGCGATGGTGCGGTCGTCACGGAACGTGATCCGTGCGGTGTAGTCGCCCGCCTCGAACGAGATCGGCGTGTTCGTGACCGTCATTTCACCGGCCCGGGCGACCTCCGGATCTCCCTTCCCCTCGAACGCTCCCGACAGGCCGACGATCTGCGCCCACGCGGCGGCGAGCGCGTCCTCTGAAAGTCCGTCGCGCATGGCCGGGTCGAACTGCTCGGTGACACGTGACCAGTGCCCGGAGGCGAGGTCTTCGATCACGGAAGCGACCAGTTCGACGGTGCCGGGGAGCGGGGTGTTGTTCATGGGTTGTCCTGTTCTGGGGTCGATGGGTTTGCCGTAGCGCTGAAACGCCGCTTGCCTGCTCACGCCGAGCGCGTCGCCGATCACCTGCCACGTGGCGCCGTTCTGGCGTGCTTGCTCCACGACTGCGCGCACAACGTCCTCGGCTGCCGTTTGCATGCTCACGGCGTGCCCGATCGGGTTGGCCCAGTCGTTGGTGGCGGTCAGGACGCGTGACGCGAGGAGGGCGTCCGTGTGGGATTTCAAAGCCCGCAGCGCTTCTGTTAAATTCTCTTGCATGTGTAAAGCATAGGTTGACACGCAGGCATCTTGTCAAGCCAGTGAGCGCATCGGTGTGGCGCGATGGGGGCGCGGAGGCATCCTCAGGGGCGTCGTCGGAGTCGGTCGCGGAGGCGGTGGACTACACGGCGGAGTTCGGCACCTCCGCGGAGAACGCGATGGACTTCCAGCGCTGCTGTCAGGACGCGAAGAGGTACTCGATAGCGCGGGCTATAAGGAAGCTCGAAGCCAAGGCCGTCGCGAGTACGAGCAGATCCGGGCGGAACCGGGTCGATTCGTGCACTTGTCCTTCCACGTCCCGGGTCCGCGAGCGGTCGAGTTCCTCCTGAAGACGGTCCCCCGGGGCGTGGTGGAGCCGGTAGCGACGGAGTTCACCGTAGGGCGAGGGGTCGAAGCCGGGAATCGGCCGATGTCCGCCATCGGTCAGCACCAGGGCGAGCCCTCCGGTGGTGGTCACGAAGTCGACCAGGTGGAAGGGCACGAAGCGGTCGGCGAACATCTCCCGCAACTCGAAGCCGGTGTCGGTGATCAACACCCGACGAGTCGCCGCCTTGAAGCAGAACCACGATGTCAAGGCCAGGGCGAGCGATCCCCACAGGTGCGTCCACAGGATCGTGTCCGGGGGGTTGACCCCGCTCAGGGAGGTCATGACGAAAACGAACAGCGTCAGCAGCACGATGAAGGAGGTCAAGGATGTGACGGCGACGGCATTGACCGTGTGGCGTACCGGTTTCGTCCGCATCGTCGCCCATCTGTTCGATTCCTTTCGCGAGAGCCTAGCGGGAGCGGGAGCGGCGCGCCCCACGGGCCCCTTGGAGCCGCGTGGGACGCACCGGGCGCCTCATCTCAGCGCTGGGCGGTCGGTCGCACCACGACCTCGTTGACGTCGACCTCCTCTGGCTGCTCGATGGCGAAGGCGATGGCGCGGGCGATCGCCGCCGCCGGGATCGTGTTGGCCCGATAGGCGACCATCGCCTCGCGTGCGGTGCGGTCGGTGATCGTCTCGGCGAGTTCGGACTCGACCACTCCGGGCGTGATCGTCGATACGCGCAGCCAGGGTTCGCTCTCCAAGCGCAACCCCTCGGTGATCGCCCACGCGGCGGACTTCGTGGCGCAGTACACGGCCGCGGTGGGCGACACCTCGTGGGCCCCGACCGAAGCGATCGTCACGACGTGCCCGCCACGCTGCGCCTCGAACACGGGGAGTACCGCGGCGATGCCGTGCAGCAGTCCACGCACGTTGACGTCGAGCATCCGGGTCCACTCGTCCGTCTTGAGCGCTGCCAGCGGCGACAACGGCATGACGCCCGCGTTGTTGACGAGCACGTCCGCGCGCCCGTGCTCGGTGACGGCGCGGTCGACGAAGGCGCGCACGTCGTCGGCGTCGGTCACGTCGAGGGGGTGGGCGTGGGCCCGCCCTCCGATCTCTTCGATGCGCTCGACCAGGGACCGTAGCCGGTCGATTCGGCGCGCTCCCAGCACCACGGTGCAGCCCCGCTCGGCCAGGTGCAGCGCGGTCGCCTCGCCGATGCCGCTGGAGGCTCCGGTGATGAGTACGACCTTGTCCGACATCTCCTTCATCAGGCGTTCTCCTCTTCGGCGCGACGGGTGAGCACCATGCCGGCGTGGTGCAGGGTGTTCGCTTCGACGAAGTCTCCGTCGGCGCTGAAACCGGTGTCGTCGACGTAGTCGATGTGCGTGCCGGTCACCGCGTACCGGCCGGTGTAGGCGCGTTCACGGCTTCCTCGGGCCTCGACGTAGCGTCCCTCCGGCAACAGTTCGTGTCGGATGTGGCCGTCGGCGGTGACCCACAGGCCGACGTAGGGATGGTCTGTCATCGCGTTGCTCATCCTCTGGGCGAGAGTCCTTCTTCTGTCGGAACACCACCCTGTGCGCGCTCGGCCGACCGGACCAGGCCGATGCGAGCCTGGGTGCACCGCACCCTCTCTCCCGGGCCCGGCGCGGGGTAGCGTTTCGCCATGACCACACCTGCCCTGGCCCGGTTCCTGCGGGCCCGCCGTGACGCGACCGCGCCGGAGAGCGTGGGATTGCGCGGTAACGCCCGGCGTCGGGTTCCCGGGCTGCGCCGGGAGGAGGTCGCGATGCTCGCCGACGTGAGCGTGGACTACTACGTCCGGCTCGAACAGGGGCGTGAGACCGGGCCGTCGGCACAGGTCCTGGACGCGCTCGCCGACGCCCTGGCCCTGGACGACGACGGGCGCGGGCACCTCTACCGCCTGGCCGGCCTGGCGCCCCGTCCGCGCGCCGACCTCGGTGCTCGGCGGGTGGACCCGCACCTGTTGCTGCTCATGGACTCGTGGCCGGACACCCCCGTACTCATCACCAACGCCGCCTACGACGTTCTCGCGCACAACACTCTCGGCGAAGCCCTCTACCGTGGGTTTCCCGTCGGCCGCAACCTGGTGGAGCAGGTGTTCCTCGCCCCGGACGCCCGCGAGTTCCACGCCGACTGGTGGCTCGCGGCGCACAACTCGGTGGCCGCGCTCCGGTTGGCGCAGGGGCGGGCGCCGGAGCATCCGCGTATCCGTTCGCTCGTCGACGGTCTGCTCGGGGCGAGCCCGGAGTTCGCGCGGTTGTGGGCCCAGAACCAGGCCCGTGGCAAACGCATGGAGGTGAAGGGTTTCGTGCATCCACTGGTCGGTGAGCTGACGCTTCGGGTGCACACCTTCGATGTCGCCCAGACGCCGGGCCAACAGCTGCTCTGTTACCAGGCGGAGCCGGCGAGCCGTAGCGCCGAGGCCTTGGCGCTGCTCGGCGCCCTGTCCGCGAAGACGTACACGCCTTAGATCGGGGCGCTCACGCGCCGACGTTCGAGTTCGGCGTTGACCACAGCCCCGAACAGCACGATGAGCGAGGACATCCACAGCCACAGCATCAGCACGATGACCCCGGCGATGGTTCCGTAGGTCGCGCCGAAGTGGCCGAATCGCTGCACCGAGAAGGTGAACACCCAGGAACCGGCCACCCACAGCACCATCGCGAGGAACACGCCCGGGGTGAGCCGGCGGCCCGATGGTGACTGGCGATGGGGCGCGATCCGGTAGACGACGGCCAGGCCCCCCAGGGTCACGCCCGCGAGCACGACCCACTGGCCGACGATGACCAGGAACTCGGCGATCCGGTTCAGGCCGATCTGGTCGAGCAGTACCGGGATGAGGACCATCGAGCCGACCCCCACGCACAGGAAGGCGCCGACCCCCAAGGCCAGCAGCAGGGCGATTCCGCGCTTGACGAGGTAGTTGCGCCCGTCCACCACGTCGTAGGCGGCGTCGCAGCCCTGCATCAGCCCGTACATGCCGCCGGAGGCGCTCCACATCGCCAAGAGCACGGAGCCGACGAACGCGAACCCGAGGGTTCCGGTGTCGGTCGCGATGATGGTGCGGAGCTGATCCTCGATCAGTTCCCGCGCGGCCTTGGGGACGGCGTGCAGCCAGGTTCCGATCTGGTCGGTGAGGTCGTCCGGGTCGGCGAGTATCCCGAAGACGCTGACCGCGGCGATGAGGGCGGGAAACAGCGCGAGGAGCGCTCGGAACGCCATTCCCGCGGCGAGCAGGCTGAACTGGTTCTCCTTCAGGTGCCGCCAGACCCGTGCGGCGACGGCGCGCAGCCCCGCCCTGGAGGGCAGGGCCGGTCGCCACGCGAAGGCACCCGACGCGCGGCGCGCTCCTTCGCTCCGACCCCGCTCTTCCGACATCCGCCCTCCCTGGCCCTGGGCCCCTCATTGTCGGCGACAAGAGGGCGAGAACCACGTGACCCGGCCGAGACCGATACTGACGGGGGTCTTGGGCCCGGAGCGGTGCCACTCTCACGCCGGGCCCACGGTCCCGTCAGTTGGTTTTCGTCGACTCCCTCAGTACCTTGGCGGATCCGAGTGCGTGGGATAGTCGTAAGGTGTCACACCGGCGATGGGGGTCCAGTACTCGTGATCGAGGTGGTATTCCTCTTCGGCAGGCTGGTAGTCGGGATCTCTAGAAGGATCATCCTGTGAGGTCACCAACCAATCGCCGCCTCTCACCGAGGGGTTCCACTGAATCGTGAAACCGTAGATGTAACGACGGGTATAACGCGTTCCCAAACTGATGTCGAACCCTTCGTCGGCTAGAACGAACATGTCGACCGTGTCCTCACCCGTCGACCACCATGTCACCCCGACAGGAGTGATCTCGAAAACCTCCCCTGGCATCGGAAACAGATCGGCGTTGAAAAACACGCCTTCCCTGTTCGCGATACGAGAGATGTCTTCGGATCGCTGATCCAGCACTTCCTCTTCGACTATTTCCCGGGTCACCTCGGAGTCGAGATCATGATAGGTATTCATCAGCTCCGCGAGACTCTCGGCGCTGTTGGTCGACTTCCAACGAAGATAGACGACGACCATGGAAACTCCGCCTTCGGGTGAATCCGAGAATCCAACCGGGTACTGGTCTTCGGTGATGTCGGCCCCATGCTGCACGGAGAACGAGCTCAACCCATAACTGTCGGGTTCGTTGGAGTCCGAAGGTGAGTCGGATTCCCCATCCTCCATGGTCGGTTCAGTGCCATCCGACTGTCCGCCCTCGGCCGTCGTCCCCGATGACTCTTGGCCTCCCATGGCCTTCCCAGCGAACCAGCCGACGAGGACGGCCAATACGAGCGCTACCGCCCCGAGAACGAGTAGAAGTCTCCCATGCTTGCTCGACACCTTCGCTCGCACTGGTTTCGAGTAAGCCTCCTGAGCACCACTGGCTCTCCCACCCACCGTAGATGGCATGTTCCCTTTTCCTGACATTAATGCCCGCATCTGATCAATTCCAGAGAGAATCCCGGACATTTATACCATCCGCAATCGAACAGCGCTGCACTCTAGTGGAGAAAGCACTCTCGCCATCACTCCCGTCACGGGGACACCCTGAGGTCCCGGACGAATCAACAAGCAGGAGAGTCCCCTGGTCGGAGGAGGTTCGCGCGCACTTCACGGTCGATCCCCACGATGTCGATGTGTCCGTTCACCAGAACCTCGGGGATGGGTTGGCCACCATCGGTCACGTACAGGCTGCTCAACCGGTAGGGATGTTCCGGGAAACGCTGGGATCGCACCTCTTCCAGGGCCGGTTCGCGAAACTCCACCGCGAGATGGTGGTCAAGCCCCTGGGACACGAAAACTTCGGGGTTCTCGTAGAGCCGGGCGACTTCATCCGCCCTGTCGTGAACGCGCTGCTGAACACCCCTACACCGTGTCGCGTCGAAGACGATGCGTTGGCCGAATCGAAGGCAAACGCGACGGCACCCGACGCGCGGCGCGCTCCTTCGCTCCGATCCCGCTCTCCCGCCATCCGCCCTCCCCGGCCCTGGGCCCCTCATTGTCGGCGAGACGAGGACGAGAACCACGTGACCCGGCCGAGGCCGAGGTCATCAGGGTCGGGGGCGGTGAGCCCGAACGTCCACGGGGCGTCCGTCGGGGTCGCGTGCCGTCATCGTCCACTGCGTGGGCAGCGTCTCGATCTCTCCGACCGGCCGTCCGGTCTCCAGGAGGCGCTCGCGGATCTCGCACAGTCGTGCGTGTGTGCCCACGCGCAGACCCCACCCCGCCCCACCGAGGGGGTCGAGGTCGGTGCCGGGGGCGTCGGCGGTCTCGACGAACATGAGGTGGTCGTCCCCGCCGACGTCGACGACCGCGATCCGAGGGGTGGTGGAGGTCGCGGCGCGTTCGAACGCGAGTACCGCTCCGAGCGGCCCCGTGTAGTACTTCACGAGCCCGTCGAGATCGGGGGTGGACAGGGTCAGGTGGTTGACGCCGAGAAGGTCGGTCATGGTCGGCCCACTGTAGAGCACACGCCGGGCGGCGGTGGGTAACGGGCCGCCGCCCGGCAGGGGTTACCTCGCGGGGAGGATGCGGCCGGCGACCTCGCCGAAGTCGACCCTGGTTCCGTCGGGGCCCGGGGCGGTGGCGGTGATGGTGACCTCGTCACCGTCCTCCAGGAACGCGCGTTCGGTGCCGTCGGGCAGCTTGATGGGCTCCTTGCCGGACCAGGTCAGTTCCAGGAGACAGCCGCGCTGTTCCACCTCGGGGCCGCTGACGGTACCGGAGGCGTACACGTCGCCGGTGCGCAACGAAGCCCCGTTGACGGTCATGTGCGCCAACTGCTGGGCGGCGGTCCAGTACATCCCGGAGAAGGGCGGGTTGGAGACCACGTGTCCGTTGAGCCGAACCTCCAGGCGCAGGTCCAAGCCCCACGACCGCGCGCCCTTCAGGTAAGGCAGGGGTTCGGGGTCCTGGGCGGGCTGTTCCACGCGGGCCGACTCCAGGGCGGCGACCGGCACGATCCACGGCGAGATGGACGTGGCGAACGACTTGCCCAGGAACGGGCCCAACGGCACGTACTCCCAGGCCTGGAGGTCGCGCGAGGACCAGTCGTTGAGCAGGAACACCCCGAACACGTGGTCGGCGAAGTCGTCCACCGGCACCCGCTCGCCCATGGCGCTGGGCGTGCCGACGACGAATCCGACCTCGGCCTCGATGTCCAGACGCGCGGAGGGACCGAACACGGGAACGGGTTCGGTGGGCGGTTTGCGCTGGCCGGTGGGGCGCACGATGTCGGTTCCCGAGACCACGATGGTGCCCGAACGGCCGTGGTAGCCGATGGGCAGGTGCTTCCAGTTGGGAGTCAGTGGCTCCTGCTCGGGCCGGAAGATGCGACCGACGTTGGTGGCGTGGTGCTCGGAGGCGTAGAAGTCCACGTAGTCGCCGACGGTGAACGGCAGGTGCAGCGTCACCGCGGCGCGGTCCACCAGGTGGGGGCGCACGACCTGCTCGTGGACGGGGTCGGTGAGCCAGGTGGTCAGGCTCTGGCGCACCTGGTCCCACACCGGCCGACCGGCGGCCATCAGGGCGTCCAGGTTCGGGCCGCTCACCGCCTCGGCGAACGGTGCCCCCTGGGCGCGGGCCACCGCGCCCAGGTCCAGCACGTACTCGCCCACGGCCACGCCCACGCGGGGGCGCGCGCCGTCGACGGTGTACACCCCATAGGGCAGGGTCGCCGGGCCGAACTGCGCGTCGGGGGCGATGTCGAGCCAACTGTCGGGCATGGAACTCGCTTTCCGGGTCGTTAGAGGGCCCCGAGGACGGTGAGGTCCTCCAGGGGGTCGATGATGCTGCACGTGCCGAAGGAACGGAACCGGGCTCTGATCTCGGCCTGTTCGAGGTCGGACAGGGCGGCGATACGGGCGGCCAGTGCGCGACCGTCCCGGTCGGCCAGGGCCGCTTCGGCGTCGGCCGCCGACCCCGCGTTCAGCAGGGTGTGGGTGGCCAGCAGGACGTTGAGGAATCCGTGCTGTTCGAAGCCCTCGTCGGTGGTGTGGCGGACGGCGTGGTGCAGTCCGGCCGTGCACTTGAACGGGACCCCGGCGGTGATGGCCGCCCAGAGCAGGTCGGCCAGTTCGGCCTCGGTGGGATGGGCCTCGGCCTTCACCCCGCCGGTGCGGAACTTGGCGTTGGCGCCGGTGCCGGCCAGGGCGGCGATGTCGGCGCCCGCCTTCACTCCTCGGGCCACCTCGACGTAGCCGACCGCGCCGCCCGGCAGTGCCTTGGTGAGCGCGGTGGCGGTGTCGGAGGCCTCGCCCGGTGCGGCGGCGACCTCCATGCCGACCAGGTTCAGGACCGGGTCGACGCCGAGCGAGTCGAGGGCGCCGGGTACGTCGTCGGCGCCACCGGGGACGGTGATGACCACGTCCAGCGGTTCGGACGCTGGTTCCTCGCGGGCCAGGACGGCGCGCAGTTCACCCACGCGACCGCCCGAGACCAGGAAGGGACCCACGTAGCGGGCACGCCCGGACGCGCGGTGCTCCCGGTGCGCGGGCAGGGCCTGGCCCATGGGCGCGTTGCCGGGTGGGAACAGCGCGGCGTCGTCGAACAGGCCTCGGTAGAGGACGTCACCCATGCCTTCTCCCGTCACTTGTCCCGCCGGCCCTTGGACCAGGTCCAGGCGTAGACGCCGTCGTCGACGGCGACGCCGCCCTCGCCCAGGTCCAGGGGTCGGAAGGTGTCGACCATGACGGCGAGTTCGTCGAAGGCCTGCACGCCGACGCTGCGCTCGTAGGCGCCGGGCTGGGGGCCGTGGGAGTGCCCGCCCGGGTGCAGGGAGATGGAGCCCTGCCCGATGCCGGACCCCTTGCGGGCCTCGTAGTCGCCGCCGCAGTAGAACATGACCTCGTCGGAGTCGACGTTGGAGTGGTAGTAGGGCACCGGAATGGAAGCGGGGTGGTAGTCGACCTTGCGGGGCACGAAGTTGCAGATGACGAAGTTGTTGCCCTCGAAGACCTGGTGGACGGGCGGCGGCTGGTGGACGCGGCCGGTGATGGGTTGGAAGTCCTCGACGTTGAACGCGTACGGGTACAGGCAGCCGTCCCAACCCACGACGTCGAAGGGGTGGGTGGGGTAGGTGTAGACGGTGCCGGAGATGCCGCCGGGGCCGTCGCCTCGGTGCTTGATGAGCACGTCGACGTTCTCGCCCTCGGCCAGCAGTGGTCCCTGGGGGCCGCGCAGGTCGCGTTCGCAGTAGGGCGAGTGCTCCAGGAACTGGCCGTAGCGGGACAGGTAACGCTTGGGCGGGGCGATGTGGCTGTTGGCCTCGATGGCGTAGGCGCGCAGCGGTTCGTCGCCGGTGGGCACCCAGCGGTGGGTGGTGGCCCGGGGCAGGATGACGTAGTCGCCGCGGCCCACCTCCAGCACACCGAAGACGGTCTCCACGCGGGCGGTGCCGGATTCGACGTAGACGCACTCGTCGCCGATGCCGTTGCGGTACAGGCGCGAGGGCGCCCCCGCCACGACGTAGGAGATGCGCACGTCGTCGTTGCCCATGACCAGGCGGCGGGACTCCACGACGTCGGCGGCCTTCCACTCCTGGCCCTGGAAGAGGTCGTGGAGCTTGAGGTGGCGAGGGATCATCGGGGCGTTGCGCTTGCGGGACTGGTCGGGGACCTCCCACTCGGCGGCGTCGACGATGGCCGACGGGATAGCCCGGTGGTAGAGCAGGGAGGAGTCGGCGGAGAAGCCCTCCTCCCCCATGAGCTCCTCGTAGTACAGGCCGCCGTCGGGGTTGTGGTGCTGGGTGTGACGGGTGCGGGGCACCTCGCCGACCTGGCGGTAGTGGGCCATCGTCGTCCTCCTGGAGTTCGTGGGTCTGCTGGTGGGATGCCCGGGCGGGCGGTGTCCTACGTCAGGGCGGTGGACCACGCGGGCGCGGTCTCGGTGACGGCCCGGCCCAGGGCCGTGCGTACGGCGGCGCGCACGGCGTCGGTGTCGGTGCCGGCGACGACCGCGGCGACGTGGGCGTCGGGGCGGATCAGCCACACCTGCCCGGGTTCGGGGGTCAGGGCCTGACACAGGGCACCGGTGGGATCGACGTCGATCAGGTGGTGGGTGGCGACCGGGGCGGGGGTGGCCCGGGAGGCGATGGTGTGCACGGCGGCGCGCAGGGTCTCGGCGTCGGTTCCCTCGGGGGCGGGGCCCAGCAGCAGGGTGAGGCCTTCGCGCAGCAGGGGTCGCAGTCGGATGAGGTCGGCTCGCTCGGCCAGGGCCAGCGGCACGTCGGGCAGGATCACGCCGGGGCAGGGCGTGGGCGCCTGACCGCGCGGGGGTCGGCCGCCGAAGGGCCGTTCGGGGCAGGGTGTGGTGAGGGTCGAGTCGCAGTACCAGAACGGTTCGGCCAGGCGCCCGGAGTCGACCTTCGGGTGGACGTCGGGGTCGGTGAGGGCGCGCTGGAGCACTTCCAGGCGCATCCGGTGATCGGCCTCGTCGTGGGGGACGAGGAAGCGCATGGTGGCGCTGGTGATGTCGGCGTTCTCCAAGGCGGCGGCGTGACGTTCGGTGTGGTAGCTCTCCAGGAGCGTCTCGTCGGCCCACCCGTGGCGGACGTAGGCGATCTTCCAGGCGGCGTTCTCGACGTCCTGGACCCCGGAGTTGAGGCCGCGGGCGCCGAACGGGGCGACCAGGTGGGCGTTGTCCCCGGCGAGCAGGACCCGGCCTCGGCGCATGCGGTCGGTCACCCGGGTGTGGAAGCGGTACACCGAGTGCCACACGATCTCGTAGGGGGTCTCGCCCACGATCTGGCGGATGCGGGCGTCGAGGCGGCCGCTGGACTCCTCGGTCTCCAGGTCGAAGTCGGCGGGGACCTGCCAATCGATGCGGAACACCGAGTCGGGACAGGGGTGGATGAGGACCTGTCGGCCGGGGTTCCACTCGGGGTCGAAGTAGAAGCGGCGTTCGCGTTCCCAGTCGCCCAGGTCGGCGCGGATGTCGCAGATGAGGAAGCGGTCGTCGAAGCTGGTGCCGGTGAAGTCCACGCCCAGTGCCTCGCGGACGACGCCGCCGTGGGCGCCCAGGCAGGAGATCGCGTGGGAGCCGCGCAGGCGGACGGGTCCGTGCGGGGTGGCGCACTCGACGTTGACACCGTGTTCGTCCTGGTCCAGGCCGGTGACCTCGTGGTTCCAGCCGATGACGATCCCGGCCTCGGCGAGGAGGTCGTCGAGGACCTCCTCGGTGCGGGACTGGGAGAGGTTGACGAAGGAGGGCAGGGAGGAGGCTCCCGGGTCGGGCAGGCGCACGCTGAACAGTTCGTGGCCCTGGTAGAAGGTGCGAGCGGTGTTCCAGGTCAGGCCTTCTTCGGCGATGGTGCCGCCGCCGAGCCATTCCCACACGTCCAGGACGTCGCGTTGCTGGCAGATGGCCTTGGAACCGACCGCGTCGCGCCCGGGGCGGGCGTCGACGATCCGTACGGGGACCCCGCGTCGGGCGAGCAGTAGGGCCGCGGTCTGTCCGACCGGTCCCGCGCCGAGCACCAGGACGGGGTCGGTGGTGGGGTCCGCGGGTGGTCGGGG
>NZ_FRFF01000164.1 GCF_900143625.1 Nocardiopsis sp. JB363
ATCACCCGAGCTGTACTCGTCCTTCAACTCCGAGAAGCAGGATGAAAAAGGCTCACTGAGTGGCCTCATCGACCAACATGCCCTGCTCTGGAATCAGCCGGAGACGGTCGACTTCGACCGAGGTTTCGAGCAGCTCCACCCGGGCACCAGTGGGAGCCCCCACCGTCGGGTCTTCGCTTTCGCTTTGCTCGTCCTCACCCGAGGAGTCCCACATGGCCGGGGCCTGGGCGGAGAACACACTCTGGCCGCCCTCGTCACCGACCGCGTCCAGGTTGCCGTGCTCATCCACCGTCATGGTCACACCCTGGGTGGACAGCGGCAGCTCCAGTTCGGCCAGCTCCGGCAGAGCGGCGGCCTCGGGGGTGTGCACCACCAGGACCTGGGAGAAACCTTCCACGCCGGCGGTCAACACCAGGTCCACATCCGGCAGTACGTCGGTGTAGGCGGCCTGGGCACCGTCCACGGTGGGTTCGGGGAGATCATCGATCCAGCCCAGGGAAACGCTGTTGGAGCCGAGCCCGATGTGGGCCATGTCGGTGTCCCCACCGCCGGAAAAGGCGATGTCCATACCGGCGGCCTTGGGCCGGATCAGCCCGTCCGTGCTGTGGACCAGGTCGGTGTCCACATCCACCCATCCCTGACCTGAACGCACACGCGCCGGGATTGTGGAGATCTCCGCGGTCAACGACCCGTCCGGGTTGGCGAAGTGTTGGCTTTTCTCATCGGTCAGAGCCGGGATTTCGACCGGCTCACCGGTCTGCTCGGCCAAGGCCAGAGCATCGAACTCTTGCTGATCCACCGGATCGGTCGAGTCCGGGGCTGCGGGGTCGGCAACCGCTGGAGGCGCGAACAGTAGGGAAAGAGCCAGAGCGGCAGCGGTCGAGACCGCCGTCGCGCGGGTCAAGGGGCGACGCATGAGAGAGCCTGTTTCCAGTTATGCGGGGGATGTGGAAGCACACGGGTCGATTGCATTCCCGTGAGCAGGCAGGACGTTAGCCATGCCGCACAGACCATCGCAACCGGCCAGAAGAGCGATCACGAACCCGTGGCACCGGGAACCACTTCTGACATGCGGAATCTTTACTTTGGCCACATCCGGCCACGTCATCGCGGAAATAACTCGGATATCCAAGGCATCAAGCCTCAGGAACACAGACCGTGCACCCCTTGACCTCACCGAGCGCACATACCGAGATAAACCTCTTACGGAACGTAGGAGACAAAACGGTCTCACCACCGCTATCCGGACAACGGATGATCCCCCCGGCCCGTCTCTTAGATGGTTCCACCCGGAACCCGGTTCCGACGGACTACGACTCGTCGACGAACGCAAGACACCCCGTGGAAGGGTCGATGTCCATGCCCCTGGCATCTCGCATCAAGAGCACCGGAGAACGGCTCCTACCTCCCACCACCCGGGAACGCCGCGCCGCCGAGCGCCAGGAGGTGGCGTCCCAGGCCGCCGAGAAACGTCGTCTGGCCAAGATCGCTCGACGTCGCCGAGAACTGTGCGAGAGCGATTCCGCGGTTGGCCCCTTCACTCTGGCCGAGGGTGAGTACCTGGGCCGGGTGGTGGAGCATTTCACCGCCGCCGGGGCCTCGGCGCGCAACCTTGAACTGGTCACCGCCGCGCTCGAGCACGCGGGTCTCGACCACTTCCTGGTTCGGGGTCGTTCCCCTCTGCGGCATGTGGTGGGGGTGCACCGTCGCGACCGCAAACAGTTCTTGGACGCCATGCGCGAGTTGTACGGCGCAAGCACCGTGTTCGCGGTCAAGCCCGGTAAGGGCGGGGTGGTGGACTCCTACTCTGCCTACGTCGATGGTGCTCTGGCAGAGGAGATCAAGAGCGGGTTGATCATCCGCTTCGCCGAACCCCTGCTCTCCCCCACCGGTCGGGTGTTGGGAGGGTTCGAGTACGGGTGCGACGTGCAGTTCTGGCGCGAGGGTGCGGACCTGCTGGAACGTGAGAACGCCGCCGATCTCGTGCGGCGTCTGCGGGTGCAGGCCCCTCCCGAGGTGCTGGCCGACTCTTGGGTGGCGCCCACCCGTAACCGGGTCGCTGATGTGTTGCCCAGCGCGCAGCGCAAGCCCGCCACGCTCCAGGTCAACGACCGTGAATACCCCACATTCGAGTCCTTCACTTGGAAGCTGGTCGATGACGTCGACTTCCCCATCGACGTGGTCTACACCTGGGTGGATGGGGATGATCCCGAGCACGCGGCCAAACGGGCCCGGCACCGGGGCGGGTCGGTATCGGTCAACAGTCGTGCGGCCAACGCATCCCGTTTCACCAGCCATGACGAGTTGCGGTATTCGCTGCGTTCTTTGGAGATGTACGCGCCGTTCGTGCGTCATGTCCATCTGGTCACCGACGACCAGGTCCCGGAGTGGTTGAACACCGGGGCCGCGGGGGTCAGTGTGGTGGACCATCGACAGATCTTCGAGCCTGAGGCGCTACCGACCTTCAACTCCCATGCCATCGGCGCTCGCCTGCACCACATTCCGGGTCTGGCCGAGCACTACCTGTACTTCAACGACGACGTGTTCTTGGCTCGTTCGGTGCAGCCGAACCGGTTCTTCCACGCCAACGGGATTGCGCAGGTGCCCTTCTCTCCGTTCCAGTTCGGTGCTGGGGAGCCGGTGGTGGGTGAGCCCGCGCCGAACTCGGCCGGTAAGAACGTGCGTGCGCTGTTCGCCGAGGATTTCGGGCGGCACATCGTCCACAAGTTCAAGCACACACCGCATCCGCAGATTCGCCAGGTGGCTCTGGATGTGGAGGAGCGCTACCGCCCGCAGGTGCAACGCACCGCCCGCTCCCGGTTCCGGGCCCTGGAGGACGTGGGGTTCGCCGCGACCATGCACCACCACTACGCGCTGCTCACCGGGCGCGCGGTCCCGGGCGAGTACCAGATGCGTTATGTGGACATCGGTAGCGCGGAGGCGGCCGAACGGCTCGCGGCGATCGAGGACTCCGATGAGGTCGAGTTCTTCTGTCTCAACGACTACGACACCCCGCCCGAGGCCCAGGAGCGTGTGACCCGCATGGTCCAGGAGTTCCTCGAATCCCGTTTCCCGTTCCCGTCCCGTTTCGAGAAGAGCACCTGAGACCACGGCCTTGCAGGGATTGCGGGATCCGCGCCGACAAGGGGGCCCGCACACGTCTACCGATCTCCCCTGGCAGCCGAAGCGAGCCATGGTATCGACCCCTGCCGTAGATATCTCGCGAGTTGCCATCGGACTCCGCCAGGCCGTGCGTGCTCCGTTTGTACTCCGCAGTTCTGGACCGGGACGTCAGCAGACGGCACGACGTGGCACGGGACGGCATCCTGATTCGGGCGGTGCGGGACGGGATGGTACGTAGCGACACGTGACGGCACGTGACCATAGAACTTCTAATCCGACGGTCGCAGGTTCGAATCCTGCCGGGTGCGCCACAAAACCCCAGATCAGACGGGGCGCACGAGGACCTCAGTCGAGGTCCTCGCGGCGTTTTCGGGGCTTGTGTGCTCCTCGTGTGCTCCCCAGTACAAGGTGAGTGCAGGTGGGAATCGACCTCGCGGAGCACTTTGCCGTTCCGTGGCGCCGCACCTCAGACCATGGGTGATCCGTGCCCACCCTCTGGCACCCCAAGGGACGAGTGCGGCCTGGTGACTTTGATCCCGCCAGCCCTTGGCACTCCAAGCAGACACCTCACTTTGACCTCCAGCCCGGTAGTGCGCATACGCATACAAATGGCGCAGACAGACCACAGCGACGAGCTGGAGCTACCTACACCAGTTGCGACACAGTCAGCCCTGCCGAGTGCAATGATCCGGACCGCGCTCGAACCTCAGTCCACTCAGAAGGACAAGAAACACCAGATGCCTTCCACCATGCATCTGTGCTAGCATCCCCTTCATTAAAGCGTGAAACGTTCCGCAGAGGAACGAAGGCCAGATGGGCACACCATCCCGGATTTCGGCAGCCCAGGCCTGTGGGTGCGAAGCGCAACCTCTCTGCATAAATTTTACACGCCGTTCCTGCATGGGCGCAAAACCCTCAGGTGCTGACCGGGCAGCACCGAGCATTGGTTGCCTTAATTCATGTCCAGGAAACGCAATTCAAAGCACAACGAATCTGCCCGGCTACGCAGCAAATTCACTGGGGAATCCTTCCAATCTGCACTTGCTGGCGTAGGCCGAAAAGGCTCTATCGGCTTGGATGAATGTTCTCCCGAACAGCTCTCTTTTCGCGCACATCTCGCGCTGGGCTTGTTCAACACCGGGGATCCAGGAGAGCCCCCGGCAACGTGGGATATCAGGCGAACTCACGTTTACGATCCAGTCGTTTCCCCGAGGTGGGGGATCTTCATATTTATTGCTCACCGAGCCCCCTACAACGCCACTCGTACACTTCTCTCCAGAAAAGAACTTGGATATTCTGGAAGTCGCCTCCCTGGCTTGCGAATCATCGGAACATCAAGCCAGTATCGAGAAACTGTGCTGATGCTCCATGAGCCTAGTGGCGCTAGGTTTGCCATAACTGGCCTGAGCCACTGGAGCCCCAAAGAGGCACCCGGATCGCTTCATAAGGACGCCTCCTGGCGGGAGGGGTATCTGTCCCAGGGTGATTCACTTACAGAAATAGAGAAGGAGGAAATATCAGCGATACCAAGTATGAGCTCCGATGCAAGGATCCTACTAGCCGGACTCACCAACCGGTACTCCCTCAAAGACCCAGACAAAAAATGGAAGATTGAGTGGGACAGCCCTCCACGGAAGCTAGACGCAAAAGAAAGGACCAGGTGGTCTCGCCCAGACCTGGTTAATCGTCGCCTCTGGGGAGAAGATAATCACTGGACCATAGAATACAACCAGGGACCCCATCCTGAAGCTCTAACAGCAGCCCTCATACACCCTATCGCAGGAATCAAGGGGGCCTCATCACACCCAACCAAAAATAGTCAGATTATCAAACTAGGATCTGCGAAGCTGGAAATCATGAACCCTCCGGTTCACAATTTCTACTCGCGCACCAGGACTCGAAGGCGGGTAAATAATGCTTGACTTCTCCGCACTCGACATTCCCTGGTGGGCCACATTTATACTTGCAGCCCTACTCTCCCTTGGCGGGATTATTTGCAGCCTGGCAAAAATTCTAGTACCGTCGAGATCCGAAGATCGACTAGCACTCTGGCGAATATTTATAAATAGGAAAGAAATCGGGAAACAGAGTAAAGGGAACACCGACGCACCAGGGAATCTTTGATCCAATCGCGTGACCACACTGGGGACGAGGAAACCCCAAGCCAACCCGAGGGAATATCCCAAGTATCCTGAACCAGTCAGATAAATTTCCACCTGGCCGGAGGAAGCGACGATGCTCGAAACGAACACAAGCGAGCGAACGCGTCGCGAAATCATTCTCAAAAATAGAACGAATCAGAGACTCTCAACAAAGGACCTAAGATTGCGGAAAACCCTACCCCCTCTTCCTAGCCTGCGAATCCCATTCGTGATATGAGAAATATGTGCACGCTCACCGACGACATAGTCACAATAGCCAGTCGCCGCAGCTAGGTAGACCATGTCCGTAAGATCATTATCCTCCCAGCGAAGGCGTCCATCTGAAAGTTTTTCGTGGAGTACTTCACGAAAGATCCCGAGACTTGGCATTTTCCGCAAGTCATTATCGACATGATTGAGCATCCAATCACCCATTTCATCAGGTGTGATTTCAGCCCTGACCGATTCCTCTGGCAGCTCCTTGCCAAGGTCAGAAATAAACTTTGCGCACGTTCTCTGGCGCTTCACCTCTTTCGTGCTCGGGTTATCGTGGATAAATTCCGCAAATTGCTGGAACTGAGCCACCCACTCAGCGCTAGGATCCAAAGGCACATGCTCTGCGTCGAGCATCGTGTCAACATTCGCCCCAGCAGATATAATTACGTGCATGATCCACTGAACCTGCGGAGGAAAACTATCATCTATGTCAGACGGCTGGCGGTCTCGGGCAGAATAGAGCGCGTCAGGGTCGAGAGTAACGGCCACCGGTGACACAAGACGGCGACCACGGTACCGATGTGCCAGCGCTTGCCTTAGTTCGAATCGCCGAAGATCCAACGGGTCGCGAAGCTGCCATCCGGCTGATAGTTGAGTGATCGTGAGCGCTCTCTTGTAGCGCTGATCGAAGTCGGCTTGCTTGCAGGTTTCTGATATGTGTGCTGCCGACATCGGCAAGACAATTTTTTTCGCGGAAACAAGACTAATAAGTCGTTTCGCTGCATCACGCTCTTCATCATCAGCGACGCGACCCGGATCGTAGAGCACGTTAGTGAGAGTACTCCAGTGATTTTGATCGAGGTAGACCGTAATTCGTTCATTTAGAGGCGATGGGTCTTCTGGCCTGGGAAGGTCAATGAATATTTCATCACCACGCGTCGTCTGCAAGCTCACTCGCGACTCTTGGGGAAGATAAGTTGATGAACTTATTAAACTGGTCCGCTCAAACGCTTCTTTCCCAAACGCAGAGGTAACATTCTGCCCGTCCATAAGGATAACTGAAAATGTCCCATCACGATCGATTCTCATTTTTGAGACGTGAGCAAAGGGCATCATATTCACTCCACCACCGTGTCTGATTGATCAACCAGATGCGCCACGTAGCTCAGCACAGCAAGCATCTCGAGTGCCTCGCGATTACTTGGATCAGGCCATCCGGGGTGAGATACCAAGTTGCGCACAGCCATGAAAGCACCACGTACCAAAGCCGCAGCTCCTTCATGAGCTGACTTCCAAGTCGTCGAAGCCATGTCTACATTGCGTAGCCGAAGCCGAGGGGAACCTTCGGTGGGATCATTGGTTGAGAAGAGGATGGCAAGATTCGTACCCGACATGCCAGGCCCGACTATTCCTTGTAGCATGCCTTCGAGTGCTGCCGAAGCTGTCTGAACAGCTGCGCGGATGTGCCCGTCATCCCACAGCCTGGCAGCGGCATCCCAAATCGTCGGATGCAACTCTGATGCGGAAAGTCGGGGCCCAATCGGCCCAACGATCTCGTCTAGCTCTTCCCGTTGAGTCAGGATGGCGATCGCCTCAACAATCGCAACACGAGCCTGAGTGAACGGATGACCTCCATACTCGTTTTTCTCGACGACTCGCGCCGCGAGGTCTTGTTCCCCCATCGCTGCAATGACATCATGAGCGAGCTTCGTACGAGCCCGAACCTTGTCAATAAGTGATTCGACTTGGGTGGAGAGTCTGGGGTCCTCTTCGTACGGCTCCTGGTTACCCCAACGTCGGTTATAGAGACTGCCCCAGGAGTCAATGAGCTCAAGCACCTCGGCGAGACGTGTATGAGCAAGAGCGTCATTCATAGTAGTGACCGTACACAAGCAGTTCGACAGGTCGAGTCTTCTTCTCGCATGGGACCTTTGATCCGATGGTCAACGCACCCCGGCCGCAAGGAAACCCCAGGCCAGAACGGGTGAACCCGTATCCTCACCTGGGGCCGGTAGCCCTTGTGGGGCTCCTGGTGTGCTCCCCTGAACCGGCTACCGCACCGGGGCCAGGTTGCTCACCTTGGCCGGCTCCCCGCGCAGCAAAGCGGCGGTGGCCTCAGCCGCTGCTTTGGCGACCTCGGGAAACACCGTCTGGTAGGTGTCCTGGGTGAAATGGGCGGTGGAGTGACCCAGCTCGGCCGAGACCACCTTCACGTCCGTTCCCGCGGCCAGGGCCATCGAGGCGGCCCCGTGCCGGAGACCATGCAGCGTGATCGGCGGCAGCCCTGCCGCGCGTGCGATGCGGGCGAACCAGTCGCTCACGTGGGAGGGGTGCCACCCCTGCCCGTCTTGGCGGGTGAACACCAGCCCCGAATCCGCCCACTCCTCCCCTGCTTTGAGCCGGGTCTGGTTCTGGAATTTCTTCCACCCCCGCAGCACCTTGATGGTGTCGGCGTCCAACGTGATGGTGCGCTGTCCCGCCTCACTCTTTGGGGTGGAGGTGAACGTGGTCCAGGACAACTGCACCACCTGGGTGCGGATATCGGCTTCCGCGTCGGTGAGGCGGGTGTTGGCCCAGGGCAGGCCGACCGCTTCGCCCCGGCGTAGGCCTTTGACGGCGATCAGGTGGAACAGCGGGTGCAACCATACGTACTTCCTGGCGTGGGTGAGGAAGGTGCGGGTCTGCTCGGGTGTCCAGACCATCACCTCCCCCGGGATGGTGCCGTCCTTCTCCCACTGGCGGACCCGGTCTGGGGTCCATACCAGTGGGCGTTTCCTCGGACACGACGGCAGCCGCGCGTGGGAGGCGGCGTTGATGTTCACTGGCTCCTCGGGGTTGCGCACCGCCTCCGACAGGGCGCTGCGCAGGGTGGCGCGGATGCGGTGCTTGGTGGACAACGAGATCACTCGCTGGTTCCGGACCGAGGCCCGCACTTGGGGGTCGGCGGAGTCCCGGCATTCCAGGATGTGGACGTTGCTCTCCTCGATGGAGTCGAACATCGCCTCGACCTGGCGTGATGTGAGCCGATCCAACCGCACCTTGCCCAGATGCGGGATCAGGTATTTACAGATGTGGCCCTGGTAGGAGGCTCGGGTGCCCTCGGCCAGATCCGGCTTCGCTTGAATCCACGCCTTCAGGTAGACCCCCACGGTGGGGGCTTCCTTGCGCACATCAGCCCCCGTTCCCAAACGCGTCCGGACCTCCTCAACCGAGGGAAACCGGGAGCGGGCCTTGAGCGCGTTCTGGATCAGGTCCGCGATCTGCACCTCCACATCCGATTCCCCCTGGGCCAGCTCCACGAGGGCTTTGAGGTGATCCAGCGTTTCCCAGGCCTGCTCCTGGCTCTCCAGCCCCGTGCGGCGAGCCTGCCGGCGCTTTCCCTCACTCGTGCGGGGTAGTTCGAGTTGGTAACCCCAGTCGCCGTGCCGGGGGTTGAACGCCCCGCCCCGACGGCGCAGCTTCGGACACCGCACCCCCAACGCCCTACCGGAGTTCTCATCCCGGCACCCGCAGCGTTTGAACACTCGTCCCTGGTGAGAAGCCATCTACGACTCCCCCTCCTTGTTGTGGTCACCACGCGCACCACACCCGCCACACCCACCCGAAGTGGCGAAGGCTTCCAGGCCGAGGTGGGCCAGCACCCCCGCGGTGGGGACCTTCCAGGACCTGCCCGCTCTGTGAGCGGGGACCGGAAAGGCGCCTTCACGGAGGAGCCGGTAGGTGGTGGTGCGGCCCATCCCGAGCATCCGCCCAGCGTGGACCGGGTCCAACACCACCGGCAGTTGTCCGATCTCGCCCATCCGGACCGGAGCATCCGACCTCACCTTGCCCACCTCCCCACCACCTCTGATCTGCACGGATATGGTGCGCGGCCCCACTTTTTGCGGGGCACCACGCATCCACGCTCGACCTCGCCGAGAAGTGCAAGCGGATTGGTCAACAACCCCACCGGATTTTCCCTCCCCCACCCGCCCACCACCCGATACGGGTGGATTGTCGTTTTCGCTGGCCAAGGCCACCAACGCCCCCACGTGGGGCCTCGACCCCCGGGCCCGGCCTGGGTGGCGGCGCCCGGGGGCTCGGGGCGGTGTGGGGCCGTTGGTGGCCCCACACCGCCCCTGGCCGTGGTCACGCCCACCAGCCCGTGGCCGGCCATACCCCGCCAGGGCCGGTGGGTCAGTCCTGGCGGACGTGTCCGGTGGAGGTCAACCACGCCCGATACCGGGCCCGCACCGCCTCAGGGATGGCCACCACCCGGTAGCGGCCCGCACCGCAGGCGTGTTCGACCAGGTAGTGGTCGCCTTCCCAGGCCGGGATTCGCCCCAGATACGCTCCGGCCTCGACCACCTCGGCCAGGGCCGCCTGGTCACTTTCGGTGCGAGGGAAGTAGGTCACGTCCACACTCGTGTGCGGGCTGATCGGCAACTGCGGGTGTTCTTCCAAAAGCGTGGCCAGGGCACGCATGTCGGTGATGATGCGCTCGCGCAGCTCGGGGCCGGCGGCGTCGGTGAAGAACTCCCGCTCGGGCAGGAACGGGCCCGGCACAGTGCGACCACGAGGTTTCTCGGATTCGTTGTAGGTCATGCCGCCGCCCTTCCATCCACGGTGTGCTGCTCAGGGTCGGGGTTGGTGAAGACCAGCACGTCCTCGTGCTGGATCACGTGCACCGGCCAGCCACCCTTGCGCAACCGTCGGGTCTCGATGAGCTGGAAGAACGAGGTCCGGGACACCACCTCGCCCTCACGCACCGCGCACAACAACGCGGCGCACCGATCCACCTGCACCAGCCCGGCCCTCGCCCCGGCTTCGGCGATCTGACCAGGGAAGTCGGTCAGTTCCCCGTTCTTGCGGTAAGGGCGAGTGGTCACCACGACCACCCCGCCCGGGGCGAGCAGGGTGCGGCAGGCCGCCATGATGCGGGTGAAGGAATCCGCCAGCTTTTCCGGGCGCTGGTAGGCGAGGTTGGCCGCCCGACGATCCCGGTCCCGGGAGTAGCGGTGGGCATACTTCTCCACCGCGCTGGCCCTATCTCGGCGGGAGCGGACCTGACCATGGGTCATCGCCCCATACGGGGGCGAGGTCAACACCAAACGCACCCGGCCCGCCAAAGTAGTAGTGGCCAATCTTTCGGCGACCTCGGCCCTGTTGGGGTGCCCCGTGTCCGCCCACCAGCGCCCCACAACCACCCTGACACAAACGATCTGGGCCCTGTGGGGTGCCCGCCCGTGCAGGCCGCATACGGCCGGTTCCGCCGAAACCCCTTACCCTGCCGGACTTCACGCGCCACAATCAGATGGCATGGACAGGGCAAGGTGGATCTGGGAAGCAGCGGCAAGCTTCGCAATCTTGGCCGCGTTGAGAGCCGGATTATGGTTTGGCAGCGGCCACCGCACGCGCGACGGCTGGAAAACCGCATCATGGCCAGCAGGCATCACTACCGCGCTGGCGCTCATCGTCACCTCCATCGCTTGGACCACCACCTCCCGGCCCTTCACCCCAACCCCACCTCCACTTACAGACGATGGAAGCGACGTCGCGAACACGGTGAACGGCAACGTCTCCGGAAGCACTGTCGTCCAGGGTCGGGACATGCACGTGGAGAACACCACCTACGGCGGCGAGCACATCGATTTCCGAGACGGCACCTTCCACGGAACCGTGATCGGCAAACAGATCAACCGCCCTTGTTCAACACCGAACGACGATGAAGAGCAGGATCCCGAACGGTGAGCACCTCTAACGGCAGCGACCACATCAACCTCAGTGGCGGTAATTTCCGAGGACAGGTGGTCGGCAAACAGGTCAACCACCACTATTCATCCCGCAAGGTCGACTGGCCCGTCCGTGTCGGTGCCATTCCTGAGCAGGCAGGCCACTACCAGCACCGAGCCATCGCCGACCACCTCGGCACCGCCCTGAGCAGCTTCGGCACCGTAGTACTCCGTCAGGTGCTTTCTGGCACCGGCGGGGTCGGCAAAACCCAACTGGCCGCACGCCACGCTCGCGCCCTGGCCCGCGTCACTGATTCTGAGTCGAGAGTGGACGTGCTGGTATGGGCTAACGCCGCCAGTCGAGAGCAAATCACCTTTGCCTATGCCCAAGCCGCACAGCAGCTGTTCACCGCTGTTCCGGAGAACCCCGAGGACGCCGCACAGCTTTTCCTAATTTGGTTGCAGGACCCCAATAAGCACCAGGATCGGCGGTGGCTGATCGTATGGGACGACCTGGCCGACCCCACCATTGTCAGGGATCTATGGCCGCCACATGACCAGCCCCACGGGCGAGTCCTAGTTACCACCCGAAGGCGCGATCACTCCCTGAACACCCAAGGCCGCCGCCTGCTCGATGTGGACATCTACACCCTTGACGAAGCCCACGCGTTCCTCACACACGCACTCAATGAAGCCAGTGTCCCCCACAACACCGAGGAATTACTGGATCTCGCCCACACCTTGGG
The DNA here is from genome assembly GCF_900143625.1 of Nocardiopsis sp. JB363. Classification (GTDB taxonomy): domain Bacteria; phylum Actinomycetota; class Actinomycetes; order Streptosporangiales; family Streptosporangiaceae; genus Nocardiopsis. Next base: position 11,938 of record NZ_FRFF01000164.1, read on the forward strand.
GTTTCTCCCCTTGGCCTTGGGACAGGCAGTTACCTATATGGTCGAACTGGGGATGAGGTGCACCGATTACCTCCAACTTTTCCGCGACCGTGTAAGAATTCTAGATGAAGTATTCCCTGATTGGGAAACCCGTACCCCGCTTGCCGCCACTTGGGAGCTATCCGTACAGCAAGCTGACACCTTCAGCCCCAAGGGGGTGGCCAGGCCTATGATGGGACTGATTGCGCTCATGGACGGGAGCGGTATCCCCGAACGCATACTCACAGCCCCAGCGGTCCTGGCATACCTCGATTTCTACCTCACCCACAATCCAGCTATTCCCGCCCCGACCAAACCGACCACTTCCCCTATGACAGCGCATGAAGCCCGCACTGTCCTGGCCAGCCTGCACCGGTTGAACCTCATCACACGTACCACTCCGCCCCTGGACCCCGGAGAAACAGAGCCCACAGACATCCTTGTTGGTGCCCACCAACTGGTGCAGCGCGCTACACGTGAGCACGCCGCGACCCAACCCACGCGAAAGAGTGTTTGGGCACTCGGAGATGCCTTGTTGGAAGTCTGGCCGGAGATCGAACGCAACACGACTCTGGTCCAGCTATTAAGAGCCAATACCACAGCCCTCAAAAGTCACGGCGCGCCGCCGACTGAAAGCACAAGAGGTTGGCTATGGGAAACCGGTGGACATATCGTACTCTTCCGATTTGGAGTCAGCCTGGGCCAGACAGGCCAAGTCGAACATACAGTAAAATACTGGGAGGACATGGTCGCGGAAACACAGAAGCGGATGGGAAACAAACATCCTTCCGCCCTCATAGCGCGCGCCAATCTCGCCTACTGGGTAGGCATATCCGGAAAGCCAAGTGAATCCGTCACGATGTTTCAGGATCTTTTAACAGACCAACTGAGAACCCTTGGCCCTGACCATGAATCCACGCTCATGACCCTAGCCAATCTTGCAAATATGATCGGGAGGAAAGGAAACCTCTACGCAGCCCTTGATGGATTCAAGCAGGTTCTAATAAAGCAAGAAAACATTCTCGGACCCAATCATTCTTACACCTTCTCCACTTTGGCAAATATCGCCAGCACTTGCAGGCAATTAGGTCGATTCAGCGAGGCACTTAACGTTTACAAGCGACTTATTCGCGAAATGCCAAAGGTACTTGGCCTCGACCACCCAGAGACGCTCAGCACCAGGGCAAACTACGCTTACTGGCATGGTGAGACAGGAGACCCAACCAGAGCGGCAAGCCTTTCAGAAGAACTTCTCCCAGACCAGCTTCGTGTTCTCGGACCTAACCATCCAGACACACTAACTACCAGAGCGAACATCACCTTGTGGAAGGGCCAAGCGGGCAATCCAATTGAGGCTGCTCAAGCATCTGAACGCCTACTGAACGACCGGATGCGTGTACTTGGCCCCGAGCACCCGGACACTCTCACCACCAGGGGCGACCTCGCCCATTGGCGTGGCCAATCGGGTGATCAAGCCGGTGCCGTCAGCGCCTACTTCGATCTTCTCACTGACCGCCTACGCATCCTCGGTTCTGACCACCCTGACACCCTCGCTACCCGGAGCCGCCTCGCCCATTGGCAGGGCAAAGCCGGAAACCCTCATAGGGCTGCTATCGCCTTCGAAAAACTTCTCGCCGACCGCCTACGCATCCTCGGACCCGATCACCCCCACTCCCTCGCCACCCGCCACAATCTCGCCGTCTGGACCTATAAGTCCGGTGACGCGGTCAAAGCCATGGAGCTCCTCAGAGACTTGGTCCGCGATCGAGAACGGATACTCGGACCTGACCACCCAGACTCTCAAAGCAGTGGGCTTCTGCTGCAGCGTTGGCAAGACGAGCTGTCCGATACATGACGCGGCAAGGGGACCTTTGATCCGATGGTCGATCGCCTCTGCCCACGAGGAAATCCCAGGCCAGAACGGGTGAACCCGCATCCCAACCTGGGGTCAGCGGACCTGTGGGGCTCCTGGTGTGCTCGGCGGTACCGGCTAGCGCACCGGGGCCAGGTTGCTCACCTCAGTTGGAGCCGCCGCACCGCGTAGCAGCACGGCAGTCGTCCCGGCCTCCGCCCTCGCCGCATGCGGGAATACACGCCTGCAGATGTGCTGTGTGCAGTACGTGATGGAGCACCCCAACCCGTTCGAGACCACCTGCACAGCCGAAACCCGCGGCTAACTCCACCAAGGCGACCCCACCCCTGTATCATATACACATCTCCGAGCCCACGAGACCGAGCTACATATCGTATGCCGTCTTCTGCTTGAAAAAAAAAATGGGGGGGGGGGGGGGGGGGGGG
>NZ_FRFF01000170.1 GCF_900143625.1 Nocardiopsis sp. JB363
CATGAGCGGGCACCCCAACCGGTACTGATCCCCGCCGCCTAACTTAGCGGCATTGAACCAGGGCCTCCCCCTGCACCGGGACGGGCACGGTAGCGGACGCGAAGGCGGTTTCGGGCATGACGAACACACTCCTTGGCATGAATCACTCGACTTCAAAGCGTCGGCTCTGCGAGTACAAACCCCGCACCATCCGCCCTGTGTTGCACAGCGGACAACCGGCGCACCAGACTCTTGAGAGTCAGGATTGATTTTCAATATAGGATCTCAAACAGCTTTCCGCCAGCGATTCGCCAATCTGGCCTTCCAGGTTTCTTGAAGCTTCCACAGCGGCGAGCCGACCCGACTAACGTTCGAGCGACCGATTCCAGACAGACAGGGTGGTGCAAATGGGTTCAAGCCCGACAGTATGGCGACGTTGGCTTGCCCACGAGCTAAAACGTCTAAGGATGGAGGCCGGACTCAGCCGTAAGGACGTCGCCGCGAAGCTTCGCTGCACCCAGGGAAAACTGCACTACATCGAGACCGCTGTGGTCCCACCACGCGCTAGAGATCTCGAAGAGATCCTCTTCGACCTCTACCAGGTCCCCGAGGAACGCCGTGATCACTACCTTCAAGCGGCTCGCAATGCCCGCAAACGAGGCTGGTGGGAAAAACAGGACGATAGCGTGACATTGCCCAAATGGTTCTCGCTGTACCTCGGTCTTGAGCAGGGTGCCTCAGAGATCTACACCTGGGAGACCCAGCTGATCCCAGGGCTGCTTCAGACCAGGAAGTACGCATACACAGTCATCAACGGGGCTATCGCGGAACAGAGCACTGAGGAAGTCGAGAAATTGGTCGACGTTCGCATGGCCAGGCAGAACGTCCTAGCTGGGGACGACGCGATTCGTCTCTGGGCCGTCATCGATGAGACAACTCTTCTCCGTGAAATCGGAGGGCGCTCAGTCATGCGTGAACAGATTGAACACATCCTCAATCTGAGTTCCCGTCCACGCATCACCATCCAGCTCCTACCACAACCAAGCGGCACTCACGCTGGCATGCTCGGAAGCTTCTCCGTTCTAGGGTTTCCAGCGTCCACGGACCCTGGTCTCATCTACCTCGAATACCGCACCGGAGCGATGTACCTGGAGCAACCCTCGGAGATCAAAAACCACCAGATAGCGTTCGAACATCTTCGGATAGCTGCACTCAACCCTGGACCCTCACGTTCAAGGATGAAGGAGATCATGGAGAACCTGCGATGAATCAGGAATCGCCCAAGTTGAACTGGCTTAAGAGCAGCTACAGCGGTGAGACCGGTGGAAACTGCGTTGAGGTAGCGCACATCCTCGCCAACTTCCGGAAGAGCACCTACAGCGGACACGGCCAGGACTGTGTCGAGGTCGCCGAACTTCCCTGTGGCGCGGCCATCCGCGACTCCAAACACCCCACCTCCGGACACCTCCCCTTCCCCGCCCCCGAGTGGACCGGCTTCCTCTCGGCCGCCCTCGGCAAGTAGCCCCAGCACGCGCGAAGCCCAGCCGTGAGCACCCCTCTCGTCACGGCTGGGCTTCGTTACTCAGAAGAGAGTTCCCTCAGGCTGGAACAGCCCGTCCTCAACCACCGGAGTCGCTGAAGCCTTCCTCTGCTTCTTGCGGGCTTTCTTCTTCGGCGGCCAGATTCCCTTACGCTTCTCTTCCTCATGCCGAGCGTGGTTCAGCTCAAGAAGCCGGTCAAGGATCTCCACACGGACTGTTGGACTGACTGTCCAGCGAGGGCCTTGTTCGGTCTCATGGTGACCGTGCTGAAGTTCGAGGTCACTCCAGCCATAGGCCTCCTTGACTGCCTGGTCGATCTCGACATGGATCTCGCGCAACCGTTCGATGTCCTCGTCCCCTTGGCCCGCCGGGTCGTGCACCAAGTTGTAGAGCTTCGTCAGCCCGAGGCTCCGGCGCAGCATGAGCTCGCGACGTTCCCGGTCCAGCTGCTCGCCGATGACAGTCAGTGTCTCCATCCGTTCCGGCTTCGGGAAGGTCTCGTACACATCCGAAGGGGTGTACCGCAGGTCTCCCTTCATGCTGGAAGCCCGGGACACCGCCCAGGAGTAATGGATACCGCTGCTGAGTAGGGCAAGATGCTTAAGTCCGCCATCCACGAAAACGCCCACCATGTGGGAGAAGACCTGCCCTGTGGGTTGTCTGACGGGGAGGCCCGTACGACTCACCAAAGCGATCGTCAGTACATGTTTGAGGCCAGAGATCTCCGAATAGAGTTCAGGACGGCCGCGTTCGTAAAGCCACCACTGATCTCGGGCTGAAGCGCTGTACCTATTCTGAAGACGGACCGGCTTAACGTCCCGTTCCACGACTTCGAAGGGCTCCGGGTATTCTCTGGCCTCTTCCTCTGACATTGAACCGAAGTTAATCACCCACCGACTCGGGGATGAATCAGGCCGCGAGTTGAGATCCTTACCGATCAGATAAGGGAAGATCACCTCCCGATTCTTCGGGTTCTGCCGGATCAGCTCCCTGGCTTGCTCGGGCTCAAGGATGAAGCCCTCCCCAAGCACATTCGATCCTTGGAAGGACTGCTCCGCGTTGGCGACCAAACGCAACGGCTTACCCGTCACCCGAGACTCCGGGTCGAGCGAAGGCGTGATCCCCGTGACCGGACCCTCCCCCAGGAAGGCCTGTTCCTTCTTCCCGCTGTGCCCCGCCCATACCAGCGACACGTGCACGTTCGCGCTGCCGGTCCACTTCTGGCTCTTCACCGCCCGGTAGACCTTCCAGCCCTCCTGCTCCACCACCTGGTCCAGGCCCACCTCACGGGTGTCACCCTGCGCGATGGTGTTGGTGGCGATGATCCCGGTTCGGCCCTTCGGTGCCAGGTCCAGGTTCCGCAACAGGAAGTACGAGCACAGGTCCGCACTCCCCCGTTTGCCCTTGGCGATGTCGACCACCAGGTATTCACGAACGTCACGGCCGATGTTGCCGGTCAGTCGTTGCCCGCCGATGAAGGGCGGGTTACCCACCACCGCGTCGAAACCACCGTGCCCCATGACCTCGGGATACTCGATGGCCCAGTGCATCGGCTTGATGGGCTGCTCTCGATCTCCCCGCAACCATTCCCTAATCTTGGCCTCGGTCGCCTCTTGCTTGCCGGGGTCTCGTGGCCCTTCGCTCAAGAGCTCCTGGAACTCGTCCGAAAGGAAGGTCAGCAGCCGGTTGTAGGACTCCTGCCAGTTGAACTTCTTGTCCTCGGCGTCCTGGAGCTTCTTCTCGTACTCCTCAAGATCCAGCTCCGCGTACCGTTCGGCACCCAGGGCCGCGGCGACGACCCCGTCACAGGCCAGCCTCAACTGTGCGAGCCGAGCATCGGCCTCATCGTTCAACTTGGCCTTGAGTCTCACGTCCTCCGGGTCGTCCACCGGTGGCCGGGCCTCGATCTCCCGCCGTAGCTCGGTCACTTCCGCCAACACCCGGTCGATGTACTCACCCACGTCACCGGAGAGCCGGGCATTGATGCTTCGGCCTTCGTCCGGGTCCGTATGGAAGTACTTCACCTGCCGCTCGTTCACCAACCCGACCAAAGAGTCACCGCTCTTCAGCGCGTGGTCGAGGAAGCTGAACGGCTTGTCCTTGGCCAGGGTCTCCAGCCACATCGACAACTTGGCCAGTTCCACCGCCATGTCGTCGCGGTCCACCCCGTAGATGCACGACCCCGCGACCCTGCGCTTGGCGTAGAGCCTCAGGTCATCGAGTTCGATGGATGCCTCGACCCCAACACCCGATCCCCCATCGAGTTCGGAATCATCCCCGGCTCCATGAGTACCGGTTCCATGATCCCCAGTTCTCCCATGCCCGGCATCATCGTCTGCTCCGGCATCTTCGCATCCAGGATCATCGCTACCGGTAGGGGCCGCGGAGTCCCCTACGCCCTTCTTCGCCCCGGTCACCTCCCCCAGCACCTCACGCGGGATTCCGTCCCGCTGCCAGGCCTCCACTACCCTCTCCCCCAGGTACCGGGTGGCCGCGACGAGGAACGCCCCGCTACCCATGGCGGGATCCACCACCTTCAGCTTCAGCACCTCTTCGGCCGGTTTGACCTTCCACTCCGTCTCCGGTGCGCCTTCCGCCGGGCCCGGCCGGTACACCAATGGCTCCAGCGTGTAGCGCACCACCTTCTCCGCCAGGTCGCGCGGGGTGTAGTGCGTCCCGGTCTTCCTGCGCTCCCCCACCTGGGTGAACAGCACCGACCGGTCCGGGAACACCGTCGGGTCCTCGCGCAGGTCGGTCCGGAGCAGACCCCAGAACGGCAGCGTCCTTTCGGCGAGATCGGCGTCGCTGTCCCAGGCCGAATGCAGCCTCGACCGATCCTGCGGCCCCGGTTCGGCGCGGAGCATCTTCTCCAACTGGTTGCGGGTCGCCCCGGTCTCCTTCTGGAGCCAGCCGAGAAAGACCTCCTCACCCTCCGAATAGGTCTCCTCGACCGTCTCCAGCGGCAGCTCCGGCTCGTTCTTACCGCGCAGCCCCACGTACGGGCCGTGGGTCTTGCGGACGGAGAACTCCAGCAGACCTTCGTACACGTGGCCGATGTCCTCCACCCCCAGACCCTTGTAGGAGATCCGGGTGGGGGTGCCCCTCTTGGTCCTGGGCTTGAGCATGACCAGCGCGTCGAGGATCTCGAACACGACCCGGTCGGCGATGGCGAAGTCCAGCAGCCACGGGTAGGTGTCCGGCTTGAACAGCGAACCTCCGTACGGCGGCAACCTCAGGTCCGGGTGCTCGGAGCCCTTGTGGATCCCGTTGAACAGGGCGAGCAACCGAGGCCAGGCGGCGGCCCTACGGTCCACGACCTCCTCACCCAACCGGTCCCGGTCATTGGTGAGCTGGTCGTGCAACCGGCTTACCGAGTAGTGGTCGGCGTACAGGTCGTCGGTGGGCAGCAGCCGCTGCTCCTCCGCGTACAGCAAGAACACCAGCCGCATCAGAACGGTCAGCGCGCCCTTGTAGATCTCCCTCTCCTCCACCTGCGCGAGGAACCGGCCATCGGACTCCCGATCCAGCCGGGCGAGCTCGGCGACGAGCAGCTCCACCGCGCGCAGCACCTGGTTTCCCAGGTCCTGGGTGAGGTCGCTGTGCTTGTCGAAGGTGCGCTCGAACAGCGCCGCCGTCGACTGGGTGAGTTCGTCCTTCTTGGTCCGGGCGGGCGGCCGAACCCGGTTGTTCTCCAACAGGGCGGCGAGCGCTTGGAGTAGTAGGGGCTCCTCGCTCCACAGGTCGGCGTCGAAGACCCCCACCGAGGTGGGTTTGCCGGGCAGGGCGTGCACGAGTGCCCAGTACTGGCCGTCGGTGACCAGGGCCAGGGGGACGCCGGATTCCCGGCAGTGGGCGGCGGCGGTCTCCACCGGGGAGGGGCGCCCGGCCTGGGAGCGGGCCGGTTCGGCGCCCAAGGGCAGGCGGTAGAAGTGCAGGCGTTCCTCGCTGCCCTTGAGCGCGGGGCCCGAGAGCGCGAATTCAGGTGTGGTCCTGGCACCACGCGTCGTCGTCTGGACCCGCTGGGCTTTCTCCCAGCCGAGCAGCCGGGTCAACACCAGCTCGATCCAGTCGGGAACCAGGGCACCGGAACGCTCCCGGTCGAGCTGGTTCCAGCCCTCCCGCAGGGTGCGACGCACCTCGGAGTCGATCGCGGGCAGTCCCTCGGGGAAGGCTTCGAGGAGGACTTCGGCGGAGAGGAAGGGCCCGTCGGGCGCGAGCAGCCCCAACCACTCGGTGTGCTGCTCGGCGGGGCGGATCGAGGGCGCGCGGCGTCGGCGAGGTCCAGACATGGGTCGAGGTTATCGGCCCCTCTTCCTTTGCCTGGAGGAGCTTCGACAATCGTTCCTTCGCCGGCCACACGTGTGGCCTCCCGGAGCGGAACGGTCTCTGTGACGAGTCCGCGAAACCCCACGCCTGTGACATGGGGAGGGAATACGGCTTCTCTCTCGCCACCGGGTACATAACGGGAGAGCTTGAAGAGGGCGAAGCCTTGGGCTACTGGAGGAAGCATCCCGAACTGACAGAGAGGGGGTGGGGCCGCCTGAACAAGCAACGGGGGCAGCAAGGGCGTTTCGACCAGACAGTAGCGTGACGAACATGCCGCGCGATCTGTGGTGCGCACGCTGTACGTGTGCACTGCGTACGCACCACGACAGAGAAACGAGCTCGTGTGTGAGCCAACCGCCTCATACCTTCGGGTTACCGCCCCTTGGTAGGGACGATGAGGAACCCATCCGAACGTCATGCTGAGCCGGCACATGCCTACGTTTCGCCCACGCCGAGGAGATCGCCACCCCCCTGTCCGGCATCAAGGTGAGTCGAGGCCGGCGTGTCAGACCGCGGTGGGCCACTCGTCCTGCCCCCAGCTCTTCTCCGGCGCCGCGAGGTGCGCCGCGCCTGAGCCCGCCAGGTAGGCGGCGACCGAGGTCGGCAGCACGTCCGGGTAGTCCGCGTTGCGGACGTCCCGCAGCGAGGCCGTCCCATCGAACATGGCGATCTGGTATTGCAGGGCCAGGTACTCGAACATGCTGGACGCCGTGAACTGGCGGCGGGCGATCTCCGCGCGCAGGTCCCGCAGGGTGCCCTTGTGCACCAGGTTCCACCGGCGTCCGGACGCCGCCTCGACCTCGTTGTGAAGTTCCAGCATGGAGAGCTGTTGACCGGCCACATGCACCTCGCGGCCCGCAGTCCCGGGGTCGAGCGCGATCGCGGCCGTGTACGCGGCGGTGTCCGGGATCGTGGTGATGTCGATCGGACGGGTACCGTCGCCCCACATCGAGAAGGTGCCCGCCACCGGGTCGAGGATCTCGTGGACGTCGGCGAGGAAGTACTCCGGGAACGCACCGATCGACACCGACGTACGCGCGACCGTCGATGAGTCGAACTCGTCGGTGAACGTGCGGCGCAGGTCGGACAGCACGTTGACGCCGTACCCGTAACCGTAGAGGTTGATCGAGAAGTCCGACGGGATCATCCAGTGCACACCTGCGCGCTCCGCGGCCCGCAGCAGTTCCCGTTGCCCGTCGATGACGACCTCCGGGCCGCCCTGTACCGCGGAGACCACGACCTCCACGCCGTCGACGAGCGGCTGGAGCGCGGCGGCGCCGTCGGTCAGGTCGCCGACGTATGGCCTCAGGCGGGGATGGGTCGGCAGTTTGTCCTTCGACGACCCGCGGACCAGGGCCCGGACGTCGGCGCCTCGTTCCAGCAGGTTCTTGACGATCAGGCTCCCGAGGCTTCCGGTCGCACCTGCTACCAGTACCGTTGTCATCGTCGTTGCTCCTTAGGTTTCTCAGGTGCCCGCAGGCGTGTGCGTATGGCGAGGGATGCCGCCGAATTTTCCGGAGTGGAAGTCGCGGTAGGCCTGTTCGATCTCGGCCCGGCTGTTCATGACGAACGGGCCGCTGGCGACGACGGACTCACCGATCGGTCGGCCCGCGAAGAGCAATACGGTGGTCCGCTCGTCCCTGTCGCCGGTGGCCAGTGTCAATGTGGTCGCGTCACCCTGACCGGATACGGGATCGGACCAGGCGGTCTGTCCGGTGCCCACGGTGCGACCCCCGACGTTCAGCCGCCCCGCGATCACGTACGCGAAGGCGCGCTCGGCACCGTCGATGACCTGCCGGTACTCGGTTCGCGGATCGAGGGTGATCACCGCGCCGAGGATGGGCCACTGGTTGACCGCCGGGCCGCGTGCGGCCCCGGTCTCGCCCGAGATCACCTGGACGAGCACGCCCGGCTCGGTATGTACGGCCTGCATGCCGGCCCGTAGGTCCTGGTAACCGGTGGGGACGAACTTCAGGTGCGACGGCAGGTTGAGCCACAGTTGGATCACACGAGCGTGTTCGGCGCGGGCGGCGGTCTCGCGGTGGATGACGCCCCGGCCCGCGGTCATCCACTGCACATCGCCCGGCCCGAGCACTCCGGCGTTTCCCAGGGAGTCGCCGTGTTCGAGGACGCCGTCCAGGATCAGGGTCACGGTCTCCAGTCCGCGGTGCGGATGCCAGTCGAACCCCGGCTGGTTGACCAGCTCCTCTCCCATCAGCAGGAATGGGTCGGTCCAGGCGTCGTTGCCGGGGGCGATGGCCAGGGTGCTGCGCGCCGACATGGCCGTCGGGCCCAGGTCCACCTGGTCGACGACCCGATTCACCCGCCGGGCCACCGGTGCGGAAATTGCGGTCATGATGTCTCTGCCTCTCATCGGTCAGAGAAAGCGTCGCACTTGTCGGCAGGCATTGACAAAGAGCACCCAAGTTACTTACTTTTGAGAAGTGAACTTGCCATCCGGTACGACCGTCGACGAGGACAGCTGCCACCACATCCTGAGCGCCATCGCCATCATCGGCGTCCGTTGGGCCGGGCCGATCCTGCTCGCCGGGGCTCGCGGGGCGCGCCGATTCAAGGAGTATCGGGCTCTCGTCCCGGGTATCTCCGATCCGCAACTGACTCTGCGGCTCAAGCAGCTCCAGGAGCGCGGGCTCATCGTGCGCACCGTCATTCCCAGCACCCCGGTCCAGATCACGTACGACCTCACTGCCGACGCCAGAGAGCTGATCACCGCCCTCCGGCCTCTGGCGGACTGGAGCGAACGGAATCTCCCGAACAGCGACGCGTAAGGTTCCACCGTGTCCGGTGCCGCGGTGTTGGTCCCCGACGGGCGTTCCCCGCCGGGTGGTCGGTGTTCTCGTGCTCCGGTCGAACGCGGCTGTGAGCCCTCGATGGCGGTGTGGACACCTGGCCCGCTCTTGTGGATCAGCCCGGCCCTCGCCCACCGGGACGGCTGCCGGTACATACTCCCTGAAGTGACATCCCCCGGACGATGAGCGATCCGGCGCGCACCCCACTGGTGGTCGGGGCCGGCCTCCAGCAGCGCAACCACGTGTTAGCGACGCCGGTCGGCCAGGGCCGAGCGCCTCTCGTCCCGCGACACAGCGGGCAGCGCGGGCTCATCGAATACCGGCTCGCACACCTTGATGTCCAACCCCGTGAGCGCGCGGCGTCGGCGAGGTCCAGACATGGGTCGAGGTTATCGGCCCCTGGTGGGCCACCCACAGTCCTTCACCCTTCCGGTGGCGGAACCGCTCACCACGGCTTCGGTGACCGATCGACGAAATATCCACCGACCATGCCCGGCACCCGGGAGAGCACGCTGACCGGACCCGGCCAACCGAGATCGGTCCCTACCGCCTCGACCCTTTGAGTGTTATTCGTTCTGCATGACCTACGATCACCGGTTGGTCCAGACCGCCACGCTCAGCGGTCCCCGCTCCCATGACCCCGTCTTCCTCCCTATGGAAAGGCACCTGGCCGAGGAGTTCAAAGACCACCACCAAGACGCCACCTTCTGGTGCGGGGGGCTACTCGGCGGCTGCGGCGGCCGGCTGGGGATCAAGATCTACTGGGAGAAAGTGGCGCACTTCGCGCACTACTCCAGCACCAATGGGTGCACCCGACAGCATGGTGGGATCGAGAGCGCCGATCACCTCTTCGCAGGCAAACACGTCAACCGGTGGCTCGATGCCCATGGCCTGCCCCAGCGAGAAGCGCTCTTCGAAGGGGACTTCGCCGAGGGAGGCACCTGCCACCGGCTCACACTGCCCGCCACTGGTGAAGACCCGACGATTCTTTTCGAGTTCACCACCCGGGTAGGGCCCACCGTCCAACGCCTACTCGCTCAAGGGCGCGACCGACCACAGGCCTGGTTCGTGCGGAACAACACCGATCTGGTCCGCCGGCTCATCCGCTCCCACGGGCACGGGCTCCGCTTCCGTATGCGAACCGACCGGTTCGAGCGAAGAGTCGATGTCGGCAACACCTCTCCCGATGGCCACACCTGGTGGCGACCGATCGAGGATTGCTCCCTGGAGATGAAACAGGGCGCGGCCCCACCTCCCGTGGCGTTTCCCGAAGAAGAACCTGGGCCACGCCCGGTGTCGAACTCTTGGCAGCCCGGGTCGAAGGCGCCGAAAGAGGTCCTTCCTCACCCGCTCCTCGCCCGTCTGCGCAAAGCCCTGGAAGATCGGGACTGGTCGGCCACCCGCCTGTTCACCGAGCGGCTTCGTCAACTGCTGAAGAACACGAGTGACATCGGCATCACCCACTTCCGGCAGGAGGCCGAGGAACTCCTGACGGTGAGCAGGCAGACCCTACGGCACCTGATTCCCAAGGCCACGCTGATCGCGTGTGCCCCCGGTCAGGCCCACAGCACACCCGCTCCCCACGAACGACCCGTCGTCGTGCCCGTGCCCAGGCAGGGGCCACCGACACCGAAGGCCGGCGGAACCCCTTCCAGGCCAAGAAAGAACAAGGAACGGAAACGGCGCACGTACTCGACCTCAACGTCATCCGTGCCCGCTCAGCCCTCCGAACCGACCTCCAAGGTGGACGCGAACGCGCTGCTCAAGCTCCAGGCGCGGTTCAACACACGTCGTACGTGAAAGCCCCGCGCCGCACTCATCCGACAAGCCGGACGCCACACTCCACAACCGCGTTCTCCCTACCCCAGGAGCTTTTCCTCCCGGGCCCAAGTCTCGAAGCCTCCCTTGGCGAAGGGCAACCGCATTCCGGATTCCCGTAGAGTGTCCGCCAGTGTGGAGGCTCCCACCAAGCTGTAGTCACCCCGGGCGCAGGCCTGAGCGATCAGTCGCATGGTTCCGCAGACCACCAGTCCATAGTGTTCAGCCGTCTTGCGGGCGTCACGATCGTCCATCACCAAGGTGCCGCCTCGCAGTTCGGCATATGCGCACAGCATGGTCTCGCCGATGTTGTGGTCGTCCTTGAGCGACATACGGGCGCTCCAGGTCCCGTAGGCGTGCAGGAACTCCAGGGAGTCGGTAGGCACCGTGCGGACCCAGCCGGCCCGGATCACCAGGGCGTGCGCGTCGTGGTCGTTGCGCCGCACCTCATCCAGGATGGATTGGGTGGTCAGGCACTCGTGATCCTTGACCAGATCACCGAGCACGTCCAGCCGATCGGCCTTGACCGCGTGCAGCAAAGGGGAAGCGTCGAACAGGAAGGGCTCGTCGAAGGAGGTCAACCCGTCAGTCCTCGCTGAGGTCTTGGAGCGCGATCTGTCCACGCATCATCTCTACTCCACGTCCCGGCGTGATCGCGTGTTCGCGCACGGCCGCGACCACCGCGGAGGAAATCCCTGGGGGAACCCGAACAGAAGCAAGGTCGGGTTGCGGCTTCCACCCCAACGCCTCTCTGAACTCGACGTCGGTCGGTACACATACACGTAGCCGATGCAGTTCCCCCGAATCGAGCGACCCATGCTGCCTCAGCTGGGATACGGCAAGGCTCCAAGACACCCTGTATCGAGCGGCAAGCGTCACCAGCGCATGTCGACGGCTCTCTCCCTCAGAAGCCACCAATACTTCTCGCAACGCACTGTTCGGCAAAAGAAGCTCTGCGGCGAAGGCTTCGATCACGCGTTCTCGATCCTCCCGAGAGGCATGCACACCAAGGTCGTTGGAGTATTCGTCCCCCAACACCATGTGTCCGAGTTCGTGCGCGGCGGTACTTCTCCGTCGCCCGGGAGCCTGTTCCTCAGCGACCACGGCCACCGCGACGTCATCGTCCACCAACGAAGCGCCGTCCGAAGGCAGGGAGACCACTGCGGTGAACTGACCCGCCTGTTCACACACAGCGGCCACGGACTCGATCGGTTCGGTACTCAAGCCCAGCTCGGAACGCAGCCACAGGGCCGCCCGCCGAGCCGTCCTCGTGTCCGAAACCGACTTCGGGAAGCGCGCCATCGGCCTCGGGGCCAAGAACCCGAGATCGATGAGTTGGCGTACGTCCCGCAGCCACACGGAGAGCAATGCCTCGGTCCGGTACGCGCTGCGCGCAGCCTGGCTGTCCCCGACCGCGCTGCCGCCGGCTATGGCGGACCTCCGGGAGACGACCTCCGGAGCCGGGCTGAGGAAATGGGACAGAGGGCAGTCGAGTGCACGGGCCAGGTGAGTGAGTTCGACCGCGTCGATACGACGCTCGCCGCTCTCCAGCTTGGAGACCATGCTGCGTTCCAAACCGATCAACTCGCCAAGGGCGTGCTGGGAGAGACCGGCGGCCGACCTGCTCTCCCGCACACGCTCGCCGATGCTTTCCCAACTCAGCTGATCCGTCATGGTGCGATGATCGCACAGTTCTCATTTAAATGTACTCTTCAGCAAATTGAGAGTCGCAGTTATCGCTTCACCGCCGCCGGGACCAGGAAGGTGACCGCCACCGGGAACCAACGCGGCTTGGGCTTGTCGTAGCGGTGTTTCAGGGCTTCCTGTTCCTCCTTCTTGCGTTCGGGGATCTCCTTCAAACGGGCCTGGAGCGCCTCACGGTCCTGTCGGAGCTGCTCCTTCTCCCGCAACTCGAACAGGCTCGTCTGTTCCCAGCGCGGGGTGTCGTCCAAGGCCGCCTCGATACCTTCGGCCAGCTCGTCCAGGACCAGGCCGATCGCCTCGACCTCCTGCTCGCGCTTACGGTCCAGGTCCCGCTGCACCGCCTTGAACCGCTGGCCGGCTCGCTGTTGCAGGGCGCCGCCCACCGCCTTGTCCAGGTCCGGCCACATCTGGACCAGTCGTTCCCGAACCGGTTCGGGGGCCAGACGTTCGGAGGCCGCCGCCATCCAGCGGTCGATCTCCTCCTCCTTGGCCCGCGCGAAGGAGCCCTGATCGATCCGACCGCCCGCGAGCAGTACTTCCTCGTGCAACCGGGTGCCCTCCGCGCCTGTGACGACCACCCGCCCATGAGCGACGACGGCCGGCACCTTCAGCACGTCGGACTCCACCACCCGCGCGGTGACCCGGCTGAGCTTCGATCCCTGTGACCACAGTTCCTCACGGAGCAGGGTCAGGCACAGGTCCACAAGACGGTGCTTGAGGTGCAACAACACCAGGTCGTTGCGGCCCACGACCGCGTCAGGGTCGAAGGTGACCAGTCGTTCCACACCGGTGACCGGGTGGGCCAGGCCTCCGTTGCGCGCGCTCGCCCACGCACCGGCGAGTTCCGGGAGCCGGAAGCACTTGGCCGTGACGTCCTTGGGCGCTTCGGCGTCGATGAGGTCCTTGCGGTGGGCCAGGTCCAGCCCGGTACGGACCACTCGTTCCAGGGTGTCGGGGGTCAGGTCGAGGCGGTCACGGCTTCCGGTGAGCTTGTTCGCCAACTCCTTCACCCGATGGTTGAGCTCGTGCTGGGTCCTCAGCCGGGCCACCCCGGCCAGGGAGGAGATCTCACTGTCGGTCTCGGTCCACTCGGTGCGCCGCCCCAACATCTTCTGCTCGACCTGGTGGGCGATGACGTCACCCGCGCTGCCGAGGTCCTCCCGGATACGGTCGACCTTCTCGGCCGCGGTGCGCAGGAAACCGAGTTCGTCCTCCAAGGAGCCGGGTTCGGCGGTCTCCCAGCCCTTGGGGACGAAGTGGGTGATCTCCACCCGGCCCGCCCGCTGACCGTGCCGGTCCACACGACCGTTGCGCTGTTCCAACCGGTTGGGGTTCCACGGGATCTCCCAGTGCAGGATCCGGTGACAGTACCGCTGGAGGTTGATGCCCTCACTGGCGGAGTCGGTCGCCACCAAAATCCTGACCTTGTCGAGGTCGGGCCGGTCGGTGAAGACGTTCTTGACCTGTTCACGCTCATCCGAGTCCTGACCGCCGTACAGCTGGGCCAAGCGTTCCCCGTTCTTACCTCCGTAGCCGGCGGTAATGAGCCGTTCCCGCAGCCAGCGTTGGGTGTCGCGGTACTCGGTGAAGATGATGACGCGCTCGTCGGTCCACCCCGCCGGGTCCTGCGGTCCCAGTGGTTCACCATCGACGCCGGGTCGGAAGAGGACCGGGTCGAGCCAGGAGCGCAGCGCCGCGAACCGGGCGTCCGAACGGCCTTGGGCGCCTTGAGCCCACGAGCGCAGATCGGTGAGCAGGCCGCGTTCGTGGTCGGTGAGTCCGGGGGTGCCCCGGCTCACGGTGCCCAGCACCTCGACCTCGGCTTCCTGGTACTCCTCCTCATGTTCGGAGGTCTCCGTCAGACGCTCTCGCAGAACCGGCAGTATCTCCTGGGCGAGAATCGGTTCCGCCATGCCGGTCGAGGGCTCCTGTGCCGCACCCTTGGCGTCCATGGTGGACAGGTGGGTGGTGACGGTGCGGGCGAAGGCCTGCGGGGAGGAGAACAACCGCTTCTTCAACAGGGTCGTGACGAAGTCGACCGTGTGCCGGCCGGGCCTTCCCACACGGAGACGACGGCTGTCCGCGTACTCGACCAACGTGCGGTGCGCTCGACGTTCGGCTTCGTCGTAGTCCACTTCGGCGTAACCGAGCACCCGCTCGGGGAAACGGGCGCTGCCGTCCCAACGCTTGGGCAGGTCCCGCTTGAGGCGGCGGACCATGGCGCGATCCAGTTGTTCATCGGAGGGTTTGATCCCGCGGGCGAAACGCTGGTCGTCCAACAGCTCCAGGAGGGCGGAGAACGACTCCGGGTAGCCGTTGTGCGGGGTGGCGGAGAGGAAGAGCCGATGTTCGCAGTGGGGCGCGAGCTCCCGGATCGCCTTGGTACGCAGGGAATCGACCGCGTACTTTCCGCTACCGGCCGGGGCCACGTTGTGCGCTTCGTCCACCACCAGCAGGTCGATGGCGCGCGGGTAGCGGGGGTTGGCGGGCAGGATCTCGCGCAACATACGTCGGGGGCGTTCGCGTTTGAGCCAGTCGACGCTGACGATCAGGCGCGGGTAGTGGGTCCAGGGGTTGGCGTACAGGCCGCGTTCGCGACGTAGCCCGCGCACGAGTTCGGCGTCCACCACCCGAAAGTCCAGCCCGAACTTGTCGCGCATCTCGTCGCGCCACTGGGTCGTCAATCCGGCCGGGCACACGATGAGCATGTTCCGGGCGCGGTGGCGTAGTTGTAGTTCCTGCATGACGAGCCCGGCCTCGATGGTCTTGCCCAGACCCACATCGTCGGCGATGAGCAGGTTGGTGCGCGGCATCGACAGGGCACGCACCACCGGTTCGAGTTGGTAGTCCTCGATCTCGATGCCGGAACGGAAGGGCGCTTGGAGGGAGGAACTGTCGGCGGAGGTGATCGCACCCCAACGGACGGCGTGCAGGAAGGCGTCCAGCCGGACCGGGGAGTCGAAGCCGTCGGCGTCGGCGGGGGCCGGCAGGTCGCGGCCCTCATGGATCCGGGTCCCGACCTCCAGTTCCCAGAGCACCTCGATCCGGTCGTTGGAGGCATCATCGCCGATGCTCACCAGGGAGACCATGTGCTGGGGCTTGCCGGTGATCCGGGTTCCGTCGCTGGAGACGATGGGTGAGGCGCGCACCTGGGAGACCACCCACGGACGGTTGCGAACCGTGACCATCTGCGTGGTGCCGGGTACCGGTGTGGCCGAACCATCGGTCGAGTCCTCGGAATGGGGGCCGAGTACCTCGATGTCCGTCGCACTGTCCGTCACGGTCTGGGGGGTCACGCGCACCGTCCTTCGTTGAGTGTGTCTCCGTCATACCAGGAGTCGGTGTCCGTGGCGGCGCCTACGGTGTCGATGGCCCTTGACCGGCCGGGTCCTCCGCCCACCGAGTGGCACCGGGTACCGCGAACCCCGCCCGTGACAGGCTTGTGGCCCCTATGCTGAAATGTCAGGCCCCTCACCTGGACGTCCCCTAACCCCCTGTCCCGGAAAGGCTCCCGTGCCCCAGCTCGCGATCGCCAAGGATTTCCTCAGTACCTACGCCACGTTGGACAAAAAGCTCCAAAAGGCCGTCGACGAGACCTTGGACAAGTTCGCCGACACCTACTTCGCCGGTGGCCACCTGGAGAAGATCACCGAAAGCCGCGACCCCCGATGGCGCTCATTGCGCGTCACCCAGGGGTACCGCGGTGTCGTCCTCGCCCCCGAGTCCGGCGACGTGTTCCTCCTGGTGACCGTGCTTCCGCATGACGCGGCCTACCGCTACATCCGCAGCAGGCGCCCCTCCGTCAACCAGGCACTGGGCGTCCTGGAGTTCCGTGACGAAACCGCGTTGAGCACCATGAGCACGGCGCTGGCGCCGGTGGCCGCCGCTTCGGAGCACACGCTGTTCCAGGAGGTCCCGAACAAGCACTTCGCCCAGCTGGGCATCGACGAGGACACCATCCGCATCGCCCGGCTGCTCCCCGACGAGAGCTACCTGGACGCGCTGGCGAACATGATGCCCAAGACCCAGCACGACGCCTTGACCGCGTTGGCCTCGGGGATGACCCCCGACGAGGTGTGGGCACTGCTGAGCCGGGACCTGGTGGAGGAGGTCGACGCTCAGAACGTCGACCCCGAGGACCTGGTCTCGGCGATCCGACGCAGCCCCGACCAGGTGGTGTTCGTGGAGGGCCCCGAGGAACTGCGGGAACTCCTGGAACACCCCTTCGACGTGTGGCGGACCTTCCTGCACCCCCGGCAGGAGCGCATCGCGCGCCGGGACCGGTTCGCGGGACCGGTCATGGTCACCGGAGGCGCCGGCACCGGAAAAACGGTGACCGCGCTGCACCGGGTGGCGCACCTGATCGAGCGGTACGTACCCGACGAACAGCAGCTCGCGCTGGACACCGGCGAGGCCACCCCGGAACAGCCGATCCTGCTCACCACCTTCACCAAGACCCTGGACACCGCGTTGCGTACCCAACTCGAACTCCTGGTTCGAGACCAGGACCGCCGGGCCTTGGTGGACGTGCGCAACCTGGACAAGGTCGCCTACCAGGTGGTGCGTCGGGTGCACGGCAAGTCGAACTTCCCGCGTTCACGCGAACTCACCGCACAGTGGGAGCGGCACGCCGAGGACCTGGACGTCTCGGGGCGTTTCCTGTTGGAGGAATGGGAGCAGGTCGTCCTCGCCCAGGGCCTGCGCACCGAACGCGACTACTTAGAGGCCCGACGTCGTGGTCGAGGCCGCGCCGGACGGTTGGGACCCGAACAGAAGCGTCGGGTGTGGCGGGCGATCCTGGCCGCCACGGAGGAGATGCGCGCGGCCGGGCAGTGGACCTTCACCTGGTTGGCCTCGGAGGCCGCCGACATCCTCGAACGGACCGGAGAACGCCCCTACAGGCACGTGGTGGTGGACGAGTCCCAGGACCTGCACCCGGCCAAGTGGCGTCTGGTCCGGGCGCTGGCCCCCGAGGGACCGGACGACCTGTTCGTCGCGGGCGATCCGCACCAGCGCATCTACGACCACCGGGTGTCCATGGCGGCGGTGGGAATCAACGTGCGCGGCCGCAGTCACCGATTGACCGTGAGCTACCGCAGCACCCAGGAGATCCTCTCCTGGTCGGTGAGGGTGCTGGGGACCGCCCCGGTGGAGGGCTTCGACGGGGTGCGTTCGCACCTGGCCGACTACTCCTCCCCGTTGCACGGGCGCTCCCCCGTCGTGCGTTCCCACCCCACGGAGGAGGCCGAGTCGGCCGGACTCGTTCGGATGGTCTCCGAGTGGCTGGCCGCGGAGGTAGAGCCCGGGACGATCGCCGTGGCCGCCCGCACCGATGCCCTGGTCAGGAAGGCCAGAGCCGCGTTGGAGGCCGAGGGGATCGGCACCTGTGGTCTGGCCGAGGAGGGCGGGGTGCGTGTGGGCACGATGCACTCGATGAAGGGACTGGAGTTCCGCTGTGTGGCGGTGGTCGGTGTGAGCGCCGAGCACCTTCCCCAGGAGCCGAGCGTCACCGACGTGTCGGAGGACCCGGTGGCGCACTCCCACGACATGCAGCGCGAACGCAACCTGCTGTTCGTGGCCTGTACCCGGGCCAGGGACACGCTGTACGTGTCATATGCGGGTAGGCCCAGCCCATTCCTCCCGAAGTAGTCCGAGCCCGGCCGTTCGAATCCCCCGACCGCCAGATCGAGATTGTGGAGATATGCAGGCCAACGAAACCACGTTCCAGAGGATGGTCGAAGGAACCAAACAGTTCCAGGTTCCCTTGTACCAACGCCCCTATTCCTGGGGGCGCGAAGAGCTCGAACGTCTCTGGGACGACTTGACCGAGCAGGCCGAACGCGACCAGGAGACGCAGGCCGGTGGTGCGGCCGGGCACTTCCTGGGGTCGGTGGTCCTCGCACCGGGGCTTTCCTCGGCGAGCACACTCACCCGGTGGCTGGTGATCGACGGCCAGCAGCGGCTCACCTCGCTGTCGATCGCGCTCATGGCCCTCCGTGACCGGTTGCGGGAGGTGGAGGAACTCGGCGAGGGCGACCACAGCGGTGCCGACAGGATCAACGACGTCTACCTGCTGAACAAGTACAACAAGGGGATCGACAAGTATCGACTCCTGCCGACCCAGGCCGACCGGGCGGCCTACAAGGCCATCGTCGACGAACACCCCCACGCGGGAGGCGACGACCGGGTCGGATTCGCCTACAACTTCTTCTCCAGCAAGGTCGGCAAGTACACCGAGGAGGACCTCCTCAAAATCGAGGAGACCATCGGGCATCGGCTCAGCCTCGTGGACATCCAGGCCGAGGCCGGGGACAACGTCTTCCGGATCTTCGAATCCCTGAACAACACCGGCAAGGGGCTCAGCCAGACCGACCTGCTGCGCAACTACGTCTTCATGCTCCTTCCCGAGAGCGGCCAGGAGGTGTACGAAGAGGTCTGGTTGCCGATGCAGGAGGAGCTGGGGCCGGAGACCCTGGAAACCCTGGCCTGGCTCGACCTGGTGCTGCGTGGGGACGAGCGGGCCAAACAGAGCGAGGTCTACCACGGACAGAAGGAACGCCTGGAAAAGGTGCCCCAAGCCGGTGGGGAGAAGGCCCTGCGGGCCGAGGTGGAACAGTTGTGGCGGCTGGGACAGCTGCTCCAGCGCGTCCTGGACCCCGGTTTCGAGGACGATCCGGAGCTGGCCGAGGTCCTGACCCGCCTTGAGTCCTGGGGCAACACGATCTACCGTCCGCTGGCCCTGCGCCTGATGGTGCTGCGCGACCAGGGGCACGCCGACACCGACGACCTCATCAGGGCGCTGGGGTACGTGGAGAGCTTCCTGGTTCGGCGCATGATCGCCGGGGTGCCGACCCAGGGGCTCAACAGGATCTTCACGTCCTCACCCAAGGAGATCCAGCCGGGCGGCTCGATCGCGGAGTCCGTCCACCGTTATCTGTCGGATCCCCGTCGACGCTGGCCTTCCGACAAGACCCTGCGCGAGGCCGTGGCGCACCGCAACTTCTACTGGTCGGGGCAGGCGCTACAGCGCACCTTCGTCCTGCGTCGGTTGGAGGAGGCCTTCGACAACCCCGAACCGGTGGACTTCGGCAAGGCCAAGGTGAGCATCGAGCACGTCATGCCGCAGAGCATGACCGAGGAGTGGTACGAGGTCCTGAGCAAGCAGACCGACACAGACGAGACCGAGAACGAACTGCACGGGCGCCTGTTGCATACCTTGGGCAACCTGACCCTGACCGCTCAGAACTCGAAGCTGTCCAACCACTTGTTCGAGCGCAAGCAGAAGATCTTCCAGTCCAGTGGTCTGAGCATGAACCGTCAGATAGCCGATGCTCCCAGTTGGGGCAGGCCGGAGATCGAGGCGCGGGCGGCCCTGCTCGCGGACCACGCCTGCGCCCTGTGGCCCGCCCCGACGGCTTCGGGTTCCCGGGAGCCCGAGGAGATCGGTGCGGATCTGGCCCGGCAGATCGAACACGCCCTGGCGATGCTGGCAGCCGACCGTTGGACCACTCACCGGGAACTCGCCGTGCTGGTGGGCGCGAAGACCGACACGGTGTCCCGGCATCTGGGCGCGGCCACGGATCTCACTCACAGAGAGCGTGTCTTCAAGGACACCAGGGCCGCCGAGATCGCGGGAGCGGACCACGAAGGGTTCGCGCCGGCCGCGGCGCTGGCCGAACTGGTGGGCCTGGAGGTGGACGAGTTCGTCGAACGGGAACGGCGCTTCCACGCCCTCCTGCTACAGAACCAGCGGCCCGACGTCGTGCGGGCGACCCAAGCCCTGATCGACGAGTGGACCGCCGTCGGTGGTGGTCTGGTGTGGGGCGCAGGCGCCGACACCAGCTGCTTCCTTCTCACCTGGGACGAGAGCGTGGACGCCGACTGGCGATGGGCGCTCGTGCTGTACCCATCGTCGGGACGCGCTGAGGTGGTCTTCCAGTACATGGCGCGACGTCCACCGTTCGACGACGTGGCGCTGCGCAGGGAGTTGCTGCACAGGTTCAACGCGATCCCCGGTGTGGACCTGCCCGAGGACTCACTGAACCGGCGACCGAGTTTCCCGCTCCAGACGCTCTTGGACGACGGTGGCCGGCCGGTGTTCGAGGTGCTGCTGTGGTTCCGGGAACGCTGCCAGGACTGGCTGGACCAGCAGGTGTGACCCTGGCCGAAATCGGACCGTGAGCCGACCTTCCCAAGGTGCGTCGGTCGGGTGGTGGGCGCCCGGAGAACGCACACCACCCGACCAACGCGGGATGGCGTGGTCCGAGCCTGCTCTTCACTCCCAGCATCGCTGCTTTCTCTGCGGCCTGGAATAATCACGCACGGTGAAGCCCCAGGACACCCCCTTCGTGTGAAAGCGAGCCCAGGTTGAAGCCACTACAGTCGACCGATCCTCGACGCCTTGGCCGTTATCGCTTGGAGAGCAAGCTGGGCGAAGGCGGCATGGGTCAGGTGTACTTGGCCCGCACCGCCGGGGGACGGCGGGTGGTCGTGAAGGTCATTCGCCCCGAGCTCACCGACGACCCCGATTTCCGGGCGCGCTTCGCCCGGGAGGCCGAGATGGCCCGAAAGGTGGGTGGCTTCCACACCGCGCAGGTCGTGGACGCCGACCCCGAGGCCGACCCACCATGGATCGCCACGGCCTTCGTGCCCGGTCCTTCCCTGGAACAGGCGGTGCGGAAGAACGGCCCCCTCAAAGAGCCGGAGCTCACCGCCTTGGCTCTTGGGCTGGCCGAAGGGTTGGAGGCCATCCACGGCTGCGGCCTGGTGCATCGGGATCTCAAGCCCGCGAACATCCTCTTGGCCGAGGACGGGCCCCGCATCATCGACTTCGGGATCGCCCGACCCATGGACGCCACTGAAATGACCGGGACCGGGACCGTTCTAGGCACCCTCACCTACATGTCCCCGGAACAAGCCAAGAGTGAGCCGGTGGGCCCGGCCAGCGACATGTTCACTCTGGGAACCGTCCTGGCATTCGCTGCGACCGGAACGAATCCCTTCGCATCGCAGACCATGGGCGCCATCGTGTTCAAGGTCATCTCTAACGCGCCTGAGGTCAAGGGACTTCCGGATCGGTTTCAGCCAATCATCGCGGCCTGTTGGGACCATGACCCGAAGCAGCGCCCGACCCCCGGGGACGTCATCACGACTTTGGATGACGTCGACACCGGTGCTGGTAGCAGTGGCGAAGCCGATCTTCCCCCTGAACGGGCAGCGGATGAGCCTCCGGCTTCGGTGCTGGTCCCGACCAGGCGGGAAAGCAAGCTCCCGGGACGGGATATCCAGGATTCTCCAAGGCCGGAATCGCCATCCAGTACGAAGCCCTCACTGTTCTGGCGACGCCCTCTAAGCTCTGCCGTGGGCACGGTGCTGATCGCGGGTCTCGTCTACTGGGCCGTGCCCTCGTCGGCCGAGGACCCGACTCCGTCCGAGGTCGAGGCCGACCTGGTCGTGGACCTGCACGAGGGACTGTACGAGGAGGACGATGATCCCCATTCGTCCATACGCAGTATGAAGTTGAGCCCGGATGGTTCCACCCTCGCCACGCACGATGACTTCTCTCTCTCCAGAGGGTGGCTCAGACCGAATGTCTACCTTGCTCATATTCGGCTCTGGGATGTGGAGACCGGCGAGATGAAATCCGAACGTCGGATCAACACAGAGGAGGCTTCCCCAACTTTCCTCTTCGACCCTTACGGGACCCCCCTCTACGCCGAATTCACTCATGGAGAGAATTTCTTTCTCAAAGATGCAGAAACCGGAAAGATTCTGCTTACTTTGGACTCGAGGGAAGGAATAATAAGAAACCTGGAGTTCAGTGATGATGGTTCGTCTCTCTTATCCAAAGACTCCAAGGAAGCGGTTCACGAGTGGAACGCGGAGACCGGAGAGTACGTTGCCACCCACGATCTTGAAGACGACGTGACTCTACAGGGAACGCTTTCCCCTGATCAAACGATCGTCGTTCACCAGGATGGCGATAGGTTGGACCTGTTCAGCACGGATTCGGGTGAACTGATCGGCAGCATCGAGGGGGAAGAGGAAGGGATCCGATCCCACACCTTCAACCCGAACGGAACGATTTTGGCCACCGGGGGCGACACCGACCTGACTCAACTGTGGGACACCGACACCAGAGAACTCATCGCCACTCACACCACCTACGAAGACACCTTCTACGCGAGGAACTTCGGCCCTCGAATCAGCATCGGCTCGATCACCTTCAGCCCGGATGGAAAAACCATCGCCGTAGGTCGAAGCGATGGTGACATCTATCTCTGGGACACCAAAAGCGGAGAGCACACCCTCACCTTGGCAGGAGAGGAAGAGGACATCCGACACGTAGTCTTCAGCCCTGACGGCAACACCCTGTTCGCCGGAGGCTCGGGAAGCATGCTTCGGATGTGGAAGCTCACCTGACGAAACCCTGCTCAGGGAAACAGGTGACGGGAAACGCCTTAACGTCACACCGCCTTCGGAAAGACGTCATCGCTCACTCTGCACCTTGACCAGCCGATCGACCTGTTCAGGGACCACCTTTCTCAGATCCCACCCCTGAAAGCCGCCGCCCCACGTGGCAACAAGTCGGGTGATACCACAGGCCTCCCCCAACAGGGGGCCACCCCTCATAACCCCACCAGCCGCGCTGCTCACAAAGACCACTTCCGCCACTCCATAAACTCCAGCGTTCACCTGAATCAATTTCCAAGAACCACTTCCTGTCTATCTGACAGGAAGCTACGCTCAGCCTCATGCCAAACGAAATCTGGCGACCACCCCCCGTACTGCTCACCGTCGACCTGGCGATCCTCACCCTGCGTTCCTCGGCTCTGCACATCCTTCTCATCGAGCGAGGAATCAAGCCCTACAAAGGTGAATCGGCCCTGCCCGGTGGATTCATCGCGGACGCCGGCGAGGACATCTTCGATGCGGCCCACAGAGAACTCCGGGAAGAGGCCGACCTCGACGCGACATCGCTGCACCTGGAGCAACTGGGTGCCTACGGCCGGCCCGGCCGTGACCCACGAGGGCGCATCGTCTCCGTCGCCTACCTCGCCATCGCCCCCGGTCTGCCCGAACCCGAAGCCGGTACCGACGCCTCCGCCGCCTCTTGGATCCCCGTCGAGGAGGTCGTATCCGGCCGTCGCACTCTCGCCTTCGACCACCGGCAGATCCTCGACGACGCTTTGGAACGCGCCCGCGCCAAGATCGAGCACACCGCCCTGGCCACTGCCTTTTGCTCCCCGGCCTTCACCATCGCCGAACTCCAACGCGTCTATGAGGCGGTCTGGGGCTTCGACCTCGACCCGCGCAACTTCTACCGCAAGGTCCAGTCGGTGTCGGGCTTCCTTACCCCGGTCGGTCCGGACCGTCGTACCACCAAGGGCCGTCCCGCCCGTCTCTTCCAGGCCGGGCCCGAACAAGAACTACGCCCACCGATCCTGCGGCCCCTGCCCCCGAACCAGAACGAGGAAGCGTGATGAGCAACGATCTCGTGGTGGTCCTGACCGCCTTGAATCTGGAATACCAGGCCGTGCGCGAGCGGCTCCGTTCACCAGAGCCCTATCGGCACCCGCGAGGCACCCGGTTCGAGATCGGGGCCCTGCCCGGCGGCCATGGGCGTGTGGTGCTGGGGCTCACCGGCAAGGGCAATCAGTCGTCCGCGGTATTAGCCGAGCGGGCCATCCAGGAGTTCTCCCCCGCCGCCTTGCTCTTCGTGGGCGTGGCCGGAGCCCTGTGGGACACCCCGCCGCTGGGCGACGTGGTCGTGGCCACCCACGTGTACGCCTACCACGGCGGAACCAGCGAGGACGACGGCCTCAAGGCCCGACCCCGGGTCTGGGAGGCAGCGCATGAGATCAGCCAGACCGCCGCCCACCTGGCCCGGGTCGGTACCTGGGCGCCGCCCGGGTCGGCGCCGGGCCGGCCCCGTCCCCAAGCTCACCTGGGGGCCATCGCCGCCGGAGAGATCGTGCAGAACTCCCGTATCTCCCGCGAGGCCGATTGGATCCGGCAGATCTACAACGACGCGGTGGCCATCGAAATGGAAGGTGCCGGCGTCGCCCAGGCCGGGCATCTGAGCGGGTCACCGGTGGCGATCGTGCGCGGTATCAGTGACCGGGCCGATGGCACCAAGGCCACCGAGGCGGATCGGAGATGGCAGCCGATCGCCGCCGCGAACGCCGCCGCCTTCGCCCTCGAACTCGCCACGGAACTCACCGAAGCGGAGCCCCCCACCATGCGTGAAGACAGTGTTTCCGGCCTCCCCGGCAACGTCAACAACACGGCACACGGCAGCGTCGGTGTCCAGGCCGGTCACGTCAGCGGCGGTACGTTCCACGTAGCGCTGACCTCCTCCGAACCCGAGCCGGTCGAGATCTCGGAACGGATTTCGGCCCTGAGGGAGGAGCTGGCCCAGGAGCGCTCCAGTGGACGCATCGACGAGGAGACCCACGATGCGGCCTCGACCGAACTCGACATCGCGAGCAAGGGGATCGAAGAGGCCACACCTCAGGGCAGGAAGACCTCGTTGCTGGCCCTGAAGCGCCTCATGGGGCTCCTGGGGGACCTGGCCTCGCTGGCCACCAAGGTCGCGTCGCTGATCACCTCGGTCAAGGGACTCACATGAGCGGGCCCGAGACCAACAACACCGCCGGCCCCCATTCCTTCGTCGGTGCGCAGGTCGGCCAGATGCACGACTCCAACATCTACGTGGTGGGGCCCGATGATCCACCCGAACACGACTACGAGGTGGGCGTGCGCTACCTCGATTCCGGAATCCCGGGTAAGGCACGCGACCACCTCGACAACGCCTACGCGCGGGGGCTGGACCACCCCGAGCTACACCTCAACCGGGCCCTGGCCATCCTCAGCAAACGCTCCTATCGGGACCTGAACAAGGCGGACCGCGCCCTCCTGGAGGAACTAGAGCTGCGAACGGAGTCGCTGAGTCACGCCACGTCCGGGCAGGCCTTGGCCGTGGTCTTCGCGTTGCTCTCCTGCGTGGACGGTTCCGATGGGGACTCCGAGACCGCGATGGTCCTCTTACGTGATCTCCCGCCTGAGCACCGCGACCCGATCCTGCGTCATCTCGGTCTGGTCCTCACCGGTGGCATGAAGCAACGTCTGTGGAACCAGATCCGGAACAAGGCCCACCGGGAGCACACGGCCGGTGACCGACGTGACCGTGTCTGGTCCTACTTCGAGCCCGATCCGGCGGAGGCCAGGGCCAAACACCCCGCTCCGAAGTCCTACAACGGATGGAGCCTCTTCGGTGGGCTTCTCCTGGCGGTGGCGACCCTCTCACCCATCGCGTTCATGATGAGGACCGCGCTGGCACACGGCGACTTTCCGGCCTTGCTCTCCTGTCTGGCGATGCTGGTCCTGGGGCCGGCTGCGGCGTGGGCCCTCGGCGAGTGGTACCACGAGCACCGGCGCAGGGTCGCTCTGGAACACGAGTACGGCTATCGGCGTGCCCCCTCGTCCGCGCCGCCCAAGGGCGGGTTCACCGACCAGGTGGAGAGCGCTTTCGACCACTACTTCTTCAAGTACGCGCCCGAACCGGAGAACGGGGAGGCGTGGCTGAAGGAGACCGCGGGCGTGCGCCGGTCCCTCCGTGACGAGGTCGCTCGCACCTACCGGGAAACCGAGGTCGAAGCCGGCAAGGTGCGCTGGTTGATCCGGTTCATGGCCCGTGACGTGCGGCGTCGCTGGACCGGAGGAATGCCGCTGGAGCCGCGAGAGGTCCACAACGTGACCATGGTGACCAGGTTTCGGTGCGTGTCCCTGTTCCTGCTCTTGGGAGCGGCGACCGTGACGGCCCTGTCGGCGGCGTTCCAGCAGGCCCCGGTGACCACGGTGGGCTGCGTGCTCTTGGCAGCGGTCACCGCCAGGTTCACGGTCCCCATGTGGCTGAACATCCAAAGCGAGCGTCGACGCTTCCGTGAGCAGGCTCAGGAGCGGGAGGAGATCGTCGAGGCCCGCCGCGCCGAGCACGAGCGATGGAAGGCCAAGCTCGACGAGCTACGCCCCTCGGAGCAAGAGATGGAGGGCTGGCTGGACGCCGACAAGACACTGATCCTCGACCAAGTGTTGAGGCACCACGGTCTGGTCTGGCACGAGGTCGTCGCCCACGCCTTTCTGCCGACGCCGAATCAGCCCTGCAAATCGGCCCACGTCCCTTGTGGCCCTTGGCGCTATTCGAGGTATGAGATCAGGATCTTCCTGGTGACCGAAGAGGGTGTGCGCGAAGCCACCGCTGACCTCGATTTCGAGCGTGGGACCTGGGAGGTGAAGGAGCGGTACAACTACCGCTTCGACGCGATTTCCTCCGTCCAAGTGGAGATCAAGGGCATGCGACGTTACACGCTGAAAATCACCCTGACCAACGGACCGGCCAAGGGGATCCCCGTGTCCGAGATCCCCACTCGCGACACGGTGGACGAGGCGCCGCCGAGCGAGAGTTCGGAGATCAACCTCGACGCGGCCGGGTTCTCCCACACACTCCGCATCCTGGAAGGCATCGCCGCCGAGGGCAAGCCGTGGTTCGACAGGGAAGCGGAACCATCTACGAGGAACGTCCCTCCCCAGCCCGAGGCCGACCCGCCTTCGGATTCACATGAGCCGACACCGAAGGGAGGTGCCGTGGCCGTGCCCCAGCGACAGTCCCAGCCGATTCCCGGGTGAGGTCTCCGCAGCGGCATTCTCGATGTCGGACACCCGGTCCGCGATGTGGTCCCGTTGATGCCCGTGGAGGGCAGCCTTCAAGGCCAGGGAGGCGGGCGACTTCCGGACCGGTGTTCCAGGGGACTCTGATGCGGGCTCCGTTCTCCGCAAGGTCGGGCCGGCGTGTGAACGTCGGTGGCCGGTTCCGCCCGGCGGGAAATGGGTCGGGCCGGCCCCACCGCGCCCTTCCAGCAGGAAACGTCCTGAAGGAAGGCTCGGGTGGGGCCGGCCCTGGGCCTCGCATGGGGCGAGGCACCCTCGGCTGCTTGCGGGTCAGCCGACGGCGCCGGTCAGAGCGGGAAGGTATCCCTCGGAGTGACCGGCCTTGTTGGGGTGGTAGGACTCGTTGAGGGGAACGGCGGTGCCGTTGATCCACGGCTCGTCGGCGCATACCCGGTTGCCCTCGAAGCCGCCACGCACGTCGACGTAGGTCAACCCTGCTGCCGCCACACGGTCTTCGATGCCGCCCGCGAGGGCGTCGGCCATCTCGTTCAATCGCACACGTTTGGTCTCGCCGATGCTGCCGACACCGCACGGTCCGAGCTCGAACAGGCTCGGGTAACCCAGGACCACGACCTGTGCCTGGGGCGCGGCCTCGGTGATCGCACCGTAGGTCTGGTCCAGGAGGGCGGGCAGTACGTCGCGGACGTCGTTCTCGGCCTCCTCGCCCCGCTCGTCACAGGCGGCGTCGCTGCCGGTGCGACAGGTGGTGATGACGTCGGCGAATCCGACGTCGTTGCCGCCGATGGTGATGGAGACCAGGTTCGTTTCCGGGGTCAGGGCGGATACCTGGTCGTTGAGCACGTCGGTGGTGGTGGCTCCGGCACAGGCGACGAAATCGAAGGAACCGGGCGCGTGGGAGGCGGCCCAGAGCTCGGGGAAGGCCGAGGGCCCTCGCTTGCAGTCACCGGAGTCGTCGTAGTCGCGGGTTCCCAGCCCGGAGGAGTAGGAGTCACCGAGCGCGACGTAGTTGATGTCGGCTGATTCCGCCGCCGCGGGGGAGGCGGTGAAGAGCAGGGGGATGAAGGCAAGGCCGGATACGGCCGCCAAAGCACGCCTGACGGACAACAGGAGCTCCGTTCGAGAAGGGGGATCAGGGGGAAGGACCCGGGGC
>NZ_FRFF01000172.1 GCF_900143625.1 Nocardiopsis sp. JB363
GAGGAGCCGACTTCGTCGTCGTCGACAAATTCCGCGCCGCCGACGTCCCCAGACTGAGACCGGTCGGTGTTCGTCGCGAGGCGTCGGTGCTGGATTCCGTCACTGTCATGGCAAGAGCCACCAATCCTGCTGAGCGTTGTCGGTGCGTGCGCGGTCACGACCCGGGGTGTTCGGCCCCGGGTCACGGGCGCCGCCGGGGACGGTGAGGCGGGTCGACGGGACCGGCCGGGGTCGCCGTGGGGACGGCGTCCGATCGGTCTCCGTCGACCGCGCGGTGGAGGTTCTCAGTCCGCGCGTCCCAATTCGACGTCCTCCAGGACACCCAGCGCGTCGGGCACCAGGACGGCCGCGGAGTAGTAGGTGCTGACCAGGTAGGAGATGAGCGCCTGGTCGTTGATGCCCATGAAGCGCACCGACAGCCCGGGCTCGTACTCGTCGGGGATCCCTGTCTGGTGCAGGCCGACCACACCGCGGTTCTGCTCGCCGGCCCGCATGATGAGGATCGAGCTGGTGCGCTCCTTGGTGACGGGGATCTTGTTGCACGGCAGCATGGGGATGCCCCGCCAGGAGGGAACCTTGTGGCCGGACATGTCGACGCTCTGCGGGTAGAGGCCACGGCGGTTGCATTCCCGACCGAACGCGGCGATGGTGCGCGGGTGCGCCAGCAGGAAGGTCGGCTCCTTCCACACCGTGGCGACGAGTTCGTCGAGGTCGTCGGGGGTGGGCGGGCCCGTCCGGGTGTGGATGCGCTGTTGCAACGACGCGTTGTGCAACAGACCGAAATCGCGGTTGTTGAGCATCTCGTACTCCTGACGCTCACGCAGCGCCTCGA
>NZ_FRFF01000175.1 GCF_900143625.1 Nocardiopsis sp. JB363
GGACCCTGACCGTGCGCCCCGCCCCCTTCCCCACCAACCGGGGCGGACTGTGCCGCAAGGGCTGGACCTCCACCGAAGTCCTCACCACCCCCGACCGGCTCACCAGCCCTTTGATGCGCGAGAACCGCGACGCGCCCCTGACCGAGGTGGACTGGGACACCGCCCTGGACCACATCGCCCAACGACTCCTGGCCCTGCGCGCCCAATCGGGCCCCGACAGCGTCGCGGTCTTCGGCGGCGGCGGACTGACCAACGAAAAATCCTACCTACTGGGCAAGTTCGCCCGCCTGGCCCTGGGCACCTCCCAGATCGACTACAACGGCCGCTTCTGCATGTCCTCGGCGGCGGCCGCCGCCAACCGCGCCTTCGGCCTGGACCGCGGCATGCCCTTCCCCCTGACCGACCTCGGCCAAGCCGAAGCGGTCCTGCTCGCCGGCGCCAACCCGGCCGAGACCATGCCCCCGATGATGGGACACCTGTCCGCACCACGCCTGGTCGTCATCGACCCACGCCGCACCGCCACCGCACGAGTGGCCCTGGACAACGGTGGAATCCACCTGGCCCCACGCCCTGGCACCGACACCGCCCTGGCACTGAGCCTGCTCCACGCCGCACTCCAACGAGGATGGGTCGACCAGGACTACGTCCACGCCCGCACCACCGGCTTCGACACCGCATGGGAACGGGCCGCCGCCTGGTGGCCCGAACACGCCGAACTCACCACCGGGGTGCCCGCCACCCGAGTCCACGCCGCCGCCGACCTCCTGGGCAAGGCCGCACGCAACCGGTCGGCCTACGTCCTGACCGGACGCGGTACCGAACAGCACGCCAAGGGCACCGACACCGTCTCGGCCTGGATCAACCTGGCCCTGGCCCTGGGACTGCCCGGCCGCACCGGCTCCGGATACGGATGCATCACCGGGCAGGGCAACGGCCAAGGCGGCCGCGAACACGGCCAAAAGGCCGACCAACTACCCGGCTACCGTCACATCGACGACCCGGCCGCACGCGCACACGTGGCCGGCGTGTGGGGCATGGACCCAGGCGACCTGCCCGGCGCGGGCCGCAGCGCCTACGAACTCCTGGACGCCCTGGGCACCCCCGGCGGGCCACGCGCCATGCTGCTGTTCGGCTCCAACCCGGCCGTGTCCGCACCCCACACCGCACACGTACGCCAACGCCTGCAAGACCTGGACCTGCTGGTCACCGCCGACTTCGTACTCTCCGAAACAGCCGCCATGGGCGACGTGGTCCTGCCCGTCGCCCAATGGGCCGAGGAGTCGGGCACCATGACCAACCTGGAAGGACGCGTCCTACGCCGCCGCCAGGCCACACCGCCCCCACCCGGAGTGCGCACCGACCTGCACGTCCTCAACGCCTTGGCCACCCGCCTGGGACACCCGCACCAAGCCTTCCCCACCGACCCCGACACCGCCCTGGCCGAACTGGCCGCGGCCTCCGCCGGGGGAGCGGCCGACTACTCCGGCCTGACACCTCAACGCCTGGACACCGGCGAAGCCCTGCACTGGCCCCTGCCCCGAGG
>NZ_FRFF01000176.1 GCF_900143625.1 Nocardiopsis sp. JB363
TCCCCGAACCCCCCGCCCCCGAGCCGCTGACGGGCGAACTGCCCGCGCACTACGACCACGTGGTGCGTATCGGGGCGGAGGTCGAGCCTCGGGACAAGCCGACCTTCCTCGCGGCAGTGGGTGGTCGTCCCTGGCAGACACAGGACCTGGGCGAGGGCCGGTACGACGTACGTGTCGCGGTCTCCGGTGTGGCGCTGGGTTCCACACGAGCGGCCGTGGCGGAGTTCCAACACACACTGGACAAGGCCGGGGTGGAGGTGCGGGTCACCTTCGCGTCCCGGCTGCGCCCTCCCCCGCCCCGGGCGCACCGGTACCTGGTGCTGCTCCAGGGTTGGATGCCCGGGTGGGAGTGGCTCGCGGCCCCCGTCCGGAGCCTGAAGTCCTGGCGCTCCCGCGGGACCATCCAGGCGTCCTCACTCGCCGAGGCGAGGTCCATGCTGGCCGACTTCGCGGACCGGAACCCCGAGGCCGGCCCAGCGAACGGGCTCATGGTGGTCGGCCCACCGGACCCGCCCGGCGCCGCATCCGCCGTTGAAGGCGAAGAGGGCTCGGCGGCGCGGGACCCGCTGGACGACTGGCGATTCCTTCTCGCCGTGACGCTCATGACCGTGACCGTGGGAGGAGGGGCACTCTTCGGCCTGTACATCGTCACTTGGCGTCCGGAGGGGAACCTGTTCACGGTCGCCATCGTCTCGCTGCTCGCCCTGCCCTGTGGGTTCGGGGTGTGGCAGATGTTCCGCCACATCCCGGAGGGTCGGATCAACACGTGGCTCCCGCTGGGACTGACCTCCCTGGGCGCGCCCTTGGCGATCGCCCTGAGCACCTCCAACCAGGACGCCTACCTGGAGGCGTTCGGGATCTCACCGGGGGACGTGGTGACCAACGGCGTGGGCCGGCTCTTCGCCCTGACCGGTTTCCTGCCGGTACTGATCGCCCTCCTCGTCTCATTGGGGGCGTTCGGTCTCCTGCGCTACTTCCACATCGGTACCCCCGGAGCATCGTTCTTTCCACGACTGTTGACGATCCTCGCGGTCTGTCTGTACGGACTCGCCACCATGTACGTACTCCTCACCATCATGAAGGGGCCCTTGGAGCAGGGCGCCAAGGTCGGTTCCGACCACGTCGCCCACTACCGCTCCGAGGGTGGCGAACCGCGTGGCCACGTGGGAGTCACCCCGTCCGTCGTGTGCGTGGAACCGGGCGGTGATCCGATCCAACGGATCGGCCCACCACTGACCACCGACCGACCGGTGCTGTACTTCGACGGAGCGAACGACGTCGACCTCCTGTGGGACCGCGAGCAGGGCCTCACCAAGGTGCCCCGTTTCTCCGTGAGCCTGACCCCCGTGCCCGATCTGAACTCCGTCTGCCCCGAACCGGAATCCGCGGAAGGGGAGACCACCGAATGAGGAGACTCGTGGTTCGGCGGTCACCCGTCCGGGGAGACCCCATCGCCCCGACCCCGGAAGTCTCCTTCGGATTCTCGGGTTCCCCCGCAGGAAAAGCCTCTGGCGTGCTAAAACTCTGATGTCAGACACGACCGCACCGCCGAACCGACCACTCTGACCCGGGAACGAGTGAGGTCGCGCCGCCATCCCCCGGGCGGCGCGGCCCCACTCTCCAGCCGCTCGGAGAGCACGGTGGAGGCCGCCGAGCGCGGCCTCCACCTTCGTAGGGCCCTACTCGTCGAGGTGTTTGTCGACCCACGCGTCCAAGGGCTGACCCTGGATGGCGGCGGCCATCAGTTCCGGGAACACGTCCGGGGTGCAGGCGAACGCGGGGACGCCCAGTTCCGCCAAGGCGGCGGCGTTGTGGCGGTCGTAGAAGGGCGCGCCCTCGTCCGACAGGGCCAGCAGCACCACGACCTGGACCCCCGCCGACTTCATCGCCGCGACCCGCTTGAGCATCTCCGCGCGCACGCCCCCTTCGTAGAGGTCGCTGATGAGCACGAAGATCGAATCGGTGGGGCGGTCGATCAGCCCCTGGCTGTAGGCGATGGCCTTGTTGATGTTGGTGCCACCGCCGAGCTGGGTGCCGAACAGGACCTCGACGGGGTCGGTGAGCTGTTCGGTGAGGTCCACGACGGCGGTGTCGAACACGACCAGGGACGTCTTCAGGGTGCTCATGGACGCCAGCACGGCCCCGAAGACACTGGCGTAGACGACTGAGGACGCCATCGAACCGCTCTGGTCGATAGCCAGCACCACGTCCTTCTGGACGCCCTGGCTGCGGCGTCCGTGGCCGATGAGGGTCTGTGGAATCACCGTGTTGTACTCGGGCAGGTAGTGCGCGAGGTTGCGGCGGATGGTGGCGTTCCAGTCGATGTCGGCCACACGCCGGGGCCGGTGGGTCTTGGTGGAACGGTCGATCGCGCCCTTGACCTCGGATCGGGTCTTCTGCGCGACCCGCTTCTCCAGGTCCTCGACGACCTTGCGCACGATCTCGCGGGCGGTCTCGCGCGCCTCGGCGGGCATCACGCTGTTGAGGGAGAGCAGCGTCCCGACCAGATGCACGTCGGGCTCCACCGCCTCCATCATCTCCGGCTCCAGCAGCATCTGGTGCAGCCCGAGCCGGTCCATGGCGTCGGACTGCATCACCCGGACGACGGAGGACGGGAAGTACTCGCGGATGTCGCCCAGCCAGCGGGCCACCCGTGGCGCCGACCCGCTGAGGTCGGCTCCCCGATCACCGGAGCCACCGGCGCCACCGCCGGAGCGGTTGTACAGGGCGGCCAGGGCGGAGTCCATCGCCTGATCACTACCGGCGAGGGTCGCGCAGTTGGACTCCTGGCCCAGGACCAGCCGCCAGCGGCGGGCCCGTTCGGTGGATTCGGCCTCGGTCGTGGCGTTCACGCACCGCTCCTTTCGAGTAGTCCCAGTACCGCGGCCACGGCGGGCGCCGCTCGACGCACGTCGACCGGTCGCCGTTCGCGGACGTCGGTGGCCCCACCGCCGTCGATCCTGGTCACCGCCGAACCGATCTCCTGACGCTCACCGGCGTCGAAGGCCCCGAAGGTCCGGCGCAGAAGGGGCAGGATGGCGGTGAACCGCTCCTCCGGCAGGGCGAGCAGCCAGGTGTCGATCATGCCGAGCAGCTCTTCGTCGTGGACGAGGATCAGCCCGCTGCCCTGGAGGAACCCCTCCAACCAGGCGACCGCGTGGGCGGGTTCGGTGCCCGGTGACATCACCAGGCCGAGCCTGCGGCGCAGCTCCGGGGCGTCGACCCGTCCGGTGTCGGACAGGACCCGGTTCACCCGACCGGCGATCCGGCCGGGCACGTTGTCTCGAACGGCGAGGTCGGCGAGGGTGTCCAGCCAGGCCGGTAGGTCGTCGTCGAGCAGGGTGGCGGCGTTGTGGGTGCGGTCGAGGGCCTTGACGAAGCGGGCCGCGGCGTCGTCGTCGAGACCGCGCACGGCCGGCACCAGTCCGACCCGGATCCGGGCCAGGATCTGCTGAGCGACGGCGCGCAGATGTCCACTGTCGGTTCCGCGCACGTCGCCGTACCGGGTGGAGCGGGCCAAGGGCGGCAGCGCCGACATCAGGTGGGTGATGTCGCTGTCGGTGGCGGCCTTGTCGGTGAGCAGGGCGAGCACGTCCGGCAGCGCCTCGCCCAGTTCGGCGAACAGGCACTGTTCGGTGAGCGCTGTGAGGGTGGGCAGTTCGGCGTCGGCCGCGATCTCCACCACGCGCGCGGTGGCCGCGGACGCCACGGTGGTCCCGTACGGGGCGGCCTCGATCAGCGCCACGTCCATCTCGGGTTCCCAGCGCAGTCGCCAGCTCTCCCGGAACGTGCCGCGTTGGCCGCCGTCGGGCGTGCGCGGCACACCCCACTCGACGCCGAGGAGCCTGAGCCGGTGCAGCAGCACGCTGCGTTCGCGCAGGCCGTCCTTGCGCAGGTCCAGGTCGAGGTCGCGGTCGAAGGCCTCGGGTTTGAGACGGAGTCGTTTCTGCGCCGCCATGAGGTCGCGCTGCAACGGCACCATGGGGGTCTCCGGTGGAACGGAACCGAGCCGCTCACCGATCGCCATCCGTCCGTGCACCAAGGCGGCGCGGGTCTGCTCGCCTTCGCAGAGGACGGCGGTGGTCGCCTCGGCGACCTCGTCGAGTCCGGCGAGCGGACGTCCGCGTAGGACGGCCAGGCTCTCGGCCAGGCGGACCCCCTCGATCACGTGCGAGGAGGACACCTGCTGGCCCTCCTCGCGCAGGAGGCGGGCGGCCGAGGTGAGCCACCGGTGCACCGGCAGATCCGGGGCGGTGAACAGGTGGTGGTACCAGCCGGGGGAGGTCACCCCGGCGCCGTAGCCGCTGGCGGTGGCGAGCCGCCCATGGGTCCAGGGCACCCACGTGGCGGTGGTCTTCACCTTGGGCAGA
Organism: Nocardiopsis sp. JB363; assembly: GCF_900143625.1. Classification (GTDB taxonomy): domain Bacteria; phylum Actinomycetota; class Actinomycetes; order Streptosporangiales; family Streptosporangiaceae; genus Nocardiopsis. Next base: position 4,371 of record NZ_FRFF01000176.1, read on the forward strand.
CCCTTGAGCAGGGCGGTGTCGTCCTTGATCGAGTAGTCGGACAGGTCGCGCAGAGCCGGTGCGTGCCAGGCCCCGCAGACCACCGCGATCCGCTCGTACCCCTGTTTGAGGGCGCCGCGCAGGGTCTGGCGCATGTACGCCTCTCGGCGCGCGTCCCGACCGGTCTCGGGTCCGGACTCGGCGCGCACGGCGGCCATGGCGTCGGCGATCGCGGGGAAGGGCGAGGGCTCGCCGTCGACACGCTGTTCGACGACGTCGTCCCACCAACGTTCGGCGTCGTCGTAGCCGGCGGCTTCGGCGAGTACCCCGAGCGGGTCCAGCCGCACCCGTGGTTCCTCGGCCGGTTCCGATGCTCCGGCCGGTTCCGACGCCTCGGCCGGTCGGGGGTCCTCCGCCCGTTCGGGGGTCGGATCGGGTTCCGGGGGCTCCCCGACTTCAGAGGGCGCGTCGGCCTCTTCGTTCGCGGCCTGCTCCCGCCTTTCCTCGGCCTCCTCGGCACGGGCGATGCGTTCGGCGATGGTGTGGGCGGCGGGCAGGTCGCAGAACCGCACCGGCACGTCGTTGTCGTGGGCATGGCGCAGGGCGGCCCACTCCGGGGAGAAGCTCGCGAACGGCCAGAACCCCCAGCCCTCACGTGATCGGGCCGAACCGGCCTTGGGGGTGTCGGCCAGGTGCACCAACAGCGCCACGGGTGGTTCGAGTCCGCCGACCAGGGAAGTGACGGCGTCGGCCTCGGGCGGTCCTTCGATCAGCACCAGGTCGGGCTCGATCTCGTTCAGGGCGGCCCGCACGGCCCGGGCCGAACCCGGGCCGTGGTGGCGGACGCCCAGGACACTCACCTTGGAGGTGTCCGCTCCTGGTCGTCCCATCAGGCGCCCAACTCACGGCAGGCCTGGTAGAAGTCGTTCCAGCCCTCGCGCTCGCGGGCGACGGTCTCCAGGTACTCGCGCCACACGACCCCGTCGGCGACGCGGTCCTGCACGACGGCGCCCTGGATGCCGGCGGCCACGTCGCCGGGCCGCAGCTCCCCGTCACCGAAGTGCGCGGCCAGGGCGATCCCGTTGGTGATCACCGAGATCGCCTCGGCGGTGCTGAGGGTGCCGCTGGGCGACTTGACCTTCGTGGTGTTGTCCTCGGTGACCCCGGAACGCAGTTCCCGGAAGACCGTCACCACGCGCCGGATCTCGGTGAGGCCGGCGGGCACCTCCGGAAGTTCGAGGGCACGGCCGAGCTGCTCCACCCTCTGGGTGACGATGCGGACCTCGTCCTCGGCACTGTCCGGGACGGGCAGGACCACGGTGTTGAACCGGCGCCGCAGGGCGCTGGACAGGTCGTTGACGCCGCGGTCGCGGTCGTTGGCGGTGGCGATGATGTTGAAGCCGCGCCGGGCCTGTACCTCGATGCCGAGTTCGGCCACGGGCAGGGCCTTCTCCGACAGGACGGTGATGAGGCCGTCCTGCACGTCGGAGGGCATGCGGGTGAGTTCCTCGATGCGGCCGATCGACCCACGGGACATGGCGGTCATGATGGGGCTGGGCACGAGCGCCGCCTCGGAGGGTCCTTCGGCGAGCAGCCGGGCGTAGTTCCACCCGTATCGGACGACTTCCTCGGAGGTGCCGGCGGTGCCCTGGACGAGCAGGGTGGAGTCACCGGCGATCGCGGCGGCCAGGTGCTCGGACAGCCAGGTCTTGGCGGTGCCGGGCACACCGATCAGGAGCAGGGCGCGGTCGGTGGCCAGGGTCGCCACGGCGACCTCGACGACCCGACGGGAACCGATGTACTTCGCGGTGATCTCGGTGCCGTCGTCGAGGGTGGTGCCCAGCAGGTACCGCGTGACGGCCCACGGGGACAGGTGCCAGCCCGGGGGGCGCTGACGGTCGTCGACCTTGGCCAGCGCTTCGAGCTCCGCGGCGTAGGTCTGCTCGGCGTGGGGGCGCAGCGCGCTCGCGGAATCGGTGCTGAGTGCGGTCGTGGTCACGAAAGCTCCTTGTGCATGTCGAGACGGAATCGGAGGGTGTCGCGGAGGCGGAGGTGCTCGTGCGCCTCTTCCTCGTTGGGCGAGGTCTCCGGAAGCAGATCCAGGTGTTCGGGTGGCATGTACTCGGCGGCGATCACACGGAGTCGCTGGTGGGAGTGCATGGCCATGGGGCTGCGACGCTCGGTCGGTCGGCTCAGCACCTCGACGACGTCCGCCGCCAGTTCCCGGCTCCACCGGGTGTCGAGCGCGGTCAGGACCTGGCACAGGGTGGTCGTGCCCTTGGTCCGCCCCATGACCGCGCGGATCCGTTCGCACCGTTCGTCCACCGGCAGCGCGGCGAGCAACTGTCGGATCCGCTGTCGTTGTAGATCATGGACCGACCCACCGACCATTCGGGCCAACCCGATGGTCGGGTGGTCGAGCACCGCTCGCGCCCAGGCGGCGTCCCCTCGCAGGCCCACCGCGTCGACGATGGCCTCCCGCAACAGGTCGTCTTCTGCGACCCGGGAGAGGACCTGGTCCGGGGTGGTGTCGAGGAGTTCGGTCCACACGTCCAGTGGCGTGTGCGTGATGAGGATCTGGTGACGCTCGCGTTGTTCGTCGTGGCGGCGCGGGTCCTTGGAGCGCGGCTTGTTCTTGGCGGCGGCCAGGGCGAGATCCCGCAGGAGTCGTGGATCGTCGGGGTCGACGTTCTCCAGGTGGACGGGGTTCGGGGCGTCCGGGACCACGCGCAACCGGAGACGCAGGTGCCCGCGCAACCGGTGGGCGTGCGCGCCGTCGGGGAGCCGTGCCAGCAGGGACAGCGCACGGCCTCGAACGCTGGCGTTGCCGTCGTCCAGGGCGTGGTCGAGCAGTGGTTCGTCCTCGGATTCCAGCGTGGGTTCGAGGGCCTCCAGGAATCCGCGACGCACCTCGCCGCGGCCCGAGTGAGGCCAGGCCGCCTGGACCAGGTCGCGACCGGCGGCGGGGTCCTGGGCGCGGAGCGCGAACAGCCCACGGCGGCGTTGCTCCGGGGTGCCCCGGCCCCAGTCCTCCTGGTCGAAGGTGTCACCGGGCATCGGTTCGGCGGTGATGAAGGACCACCGGGTGTTGACGCCGGCCAGCCAGACACCGCGCGTTCCCACGGCGGCGGCCACGGTGGACCACTGCTTGCGGTCACGGGCCGCGCGTTCGAGCAGGTCGGGGATCCGGGTACGGGGCACGCATCGACCGGAGCGGACCAGCAGGTCGAGCCACTCGGCCAGCAGTTCGGGGCGATCGGCGAGGATGACGTCGAGGCGGTGGGCCGCGGCCGCGCCGATCTCGGAGCGGGGAACGGCCGGGTCCGGGTCGATGGGGGTGGCGGTGTGCGCGACGTACCCGGCCCGGGCACGGACCGTCTCGACGGCGGAGAGATCGAGCAGCGCGGCGGCCCTCTCCGAGCGTTCGGGCAGACCCGGTGGGGTGGGCACGGTGCGTCGAGCGGTGCCGACCAGGGCGGTGGAGACCAGCAGTCCCCAGTCCGTAGCGGTGGTTCCACCGGCCTCGGAGGCGTGCGCCTCGTGATCGGGGGTCGAGGGTTCCTGATTCACAGGGCGATGGCCCTTCCTTCTTCGTCCCACAGCGTCATGGGGGCCAGTCCGGCCTTGGGCGACCATTCGGCGGCCACGGTGGTGGGTCGTCCCCCGGTCGCGGCGAGGACCGCCCAGAGGGTTCCGGTCTCCAGCGGCAGCGCGGCGCCGTTCCGGTCGGCCATGTACCAGCCGTGGTCCGCGCGGGCCGGAACCGCGTGCTCCAGCACCACGGGCCATTCCTCCACCCACGGGTCGTCGGCCAGGGCCACCGCGCATGAGTCCAGGGCCTGCTCGACGCCGCCGCCCGCCGGTGGGGTGCAGTGTCGTTCGGTCATCCGGTCGGTCCGCAGGGCCCGCCGCCCGTCCGGATGGAAGGCGAGTTCGCCTTCGGCCTCGGTGCCGGGCCGGAAGGGGGTCTCCGGGGTCTGCCCCTGCCGGGCGTAGCTCAGGACCAGGGCCACACGTGCGGTGGCGGCCCCGTGCAGCCAGGTGCGGCGGACACGCATGCCGTCGGGGGTGAGGCCGTCGTTGTGTCCCAGGACCCGCCAGGTGTCGTGGACCCGCTCACCGGAGGTGAGGACGTCCTCGGAACGGGTGCTGATGCCCACCCGCGCTCGCAGCACCGCACGGGTGCGTTCGTCGACCTTTTCCCTGGCGAGGTAGCCGTCGACCAGCAGGTGGAGCATGCCCAGGCGTTCCAGGAGACGGTCGGGCCAGTGATCACCACCGCCTCGTTGGGGCAGCTGGGTGACCAGGGCGGCGGCGCCGGAGGCCTTGGCGTCCACCAGGCGTTTGGCCATACGGTCCCAGTGGTCGTATCCCAGACGCGGCACCTCGGCCAGGCCGGCGTCGACCTGGTCGTGCAGCCAGACGTTCAACTCTTCGAGTCCTACGGCGACCGCGTCCTCCCTGGCCTTGAGGGTCGCGGCGGCCTTCTCCGGATCGACGGGTGCGGCCGTGGTGCCGGTGGCGGCGCGCTCAGCACGCACCTGTCGCCCGGAGAGCCACTTGGCGACCCATTCGGGCCGTTCCTCGGCCGGCTCCACCGAACCCTGACTCCACAGGGCCAGCAGCCCGAGGACGTGTTTGCAGGGGATCTTGCGGCTGGGACAGCTGCACTTGTAGGCGGGGCCCTTGTCCCCGTCCAGGTGTGCGGCGGCCAGGTACGGCTTGGACCCGCTGCCCTTGCACTCACCCCAGACCGCGGAGGTCGCTCCATCCTCGGCAACGATCACGCCGCTCGCGGGCCAAGACCCGGGTTTGGCCACTTTGAGAGCGGCCTTGTGTGATGAGGCGTCCGGTGCCAGCGCCCAGACTTCGTCGGTACTCCATCGATCGCTCACACAGGAAACATTAGTGATCACCACCGACAATCCGGTGGGCTTCGGGACGACTCCGCCCCAACTCCGGGGGTCGGGTCCGCGGAGCGCCCCGGCCGACCCCCGTACCCCGGCCCGCACC
>NZ_FRFF01000178.1 GCF_900143625.1 Nocardiopsis sp. JB363
GATTTCCACCCCAGGCCGACTGACCAGCGAAGATCCCACAAACTTAGCGGCATTGCGCCCATGCCTGCTTCCCCCTATGGCTGAGCGGCCTTACGCCGGGATGCAACCCATCTCCGCGCGCCCTAGCGGCACTCCCTATGCGGGCAAATACGAATGTATCTCTTTACCTCGACTTGATGCGGTCTTCAGTTAGCCTGGCGACGTCGGTCTTGGCACGAAGCGATCGGCTCAGATTCGATTCAGGGCCCCCGAGCGCCGCCCTGCGAACTATTGGGAAGCGAGACATCGAGGCTTCTCACTGTTCGATGGTGCATTTCTCTTGATTGCACCGGCCGCTACCCCTTCGTATAGCACCAGAGTGAGGTTTTATGAAGTCCTGGCGTTCTCTTGCCGCCGCCGGTTTCGTCGCAGTCGCCGCCGCGGTCGTTCTTCCGCTGAGCGCGGGCACCGCGTCCGCCGCGGAGGCCGATTGGGACGTGGTCGGCGGCGCCCCCGGCACGATGGACGAATGCATCGCCGAAGCCAAGGAGTACCTGGCTGAGCCGTACGTGGACTACACCGAGTGGAAGTGCGAAACCAGTGATGGCTCCTGGACGCTCTTCGCTCGCTAGTCGCGCTGGTTCGAGAACAGCCGATCTCTCGTGAAAGCCTCTGCTGCGATGTGCCTTCGCAGCAGAGGCTTTTCATTTCCTCCAGTATTTCCCGGACAGTGGGGTCGGACGGATACCGGCAGGACGAGGGCCGACGTCCTGTTGCGCCGAGGCCATCGAAGTGTGGGCAGCGCGATGCCGGCGGAGACCGGACTCCCCCGATACAGCCACGATGCGCCATAGGAGCAAGGCGTGTCACCTCTGGTTTCCACAGGCTGTGGATAACTTCGACTCGCCACCCAATGCGCTGGGTACATCACGAAGGCATCGGTCTCCAGCCCTGGAAACCGGGGTTCGGCGGGGTCAGTCGGCGGGGCGCAGGTCGAGCCCTCTCAACAACTGCGCGTTGAGCGCGACGATGATGGTCGACAGGCTCATCAACACCGCACCTACAGCCGGCGCCAGGACGAACCCGATCGGGGCCAGGACACCGGCGGCCAAGGGCACCGCGACGACGTTGTACCCCGCCGCCCAGACCAGGTTCTGGATCATCTTCCGGTAGCCCGCCTTGGACAGTCTCCGGACGGAGACCACACCTCGCGGATCATCCGAGGCCAGCACCACCCCGGCGGACTCGATGGCCACGTCCGTACCCGCACCGATGGCGATACCGACATCGGCACGAGCGAGGGCGGGAGCGTCGTTGACCCCGTCCCCCACCATCGCCACCCGGTGGCCGCGCTCCTGAAGATCGCGAACGACCGCGTCCTTCTGGTCGGGCAACACCTGAGCGAACACCTCATCGAGACCGAGCTTGGCCGCGACGGTGTCGGCCACGTTACGAGCGTCACCGGTCACGATGGCCACCCGCACTCCCTGTTCCTTGAGCTGTCGGACGGCGGAGGCGGATTCGGGTCGGATCTCGTCGGCCAGGGCCAACGCCCCGATGACGGCGCCATCGTCGATCACGTGCAGCACGGTCGAACCCTGGTCCCGCCAGGGGCGGGTGCGTTCGGCCAGGTCCTCGGGTTCGGTGAGACCCAGTGACTCCAGCAAGGCGGGACCGCCCACGTGCACGTCGATCCCGTCCACGGTTCCCCGAACGCCACGTCCGGGCAGCGAGTGGAAGTCCGTGGCCCTGGGAACCTCGCCGGCCTCGCGGGCCGCGTGGACGATCGCCTTCGCCGAGGGGTGCTCCGAGTCGGCCTCGACGGCGCCGGCCAGGGACAACATGCGCTCGGGTGACTCGCCGTCCAGGGCGGTCAGGCCCAGGACCGCGGGCGTGCCCTTGGTGAGGGTGCCGGTCTTGTCGAACAGCACCGTGTCCACGAGGCGGGTGCGCTCCAGGGACAGCCGGTCCTTGACCAGGATGCCGTTGCGCGCGGACAGGGTCGTGGAGATCGCGATGACCAGCGGAATCGCCAGGCCCAGCGCGTGGGGGCAGGCGATCACCAGCACCGTGACGGTCCGTTCGACCGCCTGGCTCGAATCCCCGAGGAGCAATCCCCAGACGAGGGCGGTGATGACCGCCGCGGACAGGGCGAACCAGAACAGCAGCCCGGCGGCCCGGTCGGCTAGTGCTTGGGAACGCGAGCGTGACTCCTGCGCCTCGGAGACCAGCCGCTGGATGCCGGCGAGGGTGGTGTCGTCGCCGACGGCGTCCACACGAACCCGCAGGGCGGAGTCGGTGGCGACGGTGCCCGCGACCACACGGTCGCCATCGGTACGAGTGACGGTGCGGGACTCACCGGTGATCATCGATTCGTCGACGGCCGCACGCCCCCGGACGACGGTGCCGTCGGCGGGCACGCGTCCCCCTGAACGGACCAGGACGGTGTCGCCGGTCGCCAGGTCCGAGATGGCGATCTCCTCGACCTCGCCGTCGGCGCCGACCCGTTCGGTCTGGTCGGGCAGGAGTTCGGCGAGCGCCTCCAACGCGCCCGAGGCCTGACCGAGTGCCCGCATCTCCAGCCAGTGGCCGAGCAGCATCACCACGACCAGGAGGACGAGCTCCCACCAGAAGTCGAGCTCCATGCCGACCACACCGAACGTGGCGAGCAGGCTGGAGCCGAAGGCGACCGTGATCGCCATGGCGACCAGCGTCATCATGCCCGGCTTGCGGTCGCGCAGTTCGGAGGGCACGCCGGCGAGGAAGGGCCACCCGCCGTAGAGGAAGACCACGGTGCCCAGGAGCGGAGGTATCCAGGTGAGCGTGTCGGGAACGTCGTAGCCGAGCCATCCGGCGACCATGTGACTGGTGAACACCACGGGGACGCTCAGGAGCAGGCTCCACCAGAACCGGTTGCGGAACATGGCGGCGTGGTCGCCATGGCCACCGTGACCGCCGTGACCGCCGTGGGACCCGTGCCCACCATGGTCACCCTGGGTTCCGTGGCCATCGTGGGCTTCCTGGCCGCCGTGATCACCGTGGTCCCCGTGACCACTACCGTGATCGTGACCCGTGTGGTCGGGGTGGTCGTGGTCGCCTGTGTTCATAGGTACCTTTCTTCCCCCGAGAACCCCCGACCATGGGTGGTTTCGGGACGAATGTCCGCGATAGCGCGCTCTTCCCTCTACAACAGATACCCCTAGGGGGTATTCCGAATCCAGGGGTGTGGACCAGCGAAAGGGGCGCCCGTCGATCTCCTCGACGGACGCCCCCACGTTTCCCTGTGCTCTGCTGTCCGGTCTAGGCCGCGACCTCGGATTCCTTGCCGTACCAGGGCCACCATTGCGTGGTGTGCCCGTGCGGGATCATCCGGTCCAGGCGGATCGTCAGCCGCAACGCGAACGCTCCGGCGATCATCCCGGCCAACAGGTCCGTGAACCAGTGGAATTGCAGGTAGATCGACACGGTCGACTGGAGTAACGCGATGCCCACGATGCAGTACGCCAGGCGTTTGATGATGTGCGGTCGGGCCGCGCCGAACCTGATGATGAGGAACAGCACCAGCCCGTAGATAAGGATCGCGTTGGCCCCGTGCCCCGAGGGGAAGGCCACGTTCCCCGCACCGGCGAAGAAGTCCGGGTCGTGGTACTTGGCGTGACCCCGGTGGATGAACAGCTTCATCACCGAGACCATCGACATCACCCCGAAGACGCCGCCCGCCCCCAGAATGATCGGCCGCCAGCTCCGGTGCCAGTAGGCCAGCTGGACCGCGGTCACGCCGAGGACCGGCAGGGCCACGTAACGGGAGGCCACGTTGTCGGGCCAGTAGATCAGTGGTTCGCGCAGCGCGTCCCAGTAGGGCCGATGCGCCTCGTTGAGGAAGTTGTCGACCGGGTGGAGCGGCCCCGCCGCGAGCATCGTCACGACGATGAGCGCCACGAAGAACATGATCGCGAGACGGTCCGAGGCGAGCCCCCAGGCGATCTCGCTCACACTCGGCCACTTCACCGCGCGCACGACGGGCGGCCCCGGGGCGAGCTCATTGGCCGGTACCACGGGTATGGGGCCGCTGTAGGGGCCGGGCTCGGGTCTGCGCCGTTCCGGCTCGTCGGGCGAAGGTGTCTGTTTGGACCGTGCGTGCCGGGTCCTCGAAGAATGCGTCATGTGCTCAGTGCTGTCTCACACGTCGTGGGCTTGCCTGTGGCACTTCTGAGGCGTGGGGGGACGGGCTAGCCGCGGTTGTCGGGACTGGTTCTGACGTCCTCGGGGTCGACTCCTGGTGCCGGTAACGTACCGAGGGGTATTTCTCCCCCGCACCTGGTTCGACGACCGAACCTTCAGGCTGGTTCACGATGTTCGCGACCGGCTTTTCACAGGTTCGGTATTCCGAGACGAAAACAGATCGTCGTCGATGTATCCCACCCGCGCCAGTCCCCACTCCCGTTCTGTTCACGCAGGTCAGTCGGCATCTTGGGCCATGGTCGTGACGTCCACTACTTTCCATCCGACCTTTTCCAGATATCGCCGACAAACGAGCCTACCCGGACAGACCATGTTATTGGCGCTACCACGTCCCAAGTGTGATCCTTCTACCTTGGACTTTGCCGGAGTCCCCCCTGTCCGATCCGACCGCTTCACCTGGGCGCGATCCGTTCGTGAGGTTTTCGTTAGCGTGCTGTGCCCGAGCGTCCGGTCGACCCGTCCATGTGTGGCACTCTTCAAAGAGCTTGTCAGACAGTGGTGTGCGTAGGCCTGAACGCCGGTCGCACCCGGGACGGAGAATGGAAGGGCCCTGGATGGTCGACCTCCCGCAGTTGCCGGATGATCCCTCGAAACTGGCCCGTGAGCCGTTGAGGGAGCAGATCCGGCAGGTTCTGGTCGAGGGCCTGTTGTCGGGTCGTTGGCAGCCGGGCGAGCGCATCGTCGAACGTCGGATCGCCACCGAGCTCAAGGTGAGCCAGGCCCCGGTCCGCGAGGCCCTACGCGAGCTGGAGACCCTGCGTCTCATCGAGACGGTGCCCAACAAGGGGGCCAGGGTCAGGGCGTTCGGTGCCCAGGACATGGCGGAGATCTACCCCGTGCGCGCCGGCTTGGAGCTGGTCGCCGCGCAGTTGGCCGCGCCACGCCTGGCCGAGGATCCGTCCCCACTGGAACGCGAGGTGGAGGCCCTGCGCGGCGCGACCGCCAGGGGCGACGTCACCGACCAGATCCGGCACAGCGTGGAATTCCACCGCGAGGTCGTGCGGGCCGCGAACAACAGCGTGCTCCTGCACACCTGGGAATCCCTGGGCGTGGAGGTGTGGACCGCGCTCTCGGTGCGGTGGCTCGACATGGAGCTGCACGCCAAGGCGGCCGACCACGCCCAGATCACCCAGGCGTTCCGTGACTCGGACCCGGCCGTCGGCCAAATGCTCAGCGACCACGTCATGAACTACGTCGAGGCGGCGCTGAAGACCCACGAGGGCCGACGCTGAGCGTCGCCGCTCCCCTGTGATCGCCGCCCGGGATCTGGGACCAACCGGGTGTTGTGCACCGAACTTCGGGTATCTCCCCTAAAGTTGTATTGATCGATCATCGATCAGAACGTAGAGTGTGCGCGACACACGTCACACCGCTACACGCGTACGCCCTGGTGGTACGAGGTCGTTCATCCGGCCGGTGAACGAACTCGGACGACCTCACGGCGCATGCTTACCGCCCTCCAGACCGGGAAGCAATGCCCTCAAGGGTTTCGGCGCGACAACTGCACACGCGACCCGACTCGCTTCGCGTCCACACGCGGGCCCAGCCACGGCCCCGGCGGACGCTCCCCGCAACAGCCACGGTGTCGCCACCGAATGAGCCCGGCGGCGACACACGCTCGGGCCACGCCTGACAGCGGGGCCCGAGCGGGCCAGGCCACCCGACCCACAGGCCGGGAGGGCGGGCCTTCTCGTACGTAGAAAGGCACAACATGGCTGACACGGCCAAGCCGAAGGGCGGCAGCGCCCGGGCCTCCACGGCCAAGCGGCGTACCCGCAAGGACACGACCGGTCTCGAAAACGAGAAGCCGGAGACCCTCCTCGACTACTACCGCCAGATGCTCTTCATCCGGCGCTTCGAGGAGCGCACCGGCCAGGCCTACACTCAGGCCCGGATCGGCGGTTACTGCCACCTCAACCTCGGTGAGGAGGCCACCGTCGTCGGTCTGATGACGGCCCTCCAGCAGCGCGACTACCTGTTCACGAACTACCGTGACCACGGGTACGCGATCGGCAAGGGCATGGACCCCAAGCGGGTCATGGCCGAGCTCTACGGACGCGTCGACGGCGTGGCCAAGGGCTGGGGCGGATCGATGCACATGTACGACACCGAGACCCGCATGCTCGGTGGCTACGGCATCGTCGGCGGACAGTTGCCGCTGGCCGCCGGCGCGGCCCTGGCCGTCACCTACCGCGGTGGCGACGAGGTCGTCATGTGCCAGATGGGCGACGGCACCACCAACATCGGCGCCTGGCACGAGTCCCTCAACCTCGCCAAGCTGTGGAACCTGCCCGTCGTGTTCGTGGTGATCAACAACTTCACCGGCATGGGCACCACCGTGGACATGGCCTCCGCCGAACCCGATCTGTACAAGCGCGGCGCCGCCTTCCGTATGGAGGGCGAGCGGGTGGACGGCCGCGACGTCCTGGCCGTGCGCGACACCGCCGCCAAGCTGGTCGAGCGCGCCCGCGAGGAGCAGACCCCGTTCCTGCTGGAGGCCTGGAGCTACCGGCAGAAGGGCCACTCCGTCGTCGACCCCGCCAAGTACCGCACCGAGGAACAGAAGGACGAGGCGCGGTCCGACGAGAACGACCCGATCACGATCTTCGACGCCCAACTGACCAAGGCCGGCATCCTCACGGACGAACTCCGCGACGAGATCGCCGCCTCCGTCAAGGCCGAGGTCGCCGAGGCCGCCGACTTCGCGGAGAACAGCCCGAAGCCGGACCCGTCCACGCTCTTCGATTACACGTACGCCACCCCGGTTCCCAACGAGTCGCGGCGCATGCCCGCCGACCCGGTGTTCGCGGAGTAGGGAAGGAACCAGTCACATGTCCGTGATCACATACCGTCAGGCTCTGCGGGACACGCTGCGCGCCGAGATGGTGCGCGACGAGAACGTCCTCGTCATCGGCGAGGAGATCGGCGTCTTCGAGGGCTCCTACAAGATCACCGAGGGCCTCCTCAAGGAGTTCGGCCCCCGGCGCGTCAAGGACACCCCGATCGCCGAAGAGGGCTTCGTCGGCGCGGCCGTCGGCGCCGCCATGCTCGGCCTGCGTCCGGTCGTCGAGCTCATGACGATCAACTTCTCCCTGATCGCCATCGACCAGATCATCAACCACGCCGCCAAGATCTACGGGATGTTCGGCGGCCAGACCAGTGTTCCCCTGGTCATCCGCACCCCCGGAGGCGGCGGCCAGCAGCTGGGCGCGACCCACTCCCAGAACATCGAGCTGTTCTACTCCTTCATCCCCGGCCTCAAGGTGATGGCTCCCAGCACCCCGGCCGAGGCCTCCTCGATGCTTCGCGCGGCCATCCGCGACGACGACCCCGTCCTGTTCCTGGAGAACCTGGGCCTGTACAACTCCAAGGGCGAGGTCCCCGACGACTACGCCGAGCCCGAGAACACCAAGGCCGCCACCATCGGCCGCGCCGCGGTGACCCGTGAGGGCAGCGACATCACGCTGATCGGTTACTCCCGGATGGCCACGGTGGCCACCAAGGTCGCCGAGCAGCTGGCCGAGGAGGACATCAGCGTCGAGGTCGTCGACCTGCGCAGCCTGCGTCCGCTGGACCGGCAGACCTTCGTGGACTCGGTCAAGAAGACCGGTTCCGCGGTCATCTGCGAGGACGACTGGCTGACCTACGGGATCGGCGCGGAGATCGCCGCCTCCATCCAGGAGGGGGCCTTCGACTACCTGGACGCACCGGTCCGTCGAGTGGCCATGGCGGAGGTGCCGATGCCCTACGCCAAGCCGCTGGAGACCGCGGCCCTGCCATCGGTCGAGTCGATCAGCACCGTGATCAAGGAGACCCTGAGCGCCGTCGGCAAACGGGTCGGGTAGAGGGAGATTCAATGAGCGAGATCCACATGCCGCGCCTCTCCGACACCATGGAGGAAGGCGTCATCTCCACCTGGGTGAAGAAGGTGGGGGACAAGGTCACCTCCGGTGACGTGCTGGTCGAGATCGAGACCGACAAGGCCGTCATGGAGTACGAGGCCTACGAGGACGGCTTCCTGGTCAAGCAGATCGCCTCCGAGGGCGACACCGTGGCCATCGGTGAGGTCATCGGTCACATCGGCGACTCCCCGGACGCGGTGCCCGAGGAGTCCGGTGGCTCGGACGCCCCCGCGGCCGAGGAGAAGGCCGCCGAGCCCGAGGCTCAGGAGGAGAGCGAGGAGAAGCCCGCCGAGGCGGCCCCCGCCGCTCCCGCCGCCACGGAAGGCGACGGTGACGGCCCGCGTCCGCGCACCTCCCCGCTGGCCCGCAGGTTGGCCAAGGAGTACGGCCTGGACATCACCAAGGTCCAGGGGTCCGGTCCCAAGGGTCGGGTCGTGCGCGCCGACATCGAGGCCGCCGCCAAGGACGGGTACGCCGCTCAGGACGCCCCCGCCGCCGAGGAGAAGGCCGCCCCGAGCGCGCCCGCCAAGGCATCCCCGGGTCAGTCCTTCGACGACGGTCGCGATTCCGAGGAGCTCAAGACCAGCAACGTGCGCAAGGTGATCGCGCGCCGGCTGACCGAGAGCAAGCAGACGGTCCCGCACTTCTACCTGCGCCGTGCGATCGACGCCGAGGCCCTCAAGGCCTTCCGTGCCCAGATCAACGAGCAGCTGTCGAGCACGGGCGTGAAGATCAGCTTCAACGACCTGATCGTCAAGGCGTGCGCCACCGCGCTCAAGCTCCACCCGGCGGTCAACACCTCCTGGATGGACGACAAGCTGGTCCAGCACCACCGCGTCAACGTCGGTGTGGCGGTGGCGGTCGAAGCCGGTCTGGTCGTTCCGGTGCTGCACGACACGGACAAGTCCACGCTGTCGGACATCTCCACCCGCACACGTGAGCTGGCCGGCAAGGCCCGCGACAACAAGCTCAAGCCACAGGAGATGAGCGGCGGCACGTTCAGCGTGTCCAACCTGGGCATGTTCGGCGTGGACAGCTTCTCCGCGGTGATCAACCCGCCCGAGGCCGCGATCCTGGCCGTGGGCGCCATGCGTCCGGAGCCGACTGTCGTGGACGGTGAGGTGCGGGTGCACAACCGCATCTCCCTGGAACTGTCCGTGGACCACCGTGCGGTGGACGGCGCCGTCGGCGCCGCGTTCCTCAAGGACCTCGCTGAGATCCTTGAGCAGCCCATGCGGATCATCCTGTAACACGTGGTACGCAGAACGTCCCGACCGGAGTTTCTTCCGGCCGGGACGTTCTGCGTTCTGCGCCACCCAGAACTTATCCACACCCTGTGGACGAAGTTCCAACGCGCCTACAGCAGCAGTCCAGCGACCTGGCTGATCACCATCCCGGCGGCCAACGCCATCCCGTAGGTCAGCGTCGCCGCAGCCCAGCCACCCCGCCAACGCGGAGCCCGGTGACGACCGCGAGGCTTGCGTGGCGGGAACGGATCGGGGTCGACCTCGACCCGGTTCGCCGCCCTGACCTCCCGCTCGGCCTGTTCCCGGCGTTCCTTCGCCACGATCATCCAGTGCGGGAGCTGGCCGTGTTCGAGCCGGTAGGCGACCCTGGGGTTTCCCACCATCTGCCGCAGGAGGCGCTGTTCCCGTTCTTCCCGGGTCTCCGGAAGAGCACTCACCCGGGTAGGTGCCGGAGTTCGGGTGAAGCGGGCTCCCCGAGGTGCGTCCAGCACTGACCGAACCCTCATGTCCACGGCGGTCACCGCTCACCACCGCCCAGCACGAACTCGGCCCACACGGCCGTGCCCAGATCCGAGCAGAACGGGAGCGGGACGACCGGGTAGCTGCCCCACCTGTCGGCGAGCGACTCCACCATCAACAGGCCACGGCCGCGCTCGGCGCTCAGCCACTCCTGCCCTGTGCGATGGATCGGGATCTCCGGAGCGGACTCACGGGTTCCGTCGTCCACGACCACCAGGCGCAGCACACCGGGTTCGGACTCGAAGAGCGCCCGCAACACCCGGCCGCCCCTCTCACCGGAGCGCGTGTGCTCGATCGAGTTGGCGGCGATCTCGCTGACGCACAGCGTCGCCGTCTCGACCAGGTCCTCTCCGAACCCGGCCAGGTCGGTGCGAAGATCCGCGCGCACCGTACTCATCAAAGAGAGGTGTCCCGGGTAGATCCGTGCCTGCCAGCGGGCAGGGCTCAGATAAGGCATGATGGTCATGTCGACAACTCGCTTTCTTAACGGATCTGCTTGTCGGCCTGCTCTGGGGGTGTTCGCGCACCCGCCAGAGCTTTTCTCTTCCGTCTCCTCGGCTACGAGGCGTCGGTGTGCAGGTCAGCGCCTGGCCGTGATCGTGTGCCCACAGTGGCGGCAGGTGGCTGTCGCCGTGTTGCCGCGTTTCACGGGCGGTTGGTCAGGGATGTAGTCGTGCCCAGAAGTGCTCGTGCACCGGGTCTGGTTGTCCATACCGCTTCCGGGGCTCCCTTTAGCGGTGGTTCCAGGGGCTGTCCGCCAGGTCGTAGGGCAGGGTGAACCACACCTTGCGGGTGAAGGGAATGCCGTTGTCTCCCCACTCCGAGGCCAGGGCGTCGATCAGCGCCAACCCCCGCCCAGCCTTGACCTGGGCGTCCAGGCCACGCGGATCAGCCTTCAGGTATCGGGGGTCGTCAGGGTCGAATGACTCCACCGGTCTGCCCAGGTCCCGGCAGGTCAGCCGAAGCCCGTCCCGCAGGCGCTCGCACGTGAGGGTGTAGTAGCCGAACCTCTCTCCCGAGCGCGTGTGCCGGATCGCGTTGGCGGCCAGCTCGCTGCCCAACAGGGTGAACAGATACCGGTAGTCGGCGTCCTGCCGCTCGGCGCAAGCGGCCAGAAAGGCGCGCACCAGCGGCATCTGGAGCGGACCGCCCCCGAACTCGTAACGCCGATTCCGGAACGGGGCCCGTCCGGAGTTCGGATCGAAGTAGTGCCGGTACTTGGACTGCACCATCGCCAGCAAAGGCACTGTCACCTCGGGCAGGTCCAACGTCGCCCCGTTCATACCCCCACCCCCGAAGCCCGTTGCCAAGGCTCCCCGGTCCCAGAGGCCATGGCCACACCGCACCAGTCCTGAATGACGAAGCGGCGCACCCTGGAAGCCCGCCGCCTCCAGAACAGATTTCTCAGAACACCGAAGACTGGCACTAGGGACGGGCTAGCGTCTCCACCATCAAAGAAGTACACCTGACGATCACCTCACTGTGCGTCTTCACTTGAACACATGAAATCATGAAGTAAAATCGCTTGCAATAGAAAACATGTAATCTTCATGGAACGCGGACAGTCATCGGCGTTACACTCGCCGCATGGATCGCCGCACACACTCCCCAACCGTCCGCCTGCGCAGGCTCGCCAGGCACCTGCGCCGAGCCCGAGAAGACACAGGACGCGGGCTCACCGAAGCCGCCAAGCTCCTCGGCTGGTCGGGACCGAAGCTCGGGCGCCTGGAATCCGCGAGCACCCGACGCATCACCCCGGGCGATCTTGACAAGCTCGCTGAGCTCTACGGCATCGACGCAGGGATGCTTGCCGAGTGGCACGCCCTCGCCACCCAGGCGAAGGAGCGGGGCTGGTGGGCGAAGTACAAGAAGTCGGGAGTGTTCACCGACGACCTACCGGACTTCGAAGCTGAGGCGTCCGCGATCCGAACCTACGAGTCCCAGGTAATCCCCGGTCTCCTTCAGACTCCGGACTACGCGGAAGCCCTGCTGCGTGGCGGACAGGCGCACGAAGATGACGCCATCGCGGCGCGCGTGGACGCCAGGATGCAACGGCAGCAGATTCTGCACCGGCATGAGCCCCCCACCTTCTGGGCGATCATCGACGAAGCCGCACTCCGTCGCGTGGTCGGGTCACCCGAGGTCATGCACGCCCAGTTCGATCACCTTGCACGTATGGCCACCCGATCGGGTGTGACGATCCAGGTGCTTCCGAACTCTGTTGGGGCACACGCTGCGAACACCGGCGCCATCCTCTTGATGGACTACGCCGAACCTCTCGACCCGTCATTGGCCTATGTCGAAACCTACGCTGCAAGCCTGTTCCTTGAGGAGCCGGACGAGGTAGCCCATATCCTGGAAGTATTCAGCCATGCCTCAGCCTCCGCCCTTACGGGGGATGTGTCCGCTGAAGCCTTCCGGACCCACCTCGCCACGCTAGGAAACACTGCTGATGAATGAGACGACGTCCTTGAACTTCCGCAAGTCGAGCTACAGCGGTAGCGGGAACAACTGCGTCGAGATCGCGGACGTCCCCGGGGCCTCGGCAGTACGCGACACCCAGAACCGGCAGGCCGGGCACCTGCTCTTCCCCGGCACGGAGTGGACGGCCCTCCTCACCGCTGCCCGCACCGACCACGCCTGAAGCCGCCCACCCCAACGTGGACGGCGCCGTCGGCGCCGCGTTCCTCAAGGACCTCGCGGAGATCCTCGAAGAGCCCATGCGGATCATCCTGTAGGTCATCGGCGACGCTTCGTGCGTCGGCGAAGTCGAACGCCCCGGTCGGGCCCTCCGGCCGGGGCGTTCGTCATAGCCGGCATGATCGACGCATCACCATGGAAAGGCCGCACAGTATGACGAACCACCTCTGGTCCGCCGAGCGGATCAGCGCCCTCGGCACGCTGCTCTGGAATGTCGACCCCGGGAAGTGGACCGAGGCCGACCTGTCTCGGATGGCGGTCGAACAGGGCTGGCGCTGGGAGGCCGGAGAGTGGGGGCCGATCCTGCGCACACGCTCCTACGGTGACGCGTGGTTGCGCCCGGTCGACGACTTCATGGAGATCCACGTGACCCGCGAGGAGTACGTGGGCCTGCACTTCCCGTTGGGGCGGGTCGGAACCGGGGCACGGGAACAGGTCGAGGCGTTCCGTGACGCGGGCCGTGCCCTGCGCCAGGGGTTGGGCGAACCGAACGTCATCGGTTCCGACGACGAGAGCCCCTTCCATGGTGAGATCCCCTACTGGGGCGCCCCCTTCCTGCGCTGGCGCCGGAGCGATCACAGCCTGGACCTGCGAGCCGGCCGCGATGGCCCGATCCTGTGCCTGGTCCCGACCTCCCCCGCCGAGGGTTGGTACTGGTACCAGCGTGAGCACGGGGGTGATGTGACCGCCGGTTTCCTCGGGGTGTCCATGACCGGCGACGTCGGCGGCATGTCCATCGCGGGAATCACCCGATTCGACGACTGGAAGCCCTACGCGCGCCGGTTGGTCGACGTCTTTCGCGACATGCCGGCGGAACTGACCGCGATGGACCACGAACGTTCCTTCGGCTTCCACGGTCGCTTCCCCGGTGAGGAGGGCGGGCCCTGGGTCTTCCACTTCGAATTCGGCGAGCACGTGTGCCTGGGCCTGGACCAGGTCGCGGCCGACGCACTGCGAAACGATCCCGAGGCGCCCGACCCGGAAGAGTTCGGCTGGGTCGAGGCCACCGCGGAACGCCATCTGGAGATGGACGTCACCCACGTCTCTCCCGCCTACCGCTTCGACGAGGTCAACGCGGTGCGCCTGGCGATGCTCGTGTTGGAGACCGCCGAAGCCCTGGGGATCCGCACCCCCGAGGACCTCTCCCTGACCGACAGCGGCGACACCGTCCCGATGCCCGGCGGTGGGTGGCGTGAGGCCTATCGGGTCAGCGACTACGGGCTCTGTGTCACCGGCAACCCCTGATCCGGGCGGGTACCGTCCGCCCATGAGCCTTGTACTGCACCTGACCGAGCTCTCCCGGTGGTCGACCGGCGGGGACATCGAAGCCGCGTCCTTGGACACCGAGGGATACCTCCACGCCTCCCCCGACGAGGCGACCATGCTCGCCGTGGCGAACGCCTTCTACACCGCCCCCGCCGAGCCCTTGGTGGTCCTGGTGGTGGAGACCGACCTGGTGGACGCCGAGGTCCGGTGGGAGGCCGCCGCCCCCGAGCCCCCGCCCGGTGTGGGCTCCGACGTGCGCTTTCCCCACCTCTACGGTCCGATCCCCCGCCGCGCCGTGACGTCGCTGCTGCGACCCGTCCGTGACCCGCGGGGGCGCTACACGGCGTTGACGGAGAGCCATCCCACCTCGTGAGTGCGAGGTCGACCGGTCAACGACACGGGAAGTCGACATGGGGACACAGTGACTTGGCGACTCGGAGACACGACGACGTGCCGACATGACGAAGGGCTTGTCCACAGGCTGTGGACAAGCCCTTCGCTCCAACACTCGGGTCGGGTCGGCTCAGACGCGGCCTAGCCCGACCTGGTCGGGCACGATGTTGCTGTGCTGGCCGACACTGGTGGGGATCGTGTGGCGGGCCAGCCCCCTGTCGATCCCGAGGAACCGGTTCAGGTGGCCCTTCTTGCCGACCACGAACCAGGCGATCGCCCCGAACAGGGGGAACCAGAGGATGAAGATCACCCACAGGAGCTTGCCCCCACCCGAGGTGTCCTCGTTGGTGAGGGCTGAGACGACCGCCGCGATCACCATCACCACGGCCGCGATGAAGGCGAGACCGATGAGGACACCGGTGATCCCGCCCATCCAGGCGATCATCGGGCCGTTGCTGTCCGCCAGTTGGGCCAACCGCTCCAACCGCGGCGACTCAGACAGGTTCGTGATCATGGCTCCCCCAAGCATGATGTGGCTAACCTGATACACAGGGTAATAATCAGGGTGATCGGGGGAGTACATTCCTTCGGTTACGGGCGTTTCCTCTCCCCGCCCGCACGGGTTCCGATTCCGTCGTTCCCTCGCGGTCGGAATCCACAACTTTTCGGTAGCGCCCCCCACCAGGCCTTTCCACTGCTTTACTGGTGCCATGGGCGAGCTTCGGCGATCTGGCAGCTTCATTCCGTCCCTCCGACCCCCGTCCGGCACCGCCGGGGAAACCGACACCCACGACCCCCGAATCACAAGAGCCCGCACTCACCCGGGGACCTCCACCCCAAGGGTCCGGTGAACAGTGGCCAGGCGACCCCGATACCTCTGGCTGGCCGAACAACTGCGCACCCCCATCCTCAGCGGGGAGATGACCCCGGGAACCCGGTTGCCCTCACGCACCCGCCTGGCCCGCTCCTACCGGGTCAGCGAACAGATCTCCCGCACGGCGCTACGGCTCCTGGTCACCGAGGGCCTCGTCGAGTCCCGCCCCGGATCCGGGTACTTCGTCCGCGCCGTACCCGAGGTGTTCCGGCTCTCGCGCACCGACGCCACCTCCGGCTCCGGGCTGGGCGGACTCAGCCGCGAACGGGTCGGCACCGCACAAGAGCGCAGCTCCGGTCGGCTCAGCGCCCGACTGCGTCTACGTGACGGCGACCCCGTGTACCGGACCACCTCTCGCGGCCTGACCGGTGACCGATCGGTCACCCTGCACCTCTCGTGGGAACCGGCGGTCCTGACCGCCGGAACCCTGCGCACCCCCTTCGACTCCGTCGACGTGGGCCCCCTGGACCGGCTCGGCGCCGTGGGCCACCGCGTCGACCGCGTCGTGGAGGAAGTCGGGATCCGCACCCTGCACGACTCCGAGGCCGCCCTGCTCGACATCCCGCCCGGGGTTCCCGTCCTCGTCGTGGAACGGACCCACTTCAGCGGTGACCGCCCCGTGGAGACCTCCGACCTCATCGGCTCCGCCGAGCAGTGTCGACTTCTCTACAAACTGTCGCTCGCCCGTCCTCGCGGCCCCGGCCCCCCGACCTGACCCGGACACGACGAAGGGCGGTGGCCCGTCTCTCCCACAGGAGGAACGAACCACCGCCCTCAGGTCACACCCGCCAGGTCCGGCGTCCGGAAAGGACGCCCGAACGGGCCGTCGGTCAGGCCTGGCCGAACTCCTTGGCGACGACCTCGGCGATCTGCGCGGTGTTCAGCGCGGCGCCCTTACGCAGGTTGTCCCCGCACAGGAACAGGTCCAGCGACTTCGGGTCGTCGATCGACTGGCGGATACGGCCGACCCAGGTCGGGTCGGTGCCCACCACGTCGTTCGGGGTCGGGAACTCGCCCTTGGCGGGGTCGTCCAGGACCTCGACACCCTCGGCGGCACCCAGCAGCTTGCGGGCGTCGTCGGCCGCGACCTCGCTGTCGAAGGTCGCGTGCACGACCAGCGAGTGCGTGGTGATCACCGGAACGCGGACACAGGTCGCGGAGACCTTCAGGTCCGGCAGGCCCAGGATCTTGCGGGACTCGTTGCGAACCTTCAGTTCCTCGGAGGACCAGCCGTCGTCCTTGAGCGAACCCGCCCACGGCACGACGTTGAAGGCCAGCGGTGCCGGGAACGGGCCGAGCTCGTCCACGGCCGCACGCATGTCGCCCGTGTTGTCACCGAGGGTGCGGTCCCCCGCGGCCTTGGCCATCTGGTCGCGCAGGACGTCGATGCCCTCCTGGCCGGCACCGGAGGCGGCCTGGTAGGAGGAGACCACGAGCTCCTTGACGCCGTAGGTGCGGTGCAGGGCACCGATCGCCACGATCATCGAGAGGGTGGTGCAGTTCGGGTTGGCGATGATGCCGCGCGGACGGTCGCGGACCTGCTCCGAGTTGACCTCGGGCACCACCAGCGGGACGTCCGGGTCGAGCCGGAACGCGCCGGAGTTGTCGACGGCGACCGCGCCACGGGAGGCGGCGATCGGCGCCCACTCCTTGGACACCTCGTCCGGTACGTCGAACATGGCGACGTCGACGCCGTCGAAGACCTCGGGGGCCAGGGCCTGGACCACGACGTCCTCGCCGCGCACGCTCAGGACCTTGCCGGCGCTGCGCGCGGAGGCGACCAGACGGATCTCGCCCCACACGTTCTCGCGCTGGGTGAGGATCTCACGCATGACGGTGCCGACCGCGCCGGTCGCACCGACCAGGGCGAGGGTGGGAAGACGGTTGCTCATCGGCCGGTACCTCCATAGACGACAGCTTCGACCTGGTCGGCGTCGAGCTGGAACTCACTGTGCGCGGCCTGGACCGCGGCGTCGACCTGGTCTTCCTCGACGATGACCGAGATGCGGATCTCCGAGGTGGAGATCATCTCGACGTTGGTGCCGGAAGTGGCGATCGAATCGAAGAAGCGGGCGGTCACACCCGGGTAGGAACGCATGCCGGCGCCGATCAGCGAGACCTTGCCGATCTTGTCGTCGTAGCGCAGGGAGTCGTAACCGACCTTGTCCTGGACCTTCTTCAGCGCGTCCACGGCCTGCTTGCCGGATTCCTTGGGCGCGGTGAAGGAGATGTCGGTGCGGGAGGTGGAGACCGCCGACACGTTCTGCACGATCATGTCGATGTTGATCTCGGCGTCCGCGAGCGCCTTGAAGATCGTCGCGGCCTCACCGACCTTGTCGGGGACACCGACGACGGTGATCTTGGCTTCGCTCCGGTCGAAAGAGACCCCGGAGATGATCGGCTGTTCCATGCCTTCGCTTTCCTCGACTTCCGAAACGATCCACGTGCCGGGCTTCTGGCTGAACGACGAGCGGACGTGCAGGGGAATGTTGAACTGGCGCGCGTACTCGACGCAGCGCAGGTGCAGGATCTTGGTACCGCTGGCGGCCATCTCCAGCATCTCCTCGTAGGAGATCTGCGGGATGCGCTGAGCGGTGGGCACGACACGCGGGTCGGCGGTGAAGACGCCGTCCACGTCGCTGTAGATCTCGCAGGCGTCGGCGTTGAGCGCGCCCGCGAGGGCGACGGCGGTGGTGTCGGAACCGCCGCGACCCAGGGACGTGATGTCCTTCGTGTCCTGGGAGACGCCCTGGAAACCGGCGACGATGCAGATCGCACCCTCACCCACGGCTTCCTGGATGCGCCCGGGTGTCACGTCGATGATCTTGGCGTTGCCGTGCAACGACGTGGTGATGACTCCGGCCTGGGAGCCGGTGAAGGATCGAGCCTCGTACCCGAGGTTCTCGATGGCCATGGCCACGAGTGCCATGGACATGCGCTCACCCGCGGTGACGAGCATGTCGAGCTCGCGGGCGGGCGGCATCGGAGAGACCTGTTCGGCCAGGTCCAGCAGTTCGTCGGTCGTGTCGCCCATCGCGGAGACGACGACCACGACGTCATGTCCCGCCTTTTTCTGAGCCACGATCCTTTGGGCTACTCGCTTGATGGCTTCCGCGTCTGCCACGGAAGACCCACCGTACTTCTGCACGATTAGGGCCACGATCGATGCTCCTGAGGAGTTGGGATCAAGACAATTCACAAGGGAGTGTAGTCGGCGACGCCGCACCGTACCCGGTCCGACCTGCGGTGGAAGGGCGTGGCGTCTTGACACACCAGCGATCGGGCCTACCCGCTCGAACGGAGGTTACTCATATTTCGCCCCCATTACGGGCAAATGTGAGTTAGAACTCCAGGCTTCGGCGACCTTCGAAGGCACGACCCAGGGTGACCTCATCGGCGTACTCAAGGTCGCCGCCGACGGGCAGACCGCTGGCCAGACGGGTGACTTTCAGGCCCATCGGTTTGACCAACCGCGCCAGATAGGTCGCGGTGGCCTCCCCTTCCAGGTTGGGGTCGGTCGCCAGGATCAGCTCGGTCACCTGGCCGTCGGCCAAGCGGGTCATGAGCTCCTTGACGCGCAGGTCGTCCGGGCCGACGCCCTCGATGGGGCTGATGGCGCCCCCGAGCACGTGGTAGCGGCCCCGGAACTCCCGGGTGCGCTCGATGGCGACGACGTCCTTGGACTCCTCCACGACGCAGATGATCGCGGCGTCGCGGCGAGCGTCACGGCAGATTCGGCACTCGGTCTCTTCGGCGACGTTGCCGCAGATGGAGCAGAAGCGGACCCGCTCCTTGACCTCGACGAGTGCGTTGACCAAGCGCTTGACGTCCGCGTGTTCGGCGGACAGCAGGTGGAAGGCGATGCGTTGCGCGCTCTTCGGACCGACGCCGGGCAACCGCCCCAGCTCGTCGATCAGATTCTGAACCGCGCCTTCGTACATGCCTACCCACTCGGTCGGAACCGGGACTGACCCGGCGGGGCCGTTGCCGCCCCTTGTCACCCCCACCGTATCGGGGGGCGATGACCTCTTCGGACCGTGGGCCGAGGAAAGGGTGTGTCACGGCCGCACCGCCCCGGTTCTGTCACCGGAGCGGTGCCTGCGAACGAGTTCGGCCGTTTCGACTCCTCTAGAAGCCGGGAAGTCCGGGGATGCCCCCACCGCCGGGCATGCCCTCGGTCAGCGGGCCCATCTTCTCCTGCTGGAGACGCTCGACCTGCGCCTCGGCGTCGCGGATGGCCGCCAGGACCAGGTCCGCGATGGTCTGGGCGGTCTCCTCCGCGTCGGTGGGATCGACGGCCTTGGGGTCGACGGTGATGTCCTCGACCTGACCGCGTCCGCTCAGCTTGACCTTGACCAGGCCACCACCGGAGGTGCCCTCGACTTCGGCCTCCTCCAGGTCCTGCTGAGCTTCCACAAGCTGCTGCTGCATCTGCTGGGCCTGCTGGAGCAGGGCCTGCATGTCCATTCCGCCAGGGTTCACGGCCGTCTCCTCGCCGCACTCGAGGTGCTGGGTCTTTCCGGATGTCACTTGTCTGTGAGCGTAGTCGGTACATCCGGCGCCGTTCGCGCGCGAACGGCGCGAATCTCAGGCACCGGCCACGGCGACCCGCCCCCCGTTCCGCTCGATGACCCGGTCGAGGGCCTCCCTGGTGCGTTCGAGTTCGTGGATGGAGCGGGACATGCGTTCGCGTTCGGCGCACAGCCAGTCGAGAAGGTCCGGCGCCGGGCCGCCCTCTTCCCGCGAGTACATGCACGGCAACAGCCTTCGGATGGTGTCCGTTCCGATGCCGGCGCCGAGAAGGCACCGGATCCGGTCAACTCGTTCGACGGCTTCCTCCCCGTACTCCCGATGACCACCCGTGGTGCGCTCGGAGGAGAGCAGCCCCTGTTCCTCGTAGTAGCGCAGGGAACGGGGGCTCGCCCCGCTCCGCGTGGAGAGCTCCCCGATCCGCATCGATCCCACCATCATGTGACTCCGCCCACGAACCCTTGAAACTGACATTGATGTCAGATTCTACGCTCCGGACATGGACACCGAACGACAGAGCACAGGACCGCTTCTCGACACCTACGAACTGGGTGGACTGCACCTTCCCAACCGGGTCGTCATGGCCCCGATGACCCGCCTGCGCGCGGACCACCACGGGGTACCCACCGACCTCATGGCGACCTACTACGCACAGCGCGCCGGAGCCGGACTCATCGTCTCCGAGGGTGTCGCCCCCAGCGTCGACGGACGGCAGTACCTGACCGAACCCGGCCTCCACACCGAGGTGCAGGTGGAGGGGTGGCGCCGAGTCACCGACGCCGTCCACGGCGCGGGCGGCCGGATCTTCGCCCAGCTCATGCACGCCGGTCGCGGCGGGCATCCCGCCAACCGGCCCGATGGCGGAACCCCCGTGGCCCCGTCGGTCGTGCCGCGCACCGACCTCGTCCACACTCTCGACGGCAAGGTGGAACCGGTCGCCCCACGGGCCATGACGATCCCGGAGATCACGGCGGCCGTCACCGACCACGCGGAGGCGGCACGGGCCGCCATGCGCGCAGGCTTCGACGGCGTGGAGATCCACGGGGCCAACGGGTACCTGCCGCACCAGTTCCTGGCCGACAACACCAACCTGCGCACGGACGCCTACGGCGGCGATACCACCGGCCGGATCCGGTTCACGGTGGAGGTCACCGAGGCGGTCGCCGACGCGGTGGGCGCCGATCGAGTGGGGTTGCGGCTCTCGCCCGGCAACCGGCAGTTCGAGATGGTCGAGCGGGATCCAGGTCCCGTGTACCGACGGCTATTGCGGGCGATCTCCCCGTTGGGCCTGGCCTACCTGCACGTGACCGAGGACCGGGACCATCCCGCGCTGGCCGAGGCTCGCCGGAACTGGCACGGCACCCTGGTGGGCAACACCGGGGAGCACGTGGAGACCACCCCGGAGGGAGCCGCCGCCCTGATCACCGAGGGGCGCGCCGACCTGGTCTCGGTGGGCCGGCCCTACATCTCCAACCCCGACGTGGTGGAACGTGTCGCGGCCGGTGTCCCCTGGGCAGGGATCAGGGAGAAGGAGTTCCGCTACACGTCCGGCCCGCGCGGGTACGTGGACTATCCGAGGCACGGGGAGCGACCCCGTCACGGGGAGGACTTGGTCGCACCGTTGACCTGATTTCACCTGCGAAAAGGCCGAAGAGAGGCACGAGGGGCACCGTCGGTTGACATGATGGCCGACGGGGCCCTCGACCCCTTCGGTGTTCTCCTACACCACATTCGACCAGCGACGACGACCAGGGGACTGAGGAAGTGTTGACCGCAAGGGAGCGCAACTCGGCACTGATCGAGGCGATCATCGCGGACGGCACGTTGAGGGACGCCGCCCTCGTGGAGGCGTTCCGCTCCGTGCCCCGCCACCTGTTCATCCCGGAATCGGGCGCGGTGACCGCGCGCGGCGGCAGGCTGAGCGCCGAGGGGAATCCGGATCGTTGGCTGGCCGCCGTCTACGCGGACAACGCCATCGTCACCCGTTTGGAGGGGCCGGAGGTACCTCGGCAACGCGGCTCCCAGCAGGGCCCCGCCACCTCGTGCAGCTCGGCGCCGACCGTGCTCGCACGGATGCTGGAGCTGGCCGACCTCGCCAACGGTCAGCGGGTGCTGGAGGTGGGCACCGGAACCGGTTGGAACACGGCGTTGCTCGCCCACCGGCTCGGCGATCGGGCCGTGACCTCGCTGGAGATCGACGACCGACTGCTGGCGGCGGCCCGCCAAGCCCTGCACGGCGCCGGGCTGTCGCCCGCCACCCACCTGTCGGACGGCCACGACGGGCACTCCGGCGACGCACCCTACGACCGGATCATCAGTCTCTGCGGGGTGCGCCGGGTACCGAGGGCCTGGTTGGAGCAGGTGACCGAGGGCGGACTGGTCGTGTGCCCGTGGGGTCTGTTGGAGAGCGCGGGGGTGCTCATGCGCCTCGAACGTCGAGCCGGGGGCACGGCGCTGGGTCGGTTCCACGGAGGTGTGGGGTTCATGGCGCTGCGCACGCCGGGCTCCTCGCCGTCACCGGTACGCGACGCCGGGCAGCAACCCGACGAATACCGCCTCACCCAGGAGGACCCGGTCTCGCCCCTGCTGACCTTCGCGCCCGCGTTCGCCCTGTCGGTGATGGTGCCGGACTGGCGGATGCGGCGGCGCTGGATCGGCACCGGGTCGGGGCTGTGGCTGTGCGACCGCCGGGGCGAGTCCTGGGTGCGGATCTACCCCTACGGCACCTCGTGGATGGTCGAACAGGGCGGTCCGCGAAGCATCTGGGACGAGTTCGAGGACGCCTTGGAGCTTTGGGCGGGCCTGGGTCGACCGGAGCCGAACCGGTTCGGGCTGGCGGTGGACCCCGACGGCGGTCAACGGTTGTGGTTGGACGACCCCGACGGGCGCTCCTGGCCGTTGGGGCCCCCGATCTGAGGCCCATCGGTCCGTGGTTCGCCCACCCGAGGCCCATCCGATCCGGTCACGAACGCTCTTCGGAGGCCTCGTTCCTCGGAGCGATGTTCTTCTCCCGGAACCTGCGCAGCAGTTCCTCCTTGTTCTCACGGGCATTCCCCGTGGGCCCGCCCTTGGCTCCGGCCTTGCCACCGCGCAGCGTGGAACGGGCGACGTTGGTCCGTTGCCCGCCCATGCCGAGCATGTTGTTGTTCTTCGCCACGGTGTCCTCCTATCCGAATAAGGCGAGACGTTGCGTCTCGCGTAAAGGATTCCCCTTGATCATAGCGACGTCAAGACGAGACGTCTCGTCATTTTCGAGCCACTACCTTGGAACCATGGCCGACAACACCGCCGAACGCACCCGACGGACACCGGACCCCCGTCGCCGCAGCCAACGCGCGCGCAACGCCATCATCGACGCCGCCGCCGACCTCTTGGGCGAGGTCGGTTACGCCAGGCTGACGATGGAGGCCATCGCCGCCCGCGCCCGGGTCGGTAAACAGACCATCTACCGATGGTGGCCCTCCAAGGCCGCCGTGGTCTTCGACGTGTTCACCCGGCTCACCGGAGCCGTGGCCGGAGATCCGCTGCCCGACACCGGTGACCTGGCCGCCGACCTCAAGACCGTCTTCCGCGCCACCGCCGACGAGTTCGCCGATCCCACGATGGACCGCACCACCCGGGCCTTCACCGCGGAGATCCAGAACGACGAAGAGTTCGCTCATGCGGTCCATGAGCGCCTGACCAGGCCCAACGCCGAAGCGTTCCGGGAGCGCCTGCGTGCGGCGCAGGACCGCGGCCAGATCCGCACCGACGTCGACCTGGACCTGGCCGTGGAGATGTTCAACGGACCCTTCCAACACCGGTGGCTGCTGCGCACCGGGACGATCGACCACGCGTACAGCGACGCCCTGGTCGACACGGTCCTGCGCGCGTTGCGGCCCTGACCCTCCGCCGGCGGGGCACCCACCGGCGAAGCGAGGATCACAGCCCTCCGGGCGCCCCGTGTTCGATCTCCTCGATCAGCTTGCCGCCGAGTTCGGTCTCGATGAGGACGGTTCCGCCACCGGTTCCGCCCGTGGCGTTGGAGGCACCGTTGGACGCGGCGCCCTGGTGCGGGCCGACCGCCGAAGGAGCGGCGTTGGTCGACGCGTTGTTCATGGACGGGCCGCCGTCGGATTCGGCCGGTGACGGACGCGGTCCGGACGTCTCCTCGGGACGCGCGCCCCGATCACCCTGGCCGTTCCCACCCTGGGCGCCACCGCGGGTCGGCGCCGTGGCCCCGTGGTCTTCTGGAGGCGGAGCGGCCGCCGCGTCCTCATAGGGGTCCGGCGGCGGTTCCGGACGGTCGCTGAGCAGCCGTTCCGGTGGAGGGCCCGCCGGTCGCGCCGACCCCGCGGCCTGCTCCGGCGGCGCCGCCGGGGCAGCGGACCCGGACGGGGGCTGCCCGGGGGAGGCGTCCCATCCGGCGGGTTCGGCCGGTCGCGGTGCGGGCTGGGGTCGCCGTGCCTGTGCGGCACCACCCGCCAGCGAGGGGGCCACACGCACCTCGGCGCCCAACACCTGCTGGATCGCCGCGGCGACGACCTGGTCGCTGCCGCTGTTACTGAAGCCCTTGGCCTCGTTGGGCTTGTTGAAGCCCAACAGCACGGTGTTGCCCTCGACCCCGACCGGCTGCACGTCGCTTCCGTGCAGCATCATCCAGGTGAACCGCCGACGGCCCTTGACCGCTTCCATGATCTGATGCCAGGCGCCCTGGAGGCGACCGAAGTCCACGGGGCCACCGCCCCCACCGGCGGGCGCGTTCTGCGAGGCCGCCTGGGGACGGGAGGGCGCTGGGGCGTCCCAGCCCGAGGGCTCGTTACTTCCGGACGGGCGCGAGGCCGGTTCCGCGGGCCGCGCCGGTTCGGGCCGCGCGGCCTGCGGGGCCGGGGCGGCCGGGGGCTGCTGAACCGGTGCCGGGGCCGGTGCCGGTGGAGCCGGGGCCGCGGGCACCTGAGCCGCCGGTGCCGCCGGAGCCTGCGCCCCGGACGTCGCCGGAGCCACCGCCCCGGAGGCCAACCTGCGCTCCATCTGTTCCAGCCGGGCCAGCAGCGCGGTCTGGTCGCCGTCGGTGGCGGGCAGCAGGATGCGTGAACACAGCAGCTCAAGGAGCAGGCGCGGCGCGGTGGCGCCCCGCATCTCCGTGAGCCCCTGGTTGAGGACCTCCGCGGCCCGGGACAGCTCCGCCGGCCCCAGCCGCGAAGCCTGTTCCTTCATCTGCTCCACCGACTCCGGAGAGACGTTGACCAGGCCCTTGTCGATGGCGTCCGGAACCGCGGCGAGCACCACCAGGTCACGGAAGCGCTCCAGCAGGTCGGTGGTGAAACGGCGCGGATCGTTACCGCCCTCCACCACCCGGTCCACCAGACCGAACACGGCGGCGCCGTCGCGTGCGCCCAAAGAGTCGACCATCTCGCCGAGCAGACTGGAGTCGGTGTAGCCCAGCAGGGACACGGCGCCCTCACGGGTGATGCCGCCCTCGTCCGAACCGGCGATCAGCTGGTCCAGGACGGAAAGGGTGTCGCGCGCCGAGCCCGCGCCCGCGCGCACCACCAGCGGAAGCGCGGCCGGGTCGTAGGACACCTCCTCCTGCTTGAGGAGGTCCTCCATGAGCTCCTTGAGGGTGCTCGGCGGGATGAGACGGAAGGGGTAGTGGTGGGTCCGCGAACGGATCGTGCCGATGACCTTCTCGGGTTCGGTGGTCGCGAACACGAACTTCAGGTGCGGCGGGGGTTCCTCGACGAGTTTGAGCAGCGCGTTGAAACCCTCTCGGGTCACCATGTGCGCCTCGTCGATGATGTAGATCTTGTAGCGCGAGCTGACCGGCGCGAAGAAGGCCCGTTCGCGCAGGTCACGTGCGTCGTCGACACCACCGTGGGAAGCGGCGTCGATCTCGATCACGTCGAGGCTGCCGCCGCCGTCGGGGGCGAGCGCCACACAGGAGCCGCAGGTTCCGCAGGGGTCCGGGGTCGGTCCCTGCTCACAGTTGAGGGAGCGCGCGAGGATGCGCGCGCTGGTGGTCTTGCCACAACCACGCGGTCCGCTGAAGAGGTAGGCGTGGTTGATGCGTCCGCTCCGCAGCGCCTGGCGCAGCGGGTCGGTCACGTGTTCCTGGCCGCGCACCTCACCGAACGTCGCGGGACGATACTTGCGGTACAGCGCGATGCTCACGGTGTGATCACTCCCCTGGTCCCTGCCACGATCCCATTCAACCCTCTGGGAGTGACAACTCGCGCCGGGTCGGGGAAACCGGGAGGGGGCGGATCCGGGGCGGGTACCCCCGAAAACAAAAAAGGACCCCCCGCGCACCCGCCAGAGCCCACTTATCCTTGCTGCCTTCCGGCCCTGGGGAGGTTCATAGGGTGACGCCGCACGAGGGGTCTGCCTCAGAGTGTATCCGAAGCCGGCACTGCTCCCGCAACCTCCATCGAAGCGAGTTCCCACGAGGATCACCCGTTCGAAGCACCCGCCCAAAGCCTGTACAGTTGCTCTCGGAGGATTCGCCTAGTGGCCTAGGGCGCACGCTTGGAAAGCGTGTTGGGGGCAACCCCTCAAGGGTTCGAATCCCTTATCCTCCGCCGAGCGGCCCGTTCTGGTCGACGACTCACGTCGTCTTCCCGGACGGGCCGTAATTTTTTCCCAGGGGGACGACCCCCTGGAACCCCCGCCAAGCAGGCCCATCAGGGCGGACGAAGGCCCCGATCGCAACGCGATCGGGGCCTTCGTCGTTTTCGGAGCCGATCCGGGGCCGGACGGTCAGGGCCGGGGGATGTTGCGGAGGTTGGATCGGGCGAGGTCGATCATCGCGCCCACTCCGCCCTGGAGGACCGTTCGTCCCGCCGAGAGGGCGAACCCGGTGATCTGGTCGGCGGTGATCCGCGAGGGCACCGACAGCGCGTTCGGGTCGGTGATCACGTCCACCAGCACCGGCCCGTCGTCCGACAGGGCGTCCTCCAGCGCCGCTCGTACCTCGCGGGGGTCCTCCACCCGGATCGACCGCATGCCCACGGCCTCGGCCACCGCCGCGTAGTCCACCGGCGGATGGTCGGTCTGAAAGGCCGGCATGCCGTCCACCATCATCTCCAGCCGCACCATGCCGAGCGAGGAGTTGTTGAACACCACCGTCGTGATCGGCAGGCCGTGCTGCTGGACGGTGATCAGCTCACCGAGGAGCATGCTCAGGCCGCCGTCCCCGGACATGGAGACGATCCGGCGGCCCGGGGCCGCGTAGGCGGCGCCGATCGCGTGCGGCAGGGCGTTGGCCATGGTGCCGTGGGTGAAGGAACCGATGACGCGCCGGCTGCCGTTCGGGGTGACGTACCGGGCCGCCCACACGTTGTTCATGCCGGTGTCGACGGTGAAGACGGCGTCGTCGGGCGCGGCCTCATCGAGGTGGCGGGCCACGTACTCGGGGTGGATCGGGGTGTGGTCCTCGATGTTCTTGGTGTAGGCGTCCACCACCCGGGTCAGGGCGCGTTCGTGCCGGCGGAGCATCTCGTCGAGGAAGCGCACGTCGCTCTTGGCACGGACCACCGGACGCAGGGCACGCAGGGTGGCGGCGACGTCGCCCTGCACCCCCAGTTTCAGGGGGACGCGACGGCCCAGCCGACGCGGGTCGTGGTCCACCTGGACGACGTTCTTCTTGGGCAGGAAGTCGTCGTAGGGAAAGTCGCAGCCCAGCAGGATGGTGAGGTCGGCCTCTTGGAGGGCGTCGTAGCAGGCCCCATAGCCGAGAAGGCCGATCATGCCGACGTCGTGGGGGTTGTCGTACTGGATCCATTCCTTGCCGCGCAGGGTGTGCCCGACCGGGGCCTTGAGCTTCCCGGCGAGCTCGATGACCTCCTCGTGTGCGCCGCGGACCCCGGCACCGCAGAACAGGGCGACCTTGTCGGCCTCGTTGATCCGCCGGGCAAGCTCGCGCACGTCGTCCTCACCGGGCCAGGCCGTGGCGCTGCCGGCGGTGACGGGGGTGTCGTCGGCGGGACCGTTCGCCTTCTGCCCGGCGACGTCACCGGGCAGGACGAGGACGGCCACGCCGGGAGTTCCGAGGGCGTGCTGGACGGCCACACGTGCCAGACGGGGCATCTGGTCCGGATGGGTGACGAGTTCACGGAACTCGGTGACGTCGGCGAAGAGCCGCTCGGGGTGGGTCTCCTGGAAGAAGCCGGTACCGATCTGGTGTGAGGGGATGTGCGAGGCGAGGGCCAGCACGGGCGCCCCGCTGCGCTGAGCGTCGTAGAGCCCTTGGATCAGGTGGGTGTTGCCGGGGCCGCAGGAGCCCGCGCACACCGCGAGCCGACCGTCGATCTGCGCCTGAGCGGCGGCGGCGAAGGCCGCGGTCTCCTCGTTGCGGACGTGGATCCATTCGATGCCGTCGACCTCACGCACCGCGTCCACCACCGGGTTGAGGCTGTCCCCCACCACCCCGTAGATCCGGGTGACCCCGGCGGCGATCAGGGTGCGGACGAGCTGTTCGGCGACGGTGTTCCTGCTCAAGACGGACCTCCCGGAGACGCGGTACGACCGGGGACGCGCGCCCCCGTCCAACGCTAGGAGTGCCCTACCCCGATCGCCCGCACCGCCACACCACGAGGGAAGGCCCGCCCGCGTCGCCCCTCCCCCCGCGAGACGACTCCGAGACGGAGGAGTAGTTTGCCTGAGGACCGAAGAAAGGGGACCCGGTATGCGGTGGGACGGGGATCTGCGTTATGTCGCCCTCGGCGACAGCCAGACCGAGGGTGTCGGCGACGGTGACGAGAGCACGGGTTATCGGGGGTGGGCCGACCGGTTCGCCGAACACATGGTCGAGGCCGGAGCCCGGGTCGAATACGCCAACCTGGCGGTACGCGGCCGCTTGGCCGGACAGGTGCGCGCCGAACAGTTGGAACAGGCGCTGGCACTGCGTCCGGACGTCGCGACGGTGTTCGCGGGGGTCAACGACCTGATCCGCCCCGGGTACGACCCCGACATCGTGGTCGGTCACCTGGAGACGATGTTCGCCGAGCTGACCGCCGCGGGCGCCAAAGTCGCCACCCTGACCTTCCCGGACATCACGAAGATCGCCCCTCTGACCAGGCCGCTGCTGCCGCGGGTCCTGGACTTCAACGACCGGGTGCGCGCCGCCGCCGCCCGCCACGACGTCGCGGTGGCCGACTGCTTCCGCCACGCGGTCTCCACGGACCGCCGGCTGTGGGCCCCGGACCGGTTGCACTGCTCCTCCGAGGGACACCGGAGGATCGCCGGGGCGGTGGCCCACGCGATGGAGCTGCCGGGCGCGGACATCACCTGGGCCGACCCGCTTCCCCCGTTGCGCTCTCCGGCCGCCGTGACCCGGATGTACGACGAGGTCACCTGGTTGGGTTCGTTCCTGGGTCCCTGGGTCGCACGCCGGATCCGTGGTCGTTCCTCCGGTGACGGTCGTGTCGCCAAGCGTCCCGAACTCCTTCCGCTGATTCCCTGACCGACCCTGGTCGGTCCCCGTCCTTTCTCGGAGGCGGAATCTCGATATCTTTTGCAACTTGTTGCATAATGAGGAGAGGTCGGCCGGACACCGACCGAGAGGCCCCGCGCGAGGAGAGACGATGAGCGACTACCCCCACCTTCTGGAACCCCTGGACCTGGGTTTCACCACCCTTGAGAACCGCGTGATCATGGGTTCCATGCACGTCGGATTGGAGGAGGCCCCCAACGGTTTCGAGAGGATGGCCGCCTTCTACGCCGAACGTGCCCGCGGCGGCGTCGGCCTGATCGTCACCGGTGGCATCGCCCCCAACCCCGAGGGCGCCACCTACACCGGCAGCGCCAAACTCACCAACGACGAGGAGGTCGCCGAACACCGCCTCATCACCGAGGCCGTGCACCGCGACGGCGGCCGGATCGCCATGCAGATCCTGCACACCGGCCGCTACGCCTTCAGTGAGGACTCCGTCTCCGCCAGCGCCGTCCAGGCGCCGATCAACCCCTTCGTGCCGCACGCCCTCACCGATGAGGAGATCGAGCGCACCATCGAGGACTTCGCCCGCTGCGCCGAACTCGCCCAGCGCGCCGGGTACGACGGCGTCGAGGTCATGGGCTCCGAGGGCTACCTCATCAACCAGTTCATCGCCCCCGCCACCAACAAGCGCGAGGACCGCTGGGGCGGCTCCTTCGAGAACCGGACTCGTCTGCCCCTGGAAATCCTCCGCCGGGTCCGCGAGCGCGTGGGCACCGACTTCATCGTCATCTACCGTCTGTCCATGCTGGACCTGGTCCCCGACGGATCCACCTTCGACGAGGTCGTCGAACTCGGCCGTCTGGTGGAGAACGCCGGCGCCGACATCATCAACACCGGCATCGGCTGGCACGAGGCCCGCGTGCCCACCATCGCCACTTCCGTGCCGCGCGGCGCCTACACCTGGATCACCGAGCGGCTCAAGAAGGAACTGTCCGTCCCGCTGGTGGCGGTCAACCGCATCAACACCCCCGAGGTCGCCGAACGCATCATCGCCGACGGCCAGGCCGATATGGTCTCCCTCGCCCGTCCGATGCTCGCCGACGCCGACTTCGTCGCCAAGGCCGCGGCGGGCGCCGCCGAGGAGATCAACACCTGCATCGGCTGCAACCAGGCCTGCCTGGACCACACGTTCAGCCTCAAGATCACCTCCTGCCTGGTGAACCCGCGCGCCTGCCACGAGACCGAACTCGTCCTGTCCCCCACCAAGACCCGCAAGAACGTCGCCGTGGTCGGCGCCGGTCCCGCCGGTCTCGCCTTCTCCGTCTCCGCCGCGAGCGTCGGCCACACCGTCACCCTGTTCGACGCCGCCGCCGAGATCGGTGGCCAGCTCAACATGGCCCGCCGCGTGCCCGGTAAGGAGGAGTTCGACGAGACCCTCCGCTACTACCGCGTGCAGCTCGACAAGCACGGCGTGGACGTACGCCTGAACACCTGGGTCGCCGCCGCCGACCTGGAGGGCTACGACGAGGTGGTCGTCGCGACCGGCGTCGCCCCGCGGACCCCCGAGATCCCCGGCGTCGACCACCCCAGCGTGGTCGGCTACGTGGACGTGCTGCGCGGCGGAGCCGAGGTCGGTGAGAAGGTCGCGATCATCGGCGCCGGCGGCATCGGCTTCGACGTCGCGGAGTTCCTCACCGACACCGGTGAGGAGGCGAGCCAGGACCCCGAGGCCTTCTTCCGCCAGTGGGGAGTGGACCTCGACTACAAGGAACGCGGTGGCCTGCGCGCCCCCGAGCGCGTCACCCCGCCCCGCAAGGTCCACTTGCTACAGCGCAAGACCACCAAGGTCGGCAAGGGTCTGGGCAAGACCACCGGGTGGATCCACCGCCTCGAACTGCGTCACCGTGACGTGGAGATGGTCGCCGGAGCCGAATACCACCGGATCGATGACGACGGCCTGCACCTGACCGTGGACGGCGAGGAGCGCGTGCTCGACGTCGACACCGTCGTGTTGTGCTCCGGGCAGGACCCGCGCCGCGATCTCGCCGACGAGCTCGTCGCGGCCGGCCGCACCGCGCACGTGATCGGTGGCGCCGACGTGGCCGCCGAACTCGACGCCAAGCGCGCCATCAAGCAGGGCACCGAACTCGCCGCCGCCCTGTGACCCCCGTGGCCGCGGACCCGACCGGTCCGCGGCCACCCCTTCCTAGAATGCGCACATGTCCCTGCCCCACGCGATCCTCACCGCCCTGTTGGAGAAGCCCTCCTCGGGCCTGGAACTGACCCGACGCTTCGACCGCTCCATCGGGTACTTCTGGTCCGCCACCCACCAGCAGATCTACCGCGAACTGGGGAAGTTGGAGAGGGCCGAGCTGATCCGGGCCCTGCCCACCGACTCCCCCACCCGAGGGCAACGCAAGGCGTACGAGGTGCTGGCCGCGGGCCGGACCGAGCTGGAGCGCTGGGTGCACGAGGCCGAGCAGCCCCGTTCCCTGCGCGACACCTTGATGCTGCGGGTGCGCGCCACCGGGGTCGTGGGGGTGGACTCCGGCTTCGTGGCCGAGCTGCGTCGGCACCGTGAACTGCACGGCGAACGACTCACCGAGTACCGCGATTTCCAGCGGCGTGACACCGACCGTGGTCGAGGGACCGAACGCGACCGGGTCCAGGGACTGGTCCTGCAGGGCGGTGTCGAACTGGAGGAGTTCTGGGTGAACTGGCTGGACAAGGCCATCGCCGAACTCGGGGAGACCGAGGATCCGACAGGCGACACGAACCCGTCCTGAAAGCCCTTCGGGCAAGAAAAAACCGCCCCCGGCGGACCGGGGGCGGCTGGTGGCGGTGGAGGAGGGATTTGAACCCTCGAAGGGTTGCCCCTTACCCGCTTTCGAGGCGGGCGCCATCGGCCACTAGGCGACTCCACCGAGAGGAACTCTACCGGATCCGACGCCGTGCGAAAAACCGAGTGAGCAGATCCGAACACCTGAGGGCCACGTTTTCACTGATCAGATCGGGTGGAACGACTTCAGGACGGTGGTTCTGCCGGGGGTCGCGGAGCAGGTCCCACATCGAACCGACCGCACCCGCCTTCACGTCCCGGGCTCCGTAGATCAGGCGATCCACCCGGGAGAGCACTGTGGCACCGGCGCACATCACACAGGGTTCCAGGGTCACCACCAGGGTGCAGCCGCTCAGACGCCACTCACCGTGCGCCTCGGCGGCGGCTCGCAGGGCCAGCACCTCCGCGTGCCCGGTCGGGTCGCCCGTGGCCTCACGTTCATTGTGGCCGCGCCCCAGCACCGTCGTCCCGTCGGGCCCCAACACGATCGCGCCCACGGGCACATCATCGGTCTCCAAGGCACGTTCCGCCTCGACCAGGGCTTCGAGCATCGCCGAGTCGGCCGCCGCGCGGTCGAGCCCGGGAAGAGCGCCCGTCACAGCCGCATCGCGTCGAGGAGTTCGGCGAATCCGGTGCGTTCGGCCACCACCGCGAGGACGTCACCGGGCAGCACTCCGCCCCCCGCGGACAGGGATCTCAGTTCTTCCCCCGGCACCCCGAGATCGGTGAGCAGACCTTCGTCGCCGTCGGGACGTGGATCGGGGCGGGCGCCCGCGCTCTCAGCGGGCAGGTGAGCACCCAGGCCACCGGCCTCGGAGAGGATCCCGGCCAACGGGTGATCGTGCACGACCCGGCCGTCGGAGAGGTAGACACGCGGTTCGGAGCCCGTCACGTCCACGCGCACGACTGCGAACCACTCGTCGTCGGCCTCCACCAGGAGAAGGGCCATGTCGCTGCCCCACTCCGTCTCGTAGTCGAGCATGAGTTCGGTGATGTCGTCGATGACCTCCACGTCACCGAGATCGACCTCGGCTCCCTGCCACGTCCGGCCGTTGGGGGCGAAGACGGCTGCGAAGGTCGACACGGCTCTCTCTCCCGTCTCTCCAGGTCACTTCCGCAGGCGTCCTTACCCCATACCGTCGAGGACACGCTGAAAGGCCTGGGCGAATCCGAGTCGCTCGGAGACGCTGGCGAGCACCTCGTCCGGGTACAGGTCCAGATCGCCGGCGAGGGCGCCCAGTTCCATCTCGTCGAGGCCCAGATCCGCGACCACGGACAGGTCGCCCGCGGGCAGGACCTGGTCGAGGTCGTCGTCATGGGGAAGGTCGATGTCCAGGTAGTCGAGGGCGTCCCTGGCCACCTGCCAGTCCACCGAGGCGGTCACGTCGGACAGGAAGAGGGACACGTCCTCTCCGTACACCCGGACGATGATGAAGAAGTCGTCGCCGACGGAGACCAACCCGAGGGAACCACTGATGCTCGGCTGTTGCCGCAGGGCGTGGATCAAGCCCTTGAGGTCGTGTACCAACGCGATGGGGAGGAGGTCCACATCCCAGTACTCCTCTTCCCTGTATGCAACGGTCGCGAAGTCACCCGAGTCGTCGTCACCATGATCGAGCACTGTCATCGTCACCCCAACCCGGAAGGTGTATCGGTGCGGACGAGAGGATCCGGCTCGCCCGTGCGAGTGTCATGGTAGCGATCACTCCCACCTCGCAGCCGTAGTTCGTCCGCCATGGACCGGACCCACGTTCTCATGACAGGCGGCTCCGGCGCTCCCCCGCACGCGATCCCGATGTCCCTCAACGTGACCCGGACACCCGGGGCGGGGACCGGAACACCTTGATGCGCGCCCGAGACGCCCCGGTCCGGGGGATACGCGCGGTTAGACTCGTGCGGGTCCCTCCCCCCACACATCGTCCTGTTGTCCCAGCTCACCCGGAGAACGTTTTGGAAACCCTGGTCGTCGACCATCCCTTGGTCTCGCACAAACTGACCACTCTGCGCGACGTGCGGACCGACTCACCGACCTTCCGGCGGCTGACCGACGAGCTGGTGACCCTGCTCGCCTACGAGGCGACGCGGGACGTTCGAGTGACAGAGGTCACCATCGAGACCCCGCTCGTGCACACCACCGGATCCCAGCTTTCGCGCCCCACCCCCCTGGTCGTGCCGATCCTGCGCGCGGGACTCGGCATGCTCGACGGCATGACCCGCCTGCTGCCCACCGCCGAGGTCGGGTTCCTGGGCATGGCCCGCAACGAGGAGACGCTGCAGCCGGCGACCTACGCGGACCGGCTCCCTCAGGACCTGTCCGGCCGACAGTGCTACGTGCTCGACCCGATGCTGGCCACCGGCGGCACCCTGGCCGCCGCGCTGAAGCTGCTCGTCGAGCGCGGTGCCGATCACATCACCGCGATCTGCCTGCTGGTCGCCCCCGAAGGGCTGGTCGCGGTGGAGCAGAAGTTGGAGCAGAACCTCCCCAAGGGCCATGGGGCCACCTTGCGCGTGGTGACCGCGGCCGTCGACGAGCGCTTGAACGAGCAGGGCTTCATCCTGCCGGGCCTCGGCGACGCCGGCGACCGTCTCTACGGCTGTTCCTGAAGCCCGACCGCGACTTGATCGCGTCCGACCCCCCGAGCGCCCGATCGGATCACCGATCGGGCGCTTTTTCGGCTCTTTTCGGTCGAAGATGAATGAACGCCCGAAAATCGGGCATTGACCTCTCACGGCCGTGCCCCCGCCCGACGTCACCCCTGGTCGAGCCCGCTTGATCGATCGTCCCGGAGACACGGCGCTGCATTAGCCGAATTCATTTCGAGATTGGAACGTAACAGATTAGGGTGATCATGGTTCCTGACCACCCATAACCGGGTGGATCCACCAGGCCGAAACCACCCCGACGGGGGACCAAGCCACCGATACCCAGAGCCCCGCCCCACTTTCGAGGCGGTGATCCGGCGACCCTCCGGTGGCTACGCATAGCCCCCATGCGCACACCCCCCGTGTCGTTCCGCCCGCAGCCCAGAAGGAGTGAGATGCCCGAGAACCCCTCCCCCTCGTCCACCACCCAGGCCGCCAGCGACCCCCATTTCAGTCCCGTCGTCAGTCGCCTGTCCACGGAGTTCTCACACGTTCACCACTCCGCCACCGTTTCCCGTTGCGTGGACGCGGCACGCCACGGAGCCCAGGACGTGACCGGGCGGGCCACTCCCGAACTGGTGGAACGGATCGCCCGCCAGCACCTACAGGTCTTGGCGCTGGCCTTCGCCGAACAACGCTGACCCCGCTGGGGCTGTTTCGGCCCTGCATTACATCGAACTTCGGAAGACCGGGAACCGACGCCACCTTGGCGACGGTGCCCCCCTCCCCGGGATTCGGCTCCGCATCACTCCGCTGAACTTCTCACCCGGAACGCACTCGGCCATCACCTTCACCCCATCTGACCTGCTCCTGAACAGAAAGGATTTCGGACAGTCCTTCACAGGAGCATCAACGTCACCGGAACCGGACACAACCCGCAAGTGTCGAACGTCCGACATACCGCCACGCCGAGGGTGCGCTTCAGGCTTTACGGGCATGATGGTAAATGCAACAATCACTGCTGGGTTGGTGGGTCAGGTGGATTCCAAGGGGAGTCAGTCGTGGCGAAGTTGAAGAAATGGGGCGGCTACGCGCTCATCGGTTTCGTGCTGTTTTATCTACTCACGCAACCGGAAAGTGCGGCCGGGGTGATCCAAGGAGCCCTGGGCGGCCTGGTGGGCGGCGCGGAGTCGATGTCCCGCTTCGTCAACGCACTGCTGCCGTAGCGCGAGGGAGCGGGTGCCATGAAACTCGTAGCCTCCAGTAACGCGGCGCCGGCGTCGGTCAACCGTTACCTCCTGCCACACGAGCAGGACGTGGTGACCATTCGGCGCCATCCCGCGGTCCTCATCGTCCCGGTGGCGGTCGTGCTGGCCGCATTGGTCCTCGCGGGGATCCTGAGCCAGACGATCGGCAGTGGCGCCAACGGTGGCGTCGTCCTCGCCGTCATCTGGTGGCTGTGGCTACTGGTCCTGGTGTGGTTCGTCTGGCGGGTCGCGGAGTGGTCGGTGGACTATTTCGTCATCACGTCGGCCCGGCTGCTGCTGACCACGGGGTTGATCACCCGGCAGGTGAACATGATGCCGCTGGGCAAGGTCACGGACATGCGGTTCGAACGCACCCTGCTCGGCAGGTTCCTGGGCTACGGAACCTTCGTCATGGAGTCCGCGGGTCAGGACCAGGCGCTGAGCAAGATCGATTTCATTCCCTACCCCGAGCAGCTCTACCTCGAGGTCGTGGGACTGATCTTCAAGGAGTGACCGGCACCCGCGTACGACACTTCGAAGCACCCGCCACGGTGGCGGGTGCTTCTTCGTTCCCCACCCGGCCC
Source organism: Nocardiopsis sp. JB363 (assembly GCF_900143625.1). Taxonomy (GTDB): domain Bacteria; phylum Actinomycetota; class Actinomycetes; order Streptosporangiales; family Streptosporangiaceae; genus Nocardiopsis. Next base: position 36,318 of record NZ_FRFF01000178.1, read on the forward strand.
CGACCTCGGGACGGCCGTGGTTACCGTCCTGTTCACCTTCCGTTCATCTTGAAGGCGGTTCGACCAGGGGACCCCTGCCTGGCCAGACACGACACACCGCATCGAATTGACTTCAAGGTGAACAAAGGGTTAACATGAGTTATATTCACAGGAAACGAGGAGGGCTTCATGGCACGCAGGTCCAACCACGCGCCGCGCCCGTCTCGCTCGTTGACCACCCGTCGGCGCAGTCGATCCACTGCCGAGAGCCGCCGCCTCGCCGGCCTGGCTCCCCAGCCCGCGCAGGTCCCTTCACCGCGCGACGACGCCGACGCGACCACTTCGGAGTACCCGATCATCCACTGGATCCTGATCACCGATGAGAGCGGGCGCACCCGCCCCGAGGCGCGCTGGCTCTGACCGCCGCCCGGACACACACGCCGAAGAGCCACCCGCACGACGCGGGTGGCTCTTCGCATGCCCGGGCCGATCATGGTCGGCACATCGCTTTGTCGATAAATCGGCAAGACCATAAATCTAGATACGGGCAACCGAATATCCGCCCCTAGAGGAACATCAAGAGTGACTCCGGTCTCACGAGAACGGCCTTGACGACCACTAAGACGAGACGGATCGTCTCACATATGCTGCTTTAGAACCTTCCTCGCGCTGGACCGCCACGTTCCGAGCACCACGCGCCCACCGTCCGCACGGTGCGCGCGGCTCCGTCGGCGTCCCCACACCGCGATCAGGAAGGCCGTCGCCACCGGCGACCATCGGCTTTCGGCCGGCAGCGTATATGCGCACCAATGACCGAAACCCACCCCTCCCCTGTCGCGGCACACGACCCTGGCCCACACACGCGACAGGAGGTCCCCATGCTCGGACCACGTCACCCTCACCATCGCACCCGGCGAACGCGTCGGCGTCATCGGTGACAACGGCTCGGGCAAGAGCATGTTGCTGCGGCTGCTCGCCGGTCGGACGCACCCGGACAACGGTGATCTCACCGTCCGGGCCCCCGGCGGCATCGGCTATCTGCCCCAGACCCTGGAACCGGTTTCCGGGGGGCACCCGTCGGCACCGTGGAACCGTCGTCGCGGTCACCCACGACCGGGCCTTCCTCTCCGGGGTCACCGACACCGTCTTGGAGGTGGACGCCGACACCCGGCGGATCCACCGCCACGGCAACGGCTACGACGGCTACCTGGCGGCCCGTGCCGCGGCCAGGTCCCGTTGGATCCGTGAGTACGAGGAGTGGAAACAGGAACTGGACCGGCAACGCAGGCTCGTGGTCAACAACGCCCAACGGCTGGACGCCATCCCCCGCAAGATGGAGAAGGCCGCGTTCGGACACGGGGCGTTCCGGTTGCGCGGCGCCGCGCACGGCACCATGGGGCGGATCCGCAACGCGAAGGAGCGAGAGCAACGACTCGTCGATGACCCGGTGCCGCCACCACCGGCACCGCTTCGGATGAACGCCGGGTTCAATGGCCGAGACTCCGAACGGAACGCGACCATCACCGCTCTGGACGGCGTCCGTGTGGAACGTCGCCTGCACGTCCCGTTCCTGCGGATCGCCCCGGGCGAGCGTGTGCTGGTGACCGGCCCGAACGGGGCGGGCAAGAGCACCCTGCTCAAGGTCCTGGTCGGGGAGATCGAACCCGACGCGGGCTCGTTGTCCTCACCAGGTCGGGTGGATCTACTGCGGCAGGACGATCCGCTCCCCCGCCCGGGGTGGACACTCCTGGAGGCGTACGCGGAGGGCCGGCCCGGAGTCGTCGAGGACCACCGGGACGAACTCGCCTCGCTCGGACTGTTCCGTCCCCGCGAACTCGACCGCCCGGTCGATGCGCTCTCCGTGGGGCAACGCCGCCGGATCGAGGTCGCCCGCTTGGCCTCGGGCACGCACGACCTGCTGTTGCTGGACGAGCCCACCAACCACCTCTCCCCCGGCCTGGTGGAGGATCTGGAGGAGGCGCTCTCCCACTACACCGGCGCACTGGTGGTCGTGACCCACGACCGGCGCATGCGTGAGCGCTTCGCCGGTCGCCATCTTCACCTGGAAGCCGGCGAGATCCACGACGACAAGTCGACGAATCTCTTTGTCGACATTTCGGCCAGCACATAAGTCGACTTATGGATTGACCGATACAACGGGGTGTGACCGAACCGGTCACACCCCGTACTCGTCAACCGCCGAGGTTATCCCGGAGCCATGTCGACGAAGCGACTGTAGTGGCCCTGGAAGGCCACGGTCACGTCGGCGGTGGGTCCGTTACGGTGCTTGGCCACGATGATGTCCGCCTCACCGGCGCGCGGCGACTCCTTGTCGTGCACGTCCTCGCGGTACAGCAGGATGACCATGTCAGCGTCCTGCTCGATGCTGCCCGATTCGCGAAGGTCCGATACTTGTGGGCGTTTGTCGGTGCGCTGTTCGGGGCCACGGTTGAGCTGGGAAAGCGCCACCACGGGCACTTCCAGCTCCTTGGCCAACAGCTTGAGCGAACGCGACATCTCGGAGACCTCCTGTTGGCGGCTCTCCACCCGGCCGGGCGAGCTCATCAGCTGGAGGTAGTCGACGATCACGAGCTTGAGGTCGTGCTGCTGCTTGAGCCGGCGGCACTTGGCCCGGATCTCCATCATCGACATGTTCGGGGAGTCGTCGATGAACAGCGGAGCACTGGCCACCTCGCCCATACGTCTGGCCAGCCGTGCCCAGTCATCGTCCGTCATCAGGCCCGACCGCATGGTGTGCAGTGGCACGCGCGCCTCGGCGGAGAGCAGACGCATGACGATCTCGTTGCGCCCCATCTCCAGGCTGAAGAAAACGGACGTCATTTCGTTCTTGATGGACGCGGCACGCGCGAAATCCAAGGCCAGGGTGCTTTTTCCAACGGCCGGACGGGCCGCGATGATGACCATCTGGCCGGGGTGCAGGCCGTTGGTGAGCGCGTCGAAGTCGGCGAAGCCGGTGGGGACACCGGTCATGCTGCCGTCGTTGGCGCCGATGGCCTCGATCTCGTCCAAGGCGCCCGGCATGATGTCGCCGAGGACGACGTAGTCCTCGCCGGTGCGCTTCTCGGCGACCTTGTAGATCTCCGCCTGGGCGTGGTCGACCAGGTCGTCGACCTCACCGTCGCCGGAGTAACCGATCTGCGCGATGCGGGTACCCACCTCGACCAGACGGCGCAGGACCGCGCGGTCGGAGACGATCTTGGCGTAGTAACCGGCGTTGGCCGCGGTGGGGATGGCCTCGGTGAGGGTGTGCAGATACGGGGCGCCACCGACGCGGACGGCCTCGCCGCGTTTGGTCAGTTCGGCGTTGACCGAGATGGCGTCGACCGGCTCGCCACGGGAGAACAGGTCGACGACGCTCTCGTAGATGATCTGGTGCGCGGGCCGGTAGAAGTCCGCGGAGCGAATGATCTCGACGACCTGGCTGATGGCGTCCTTGGACAGGAGCATGCCGCCCAGGACGCTCTGTTCGGCCTGGATGTCGTGCGGTGGAGTGCGCTCGTATCCGCCTGCTTCAGGTGGTTGCTCGGCGACACTCACGGACTACTCCCCCACACAGGACGCGTGCGCCGACCCGGGTCCGGGCCGACCCTTCCAGCATGCCCCATCCGGGTGACGGGGGACGCCGTGAGGGTGGCCTGTGGATACCCCTTTACCATCACATCCCCAGCACCGTGGGGCATTGCGCGCAGAGGTTATGCACATCACCTGTGGATAACTATGCCATCTGTCGCCCATAACCCACTTGAACTGCGAAAACATGCTTCTCTACCGGGACGTGCAAGATGTCTCACGGGGAGGCTTTCCACAGGTTATCCACAGGCTTCCGGCAGCCTGTGGATAACCTCACCCCGCCCCTCGAACGCCTGTCCGGTACTGTGGCTCTGCCATGGCCACACTGCTCTCGGCGGCTCCCTTCCGACACCGCCACGACCGCGAGATCTTCGCCCTCGCCATCCCCACGTTCTTCGCGCTCATCGCCGAACCGCTCTTCCTGCTCACCGACGCCGCCATCGTCGGTTCACTGGGCACCCAGGCGCTCGGTGGTCTCGGTGTCGCCGGACAGGTGTTGCTGACCCTGGCCGCGGTGTGCATCTTCCTCGCGTACGGAACGACCGCGGCCGTCGCCCGCAAGTTCGGCGCGGGGGACATCCCCGGCGGCATGCGCGACGGGGTGGACGGGCTCTGGCTCGCGGTCCTGCTGGGCATCGCCGCCATCGGCATCGGTTGGCCGCTGGGCCCGTGGATGATCGAGCTCCTCGGCGCCTCCCCCGAGATCGCCCCCTACGCGATCACCTACCTGCGCATCAGTCTGCTGAGCACCCCGTTCCTGTTGATCATCATGGCGGGCACGGGGGTACTGCGCGGGCTGCAGGACGCCCGTACCCCGCTGATGGTGGCGGTCGCCTCCTACATCGGCAACGCGATCCTGTGCGCCACCTTCGTTCTGGTCATGGACTGGGGGATCGCCGGCTCCGCGTGGTCCACCGTGCTCGCTCAGGGTGCGGGCGCGTTCTGGTACGTGGCCACCATCGTCCGCGCCGCCCGACGCGAGGGTGTGTCGCTGATGCCGAGCGTGGCGGGTCTGAAGGCCTCGGCCTCGGCCGGGTTCGCGCTGTTCCTGCGCAGTGTGTCCATGCGTGTGGTGGCGCTGGTGACCACGGCGGTGGCCGCCAGGTTGGGGGACGAGTCGATCGCCGCGCACCAGGTGAGCTACAACATCTGGGCGTTGCTGGTCTTCGCGATGGACGCCATCGCCATCGCGGGGCAGTCGATCGTGGGCCGTTATCTGGGAGCGGGGGACGTGCGGGGCACCAAGGACGCCACCCGACGCATGATCGAATGGGGGGTGCTATCGGGCCTGGTGTTCATGGTCCTGGTGTTCCTCGTGCTGCCGTGGGCCCACGTGCCGTTCACCTCTGATCCCCGGGTGGCCGGGTTGATCATGGCCTCGCTGGTGGTCGTGGCGCTGATGCAGCCGCTCAGCGGCGTGACGATGGTCCTCGACGGGGTGTTGATGGGTGCCGGGGACCAGCGCTACCTCGCGTGGGCCTCCCTGTGGACGATGCTGGCCTTCATGCCGTTCGCCCTGGTCCTTCCGCACCTGGCCGCCTCCCAGACCTGGGGGCTGGTGGGCCTGTGGATCGCCTTCGCCGTGTGGATCCTGGCCCGAGCCGTCACCCTGGGACTTCGTGCGCGCGGAAGCGCCTGGTTGATCACCGGCGCCACCCGGTCCTGACGAGCGGCCGGCCCTGGAAACAGGAAGAGGGCTGACACCGTCGGCCGCCAGGCCGTCCGTTGAGGGCGGTGGCGGGCGACGAAGAGGGCTGACACCGTCGGCCGCCAGGCCGTCCGTTGAGGGCGGTGGCGGGCGACGAAGAGGGCTGACACCGTCGGCCGCCAGGCCGTCCGTTGAGGGCGGTGGCGGGCGACGGGTGGGAAGTCAGTGCGACCTGTCGAGATCCCCGAGTGTGGGGCCGTGATAGAAGGTGGCGACCCGCTCGGCCTCCGGCGCGTCCGGGAAACTCGGCAGCTCTTCGACGCTGAGTTCCTCGCCGGCGTATCGGCTCAGGTGGCTGAGCTGTTCTCGCATGCGACTCCCGACGTCGTTACGGAGCTTCGGGAGCATCGAGTAGAGCTTGTCACCCGGACAGCTGGTGGAGTTGTAGTCGCGGTGGCCCACGATCGCGTCCTGTGGGTCCAGTTGGTACACCAGGCACAGCCAGGTGCAGGTGTCCACCAGCGCGGACATCAGCGACTTCGGCGGGGTCGCCGAGGTATAGGTGCCCTCGTTCTCGATCCCGATGGTGTGCGAGTTGTGGTCGGCGGTGTGCGCGCCCAGGACGTGCTTGCCATCGCCGATCGCCCGGAGGGTCTTGTCGCGCCCCTCCATGATGTGTCCGCCCCGGCTGATGGTGAGCTGCTGCCCGGTGTCGATCCAGCCGTTGCTGTCCATGTGGTAGCTCTGAATGGACCGGGACAGGGCGGCGGCGTGACTGGTGGACGTGTCGGACGAGTTGCCGGTCGCGGTGTGGTGGACGACGATGTGCGTCGGCCCCTTGCCCAGGATCTCCACCGATTCCTTCGGTGATCGGGCCTTCCAGTTCGACCTGGTGTACACCTTGGGCATCGCGGAGGCCGAAGCCTGGCCCACGGCGGAAACCCCCAGTGCACCACCGAGGAGCACTCCCCCGGCGGCCAGGACCGTTCCCCGCAGCATCGTCCTGCGGCCCACGGCCATCGGGTGGTCGATCTCGGGTCGTCTCTCAGCGGCCATCGGTATGCTGTCCTCTCCGTGAGGAGCGTCGCGGGACGCGACGCAACACAGAGAACACGGTAGGTTACAAAGAGTAATCAAAGGGTGGTTTTGTCGCCCGGGCGTGTCCACCGGACGGCAAGAACCCCGCCCCTCAGAGGAGGAGCGGGGTTCCAGGACCGGAAAAGGTCGGCGACTAGGCGCCGGCGATGTCCAGCTTGATCGGGGCGGAGACCTCAGGGTGCAGGCGGACCTGGACCTTGTAGGCACCGACCGACTTGATCGGGTTCTTGATCTCGATGCGGCGCTTGTCCAGCTCCGGGCCACCGGCGGCCTTGACGGCCTCGACGATGTCCGCGGGCGTGACCGAACCGAACAGACGACCACCCTGACCGGCGCGCTGCTTGAGCTGCACGTTCAGAGCGCTGACCCGGCCGGCGACCTGCTGGGCCTCGTCCAGGGTGCGGATGTCACGCGCCTTGCGGGCACGCTGGATCAGGTCGATCTGCTTCTGCCCACCACGGGTCCACCGAATGGCGACCCCACGGGGGAGCAGGTAGTTGCGTCCGTAACCGTTCTTCACCTCGACGACATCGCCGGGGGCTCCGAGACCGTTGACCTCGTGGGTCAAAATCAGCTTCACGACAAAAACCTCCCTCGGATATCGCCGCTAGCGAGCGGTGCTGGTGTAGGGCAGAAGGGCCACCTCGCGCGCGTTCTTGATCGCGGTCGCGACGTCGCGCTGGTGCTGGGTGCAGTTGCCGGTCACCCGACGAGCACGGATCTTGCCGCGCTCGGAGATGAACTTACGGAGAAGCGTGGTGTCCTTGTAGTCGATGTAGGACTGCTTCTCCTGGCAGAAGAGGCAAACCTTCTTCTTGGGCTTGCGCGCTGGGGGCTTAGCCATCGTGGTGCTCCTTCTCAAGAGCCCCGGGGTCCACCCGGGGATGGGCTGGGACATGGAAAGTGTGACTCGGTGCCGCTAGGGACACCGTGTCGGGTGTTACGTGGGCCGTGGAGCCGTACTAGAACGGGGGCTCGTCGGAGAATCCTCCGCCGCCGCCACCGCCGAAGCCGCCACCACCACCGCCGCCTCCGTTGGTCGCCCACGGGTCGTCGGCGGGAGGACCGCTGCGGCCGCCCTGGCCGCCCTGCGGACCACCGAAGCCGCCGCCCTGGTTCCCGTAGCCGCCGCCCTGCTGGGGCTGACCGCCACCGAAACCGCCACCACCGCCACCGCCGAAGCCGCCGCCACCCTGGCGCTGCGTCTTCGTCACCTTCGCGGTGGCGCTACGCAGAGCCGGGCCGACCTCCTCGACGTCGATCTCGTAGACGGTCCGCTTCTCGCCCTCGCGGGTCTCGAAGGAACGCTGCTTCAGACGGCCCTGCACGATGACGCGCATGCCGCGCTGAAGAGTCTCCGCCACGTTCTCCGCGTACTGCCGCCAGACACTGCAGGTGAGGAACATGGACTCGCCGTCTTTCCACTCCCCCGACTGGCGGTCGAAGGTGCGGGGCGTCGAGGCCACACGGAAGCTGGCGACTGCGGCTCCACTGTTAGTGAAGCGCAGTTCAGGGTCGTCGACGAGGTTGCCGACGAGCGTGATCTGGGTTTCGCCTGCCATGGATCGGCTCCGGTTCGAGATAGTTCGGATCAGGCGGTTACGCCTGGTCCCCGCATCATCCCTGTCGCCTAGGACAAAACGAACGGGCGGGGATCAGAGGGACGGGCACCGAAGTGCCTAGTGAACCTCGGGGCGCAGAACCTTGGTCCGGAGCACGGCCTCGGCGATGCCGAACTGGCGGTTGAGCTCCTTGACCGTGGCGGTCTTGGCGGTCAGGTCGATGACCGCGTAGATGCCCTCGGAGTTCTTCTCGATGTCGTAGGCGAGGCGACGCTTGCCCCAGATCTCCGTCTTCTCGACCGAGCCGCCGTCCTCGCGGACGACGTTCAGGAAGTTCTCCAGCGACGGGGCGACGGAGCGCTCGTCGAGGTTCGGGTCGAGGATGACCATGATTTCGTAACGACGCATAGGCGTACGTTCCTCCTCTGGACTGTCGCGGCCATGGAATCTCCATGGCAGGAGGGCAGGAGCCCGGGGTCTCACCGTCCCGATCGGACCGGGGGCGCACCACACGGACTCTGAGCCATACGGGAGGAGAGTTTACCAGCAGCCGAATACCACCTGGGCTGACTCCTGGAAGCTCCGGACACACCCGACGGCGGATCGACGTCCCGAAACACGAACGGGGCCGGTGCCCGAGGTTCTTCCCTCTGGCACCGGCCCCGTGAACCGGCGGCGGACCACCCGTTCAGTCCCGGGTCACTCCCTGGGCCTGATCAGGCTGTTGTTGCCCTGGTTCTGCTGCTCGTTATCGCCCGGCTGTCCGGGCATGGTGGGTTCCTCTTCCTCGCAGTCGTCCTGGTGCGGCCAGGGACCGCAGTCCTCCGGCTCCTCGGGCTGCTCGGTCTGCTCACAGGTCGGGTCCAGAGGATCACAGTCCTCGGGTGGCTCCTCGGTCTCGCACGAGGGGTCCCGCGGGTCGCATTCCGGTTCGCTGGGCTCCTCGCTGGGTTCCTCGCTCGGCTCCTCCTCTTCCTCCGGTGTCTCACTCGGAGTGGGAGTGGGCAGGTAGCTCATGTCCTCACCGACCCACTGGGGTTCGGGGAACTGCTGGTGCTCCTCGCCCTCCATGGCGCCCTCCATGAAGGCCTTCCAGACCTTCGCGGAGGTGGTACCGCCGTAGACGTCACCGAGTTCGGCGCCGAAGTCGAGCGGGTCGCCCTGGGCCCGACTCAGTCCCACCGCGGCCGTCAGCTGCGGCGTGTATCCCACGAACCAGGCCGAGACCGCGTCGGAGGAGGTACCGGTCTTGCCCGCCACGGGGCGGCCGTCGGACAGAGCCGCGTTACCGGCACCACCTTCGAGGACCGCCTGCTGCATGGCGTAGGTGGCGTCGGCGGCGACCGCTTCGCTGAGGACCTCCTCGCCGGCCTCGATCTGCTCCGAGTCGTCGGGGGTGAGCACCGTCCCGTCGGCGGTCTGCAGTTCGGTGACCATGTGGGCGGGGAAGTGCCGCCCCTCGGCCGCGAAGGTGGAATAGCCACTGGCCATGTCGAGCGAGTTCACCTGGTGTGTGCCCAGGGCGACCAGCGGACCGACGGTGGACGTGGTCTGCCGGTCCGGGTGCACGCCCATCTCGACCGCCAACTCATCGACCCGGGACTCGCCGACCTCGATGGCCAGTTCCACGTAGCTGGTGTTGACCGAGTCCGCGGTGGACTGGATGAGGTCGACCTCGCCATAGTCGACGTCGCCGGAGTTGTTCACCGGGCTGGCCAGACCGGGGAACTCGCGTCCGTTGTCCCCGTTGAACTGGCTGCGCAGACCGATGCCGTCGGACAGAGCGCGAGCCAGCACGTAGGGCTTGTACGCCGAACCCGCCTGGGTCTGGTGGACCAGGGAATTGTTGATCACCGTGGTGACGTCGGAACCACCGTTGAAGGCGACGATCCTCCCGGTGGTGGGTTCCACCGCGGTGAGACCGTGCATGGTGTCATCGGCGGCGCTCTCGGGCAGGACGCTGAACGCCTCTTCGGCCGCGGTCATCAGTTCCGGGTCGAGGGAGGTCTTGATGACCAGGCCCTGGGTCGCGATGTCGGCGCCGGTGATGCCCGATCCCTCGTAACGCCGTTCTACCTCGTTGATCACGGCCTGCCGGACGTACCCGAGCCGGGGGTCACCCTCCGTCTCCTCGGGGTTGTAGTCGACCCTCTCCGGGATCTCCAGGGCTTCGGCCTCGGCTCGGGGAAGACCGCGTTCGCCGTCGGTCTCCTCGTGCATCAGGGCCAGCTGTTCCTGGACGTAGGGCCAGCGTTCGTCGTTGAGGTAGGTCTCGGTCCAGGAACCCTCTTCGGGGTTCTCGAAGTTGCTGGGCATCTGGATGATGAGGCCCAGGAAGGCGCCCTCGGCACTGTCGAGGTCGCTCACGCTCTTGTCGAAGTACTTCTGCGCGGCCATCTCGATACCGGAGGCACCACGGCCGAAGTAGATCGTGTTGAGGTAGATCGTGAGGATCTCGTCGTGCTCGACCTGCTGGCTGAGCTTGATCGAGATGAAGATCTCACGGACCTTGCGGGTCAGCGGCTCTTCGCCCTGCAGGTCGTTGTAGTAGCCACGAGCCATCTGCTGGGTGATGGTCGAACCGCCGCCGGCCTCACCGCGGGAGAGCAGGGCGCGACCGATGCCCATGACGTTGATGCCCGGGTCCTCGTAGAAGGTGCGCTGCTCGGCGGCGAGCACACCGTCGACGACCGTGGGCGGGATGTCCTCGCGCTGGACCGCGACGCGCTGGACGTCGCCGGTGGTGCTGGCGAGCTCGCCCTCCTCGTCGTCATCGGCGCCGGCCCAGTAGATCTGGGTGGCGGACATCTGGTTCTCGGCGTTCTCGTCCAACTCGTTGGCGTCGGGGGCCATGGAGTACAGGACCGCGAAGGCGGCCACGCCGCCGATGAACATCAGCCCGCAGAAGGCCAGCGCGGGTTTCCACGCCTTGGACATGAACCGCTTGAACCAGTGACGGTCGTCGGGCTCCTCCTCGCGGGAACGCCGACGTCCACCGCCACCACCACGGCCTCCGGCGCCTCCGGCGGCCCTGCTGCCTCTGCCTGGAGCGCGGCGGCCCTCGGAGCGGGAACCGTGTTCGCGTTCGCGGGGGTCCCGAGGGCCGGATCCGGCCCTGCGACGCCCGCCTGCTCGCGGGTCGTCGGGGCGACGACGGGGACGGTCACCATCCTCGGGGCGGCGTCGCCTGCTCTCGTCCTGGCCGCGACGCGAGCCCTCGGCACCCTCTGGTGGCCGGCGACGGGGACGCTCACCGTCCTCAGGGCGGCGTCGCGGACGCTCACCGTCTTCGGGACGGCGACGCCGTTCTCCCTCGGGGCGCTGGGGTCGGCCGCCTTCGGCGCGACGGCGTCCGCCCTCGGGGCGCGGACGTCCTTCGGCGCGGGCTCCGGCCTCGGGCGGGCGCGATTCACGTGGGGGGCTTTTCTCGTCACCGCTCCCCCAGAAACCTCCGCCGTCCTCGGGTTCGGATCGGCGACGGCCGCCGGCACGCTCTTCCCGGGGCGGGCCCTCGGCCCTACGCCTTCCGCCGTCACCGCGCGGACCGTCGCCCGGGCCATCGGCCCGGCGACGGCCGCCATCGGCACTCCGTCGTCGTTCGGTACTCACGTGGTCCTCGATTGCCTCTCACGGCCGGTCGGCCTGACGATTCCTTGGTGGAAACGGGGGTCTGTCCCCCTGGGGGATCGGTGATTCGCGACCTGTAGCGGTGTACCGGCGGGGTTCTGGGCCGGCTCTGCCTGGTTTCCACCGCTGTTGCCTGTCGTTCAAGGCTTGATAAAGAGACGCCCAACCCCGGGCGCAGGTTTTCAACAGGTCGCGAAGACGTTGGCCGCTACTTCCTCCTGATCGTTGGCCTGCGGGTGCGCATCCCCTGCTCACCGGCGGTTTCGAGCCGGTGCGAACGTCGCCGCGGCGGTGGCTTCGTTCGGGGGTACTACCGGCCGCACACGCAAATCATGAGTCACGGTAGAGCGATCGAACGGTATTGCACAACCCACGCGCGAGGTTATCGCGCACTTCGACCGAGTTGTCACTTTGCGCCGGAATGGGGGAGTCTTCGCAGGTCACAGCACCTACCGCGGCCACTCGGCGGCTTGTGACGGCTATCACTCAAGTGAACAATCGTGGACATCGGCCCAGTTAGGGGCCGTGATGTGACATCACCGCGCGAGTTCTTCGGACCGCAGGACCTTCGCCTGTTCGATGTGGGACATGAGACCACTCAAGCGCCACATGACATGCGCTCTCACAGCGAAAGCGAAGATAGAGTCATAGCAGACAAACCAGCCAGACAAGCATAGTTCGCCCTCGTAGCCGACGGCCCTGAGGGGGAACAGATCCGCCGTGCGCGCTGCTGACCACAACGGAAACGAACGCAGGATGACGAGCCTTGGACCGCCGTCGGCCCGGGCCCGTCGCCGTGCGCTGTGGAATCCATGTTCGCGAAGAAGAAGGAGCAAGAACCAATGGGTTCGGTACGTGTAGCCGTCGTGGGCGTCGGCAACTGTGCGGCGTCACTCGTCCAAGGCGTGCACTATTACAAGGACGCTGACCCGGAGGCCCGGGTCCCTGGTCTGATGCATGTCCAGTTCGGCTCGTACCACGTGCGCGACATCGAGTTCGTCGCCGCCTTCGACGTGGACGCCAAGAAGGTCGGCCACGACCTCGCCGACGCGATCGGCGCGAGTGAGAACAACACCGTCAAGATCTGCGACGTCCCGCCGACCGGCGTGACCGTCATGCGCGGCCCGACCTACGACGGTCTGGGCCTGTACTACCGCGAGACGATCCAGGAGTCCTCCGAGGACGCCGTGGACGTGGTCGCCGCCCTCAAGGCGAGCAAGGCCGACGTCCTGGTCTCCTACCTCCCCGTGGGTTCGGAGGATGCCGACAAGTTCTACGCCCAGTGCGCCATCGACGCCGGTGTGGGCTTCGTCAACGCGCTCCCCGTGTTCATCGCCTCCGACCCCGAGTGGGCCGAGAAGTTCACCAAGGCCGGCGTCCCGATCGTCGGTGACGACATCAAGTCCCAGATCGGCGCGACCATCACCCACCGGGTGCTGTCCAAGCTGTTCGAGGACCGGGGCGTGGTCGTGGACCGCACCTACCAGCTGAACTTCGGCGGCAACATGGACTTCAAGAACATGTTGGAACGCGAGCGCCTGGAGTCCAAGAAGATCTCCAAGACCCAATCGGTCACCTCGCAGATCCCGCACGAGCTCAACGCCGGCGCGGTGCACATCGGTCCGTCGGACCACGTGCCGTGGCTGGACGACCGTAAGTGGGCGTACATCCGGTTGGAGGGGCGCGCGTTCGGTGACGTTCCGCTGAACCTGGAGTACAAGCTGGAGGTGTGGGACTCCCCCAACTCCGCCGGCATCATCATCGACGCGGTCCGCGCCGTGAAGATCGCCAAGGACCGCGGCATCGGAGGCCCGATCCTGGCTCCCTCCTCGTACTTCATGAAGTCGCCTCCGGAGCAGTACAGCGACGCCGAGGCCCACGACGCGGTGGAACAGTTCATCAAGGGCGAGTGACAAGAGGCTCCGCCCGGGGCCGCACCGGTCCCGGGCGCCGCACTCTCTCCCGCCTCCCCCGCGCACGGTGGGCTCTCCTATTCTTGACGAGTGTCCTTCTTCGGTGATCTGCGCGCGGTCCTCCAGGGATCCCGGTTCCGCCGGCTGTTCGGTACCCGGTTGGTCTCGCAGTTCTCCGACGGGATCTACCAGGCCGGGCTGGCCGGCTTCGTCTTCTTCAACCCCGAACAGCACACCGGTGCCGGAGAGGTCGCCGCGGCCTTCGCCGTACTGCTCCTGCCCTTCTCCGTGGTCGCCCCGTTCGCCGGGGTCCTCATCGACCGGTGGCCCCGCCGGCAGGTCCTGTTGCTGTCGTCGGTGCTCAAGGCCGTCCTGGCCACGGTGACCGCGTTCCTGGTCGCGAACGGTGAAGGACCCGCGTTCTTCGTCGCGGCGCTCCTGGTGCTGAGCGTCAACCGCTTCTTCCTCTCTGGTCTCTCCGCCGGGCTGCCCTACGTGGTGTCCCGCGACAAGCTCATGATGGCCAACGCGGTCACCCCCACCTGTGGCACCGTCGCCAGTTCCCTCGGGACCGGTGTAGGGCTCGCCATCGGGATGATGGGCGGTGAACGGGCCCTGGGCACCGGGGTGATCCTGTTCGTGGCCGCGTTGGGCTTCGCCGGGGCCGCCCTGGTCTCGCTCACCCTGCGCTACCGGGAGCTGGGACCGCATCTGGAGGGGGAGCCCGAAGTGGTCCGGGAGGCCCTCGGCAACGTGATGCACGGCATGGTCTCCGGGGTCCGGCACATCTGGGAACGGGTCCCGGTGCGCGCCGCCCTGCTCACCATCGGCGGTCATCGGGTCCTGTTCGGCATCTCCAGCCTGGTGACCCTGCTGCTGTACAACAACACCTTCACCGGAGGCGGGGTCGCCGGCCTGGCCGGGTTCTCCGTGTCCGCGGGGTTGCTCGCCCTCGGGTTCTTCCTGGGAGCCGTGGCCACACCGTCGGCGACCGCGCGGATCGGGGCGAGCGCCTGGATCGCCTCCCTGTTGGCGTCGGCCGCGGTCGCGCTGCTGGTGTTCGCGCTGCCCTTCTCCCCCACGCTGTTCCCGGTGGCCGCGTTCGTGCTCGGTTTCGTCTCCCAGGGGGTGAAGGTCACCGTCGACACGTTGGTTCAGCGACATGTCGACGATGCCTTCCGCGGCCGGGTCTTCTCCGTCTACGACGTGCTGTTCAACGCCACGTTCGTGCTGGGCGCGGCGCTGACCGCGGGGCTCGTTCCCCAGTCCGGGGTGAGCGTGCCGATCATCACGGCGATGGTGTTGGCCTTCCTGTCCCTGAGCTGGGCCTGGGCCTCGCGAGCCCGCCGCCTGGGCCGCTCCGACGTGGAGCGCTCCGCCACCTGAGGTCGACGTGTCGACCCGTCGATACATCTATTCGTAATCAAAGAGTCACTTAATGTAGTGTCCCCCGCAGTGACTCATCGACGAGGAGATGGCGACCATGAGCGTCGGATACGGACTCGGCAACCCCTCCAGCGCCTTCGGGGCGCGCGGGGTCACCAAGAGGATCGGGGCGGTGTGCCGACAGCTTCCCACCCGCGGTGACCGGATGCTCGACGTCGGCTGCGGGGACGGCACCTACACGGTCGAACTCTCCGGGGGATACGTGAGGGTGGACGCCATCGACGTCGAACCCGCCCGTCTCGAAGCCTTCGCCGAGCGCATGGCGGGCACCGACCTGGAGAACCGGATCGGCCTGCACAAGATGTCGGCCGACTCCCTCGCCTTCGAATCCCGCACCTTCGACCGGGTCACCGCGTTCGAGGTGCTCGAACACCTCGACCACCTGGAGGAGAGCCTCGCCGAGATCCAGCGGGTGCTCAAGCCCGGCGGAGCGTTCTCGCTGACCACGCCCAACCGGTGGTTCCCGTTCGAGACGCACGGGGTCCTGTGGGGCGAACGGCGCCGTTCCTGCCGTGGGTGCGCCCACTGCACGATCGGATGTCGGACGCGCGGGCGTTCACCACCCAGGAGATGGGACGCCTGCTGCGCGACGCGGGGCTGCGGGTGCGCGCCATCGACTACCTCATGCCGCCGTTCGACCGCCGGATGCGGGCCCTCCAGCCCGTCTCGGACGGCTTGGAGGGCACCCCTGCACGGGTCTTCGGCATGGCGATGGCCATCACCGCCGTCAAACCGGGGTTGTGATGCCTCGTTCGGGCGGTGGCGGGCGACGAAGAGGGCAGAAACCCGTACCGAGCACCGCTCAGCCCTTGAGGTGGTCGGCTGCCCAGACGCGCAGCTCCGCGGCGGCCTCCTCCTTGGCCATGGGGCCGTTCTCCAGCCGCAGTTCCAACAGGAACCGGTAGGCCTTGCCGATCAGAGGGCCGGGCTTGACGTCGAGGATCTCCTGGATCTCGTTACCGTCCAGGTCGGGGCGGATCCTGTCCAGCTCCTCCTGTTCGGCGAGTTCGGAGATGCGTCGCTCGATGTCGTCGTAGGAACGAGAGAGCACCGCGGCCTTGCGCCGGTTGCGGGTGGTGCAGTCCGCCCGGGTGAGGATGTGCAGCCGCTCCAGCTGGTCACCGGCGTCACGGGCGTAGCGGCGCACGGCGGAGTCGGTCCACTCCCCCTTGCCGTACCCGTGGAAGCGAAGGTGCAGCGCGACCAGGTGGCCGACCTGGGCGGTCACGTCCTTGGGGAAACGCAGCGCGCTGAGGCGCTTACGGGTCATGGACGAGCCCACCACCTCGTGGTGGTGGAAGGTCACCCGGTTACCGCCCTCGAAGGAACGGGTCTTGGGCTTGCCGATGTCGTGCAGCAGCGCGGCCAGACGCAGCACCAGGTCGGGTTCGTGCCCGCGTGAACGCTCCAGTTCCATGGCCTGGTCCAGGACGGTGAGCGAGTGCTCGTAGACGTCCTTGTGCCGGTGGTGTTCGTCGATCTCCAGCCGCATCTTGGGGATCTCCGGGAGCACGTACTCGGCGATGCCCAGGTCCACCATGAGCTCGATGCCCCGGCGCGGGTCCGGGCTGAGCATGAGTTTGGTGAGTTCGTCCCGGACACGTTCGGCGGAGACGATGGAGAGCCGATCCGCCATGTTCCGGGCCGCCTCGGCCACCTCGGGGGCCAGGCTGAAACCGATCTGGGCGGCGAAGCGCACCGCGCGCATGATGCGCAGCGGGTCATCGCTGAAGGAGTCCTCCGGACGCCCCGGGGTGCGCAGGACCTTGTCCCGCAGGTCGGCCAGGCCACCGAAGGGATCCACGAACTCCCCGCTCGGTAGGCGAACCGCCATCGCGTTCACCGTGAAGTCGCGGCGCAGCAGGTCGTCGTGGATGTCGGTGCCGTAGGAGACCTCGGGTTTGCGGGACTTGGGCGAGTAGGCCTCGCTGCGGTAGGTGGTGATCTCCAGCTGGAACCCTCTCTTGCGCAGGCCCACCGTGCCGAACTCGATACCGACGGTCCACACCGAGTCCGCCCAGCCGTCGACCAGCTTCAGGATGTCCTGGGGTACGGCGTCGGTGGTGAGGTCCACGTCGTTGGAGACACGCCCGAGGAGAGCGTCGCGCACCGGACCGCCGACGATGGCGATCTGTTGGTCGTGCGCGGCGAAACGATCCCCGAGGTCCTCGGGGATCGGGCGGATCGAGTCGATCAACGCGGTGATCGCCGCCCGCTGCTCACCGGTCGGCTCACTCACCGACGCGGGCCGGGTGCGGGCGGTGTCGTTCTCACTCGAAAACTCTGTGTTCGGCACACCACGCAGATTAAGCGTCCGCGCGGGGTGACCGCGAATCGCCGACCTGCTCGCGTCACCTCTGGCGCACACCCCACACCGGATGAAAGGCTGTCCCCGCCACGCGCCGGGCGAACGGGCGCACCAGAACCCGGGCTCGGTGAACACGGTATCTTCTGGTGAAGTGGTGGCCCGTCAGGTTCAGCCCACGGCCACCGGCCCCGCCTCACGCCGAGCGCGCCGCGCGGGCACCCCGATCCGCCCCCGCCCCGTCACTCCACGTCCTTGGCGGGACGGACACCTGGCCCCGAATCAGGAAACCGGTCAAGCGTTGCGTCGAACTGCTTCCGCGGCCGCGGTCATGGCCATGACCGCCGCCCTGCTCCCGATCCCGGCCACGCTCTCACCCGTCTCGGCGGAACCAGAGAACGAGGAGTCGGTGCCTCCGATCGTCGTGGACCGGATCACGCCGGACGCCATCGACGAGGACAGCACCCTGCGCGTAGCGGGCGAGGTGACCAACGACACGGACTCCTCGATCGAGGACGTCACCGTCAGGATCCGCTACTCGCGGCACTCCTTCAACTCCCGCGAGGAGATGAACGAGTTCGCCACCGGTGACGGCTGGCAACCCGACGCGGAGGGCCCCGAGGAAGAGTTCGCGGGCGAACTGGAGCCCGACCAAGGCCTGGAATACACGCTCAGCACCCCGGTGAAGGACCTCGACCTGGGGTCCCACGGCGTCTACCCGATGGTCGTGGAAGCCCTGGACGGCGACGGCGAACAGCTGGGCACGCAGTACACCTTCCTCCCCTACACGGGGAACGACGACGTCGACGAACTCGACCTGGCGTGGGTCTGGCCGCTGATGGAAGAGCCGCAGCGCGCCGACGACGACACCTTCCTGAGTGAGGACCTGCACTCGTCCGTGGCCGAGGAGGGGCGGCTGGGCCGTCTCCTGGCCACCGGCGCCCAGGTCCCCCTGTCCTTCGAGGCCGGTGAGGAGGACCTCGTCGAGGAGCTCGGCCTACAGGAGGAAGAGGAAGAAGAGGAAGAGCAGGGGCCCTCGCCCGACGCCGAGAGCCCGACGACCGAGCTGTCCCCCGGCGAGGAGCCTCCCAGCGCGGAGCCCACCGAGGACGGCCCCGGCGGGGAGCCGTCCCCCTCCCCCTCCCCCGAAGCGACCGCCGAGCCGGAGGACGAAGCCTCGGAGACCCCGGACTCCCCCGAGGAGACCGAAGAGGGCGAGGAGGAGACCCCCGAACGGACCGAGGGTGTCCCCATCACGTGGGCCGTCGACCCCGGAACCATGGACGACGTCCTGCGCATCGCGGCGGAGGAACACGACGTCCTGGAGGACCTGTTGGAGGTCCCCGGCGGGACCGAACCGGAACGCCACCAGCGCGCCGCCGACGTGCCCGCCCAGGTGTGGTTGCGCGAGGCCCGCCGGATCCTGCCCGCCGACACCGTCGTGGCCACCCCGTACGCCAACACCGACCTGGTCGCGCTGCTGCGCAACGACCTGCACGTCGACGCCGACGCCTCCCTGACCCTGGCCCAGGAGGCGGTGCGCCGTTCCCTGGCCATGGAGGCCGACTCCAGGTTCGCCTTCCCGGCGCGCGGGCTGATGGACGAGAACGTCCACGAGCTGTACGCGGCGCACGGAGCCCACCGGTTCCTTCTGCGCGAGTCGGCGATGCCGGCCGCGTCCTGGCTCTCCACCACGCCCACCGCACAGGCACCGCTTCCGGCCGCTGAGGACGACGAAGAGGAACCGTTCGCCCTGGTCGCCGACGTCGGCCTGACCGAGGTGCTGTCCATGCCCTCACACGGGCCCGGTGAGTCCGCCTTGGCCCTGCAGCGGTTCGCCGCGGAGACCGCGATGATCGCCGGTGAGAACGTCGGTGACGACCGTGTCGTGGTGGCCGCTCCGCCCGCCGGTTGGGATCCCAGCACGGAGCTGGCCTCCGGTGTCCTCGAAGCCACCGAGGACCTGCCGTGGCTGTCACCCGAACGTCTGGACGGGGTCGAGCTGCCCGATCAGGGTGACCGGGAGGAGACCCGGGAGGATCTGCGCTACCCGGACCGGGCCCGCGAACAGGAACTCGGCTCCACCTACCTCGGTCAGGTCGAGGACGTGAGCCGGGACGTGCGCCTGTTCAACAGCATCCTCGTCGGCGACAGCGACCCCTTCCGTCCCGCCATCGTGCGGCTGGAATCGGTGTACTGGCGTGAACGCGAGGCTCTGGCCGGGGCCACCCGTTCGGTGGTCGGCCAGTCCGTGCAGGACCGGATGCAGGACGTGCGCGTCATCCCGGGTGAACCGGTGACCCTGGCCAGCAGTACCGGGATCACCGGTGTGCTCGTCGCCAACGACCTGGAGGACGAGTCGGTCTACGTCCACCTGTCGATCTACTCGGAGAACTCCGAGCGGCTCGGCATCGGTACCTACACGTCCGACTTCCAGATCGCCCCGGGCGCCAAGACCACCGTCTACGTCCCTCTCTCCGCGCGGATCAACGGCACCACCACGGTCCACGTGAGCCTGCAGAACTCCAACGGTGAGCCGATCAGCCCTCAGGACACCATGATCCAGGTGAACGCCACGGGTCTGGGAACACAGGCACTGCTCATCAGCGGGATCGGGCTGCTGATCCTCATCGTCGCCCTCGCCCCGAGGGCCCTGCGCAAGTGGGCTCGACGGCAGGCGGCCAAGGCCGAGGCGGCCGACGGCGCCGCCCCTGAAGGCGACGAGGACGACAAGGACGAAGAGGTCCGGAGCGACGCCGCGGACACGAAGTCCGACCAGGACGCGAAGGACACCGACTCCGAGGACACCGGCCTCGGCGAGGACCCATCGAATGACGGCGACACCCGCACGTGACGCCGGAAGCCGTGTCGACAAGATGACGGGGCGACATGACGACATGTCGCCCCGTCGACCTGTCCCCTTGTTCACACGTCATCACCCCCGCACTCTTCGCCATGCTCCGGGCCCCGGGGCCGCGACTCGATACCTCCGATGAAAGGAACGCTGATCCACGGTGGTCACCGAATCCCCTAACGGCGACGAACAACCCCCTCGTTACGCGCCTAAGCACGGTAAGCACGCCGACGGTCCCCTCCCCGGCGACAGCGCGATCCGGCCCTACTCGGGCCCGACGTCCTCCTACGAGGAGGGTGAGTTCCCCGCGCCCATGGCCGCCCCACGCGGCCCCGCCCCGGACGGCGGGCACCCCGGCGGTCATGAGCGCGACGGTGGCGAAGGACCGAACGATCGGGAGCCGTCCCGTGGGGACGACCCCGCGCTCGACGCCGGGCCCGTGGGGAACGAGTCGGCCGCGGGCGAGGGTTCCGGCGGCATGATGCGCTCCAGCGCGATCATGGCCGTGGGCACCATGGCCTCCCGGCTGACCGGGTTCGCGCGGACCATCGTGCTGGCCGCCGCCATCGGCACCCACCTGCTCGGTGACGCCTACCACACGGCGCACACGATCCCCTTCATCCTGAACGACCTGCTCATCGGCGGCCTGATGGCCTCCGTGGTCATCCCGTTCCTGGTCAAGCGGCGCAAGAACGACCTGGACGGCGGCAAGGCCACCGAGGACCGTCTGTTCACCTCGATGGTGCTGGCGCTGCTGTTGGTGACCACGGCCGCGATCCTGGCCGCCGAGACCCTGATCTGGCTGTACGGATCCCGGTTCACCCCGCTGCAGTTCGAGACGTCCGTCTACCTGGCGCGTTTCCTGCTCTCGCAGATCTTCTTCGTGGGTCTGAGCGGCCTGCTCAGCGCCATGCTCAACACCCGGAACAAGTTCGGTGCCGCGGTGTGGGCTCCGGTACTGAACAACGTCATCATCATGTGCGTGGCCGCGCTGTTCCTGGTCGTGGCCGGCCCCGGGAAGACCCCCGAGACGATCACCGGCGCCGAACTCACCCTGCTGGGTGCCGGCACCGCGGCGGGCATGGCCATGCAGGCCGTGGTCCTGTTCATCGCCCTGACCCGCACCGGCTACCGTTGGCGCCCCCGACTCGACCTGCGCGGCTCCGGGCTGGGCGAGGCGCTCCGCACCGCCGGCTGGATGATGCTCTACACCCTGTTCACCCAGGCCGGGCTGTGGATCACCACCAACATCGCCAACGCCGCCAACGTCGCGAGCATCGAAGAGGGTCTGGACGTGGGTGCGGGCATCAGCGCCTACAACCTGGCCTACCAGCTCTTCCAGCTTCCCTACGCGATCATCGCCGTCTCCCTGATCACCGTGCTCCTGCCCCGCATGAGCGCGCACGCCGACGACCGGAACTGGGACGCGGTCCGCTCGGACTTCTCCCGCACCCTGAGGATCTCCGCCTTCGTGCTGGTGCCGACCGCCTTCGCGGTCGCGATGTTCGCCGAACCGCTGTCCGTCCTGGCGTTCGCCCGCGGGTCGGTCTCGGTGGCCGACGCTTCCGCCATCGGCCAGATCCTCATGGTCATGTCGCTCGGTCTGGTGCCGTTCACGATCTTCCAACTGATGCTGCGCGTGTTCTTCGCCATGGGCGACACGAAGACGCCGGCCCTCATCGGTGGCGCGAACCTCGCTGTTCACAGCGCTCTGGCACTGGTGGCCTATCTGCTGCTGCCGCCGAACATGGTCGTGGTCGGCGTCGCCTCGGGCTTCATGCTGTCGTTCCTTTCCGGTCTGGTCATCGCCGGTCAGGTGATCAGTCGCCGTATCGGAGGACTTGACGGAAAGCACGTGATTGGCACATTGTTGCGCCTGCACCTGGCGGTCGTCCCCAGCGTCGCTGTGGGCTTCGGTGTGCTCTGGTTCTTCGATGCCTACGTCGGCCCCGGTCTGTTCTCCTACCTCGGCGCTCCCCTCGTGGGCTGCGTCGCCGGTGCTCTGCTCTTCCTCGTGTCCGCACGTGTGCTGCGCGTTCCGGAACTGAGCGCCGCGATGGAACTCATCCGCGGTCGCGTGCGTCGTTGATCATCGCCCCCTCCTTCCGGCCCCGCACCCGCCGGCCCACGAACCCGTAGCCGTATTCAGCCAGAAAAGGAATGCCCGACGGTGTCCAGCGACAACCCCCGTCAGCACGCCGACGGATCTGAGAACAGACCCGTGGACCATCCGAAGCAACGCTCCCGCCGCCAGATGGTGATGCCGGAGGACGTGCTCGACGCGTACGAACGTTCCGAACCGCAGGGTGAACCCGAGACCGGTCTGAAGACCCTCCGGGATCCGAGCGAGATCGGTGACCTGGGCACGGCGGACCGGGCCGGTCTGGAGGACGGCGACGAGATCGGTGGTTCGTCGCACACCGCTCCGGGCAATATCGCCAAGTCGACCGCGATCATGGCGGTCGGCACGATCGCCTCACGCGCGACCGGCTTCGTCCGGGCCATCATCCTGGCCGCCGCGATCGGCACCCAACTGCTGGGCGACGCCTACCAGACCGCGGGCATGGTCCCGTACATGATCTACGACCTGCTCATCGGCGGGTTGTTGGCCAGTGTGTTCGTGCCGTTCCTGGTCAAGCGGCGCAAGCTCGACAACGACGGGGGCGACAAGACCGAGCAGCGTCTGGTGACCCTGATGCTGCTCGGGTTGTTCGTGCTGACCCTGGTGTCCGTACTGATCGCCGAGTGGTTCATCAGGATCTACGCGGGCGGGTTCAGCGGGGCCCAGTACGAGGTCTCGGTGATCCTCGCCCGGTATCTGGTGCTGCAGATCTTCTTCATCGGCGCCAGCGGCCTGGCCAGCGCGATGCTGAACGCGCGCAACAAGTTCGGCGCCCCCATGTGGGCCCCGGTACTGAACAACGTCGTGATCATCGGCGTCTGCCTCTGGTACCTGAACATCGCCGGCCCGGGACGGTCCCCGGAGACCATCACGCAGGGCGAGCTGGCACTGCTGGGTCTGGGTACCTCGTTGGGTCAGGTCGTGCAGGCCGCCGTGCTGATCTGGGCGTTGGCCGCGGCGGGCTTCCGTTGGCGGCCCCGTCTGGACCTGCGCGGTTCGGGCCTGGGCGAGGCGGCCGGCGCCGCCTCCTGGATGATGCTGTACATCGTGGTCGCGCAGGTGGGCGCTCTCGTCTCCACCAACGTCGCCACCCGCGCCGGTGCGATGTCGGCGGAGCTGGGTTACGACACCGGATCGGGGATCGCGGCCTACAAGTTCGCCTCGATGCTGTTCCAGCTGCCGTACGCGATCATCGCGGTCTCGGTGATCACTGCGTTGTTGCCCCGGATGAGCGAACACGTCGCGGCCGGGCGCAAGGACCAGGTCCGCAGTGACTTCTCTCGGGGGTTCCGTCTCTCCTCGGTGTTGATCGTGCCGATCTCGGTGGCGATGATCGTCTTCGCCATCCCGTTCTGCGTGATGATCTACGCGCAGGGCAGCACGAGCGTGGCGGACGCCGCGGCCATCGGCCGGATCCTGATGGTCTTCTGCGTGATGTTGATCCCGTTCACGCTCTTCCAGCTACAGATGCGTGTCTTCTACGCGCTGGGCGACACCCGCACACCCGCCTTGGTGGCGATCCCCTCGGAGATCACGCACGCGATCACCGGGATCGGTCTACTGTTCGTGATGGCGGACACCCCGCAGCACATCGTGGTGTGGCTGCCGCTCCCCTACGGCCTGTACTACATCGTGGGCTCGATGATCATGTGGTACATCCTCCACAAGCGCCTCAACGGCCTGGACGGACGTCGCACCGTGGTCACCTTGTTCAAGCTGCACCTGGCCGCCGTTCCCGCGGCCCTCTTCGGCATGCTGATGATCGTGGTCTTCGAGGGCCTTCCCGGTGATCTGTGGCCGGCTCTCGGCTCGATGGTGGCCGGAGGACTGGTCGGTGCCGTACTGTTCGTGGTCGCGGCCAAGTTCCTCAATGTGACTGAAGTCACATCGTTCCTGGATTTGCTCAAGACACGACTGCGACGCCGCTGATCACCTGGAATGGATGACCTTGAGTAGTCGGACACGAATACGTCCAGGAAGGTGGATGGGTAATCAATGTCCTCCAAAGAGGCTGTTCAGGCGTCCTAGCATGGACAGATACCGCTTTACCGCTAGAGCATCGTTTATCCGAGCTGCCCGAAGGGAGGCTGGGGACAGCAGACAGGGCCGACCCCCTCGCGTGAACCCGCACAGGCACCACGCGACTCAGCGGCACTGGCACCCGTCACTCCCATCATGAGCACCTTCCTGATCGAACCCGGGGCGAAGCTGGCCAACCGCTACCGACTCGACCACGTGGTGAGCGAGACCGGTGGTGCGACCCGGTGGAAAGCCACCGACGAGACGCTGGCGCGTCCGGTCGCGGTATGGACCTTCGCCGACGGTTTCCCCCGAACGTCAGAGGTCGTGCGCGCCGCACGGGCCACCAGCCGTGTGCCCGACGCCCGCGTCACCCAGGTCTTCGACGCCGACGACACCGCACCCGTCCCCTACGTGGTCGAGGAGTGGGTCATCGGCTCCTCCTTGGCCGAACTCCTCCAACAAGGCCCCATGGAGCCCGAGCGCGCCGCGGGCCTGGTGGCCGAGGCCGCCGAGGCCATCGCCGCCGCCCATTCCAACGGCCTGTACCACCTGTGCTTGTCCCCCGGCAAGCTCATGTGGAGCAGTGGCGGAGCCGTCAAGGTCACCGGCATCGGGGTGGACGCCGCGCTGCTGGGCAGCAACGTCCCACAGCCCGGCGCCGTCGACGCCCAGGGGCTGGGCAACCTGCTGTACGCGGCCCTCACCGGTTACTGGCCGGGTGGACCGCAGAGCGGCCTGCCCGGTGCCCCACAGGGACCCATGGGCCCCTACCCTCCCGGTCAGCTGCGCCAAGGCGTCAGCGAACAGCTCGCCACCATCACCACCCGCGCGGCACTGCCGCAGTTGGTCGGACAGTTGGTGCCAGGCCCGCCCATCACCAGCCCCGCGGAGTTCTGCGCGGCGCTGGCCGAGGTACCCCGCCTCATCCCGCTGCCCGTGGCCCCCGCGGAGGCGGTCCCCCCGCCGGAACCGGGCACCTCCCGACGCACGGGTGAGTTCGACACCGCCACCGGTCCCCGGCGCAGTGCCCGCAACAGCTCCGCCGCCGCGCGTTCGGGCGGTGCCCGACCGCAGGCGAACTCGCGGATGGAGCAACGCACCGCTCGTGGTCAGGGCACGTCGACCAAGCGCCTGCTCATCGGCGCCGTGGCCGTCCTGTTGTTCGCCGGTGTGGTCGCGGGCGCCTGGACGCTCGGAACCAGCCTGCGTTCGGGCACCGAGGAAGAGGCCGCCCCCAGCGGGGGGGAGACCGAGGAGGCCCCCGAGAGCGTCGACCTGGAAGTCCTCGCCATCTCCGGAGCCGACGGTTTCGACCCACTCGGTGACGGGAGCGAACACGGGGCCAATGCGGGGCTCGCGTACGACGGCGACGTGAGCACCCAGTGGAACACCGAGGGCTACAAGGACCCGATGGGTACCGAGAAGACCGGTGTCGGTCTACTCCTCGACCTGGGTTCGGCCAAGGAGGTCCACGAACTCGATCTGGTCACGCCCGAGCAGAACTACGGCATGCAGATCCGGGTCGGCGACGACATCTCCGCGACGGACCCGTCGTCCCTCGACTCCGCCCTTCCCGTCGCTTGGGAAGGTTCCGTCAGCGGCTCGCAGGCGGTGGAGTTCGACGAGAGCGTGACCGGACAGTACGTCCTGCTCTGGTTCACCGAACTGCCCGCGGACGACGGCCGCTACCGTGGAAGCGTCAATGAGGTCGAGGTACGCGGACTCTAGTTCCTTCTAGTTGTGGGGTATGTGATCAGCGCAGATGGACGCGGCCCAAGAGCTTCCTGACAAGGAGCTGTTGTCAAGGCACGCTCAAGGTGACGAACAGGCGTTCGGGGTACTGGTTCGCCGACACCGTGAGCGCCTCTGGGCTGTCGCCATCCGGATGATGAGCGACCCCGAGGAAGCGTCCGACGCCCTTCAGGACGCCTTCCTGTCGGCCTTCCGCGCCGCCGACCGTTTCCGTGGTGAGTCGCAGGTCACCACCTGGCTGCACCGGATCGTGGTGAACGCGTGCCACGACCGGCTCCGGCGCAGGAAGGTCCGTCCGGCCACCCCCACCGAGGACGAGACGCTCGACATCATCTCCAACGAGCGTCTCGGCCGGGCCGGTGGCGCTCCCGATCACGCCTCCCAGACCGAGTCCCGTCTGGACGTGCACGCCGCCCTCGAACAACTGCCGTTGGACCAGCGCATGGCGCTGACCCTGGTGGACATGCTCGGGTACCGCGTCGAGGAGGCCGCCGACATCCTCGAAGTGGCCACCGGCACGGTCAAGAGCAGATGTGCGCGAGGTCGCGCCAAACTTCTCCCTTCCCTGGCTCATCTAAGGAACCCCGGGCCTCCCCGAGACGTCACATCTGGGAGAGGAGGTGCCAACCCATCGTGACGTCCCATCCTGACGTGGAGGCACTCGCCTTCTTCGCCGAGGACCTTCTGGAATCCGACGAAGAACGCTCTGTCGCCGACCACATCGAGACCTGCGCCCTCTGCGCGACCACCATCGACGAACTCGCCGGGGTCACCCGCGTGCTCGCCGATGTCCCGGCGCCCGCGCTGCCGCAGGACGTCGCCGACCTCCTCGACGGTCGCATCTCCGAGGCCGCCACGGAACGCGCGGCCGCGGACCGTCCCGCCCGAGGTCTCGACACCACACAGCCGGCGGAACCGGGAACACCCGCACCCGTCACCTCGATCAACCGGAAGCGACGCGGTTTCGGTCTTCCCAAGCTCTTCATGGTCGCCGCGGCGTCGGTGTTCGTCATCGGTGCCGGTTCCGCCGTCGTCGGAAGCCTGATGGCGGGCGAACCGGAGCTGGACTCGGCTTCCCAGTTGTCGGAGGACGCCACGACGGACAGCGCCCCGGACACCGCCCAGTCCTATTCCGCGGAAGGTGTCGCCAGCGGCACCGTCTACACCGAGGACGACTTCACGACGCAGGCGTCGGAGGTCCTGAACGGGGCCGAGGCCGACGACGACATGGGAGTGCAGGCGGAAGAGTCGGCGACGTTGCCCCAGGGTGCGCAGGAATGCGTCGCCCACGTGGAGGCCGGCACCGACGCCCACGTCACCCTGGTCGACGACGCTCTGTGGGAGGGCACCGAGGGCACGGACCGTGCCTGGGTCCTGTTCTCCCGTGAGAGCGATGGTGTCGACGTGCTCGTGGTCGACCCGACCTGCGCCCGCGGTGGCGACCTGGACTCGGCCGTCCTCGCCGAGGGAAGCCTGTAGCGGGTTTCCCACCGGTCCGATGCCGTGTCGGTCGGGGTTCAACCGTGATGGGGCACTAGGAAGAGCGTCCCTCTCCTGGTCGGACCAGACCGCTCTCGTAGGCGACCACGACCAGACCCACCCGGTCCCGGACCCCGAGTTTGGCCAGCAGTCGACCGACGTGGGTACGGGCCGTGGCCGGGCTGAGGTGGAGTTCGGCGCCGATCTCCTGGTTGGACATACCCCGACCCACCAGGGTGAGGACCTCGCGTTCACGATCGGTGATACCGGTCAGTCGTTCCCCCGCCCCCGGCGGTGGTTCCACCCGGGCCAGGCGTTCGACGACCCTGCGGGTCACCCCCGGTGACAGCAGTGCGTCGCCCGCGGCGACCGTGCGGACCGCCTCGCGCAGCTCCCGGGGACCCGCGTCCTTGAGAAGGAACCCCGCGGCCCCCAGTCGCAGCGCCCCGAACACGTTGTCGTCCTCCCCGAAGGTGGTCAGCACCACCACCCGGGTGTCGACATGTCGGCGCCCCGACGTGTCGACACGTCGACGTTCCAGTTCCCGCAGCACGCCCAACCCGTCCACCGCGGGCATCTGCAGGTCCAGCAGCAGCACGTCCGGGCGGAAGCGGTCGAGTTCGGCGAGCGCCTCACGCCCATCGGAGGCCTCCGACACCACCTCGATGTCGCCGTCCCGTTCCAGCAGCGCCCGCACACCGGCTCGAACCAGTGGCTGGTCGTCGGCCAACAGCACCCTGATCACACGCCACCTCCGACCGGCAACCGGGCACTGACTCGGAAACCGCCGGCGGGTACCGACCCGAACTCCACGGCCCCTCCCGCCATGCGCACCCGTTCTCGCATCCCCGTCAGGCCGCTGCCCTCCCGCACAGGTACGTCCACGGTCCTCCCGTCGTCGGTCACCGTGACGACGAACTCCTCGCCGTCACGCTCCAGGAGGACTCTGGCACGCCGAGCGCGCGCGTGCCGCAACGTGTTGGTGAGCGCCTCCTGGATCACCCGGTACGCGGTCGCGTCGACCAGCCCGGGCAACCCCTCCCCCGCCGAACCCGAGACCTCGACCGTCAGTCCCGCGTCGCGCACCGACCCCACCAGACTCTCCAGGTGGGCCAGGCCCGCGATCGGTTCGACCTCCGCCCCCGGTTCGCGCAACGCCCGCACCGTGGCGCGCAGGTCGCGCAGCCCTTCCCGGGACGCCTGCCTCACGTGGGCCAGTTCCTCCCGGGCCGTGGGCAGGTCCGCCTCGTCCTCCTCCAGCGCCTCGGTGGCGACCGCGGCGTGCAAGGAGACCACGGACAGATGGTGCCCCACCGCGTCGTGCAGGTCCCGGGCGATCCCGGTGCGTTCACGCGCCGACCTTTCGGCGGCCTCGGCGTCCCGCGCCTGGGTGTCCAACGCGGCGATCCGTTCGCGTTGCCGTGCACCTTCGCGACGTTGCCTGGCCCCGTCCCCGAGCGCGATCGCCGCGCCCATGACCGCGACCGTGGTCGCCAACTCGTAGCCGAGAAGGTAGGCGATGTCCTGGCCCTGGCCCAGCCGGGCCAGGGTGGACACCAGCAGGAGTGCGATCGATCCCCCCGCCGCCCACCGGGTCCGCCCCGCCTCGGCCGCCGAGTACAGGGCGCCGGCCACCGGGATCGCCAGACCGATCGTCGGCAGTTCGATGACGTAGTTGCCGATGACCAGCACGCAGGTGGCCAGGAGCACCAGCACGGGGGCCGGCCGGCGCAGCAGCATGAGCCCGCCGAGAAGGAAGGCCATCACGTACCCCAGGGCCTGGTCGCCCTCACCACTGACGTCCGCTCCGACCGCGATCGCCACCACGGCGAAGACGGCGAAGCCGAACAGGGCGTCGACGACGAGACCTTGGCGGGTGGGCTGTTCCGGCATGTGTCGATTCTAGGGAGCGAGGACGTCCCGCCCGTTGGTCCACGGACGCGCGTCGGTACGCGTTCCGACGTACACACGAGAGTCCCGATGCGGACGCCCACGAGGGGGCGATGAACCTAGCGTCGGTGAGGACCGGATCCACTGACGATTTCACGACGCACCGACCATGAGGCACCCATGCGACAACACACACCTCCCACACCACGAGGCCTGTTCTCCGGCGTTTCGTGGCCACTCGTCCTGGGGCTCGGGGCACTGGCTCTGATCCGTCCCCTGCTGCGCATCACGGGTGTCACCGATGCCCTCGATCAGGGCCCCTTCGTCCCGGTGGTCACGACCGTCCTCATCACCGTGCTGTGGGTGGCGGCGGTCCTGATCGCGCGTATCCCACGTCCCTTCCTCACCCTCCTCTGCACCGGGGTGGCCTACGGGGTGTTCGCCACGGCGCTGAGCGCGATCCTGTCACCGGTCCTCGACGGGCAGCTTCAAGGGCCGCTCACCAACCCCTTCGCCCTGGTGATGGTGCTCGTACTGAACGCCGTCTGGGGGGCGGTGGCGGGTGGGATCGCCTTGGGGATCCGAGGCATCACCGGAGGCGGCGGCGACGGCTGAGGACTGTTCTCCTCCGTCGCGAACAGGGCGGATGTCCCGAAGGGAATGCTGTGCGCCTACCATCGGTTGTGCTAACCATCTTCCCTCCGGTCACGTCACCGTGGCCAGGACAGCCGACTGCTTGAAGGGCCTACCAGCGTGAGTGACGTCCGCAATGTCATCATCATCGGTTCCGGTCCGGCGGGGTACACCGCCGCCGTCTACGCCGCCCGTGCGGAGCTGCGCCCGCTGGTCTTCGAAGGGTCGATCACGGCCGGCGGCGCGCTGATGAACACCACCGACGTGGAGAACTTCCCCGGTTTCCCGGACGGCATCATGGGCCCCGACCTCATGGACAACCTGCGCAAGCAGGCCGAGCGTTTCGGTGCGGAGCTGGTCCCCGAGGACGTGACCGAGGTCGAGCTGAGCAAGCCGGTCAAGGAGGTCACCGTCGGGGGCGAGACCTTCCTCGCGCACACCGTCATCCTCGCCACCGGGTCGGGATACCGCGAGCTGGGCGTGCCCGGCGAGAAGGAACTGTCCGGTCGGGGCACCTCGTGGTGCGCCACCTGTGACGGCTTCTTCTTCCGCGACCAGGACATCGCGGTGGTCGGTGGTGGCGACACCGCGATGGAGGAGGCCCTGTTCCTCACCCGCTTCGCCAAGTCCGTGACGATCGTCCACCGTCGGGGCGAGCTGCGCGCCAGCAAGATCATGGCCGAGCGTGCCTTCGCCAACGACAAGATCAAGTTCATCTGGGACACCGAGGTCGTCCAGGTTCTCGGTGAGGACCGGGTCAACGGTCTGAAGGTCCGCGACCGCAACAGCGGCGAGGAGAGCACCCTGGACGTGACGGGCCTGTTCGTCGCGATCGGCCACGACCCGCGGGTGGAGCTGTTCGAGGGACAGATCGAGCTCGATGACGAGGGTTACGTGAAGGCGGACTTCCCGTCCACCCGGACCAACATCGAGGGCGTCTTCGCGGCGGGCGACGTGGTCGACCACCAGTACCGTCAAGCGATCACGGCCGCGGGCACCGGTTGCTCCGCCGCGCTGGACGCGGAGCGCTACCTCGCCGAGCACGGCAACTGACCTCCCACCTTCCCACCCGGTTTCGTCGAACCAAGGAGAACCAAGAAGTGTCGACCGTCAAGAACGTCACCGACGCCACCTTCAAGGAGGAGGTCCTCGCCAGCGACAAGCCCGTGCTGGTGGACTTCTGGGCCGACTGGTGCGGCCCCTGCAAGCAGATGGCCCCGGTCCTGGACAAGCTGGCCGAGGAGTACGGCGACAAGATCGAGGTCGTCAAGATCAACACCGATCAGAACCCCGAGACGCCGCGCGCCTACAACGTCATGTCGCTGCCGACCATGAACGTCTACAAGGACGGCGAGGTCGTCAAGCAGCTCATCGGCGCCAAGCCCAAGCGGGTCCTGGAGAAGGAACTCGGCGAGTTCCTGTAACCGCCCCCCGGAGAGGCCCCCAGGCGACGCCTGGGGGCCTCTCGCCGTTTTCGGGGACCCGCCGTACGGATCGGCGCCCGAACATCCACCCAGGAGGATCGTGGCGCCTCGGCCGCGTTCGAGGGCGGCCTGTTTCACGTGAAACATCGCGATCCCGAAGATGCGTGTTTCACGTGAAACACGAGACCGCGAGTGCTCCGCGTCAACGACCCCTCGAACACGAACGGGGGGCGGTGTTTCACGTGAAACACCGCCCCCCGCCGCACACCCTCGCTCAATCACGAGAGTGGCGTCATCACTATTCGATCTGCTTGATGATCCGTTCCAGGTCCTCCATCGTCGCGAACTCCACGACGATCTTGCCCTTCTTCCGACCGATGTCCACCTTCACGGTGGTGTCGAGCCGGTCGCCGAAACGGGACGCCCACTCCTCGACCTGAGGCGGGTTGGAAATGCGCCCGGCGGACCGACGCACCCGCTCCGCCTCGTCGACGTCATGGCCTTTGCGGCGCAGGGCGACGATCTCCTCAAGGGCACGGACCGAAAGGCCCTCGTTGTTGACCCGATCGGCCAGGCGCTCCTGAGCCTCCTGGTCGTCGACCGACAGGAGCGCTCGGGCGTGCCCGGCACTCAGCACCCCGGCCGCCAACCGCGTCTGCACCTTCCCCGGGAGGTGGAGCAGGCGCAGCGTGTTGGAGATGTGCGAACGCGACTTGCCGACGCTCTGAGCCAACTCTTCCTGAGTGGTCCCGAAGTCGTCCAGCATCTGCTGGTAGGCGGCCGCTTCCTCCAAGGGGTTCAGTTGCTGCCGGTGGAGGTTCTCCAGCAGTGCTTCCCGGAGGAGTTCGTTGTCCTCGGTCCTGCGGACGATCGCCGGAACACGGTCCAGGCCCGCGGACTTGCTCGCCCGGAACCGCCGCTCCCCCATGATCAGCTCGTAGCGGGGATCCTTCCCACCCTGGACCTTGCGGACCACGATGGGTTGAAGCAGACCCACCTCGACGATGGAGTCCCTCAGTTCTTCGAGGGCCTCCTCGTCGAAGTGGATGCGGGGCTGCCGGGGGTTCGGCGTGATCGAGGTGAGCGCGATCGCCTCGATGTAGGTGCCGTCAGGGAGTTCGTTGGGGACTTCGGCCACCGCCTGTTCAGGGGTGGGTTCCGTGGGCGCGGGAGTCTCGTGGACACTCTCCACCGGCGCGGGGGCCGCCGGCCCCTGCGGGATGAGTGCCCCCAGCCCCTTGCCCAGTCCGCGCCGCTGCTGGCTCACCGGCAATTCCCTTCGCAATCCTTGGTACTGATCCGCCCGACCGACGGCCGGGGTGTTTCACGTGAAACAGTCACCGTCAGCCGGCGCTGATTCCCTCCGCGCGGTGGGCCATCTCGCGTGCCGCTTCGAGGTAGGCCACCGCACCGGTGGACGTGGGGTCGTAGGTCATGACCGACTGTGCGTAGCTCGGCGCTTCGGAGACACGGACGCTTCGCGGCACCAGCGTCTTCAGAACCAGATCTCCGAAGTGCGAGCGCACCTCTTCGGCCACCTGTTGGGACAGACGGGTGCGCCCGTCGTACATCGTCAGCAGGATGGTGCTTATCGACAGCCCGGTGTTCAAATGGGACTTGACCAACTCGACGTTGCGCAGCAACTGACCGAGCCCCTCCAACGCGTAGTACTCGCACTGGATCGGGATCATGACCTCGTCGCAGGCGACCATCGCGTTGACCGTCAGCAGGCCCAGCGAGGGCGGACAGTCGATGAGGATGTAGTCGAGGTCGGTGGTGTCGTAGGCGGCGAAGGCCCGCTTGAGTCGGGCCTCTCGGGCGACGAGCGAGACCAGCTCGATCTCCGCGCCGGCCAGGTCGATGGTGGCCGGGGCACACCACAGGTTCGGAATGTCCGGGACCGGTTGGGCGAGCTTACGGATCTCCTCGTCCTCCACCAGGCAGTGGTAGATGGATCGAGTCTGCGAGTCGCGTTCCATGCCGAGAGCGGTGGAAGCGTTCCCCTGCGGGTCGAGGTCGACCACGAGGACTCGCTGTCCGTGCATGGCGAGGGCAGCGGCGATGTTCACCGTCGTGGTGGTCTTACCGACGCCACCCTTCTGGTTGGCGACGCTGATGACGCGACAGGCTTTGGGGCGAGGCCAGACATCTTCGTGTCCTTGGACCGCCATGGCCGCACGGGCCACCTGCGCTATGGGCGTTTCGGGTGCGACGGCGTGGGCCGCCCCCCACGTTTCACGTGAAACATGGGGCTGGTCCGCCGCTGGTTCGGCCGATGTTTCACGTGAAACATCGAGCAGATCTCCATAAGCACCCACCGGTGTTTCACGTGAAACGCCGGCGTTGTCGGCTGGATTCTGGGGCACGAATGAGTTCACCTCTTCCGTCCGCGCTTCTTCTTGTCGTCCCGCCTCTTCTTCTGTGAACCTCCGGCGGGGGACGGGCCACCGTCGGATGTCACCGTGACGCGAACGACCGTGGTAGCGGGATCGACTTTACCCCGCCCCACCCTGATCACATCGCAGACGCTAGGCCGCAGTTTCGAAACGTCTTGCTTCGCCTCCGCGAGCTCAGCCTCCGCCTGCTCTCCCTTGAGAGCCAACAGACTGCCCTGCTTGCGCAACAGGGGCAATGACCAACCCGCCAGACGTGACAGTGGAGCGACCGCACGAGCGGTGACGAAATCCGTGTACAACTCGCCATGGACCTCCTCCGCACGCCCTCGACGCACCGTCACGTTGTCCAGACCGAGCAGCTCGACGGCTTCGTCCAGGAAGACCGTCCTTCGCAGCAGGGGTTCCAGGAGGGTCATCCGAATATCGGGGCGCAACAGCCCGAGCACCAACCCGGGCAGTCCCGCACCCGAGCCGACATCGACCACCTCCGCCCCTTCCGGAAGCAGCTCCTCAACGACAGCGCAGTTGATGAGGTGCCGCTCCCAAAGACGCGGCACCTCGCGCGGGCCGATCAGCCCTCGACGCACGCCATCGTCGGCGAGCAGTTCCGCAAAACGGATCGCCACGGGCAGGCTGTCGCCGAACACCTCCTTCGCTCGCGAAGAGGGTGCGGGGAGCGTAGCGCCGGTCTCCTCAGCGCCCGAGGTCATCGGTCACCACCTGTCGGAACTCGTCCATCGTCACTTCCATGAACCATCGGGTCGCCATGTCGACCTGTCCACAGGTCGACGGCGAGTGGAACGCACGGGGGATCACGGCAGTCCGCGCGTACGGGGCTCTCCCACCGACGGGTCGCGCGGTGCGCGGATCGGGGTCGTCCTCGCACTGCCGAGGGCGGGACAACTCGTGGGGAAGGCCCCGGGGACGATCCTATGTGTGAGGCGCCCCCTGGTTTCACGTGAAACACATCCCCGCGATTCCCCGTCCCACACAAGAATGCCACCGCGCCCATCCCCCAGGAGAAGCGGCATCCGAGGGGAGTCCCGGGCGCCCGACCCCGGACATACGTCGGGGGCGGTGTTTCACGTGAAACACCGCCCCCGAAGATGCTGCTTCCGGTCAGTCCGCCGGACGCGCCACCACGTAACGGTTGGGCTCCTCGCCCTCCGATTCGCTGCGCAGACCGGCCGCCGCGACCGCGTCGTGCACGACCTTGCGCTCGAACGGCGTCATCGGCTCCAGCGAATAGGACTCGCCGGATTCCTTGACCTTGTTCGCCGCGTCGGTACCGATCTGGAAGAGCACCTTGCGGCGCCCCTCCCGGTAGCCACCGATGTCCAGCATGAGTCGGCTGCGCTCGCCGGTCGCCCGGTGAACCGCGAGGCGGGTCAACTCCTGGAGAGCCTCCAGGACCTCACCTTCCTCACCGACCAGTTCCTCCAGGGTGCTGCCGACGACCGAGACCATCGCGCGGTCGCCTTCGACGTCCATGTCGATGTCGCCGTCGAAGTCCGCGATGTCGAGGAGACCCTCGATGTAGTCCGCGGCGATGTCGCCCTCGTTCTCCAAGGCCTCGATGTCGATTCCGACCTCCGGTGCATCGGCCACCGCTACGCCGCCGTTCTCTTCCTCGCTACGTCCCACAGCGTTCCCGTCTCCTCATATCCGTCGGTCCCTGGCCGTCGTACGCCTCAGGGGCATTGTCGCCTGCGCACTCGAAAGTCGCCGCGGCCGACACGAAACAGGGAAGCCCTAGTTGGACCCACCGCTGCGCTTGGAGCGCGTCTGCTTCTTCGGCTGCTTGCGTTCGATCTTAGGCTCTTCCGTCGGCTCCGGAGCGGTTTCGGAGGCCTTCTTACGCCCGAGCATGCCCTTGGCCGAGCCCTTGGAG
Organism: Nocardiopsis sp. JB363; assembly: GCF_900143625.1. Taxonomy (GTDB): domain Bacteria; phylum Actinomycetota; class Actinomycetes; order Streptosporangiales; family Streptosporangiaceae; genus Nocardiopsis. The sequence goes on from NZ_FRFF01000178.1 coordinate 71,950, forward strand.
GAGGTCCCCTGCTTCGCGGCCGGCGCGGCCTCGCCCGGGGCCGGCTGGTTCCGGTACAGGAAGTGCTGCTGCACCATGGTCCACACGTTGGAGGTCACCCAGTAGACGAGAACACCGACCGGCATCATGAGACCGAAGAGCCCGAAGAGGGGCGCCATGTACATCATGATCTTCTGGGTCTGCATCATCGGGTTGTCGGGCTGCTGCGCGATGCTCCGCTTGATGCTCTGACGCATGGTCAGGAACGTCGTCGTGCCCATGAGCACACAGGCGATGGCGATGACGATCTTCGCCATGAGGGGGTCGGAGGCCCCCAGCGCCTGAAGGTCCTCGGGCGAAGTGTTGAACTGGGCCGCGATGGGCGCGTGGAAGATCAGCGCCTCACGAGCGCTGTTGACCAGCTCCTCCGTGAAGCCGAACTGCACCTTGCCCTCGGCAACGCCGCGCAGCACGCTGAACAGGGAAAAGAACACCGGCATCTGGAGCAGAAGCGGGAGGCAGCCCATAATCGGGTTGGTGCCGCTCTCCTGGTACAGCTTCATCGACTCCCGCTGGAGTCGCTCCTTGTCGTGCTTGTAGCGCTCCCGAAGCTTGGCGATCTTCGGTTGCACTTCCTGCATCTTGCGCTGCGTGTTCATCTGTTTGACGAACAGCGGCACCATCAGGAGACGCATGCTGCAGGTGAGCAGCACGATGGACAGGCCCCAGGCCCACCCACTGTCAGGGTTCAGGCCGACGATAGCCAGACCCGAATGGATCCAGACCAATACGTGGCCGATGATGTTGTAAAGCCAGTCGAGCACCGGCCAACTCCTCGGTGATTCGGTTCAGCTACTGGTCCCCGGAAGCGGTGCCGGTCTGCCCGGTTCCGCCCGTAGACTCCTCGGACTCCTCGTTCCGGCGCCCTCGGGGCGGCGGAACCGGATCGAGTCCTCCGGGGTTGAAGGGATGACAACGGGCGATACGCCTGACGGCGAGCCACCACCCGTACAACGCTCCGTGCACACGCAACGCCTCGACGGCGTACGCACTGCACGAAGGATAGAAGCGACAGACCGGTGGAAAGAGCGGGCTGATGAAACGTTGGTACCCGCGGATCGGCAGGATCCACAGCCGTGCGAACGCCGTCGCTCTGTGCTCGGTCATCGGCTCGTCCACCGTTCTGCGCCCTCGTCGGGGCGGCGGTTCCCGTCTGTTCCTCTGATCGCCGTCCCACCCTTGGCGGGCTTTCGCCCACCACGGGCACTCCGGCCTCGCGAGGCGCCACGGGGTCGCTGAACCGTGGCGATCGCGCTGTCGAGTTGTACCGCCAGGTCCTCCTGGCGCAACTGGGCGGCGAGAGGTTTGGCACGTACTACCAGAAGGCTACCGTTTGGCAGAACGCCCAATCGTTCCCGCATCACGTGACGGAGTCTGCGCTGGACACGCTTGCGGACCACCGCTCCCCCGACCGCCTTGCTCACGATGAAACCGATCCGGGGCGGTTCCGCCGTGTCGGAGGCCTCCACGGAGTCGGACCGCTTCGGGGCGAGATAGACCACGCCCAGAGCATCGCGCGAAGCGCGCCGCCCCGAACGCATGACCGTTCCGAACTCGGAGCTGTGACGCATCCTGTTCCGCGGCGACAACATCGGCGTTCCTCCGGGAGAGGGGTACGGCACCACCGGGCCTCACGCTGGGAACGACCGGTGTGCCACACGACAAAGGGACCGGCCGGCGAGAAGGCCGGACGGTCCCAGTGAAGACTTGAGGCTTCGCGTGGCTAGTGGGCCACCGTCAGCGCGGCGCGTCCCTTACGACGACGCGAGGCGATGATGGCGCGACCGGCGCGCGTACGCATGCGCAGCCGGAAGCCGTGGACCTTCGCGCGACGCCGGTTGTTCGGCTGAAACGTACGCTTGCTCACTACTGGCTCCAGGGGCGTGTCAGGAAAATGCTACGACGACCCCCCATGGTATGCGGGGCCTTACAGTGCGTTGGCCGTGGCCGCGACGTCGTGTGGATGCACACACACGAGCGCAGGCAGAATCAACGGCATAAGCATATAAGAAGATACGACCTGGTCGGGGCGGGGTCAAATCAGACCCGTCCTCGTCGGTCCACATCCGTGTGTGCGGGGGCGTCGAGGACGGTGTCGGTCACCACTGAGGACAGGCTACCCGAGCCCCTGTGGACAAGTGGCCGTCCACAAGGCGTGAGGGTTCCACAGCGGGCGAGGTCTGTGGATAACCTCAGCCTGTGGATAACTTACCGGCGGCACCCTTCGCGCCCCCGAAAAAACCGCGAACAGGCGCTGCACACACCATCTGACCTGCAAATTGTGGATAACTTCCGGCTGTGCACGGCCGACTGTCATCCTGTGGATAAACCTGTGCACAACGTGTGGACAACCGGCAGAACCTGTGGATACCCGGAGGTAGTCAAAGCCTTGGTGACTCAACATCGATCGAGTTGTCCACAGGGTGGTTCCGGACGAGAAGTCCGATTCTCCAGCGGAGGTGCTGCCCCGGCACCTCCCCCAGGGGAGGACAATGGAAGCCGTGGCCCCCGGCCCACTCGCGGAAGTGACACGGAACACCCTCTTTCCCGTCCCCTCAACGCCTCCGATAACCCACCCGAACAGATTCGCACCGAAGGGACAGCAACCATGGCAGGTCACCTTGGCTGACGCACAGGTCAACCTCGCAATGGTCTGGTCGAGCGTGTTGGACGGGATCGACAACGACGCCCTCCCCGCGCACCAGCGCGCCTGGCTGCCTCAAACCCGTCCGCTGGGCCTGATCGAGGACACCGCACTGATCGCGGCGCCCAACGAGTTCACGAAGAAGGTCTTGGAGAGTCGTCTCTACCCGGCGATCAGCAAGGCGCTCTCCGCGCACCTGGGACGGGAGATCCGGGTCGCGGTGACCGTCGACCCCACCGCCGTGCCCACTCCGCCCCCGACCCCGTCTCCCCCGGGCCCCTATGGCGGCCCGAGCGGGTTTCCCACCGGGCGGGACCAGGCCCCGAACGCACCCGGGCCCCTGCCGTCGAACCCGAACCCGCAACAGGGACCGCCGTCGTACCAGGAGCCACGCGGACAGCACGCGCGGCCGGCCGCACCGCATCCGGCCGAGGCCCTGGGCGCCCACACCCCCATCCAGGACACCGGGCAGGCGGACCTGCTCGGCACGGATCAGCCGTACGGGGGGCGGCCGTACCAGCCCGCGCCCGACGCCTGGCCGATCACCGCTCCCACCGTCGAACCACCGCACGGGGAGTACCCGGCGCAGCACCCGGGCGCGCCTCGGACCACACCCGAGCCCGGTTCCCCTCCCCCGGCCGCTCACCCCGAGCCCGCGCCCGAGGACCGGCGGCCCGAGCCGGCCGCCGAGCCCCCCGCGTCCTGGGGTTCCTCCCGCGGTTGGCCCACCCAGGAACAGCTGTGGCAACAGCAGGGATGGGGCGAAACGGGCTGGGACCGACCGAATCGTTGGGAGACCCCGGCACAGGAGGCCCCCGCCGCCCCCGGGCCGGCCGAGGCCCCCGCACCGACGGATCCCGAAACGGGCCCCTCCGCGTCTCCGCGGCTCGCGGGAGGCGCTGAGGGACGTATCGGCTCGGCCCCCGTACCGGCCGAAAGAGACCGCACCGTCTCCCCCACCTCGCCGCCCGGACGGTCCCCCGAGATCTCCCCGGGCGACTACGCACGTCTGAATCCGAAGTACACCTTCGACACGTTCGTCATAGGTTCCAGCAACCGGTTCGCGCACGCGGCGTCGGTGGCCGCGGCCGAAGCTCCGGCAAAGGCGTACAACCCGCTGTTCATCCACGGCGGGTCCGGGCTGGGCAAGACCCACCTGCTGCACGCCATCGGCCACTACACCCACCGGCTCTACGAGGGCTCACGGGTGCGCTACGTCAGCTCCGAGGAGTTCACCAACGAGTTCATCAACTCGATCCGGGACGGCAAGGCGGACGGTTTCCGGCGCCGGTACCGGGACGTCGACGTTCTGTTGGTGGACGACATCCAGTTCCTGGAGAACAAGGAGCAGACGCAGGAGGAGTTCTTCCACACCTTCAACACGCTGCACAACTCCGACAAACAGATCGTCATCTCCAGTGACCGTCCGCCCAAACAGCTGACGACGCTGGAAGACCGGATGCGCAGCCGGTTCGAGTGGGGGCTGCTCACCGACGTCCAGCCACCCGAGTTGGAGACGCGCATCGCCATCCTGCGGAAGAAGGCCGCGCAGGAGGGGCTGGCCGCACCACCGGAGGTGCTGGAGTTCATCGCCAGCAAGATCTCGACCAACATCCGCGAACTCGAAGGCGCGCTGATCCGCGTCACCGCGTTCGCCAGCCTCAACCGGCAGTCGGTCGACCTGGACCTCACCGGGCAGGTGCTACGGGACCTGGTGCCCAACAGCGAGGTCCCCGAGATCACGGCGAGCTCGATCATGTCCCAGACCGCCGCCTACTTCGGGTTGAGCCTGGAGGACCTGTGCGGAACCTCGCGTTCGCGGGTGCTGGTGACGGCCCGACAGATCGCGATGTACCTGTGCCGTGAGCTGACCGACCTCTCCCTGCCCAAGATCGGCCAGCAGTTCGGCCGGGACCACACCACCGTCATGCACGCCGACCGCAAGGTCCGTGCCCTGATGGCCGAGCGCCGCTCGATCTACAACCAGGTGCACGAGCTCACCAGCCGGATCAAGGACCAGCCCTCGCTGACCTGACGGTTCGGTGACGTGTCGACAAGTGGACACGTACAGGAGGAGAGAAGAGGGGTGCCGTCGGACGGCACCCCTCTTCTCCTGTCCGGTCCCGTGCCCCTCGGCCTTCCCCGTTCCTCCGTCGGTCGACCTGTCGACGGGTCGGTTCGTCGATGGATCGATGAGTCGACCTCGCGGGTCCCCCCGCGCAGGTCGCGGCGCACGGAGCTGTGCTGTCCGCGGTGCTGTCCACAGAGCGAGCCCTCCCCCGGTTCTCCACAGCTCCCCGAGAACCGCCCACAGAGAGTTATCCACAGGCTTGTGCGGGGGTTTCGCCGACCACGAGCGATAGGCGTGTGTCGTACCAGGGCCGTAGTGTCCGTGTACGAAGTCGACCGTTCGCCCTGGTTTCCAGGGCCTTCGCAGGTTGTGGCACCCCTCACCCCGGCATCGGCGGGGGTCGCGAAAGAACCGTGACAACGGTCGATGAACAGAACATCCGAGGGGCCTGTGGATAACCCTGTGTACAGAACCTTTGCCCAGGTTCGCGCGTTATGCGCGGGGCTCCGAAAACTTTTTTCGACGACTTTCCCCGAAGTTATCCACAGGAGGGGGTCAAAATCTGTGGACAACACTGTGGATAACCTGTGGACAACCTCCTCAGGACTGTGGATAACCAGGGGTAGGCCTGTGGACGCGACCACCCGTCATCGGATCACCGCACCACCGGCTGCTGTGTACAACTTGGGGAAAACCTGTGGATGACCCTGTGGACGGGGTGTGGAAAAACTAGGGGCCTCATTTTTCGTCCACAGCCACCCCGAGTTACCCACAGGGTCGTCCACAGGCCCTGTGGACAAAAATCGCTGGGGTGACCTGCGAAAACAATGGTTATCCACATTATCCACAGGCCCTACTACTACTACGCACCTTCCTTAGCCCAAATGTGGCTTCAAAACCGCTCCGCGGAAAATCTGTGGACAACGCCTCCTGATCGAGGTGAAGGCGGTCCGGTCCCGAGCCGGCAGCGACAGCGGGGGAATCCGGGTAACGTGTGTTCTCGCCCCTGTCCTCCGCCGCTCATGATTCGAGCGGTGACCCCAACGGGATCCGAAGTGGCTCCTCGTGGCCCGGACCAGCGCATCAAGCCGGTTCGTCCACACCCTGTCGACGGAGCCCTCGGTAGACCCACGAGACACCCACGAGCTGCAACGTTGAGGCTGCGACCGATCCAACGGTCGTGCGGAAAGTGAGTCGGAAAGTGAAGTTCCGGGTCGAACGCGACGTACTGGCCGACGCTGTCGCCTGGACAGCGCGCACACTGCCGACACGCCCCTCGGTGCCGGTCCTGGCCGGCATCCTCCTCGATGCCGGCCAGGTCGACGACCGTCAGCGGGTGCGCCTGTCCGGGTTCGACTACGAGGTCTCCACCCAGGTCTCGATCGACGTCGACATCGAGGAGGCCGGGCAGACCCTGGTCCCCGGTCGGCTCCTCGCCGAGATCACCCGCAACCTCCCTCCACAGACTGTGGAGATCGCGACCGACGGCCCCAAGGTCGTGGTGACCTGCGGTAGCGCGAAGTTCACCCTGAACACCATGCCGGTCGAGGACTATCCCTCGCTGCCGGAGATGCCCGGGGTCAGCGGGACCATCGGCAGCGACGTCTTCGCCGCAGCGGTGAGCCAGGTGGCCATCGCCGCCGGCCGTGACGACACGCTCCCGATGCTCACCGGCGTCCGGGTCGAGATCGAGGGCGAGACCATCACGCTCGCCTCCACCGACCGCTACCGCCTCGCGGTGCGCGAACTGACCTGGAAGCCGGAGAACCCGGACCTCTCCGCGGTCGCCCTGGTCCCCGCCAAGACCCTCCACGACACGGCCAAGTCCCTCACCTCGGGCGCCGAGGTCTCCATCGCGCTGTCCGACGGCGACAGTGGCGAGGGCATGATGGGCTTCGAGGGCGGTGGTCGTCGCACCACCACCCGCCTGTTGGACGGCGAGTTCCCCAAGTACCGCGCACTGCTGCCGGACACCTTCAACACGGTGGCCGAGGTCGGTCGCGCGGAGTTCGTCGAGGCGGTCAAGCGCGTGTCGCTGGTGGCGGAGCGCAACACCCCTCTCCGCCTGGCCTTCTCGCAGGGCGCCTTGGTCCTGGAGGCCGGCACCGGCGAGGACGCGCAGGCCGTGGAGACCCTTGAGGCCGACCTGGACGGCGAGGACATCCAGATCGCCTTCAACTCCGGCTACCTGCTCGACGGCCTCGGCGCCATCGGCACCGACGTGGCCCGTCTGCACTTCACCACCTCGACCAAGCCGGCGATCCTCACCGGTAAGCCGGCCGAGGAAGGCGGAGCCCCCGAATACCGCTACCTGATCATGCCGGTGCGCTTGTCCGGCTGACGGATCCGGCAGACTCGAAGACCGGTGTCCGCCGCCCGGGACCCGGCCTCGTCCACCCGGGCAGGTCGGCTTCCACGTGTCCACAGGTGTCCAAGGGGGAGCCCAAGCATGCAACTCGGAATGATCGGTCTCGGCAAGATGGGCGGCAACATGGCCGCCCGGCTGCGGGAGAAGGGGCACGAGGTCGTCGGTTACGACGCCTCCCCCGGTGAGCGCGACGTGGAGAGCCTGGAGGCCCTCGTCGACCGTCTCCAGGCACCAAGGGTCGTCTGGGTCATGGTTCCGGCCGGGGACCCGACCACCGCAACCATCGAGAAGCTGGGCGAACTCCTGTCCGAGGGCGACAGCGTCATCGAGGGCGGCAACACCCACTACGTGGACGACGCTCCCCGAGCCGAGGAGCTGAAGGCCAAGGGCATCGGATACGTCGACGCCGGTGTCAGCGGTGGTGTGTGGGGACGTCAGAACGGTTACGGGATCATGGTCGGCGGCCGTGAGGAGGACGTGGAGCGCCTGCGCCCCGTCTTCGACTCCCTCACCCCCGACGACGGCGGCGGCTTCGTGCACGCCGGTGCGGTCGGTGCTGGACACTTCGTGAAGATGGTCCACAACGGCATCGAGTACGGCATGATGCAGTCCTTCGCCGAGGGCTACGAGCTGATGGTCGCCTCCGGGATCGTCAAGGACGTCCCCGGCACCTTCGAGAGCTGGCGCGAGGGCACCGTCGTCCGTTCCTGGCTGCTGGACCTGCTCGGCCGGGCCCTGGAGCAGGACCCGAACCTGTCCGAGCTTCGCGGTTACGTGCAGGACTCCGGCGAGGGCCGGTGGACCGTGCAGGCTGCCGTGGACCTCGCTGTCCCGGCCCCGGCCATCACCGCGTCGCTCTTCGCGCGTTTCGCCTCCCGGCAGGACGACAGCGAGGCCATGAAGGTCGTTTCCGCGCTGCGTAACCAGTTCGGCGGACACGCCGTCACCAAGTCCGGCGACTCCGGCGACTCCGGCGACGAACAACAGAGCTGACCCTCGATCTTCGGGGCGGCAGGGCCCGGCCCGTGCCGCCCCGCACCTTTTCCCTTCCAACACCCAGCTCCCCCGCTCCAGGAGGAAGGCCGGATGTACGTTTCCCACCTGCAACTGGCCGAATTCCGGTCGTATGAGTCGGCCCTTCTGGAACTCGAACCGGGCGTGAGCGTCTTCGTCGGCGCCAACGGCCAAGGCAAGACGAACCTGATCGAGGCGATCGGATACGTCGCGAGTTTGAGCAGCCACCGGGTCTCCACCGACACACCGCTGGTCCGGCAGGGCGCGGCGCGGGCGATCGTCAGCGCCCGGGTCATGCGGGACGGCCGCGACATGCTCGTCGACCTGGAGATCAACCCGGGCAGAGCCAACCGGGCGCGGGTGAACCGAGGGGCGACCGGTCGGCCCCGTGACATCCTGGGCATCCTGCGCAACGTGCTGTTCGCGCCCGAGGACCTGGCCCTGATCAAGGGCGACCCCGGCGAGCGCCGTCGTTTCCTCGACGAACTCCTGGTGGCCCGTGCCCCGCGCATGGCCGGGGTGCGTTCCGACTACGAACGGGTGCTCAAGCAGCGCAACGCCCTGCTGAAGTCGGCGTCGGCGCAGTTGCGCCGGCGGGCGACCCCGGACCTGAGCACCCTCGAAGTATGGGATTCCCACCTGGCCGAGACCGGAGCGGAGCTGTTGGCGGCCCGGCTCGCCCTGGTGGAGGAGCTGCGTCCGTTGGTGGCGCGGAACTACGCGGGGCTGACCGAGTCCGGTGGGCCCGCGGTTCCCACCTACCGTTCCTCGGCCGTCGAGGAGGGGGTCGAGCTTCCGCACGACCGTCCACAGCTTGTGGACATCCTGCACTCGGGCATGGAAGAGGCCCGGGAACGCGAGCTCCAGCGCGGGATCAGTCTCGTGGGCCCCCATCGCGACGAACTCCACCTGCGGCTCGGTGAGCTGCCGGCGAAGGGGTACGCCAGCCAGGGGGAGTCCTGGTCGTACGCCTTGTCGTTCAAGTTGTCGGCGTTCGACCTGCTCAGGGCAGATGGTGACGACCCGGTTCTGATCCTGGACGACGTGTTCGCCGAGCTGGACACCGAGCGGCGCCGTCGCTTGGCCGAGCGGGTGCGCGACGCCGAACAGGTTTTGGTGACCGCGGCGGTCGGGACGGACATCCCCGAAGAGCTCGATGGTGCGAGGTTCGGGGTGCGCCGGGGGGTGGTCGAGAGTGAGTGACCGTTATCCACAGCCTGTGGACCCGGGGTCCGGTCACGGCCCTGTGGGGCCCGGCGGTGGGAATGGCGGTCCACAGCCTGTGGACGGCCTCTCGTCATCTCCCGCACCCTCCCCCTCCTGTCTCTTATACACAACA